>CAJXRF010000063.1 GCA_913058575.1 uncultured Bermanella sp.
TTTCCTACAGAGGACTTTCACCTCATTAGTTCATGCCCATGCTGGGCGTACACAAAGCTAGCCAGCAGACAAAACTGCGTTTTGCTCCTGCTAGCAGGCGTTATGGTCTTGGTTCAATTCAACTCATCGGGTAAGTAAAAATGAAATTTGCATTAGGCGGCGATCACGCTGGTTACGAATACAAAAATCAAGTTGCCTTCTTTTTAAAGCAAAAGGGACATGAGGTGAAGGATTTCGGTCCATATAGCGCCGACTCATGTGACTACCCTGATTATGTGCATCCAGTTGCAAATGCTATTGAAAGCAAAGAATGCGAATTAGGCATTATCATTTGCGGAAGTGGAAATGGTGTTGCAATGACGGTCAATAAGCACCAACGAATACGTTGTGCTTTGGCTTGGGATAGTGAAATTGCGCAACTTGCACGTTTGCACAATGATGCAAACATAGTTTCAATCCCAGCAAGGTATGTGACTCCCGAAAGAGCACTAGAAATTGTAACTGCTTTCATTGAAACTGAATTTGAAGGTGGTAGGCACCAAAATCGAGTATCGAAAATACCGTGCACACCATAAAAAGCGAATATACGGACCGAAGGGTCCGTTCTATCGCACTGTTATGTGTTTATGAGAATTGATTTCATATTATGAAGTGTAATGAGTGCAACAAGGATGGGGTCAGTCCATTTAAGAAGTTGGGCCTGATATTAGGTATTAATTTTCGTTGCTCTCAATGTGGTGCAGAGTTCACTTTAAATAAAGGGCTAGTATTAGTAGTTTCAATGCTTGTTCAAATATCCATTTTATTTTCTGTAATCTTTGCATTCATTCACATGACTGCGTATCTAGCTTATGGCACTTTAGCCTTGGCACTTATACTCATCGGTATATTAGTCATGTTATTACCAATTAAAGTATGCTCAAAAATAGGCATCAGGCAACATGTTAAGTAATCACATAAAAAGCGAATATACGGACCGAAGGGTCCGTTCTATCGCACTGTTATAAGGCATAAGTAATGAGGACTATAGCTAGAAATTGGTTGATTCAAAATAAAATTGGATTAATTTCAGGCGAAGAACTCATTTCGCTAGCTGATAATTATATTGCCGAGAACGATGAATTTCCAGATTGGATGATAGATATTTCTACCAATTCTTCTCTAGAAAGAGTTAAGGGTTTAGATCTTGTAATGGAGCCCATTACGGAAGTTGATTGCAAAGTTATTGCTGGGAAAATGCTTGAGCTACTTACTTCTAATGCGATAGACACAAGTCACTTAGCAACAGCATGTGAACAAATGTACCTTTCATTAGAATGGGGCTCCACCGTTTTTAACCATTTTATTTGGCTAAGTGATGAAATATCCTTGAATGAGAAAGGGTATAAAGAAACAGAAAATTTGGACAAGGCTATAAAGGATGAACTTTGCAAGATTGCAGCCTTATAACAATACGCTGAAAATGCGTTCCGGCCAAAAAGACGGCCTCCACTGGACGTGCTAACGCACGCCTTTTAGCTAAGCGTTAGCCAACGGGAATCTTTGCGTGCAAATTATTAACTGTACTTATGAAAATCATGCGGAACAAATCTTAGAAATACTTAATGAAGCAATTCTAAATTCAACCGCGCTTTATGATTACAAGCCTCGTTCAATTGAAAGCATGGGTAATTGGTTCAAAGTAAAAAATGAAAATAAATTCCCCGTTATTGGCATCATTGATGGCAAAGGCAACCTTTTAGGTTTTGCAAGTTACAGTACATTTCGTGCGTGGCCAGCGTATAAATATTCAATTGAACATTCGCTCTACATTCATAAAAATCACAGAGATAAAGGTCTAGGGCGCACTTTGCTTCAAAAATTAATTGTTTTGGCCTCGGAGCAAAATTACCACGTTATGGTTGGCGGTATCGACATTACAAATATTGGTAGTATTACACTTCACCAAAAATTGGGTTTTGTTCACTCGGGTACTATAATGCAAGTTGCATTTAAATTTGGCCGGTGGTTAGATCTCGGGTTTTATCAATTAACTTTAGCTACACCGCAGAGTCCAACTGATGGCTAATCGGGTAGCCAAGGGTCTAACCCACAACACCCTGCATGCGGCTCCGTACAGGGTGTTTCACGCAGCATGGTGAAGCTTGATCCAACCATCGGTTGTATGACAATCCACAACGAGAACAATATCTTAATTTCATAAAGGATATTAAGTCTCTACGAGTGAAGATATCGAAAAAAATGCTACTACTGACCCATTAGATCTAAAGCTTGTTTACTTTATTTTACTAATCATGGCCAGACCTCAACCTCACCATGACTATGCGCACAATTCCTTAACGTGCGTTTTCGCGCGGCTACGGTCGGAACCCCTTCTACGGTTAAAAAGCGTAGAACGCCCCGCACCCGAAACTATCAATGTTCAGGTGATGGTGGCTGTCGTTGCTTGCCGTGTTTTTGCAATATAAGGTTTTGTGTTCGTCGTTAGGGTTGTTGCTTTTTGACGTGACGCTGCAATCTATTTTGCCGCTCTTGTCTAATTTAATAGACTTCGGCCCGTTTCCGGAACAGGCCGTCGGAGGCATATTTGGACATTTAAATTCCAGAGAGACGGCCTCGCCGTGCGCCAGCCAGAATTGATAGCCATTTGACGTCTGTTGGGTCGTCAGGTCCCCGCTCTGGATTTCAAATTGGTAGTCAGTAGCCGTGTCTCCTGGCGGGCTGCACATCTGGTTTTTATAAGTGTCGCAAAAGTTATTGCAAAAATAGCTGTAGCTGCCGACGGTGGTGTACGACTCCCCTGTACTCTGCTGAGGGGTAGTAGTGCACGAGGCAGAGAAGACCAAGAGGAGGAGAAGAGCGGTACTGATGAGGAGCTTCATTTTTGACTCGCTTTAGTTATTTTTGCGTTTTCGCCGGAAATTACAGAAAAGCGACTTGCTTCGGTTCTGTCGCATCCAGGACCCTGAAAATCAGATCCAGTATAATACCTGCTCATATTTAATAGCAAACAGGTATTAAATGATCAGCTTCAAAGGGCGACATACCCCAAAATCAATCATTCTCCAATGTGTCCGCTGGTATTGCGCTTATAAATCCGGTCGTAAGACAGCCAAAGATATATGAAATCGACAGCGTAGTACTATAAATACCATATATATATCAATTTAACCAAATAAGCTTTAGGAGTTAAATATGATTGATTTATTGTTACATAATAAAAATCAATTATTGATTAATTTCGTTATCATGAGTTATTACAAGCGGTCTTAGCGCTATGTCAATTGGTGGAAGCTCAGCCTGATGAAACTGCTTTTGATAATGTAGTTCGGCATAATGAAAACGAAGATCCGGATGAAACTGATTTCAGCTATCTGGGTAAGAATTAAAACAGCTCGGAGCCACTCGAACTTCGTTGACTAAAGCAATCGACAGATTAGAACCATCGAAAGCTAAAAATATACTCAAGGGCTACGATGAATAGTGCAAGACATAACCAAGGTGTCATAGTGAACTCCGTTACGGCGCTTGAAAAGCAGCGCCTTCACTGCGTCACCATACACAGGGCGTTATGAGTAATTAATATGGAATCATACACAGCGCCTTGGCCCCTATTCGTTTTCTTAGGAATTATGGTTTCTTCTGTGATTTGGTGCTTGGATTCAACTCCGAAGTGCATCATCTAATAAGCCAGACTTTCAGTCTCGTTTGTATAATTTCAAGGAAAATTAATAAACCTTAAAATTATCAGACTGGCCAATCAATAGTTTAGCATCCGCTATAATCGCATTTTCAAATAGCTGATCAATAAAACCTTGGTAAAAATCACTATCGTCTATCTGGCAAGTACGGGATGAATCGATACTTGATACGAATAATCCAGTATCACCGATATAAAATGTTTTTGATTTAAATAGAGAACCAATAAAGCCAGCTGATTTATTATCCGAGTTTATATGGAATTTACCGAAAAAATCATTCCCTTCCGGATCATCGAAGAACTCCCCCCACTTAATATCTGGGCAGCCCTGAATGCTATTGTCTAGCTCAGACATTGTTTGGGTGACTAGCCAATTTCTGACATCAATTGGTTCCGGCAGTACTGATTGACCAGCAATAAAATTACAAAGTGAATGGTCATTGATCCTATCTATAATGGCTTTGTACGCTGGTTTAAAGTCATCTATACCATCTTTGATACCCACAGCGTGGAATATAGGGATGATATGAGCAGGGTTAGCCATGTCTTCAATAAAATGAGCCATACCACCCAAATAAGTCAGCCTATCTTCTTTCAACGGTGCATTGCTATATCCATACTTCAACCACTCCCAAACCTTGATATAGGACTTTTGAAAATACCCTAAATACTTTTGGCCTTCAGGTATTTTGGGATTATAGAAGTGCCAATTCTTGGCCCGGGCCCAAAGTGAAAAAGGATTGTGTTCAGTTTCAAAGGTGGTGGATGCTTGGCCGGTGTCCATCTGGGCGCTGGTTTTTGTAATTAACTCTATATCAGCGTCTTCATAAGCCCCTGCGGCGGGATGACCGCATTCTTTCAGCAGCATATGTGATAGCGGCATAATATGCTTGTGGCCAACTTCAGGGGTATACGAAAGAGCATGAAGAGGTATGATTAGCAATATTACAGCCTGACCTAACACTCTAATAATCCGCTCACTTGAAGGTACAGAGTTTAAACTCCAATTACATAGCTCTGTCATTCTTTGAACTCCAAATTTCATATTGTCCTTTTATACTACATAGATTGATCCGTGCGTTAAAATAGCAAAGTAAACCTAAGTTAAAAGATGGACAGTTAATGCTCGAGCATTAAGTCATCTACAATAAGTTGCAAGTAGATATAACATTACTATAAGTTATTTAATCTACTGCATTCTAACGGATAAATCATGAGCACTTGGGTTCAGATAACAAAGTACTTAATTTTACTTCTTACATTAATTCCATTTGCAATTTTTGCATTAATTGCTGGGCTCGTTAATAGAAAGTCCGGATGGCAAGTCATTCGCATCTGGAACAGGCTTTTTGCTTACTTATTTAATATAAAACTCGAAATTGAGTTCGAAGGAGATGCAAAAGATTTGGATAAAGGTGGGGTACTGGTTGGCTTAACTCAGCAAAGTATCATAGACCCAATATTAGCGTACGCCGCAATCAACCGTCACTGGCTTAGTATCTGGAACATTGAATATGCCATGATTCCATTTGTCGGATGGGTATCATGGATTTTAGGCTGGGTGATAGTTCGCCAGTGGGCCAATAACTCTCAACATCAATTAGCGAAAGCCGCTAATTATGCATCTACCGGAGGGCTAGTGTATTTATCAGCCGAAGGTAAGCGTAGCCAGGATGGATCTATAAACCCTTACAAAAAGGGCCCGGCTGTAATGGCGATCCAAGCCAAAACTCAAATTATACCCGCATATATTCATGGTTCTCGAAATTGCCTGCCGTATGGTGAGTGGAAGATCAAGCCAGGCACCGTAGTTTGCCGAATTCTCAAGCCGATTGATGTTTCAGGTATGTCTTACGAGGATCGCGACAAAGTTACTGAAGAACTCATTGAAATTGGCGCTAAAGAGAAATTAAGAGAGCCACTATATGCTAACCCTTAATCGTGCCTCCCCTAGACATAAAAAACCCTTTGCACTTAAAGTTCGATAAAAAAGTAGAATCTATATCAACCCTTGGCTATCCGACAAAAGGGTTTTATGTCAGTTAGAGATTTAATACCTCACCCTCCCCTTTATAAGTACACCCAGTTCAATCGCCACAACTGAGCCTTTAGCACATCCAGAAAAGTTTGCTTAACTTTCGCTATTTTTGCGTCACTTTGGCCGCTTAGCTTATCCCATTTGTTAACGTATTTAAAAAAAATCAGTTCTAAGAGACTTTGGCCTGTTAGCTAAAATTATTTTCTTAAATTTTCTGTATAGTTTCATTAAGGATGGTGAAAACCCTAAACCTGAGTTATTCACATACAAAATCTTTCTTGAACTTACAGAAGTATTAAAGCTAATGAAAAGCATCGATGAAAAGCACCTAGCCAAAATCATAGAAAAAATTCTGGAACTTCAATCTCTTCACAAGGATGAGGCACTAGAACATACTATTGGATTTTATCGCCTTCCTCAAATCCTCAACCTTATTCCAATGAGTAAATCCTCTTGGTGGAACGGAATAAATTCAGGGGACTTTCCAGAAGGATTTAACATTGGAAGCAATATTACGGTTTGGCAAAAATCTGATATACATAAACTTCTATAAAATGAATTTCATATAGCTAATTATTTTCTGACCTAAAGCTCAATGAACTTATCCTTATAAAAGCAGGGTAAGTTTTATTCAATTTTCAACTTACTCTCCACAATCATTACATAACTGGTGACTAAGTGATAATTACCTATCAACCCAAGGAAGTACTCGGTTACTTCCGTCTTAATCAGATATTAGAAATATTCCCCATCAGCGCTTCTACCTGGTGGGCTGGTGTAAAAACAGGAAGGTTTCCAAGCCCTGTCAAACTTGGCCCTCGGGCTACATACTGGAGGAAAATAGATATATTCATTCTAATTGAAAGAATTATTAATGGTGAACTAACGTAGGGCCCTGTCATATACCAGAAGTATAAGTTCATACCGACTTCTATAACAAACTTATAGCTAAATCATTGTATAAAACTGAAATAAGCGCTTTTGGGAAAATGAAATAAGTATAATTTTATAGTCACATAAGAATTTCCTTATGTAATTTTAGCCATATAGCTTTTAGGGGAAACTGAAATGACTGACTGCGAACTAATTACCAAGCGAGCAGCTATGGAGCTTGAACGGATATTTTCAATAGAGCCCTACAGTGACAACTTAGTTGTGGCTTTAGGTTCTTGGCGAGCTAATCATAATCGCGAGGCTCTACAAAACTTTATTGAGAGAAACCGTCAGAAAATCTTAGTCATCGAAGGTAATTTCGAAGATGTAATGATCTACTTAAAAGATCTACTTAAATCCACGTTAAACGAAGAATAAGGAGGCCATATGTGGGCAGCCTACTGCCCACCTCTTTACTAAAAATCAAAATTTCAGCAAATTATAGAAACAACTAATTGTTAAGTAAGAGCAATAGATGCTATATCAGGAGATAACCACATGACTAAGAAAACCCACCAAAGTTCAATACGCATTCCATGTACTTATGGTATACCTATTAAAGACATGCAAATGCGGCTTGACAGACTACTTCAAGTTAAAAATCGGCGTCCTATTTGTGCCATTTCTGCTTGGACTTACTGGGATATAGAGTACCAACAAGAAGAGATAGATGAATTAGCTAAAAACGGATTTTTACCTTCTGCTATTTTCTCAGAGAATATTATATGGGATGAACAAAATCGATGGCCTACGGGGTTTTGCGTAAAGTCCACATGGTTACAAAGTGTTGAACACGATTGTGTATTTCATACTAAGAACACAAGCTATTTATTAGTTGGGGCTGGTAAAAGGCACTCTATATCACCATACGAGTTTAATGCTATTCATTTTTAATGAAAGTCAGTAGCCTCTAGAATGTATCTTCTAAGAATATTGTTAATCCATTATCCAAACGTATAATTTTGTAACTCTCCTAAGAGGAGTTTAGACTCCCTCGAGTCACCGCAATAACATATAAGGCAAATTTAAACCCTAAATCCGGCGGCCAGCGTACCGAATCAGCAATGGGCCCTTTGGCATCTGTAATAAATGCAAGCTCTACATATCCTTCTTCATTAACCCCACTCTTTTTAATAATGTTGCATGTCTGATTGCGATAGCCATCTATCACTTTCCCCCAGTACAACCACTGCTTACACCTCTCTATAGATTCGTATGGATAGCAGGAATTGAGAGTTATCCTATAAAAGCTTCCCTGGGTGCCATTACAATCTAGATCTAGATCTTGAAATATTTTCAAGAAACGGGATAACTCGTTTACATCAGTAAAGCGTAAACTTGGACGATTCACTTGCCCATTCGTAATATAATAGTCGACACACCAGTCCACCCGACTACGTTTTCGGCCTGGTAATTTCCTGTAATTGGCAATCATCAATTCTGCTGTTCGTAAATGTCTCTTCTCTCGAGGAAAATCCATTATGACACCCCCCTTCTTCTTTAGATGACGATTAGTATTATGACCACTACCAGGAAAAGTCATTTTTTCAATTAACTCATATTCTTTTACACACTTTTCAAACACGCACTTATTCAATTGAAAGCTCTTTGAAAGAGCATCTACGGATAAACTATTAAGCTTTCTATCAACTAAGGCATTCCAGATATTAAATTCGCCCACTTCCTCGTAATCCGCTTCACGCCCCCTGACACCTATTCGTTTCAGATCCGGCTCGATCCAACCCGTTAAGTTAGGCGTAATGGACACCTTTGAAATTCGCCGGAGGCTAACCTTGTCAATAATTTGGATATTACGTGATTGATTCTTGGTTAATTGCTGAGCCCTACGAAGTGAAACACCTATAATTTCTGAGATTATTTTAGTGCTTAATTTCAGTGATGAATCCTGTAAAGATATATGGGCAATTAGAGAAGGCGTATGAAGGTAGTGCTCCAGCCCCATTTGAGGACTGGAATGCCCTAAAGTCCTTGCCATTTCATAGAGCATTGAATTACTAGGGTAACGAACATCACTTTGGCTAAACAAAGCGCTATACTCTTTTTCTACAACCCTCTTATCATAGTTAGGCAGTATCGAGGACCAAGGTTCATACACATTAAGATGCAAAGAAGACCAACGCCAGAGTGCCCAGCTCGCAAACGAATGCCTACAATGATGAAATCGAGCCTTAGGGTTTCCAGTAACAATTTGCAATAACCATTGAATATGACCAAAAATTGAAATTTCACTCACCCCTCCATCATTATCTTTAAAGAATAATAAATCCGAGTCTTTCGCCCCTAGGTTTTTTCTGAAAAAAATTAGCTCTTCTATATCCTCAATGAATTCATTGGGAATCTGAAACTCAACCAATATACGTCTAATACAATTTATTGACTTGAGCGTCCTAATATCTATAGGCCGAACCAATATTTCCTTTGTTCCTAGGCGCGTAAAGTCCTTAATTCGAAGGTATATAAGTTCCTTTCTACGGAGACCAGTATAAAAACCTATAATGAAGACTATTAGCCGAATTTTCATTATGCGACGTTCATCTTTGTTTCTGGAGAGCCTCTCTATCTGCTTCTTGTAGTATTTAACGCAAGTATCAAACTCTAGTTGCGTAATAATATTGGCATCTACATTACTAAACTTCTCTCTCGGACTCGCCCATAAAGAACCCGACCCTATATCCTCAACACCGCAACAAGTAACTAAAAAATCATGATAATCCCCTATGGTTTCAGAAAACCTATTCTTATTGCCTCCCTCCTTAATAACTTCTTCATAGAGATCAATGAGCTCATCAGATTCAACATCACGTGGTTCTATAGATCCAAAAATCGCCAGAAGCTCATCTGATATTTTAGATAGTTTCATCCGCATTGTAGCTACAGAGCTTTTATGTCCATACCAATTTCTTCCCTCTAATCGATTAACACACCATCGACAGAGATAATTCATAGTTGGAGACAAGAGGCTATTATTGTTAGAGATTATTTCCTTGATTTTCCCTACTAGCTTTTTCTTATGGTCTGGCTGACAATCCTTAAAACAATCAAGTAACTTATTATAAATAAACCCATCCGACTTATTTTGTAGATTCAAGCTTGTTTCAGAGTATACCGATTTTTTGTAACGACTAGCTTTTATGTGATCTTTTGACTTTGGCAAACACGGTGACAATCCAGATAAAAGGCGATGAAAACAAATAGGATCCAAAGATCGATTATCGATTACTCCGCTCACACTATCTATCAAGTAACTAGGCAAGTCGATTGACAGCCGCTTTAAAACACTTTCTAAAAATAACTTTTCTTTATTCAACCCTGTTCTATTCCACAAAAACTCTCCATTAGAGAATGTGTTTTTCATAACTTCAAAGTAAGATCTTTTATTAACTCCTGCAAAATTTGAATTACATTTATTTTCGTACCAAATTCCCAACAAGGCCAAAGTTATTGAGTCAGGAACCCAAACTTGTACATGCTCACCTTCTATAAGTGGGAGTTCATACCATACAACTCCTTTTAACATGTATGGTTTATTATTCAATTGTTTGTAGAATTCAACTATAAGCTCTTTCCTAAGTAACAATCCATTTCTTATAGCGGAGTACATAATCAGGCCACAAAGATCTATACAAGGTAAACTCCGGCATGATTCTAGCTTATTCTTGAACACCCCATCCAAACTATCGACTGCATCAATCCTGACTATGTCCCTCTCTATTATCCTCGCTGAAGGTCTCTTTAATTTTGCTATAGTACTAATTATGTTCTGTGATGAGTCCAGACAATTATTTTCAGACATATAGTCAAAAACGATTCTATTCGCTTCTTTAATTTTCTTTGAAAGCCCCATTAATATGAGTAAGCAATTAATCCTCTCAAATTCTTCCTTTCTTAATCTCCTATCACCTTTAGTTGGGCTATCTATCCAGGGGCATACCTTTCTAATTGCTTCCAATACCCCTTTCTTAATACACATCATCGCTGAAGCCCTTTCACAACCCGAATTCCCAACTCCTTGGAAAGTAAATCAATATATCCGTGGACCTCTTTATATATTGATTTCAAACTTCTGGACGAGTAAGACTCCCAAAATCTTTCCCCCCTAGCTCCGTGACCTAATAGCGTATCAATGGCCAGTGGCGTGCACCCTTTTTCTGTTAGGTAATTACGAAGGAGTTTACGATTAGAATTAGGTGGCAAACTAGTGTAAGGACTTAATTTTTCTGCAATTAATTTGGGCCTAACTTCTACGACTGAAAGATCAGGCTCGATAAAGAAAAAATCATATTTATTGACTTGAGAGCTAATCGGCAATCTTCTTTTAACCTTTCTACAGTGCTTCTCGTATTCCCTAGACAAAGCAAAAACAAGCTGGTGAGAAGGCATTATTCGCTCTTGAAAATGGTCTTCCGTTCCCTTATCACTAAATACAGCAATTTTATTATTATGAATTAGGTTCTTACTAAAAATAAAGGGCTGGCTAACACCTCTATACCCTGTCAATAACCCTTGTGAATAAAGACAATAAACAGTATAAAGATTATGAAACTCTCTCCACCAACCATAGCCTTTTTCTATTCGTTGAAGCTCTAATGTGTTAAGTAACGCTCTAATTACCTCCTTAACATGCTCCATCTTAGGTAGGTAGCGTGCTCCTACTGCACCCTCTATTTTAGGCATTTTAATATCGGTTAAGTTAACTGATATTAAATTCGATAAAGGCTCGATTAAACTAAGGTATATGGCCTTAATCTCCTCAAGCTCCAAAACCGTATAGAATTTTCTAGCTGAGGCAACTGGTATGGTGGCACTAAATGTAAGGCTTGCAGTCACTGCTTCAAAGGTACTGGAGCATCTAAGCTGGAGGTACATCTGAACCCTGTTCAGAGTTACCCTTTCGCCACAATTTCTAATAAGTTTTTTTACTCTATATTCAAGATCTAGGACGCCTTCGAAGAGCGTCAACTTCTTATCGACAGTTTCGGGCAGCTTCATCAACTCTTTAAACCCAAAAACATCGGGTAGCTCTATATATGGGTGACCTGTTTGAATTGAAACACCAGCAGTATTGGCGATTAGTGGATTCTTAAAACCCATGTTTAGACTTGGAATCAACCAGCTTTGGCTATCTAAGTCATAATAAATAACCCCTTCAAAATAATCTTGCTCAGATCGATCGTTACTGCGAATCACTTCCAATACTTTTATAGTCTCTATGCTCTGCCCTGTCGCAAACACACCTAGTAAGGCGGCACGTATCAGCCTATCTTCCTTTAGATCCTTTTCCTTCCTAACGACTTCAAACAACCCCACTATATCTTCATCCGTTAACCGCTGATTAGACCCCTGCAAATATTGATTATAGGAATTTATGGCGCGCTCTTTGCCTTTACTTCCTAATGAGTCCTGAAATTTTTGCGCTCTCTTACTTATTGAATAATCTTTGTTAAAGACAAATTCAACCGAAGGCTCCACTTCATTTGGCTCAATATCAGCGAGCTGAAACTCCAGTTTCATTTCATCACTTATATTTATATCAATTATGGCCCGAACTTCAGAGACTCCATGAATATCATCCTCATCGCCAGGGACCAAACGATTAACCTTGGTACTCTCACCAAAATACTCATCACCCTGTATTCCTCCATGTTTTCCAGTTCGTTGACCCTCTCCTTCAATTGACCGAGGCTTCCTACGTCTTGCTGGATCGCCACACATCACATCTAAAAACATCCCCTGAGAAGACAGTGCCTTTTTCCATTCCAAGTCAGCACCCTGCCCGTTGCCTTTACACGAATCCTTTAGACTAATAATTTCGGACCTTAATTCTTTGAGGCTAGAAATATTTTTGGTGGCTGCTCGTTTCAACCATGCTGGCCTTGAGGGAGACTGGTTAATTTTCGTAAAAACAAACAAAACCTGTATTTATCAACTTCCGTTAAATCAAGGTCATATTTATTCGCTCTATAACAGCCTAACAAGAAGATTTTTATCATTAAGACAAGAACTTGATTATCACTTCGCTTAAAGAAAGCCAATCCAGCATATAGGGGGTGTTTACCAATGATGTTTTTTGCAGATATTTCAAAGGGTATGGATATATTGTATGAAGCGGCCTGATTTATTTTTTCTATTTCTTTATTTTTAAGGGTCAGCTCCTCAAGCAAGACCGTAAAGCCGTTAAGTTCTGGTGGAAAACCAATAAAACAATCAGCTCTCTGAATTTTCAAATAAGTACTGGCTACAGCTACAATACACTGAAGTGAACTGGGGCCTTCAACTATATCTATGAAACTAGGAAGTTTCCCTTTTGCTGAATCCGATATAGGTAACTTATCTACATTAAGTTGCAGCTCTAATTGAGTACCTTCTTGTCGAGAGTTATTTGAATTATTTTTCATTTTACACCTCACATAAATTGGTTTCCTCCCTAAATATAAGTCCTTTTTTTCATTTCAAACTTATATATTGAATTATTTTCTTTGCCAGAAAAAATAATATAAAACCCTGAAAACATATAACAAAGAAAAAGGAGTTCAGGGTGACTTTGGCCGCTTAGCTGCTTGATTTTTTAAAAATCTAAGGAAAATTGATTTTGGCGTGACTTTGGCCGCTTAGCTGCTTGACTATTTCATTATCTAGAGTTGAGAGGCTTTACCTACAACAATCAACTCCCGTTACTTATTTATTATCATTTGATTGATCAGTTAAATTACCGCCTCAATTAAGGTAGTAAAAATGACATATCCCTAGAATAAAAAAATTGAACTTCAATATTAAAAAAGTTAATAGCGAAATTTTTTAAGCATTGGAAAACAAGCCTTCTAACTAGAATAAATTTAAAAGGTTAAATTTATTCTAAGAAGCCGTTGAAAATAGTGGTTTTTATGGTTTAAAAACTCATAGATAGTTACTAGTTGAAGATCGACTCCAATTGTTCGAACTGGGGCTTAAACTAAGCTCAAGCCGTTCTTAATGCCTATCAGGTGTTAGTCACTTAAGTTTGTTTATTGAATTAGCTTGAGTTTCTCGAAATAACCATAGCTCTGGGGAAAAGCAATCTATATTTGACGGCATCAAATTATAGAAATTCAATGAAATAGAAAGCAGACGTCCTATTGATTGGTATATATTATGACCCCTACAGGGAAGACGCTAAGATAAATACACAACCAGTAACTCGTCAATTCAAGGAGGACCATGAAAATTTCCCAGTCACAACTCAATAATGCCGCGGCCAAAGGCATCATTACCCATAAGCAGGCAACGGAGCTGTTTGACTTTTTTGGTGCCCAGCCAGATTCCAGCCCATCTTTTGACTTCACCCACCTGCTTTATTACATAGGCGGACTGATAGCCATTGGCGCCATGTCACTGTTTATGAATTTAGGTTGGGAGGCTTTCGGTGGCTGGGGTGTTTTCTTTATTTCACTACTGTACTCAAGTGTTGGACTGGCATTAACTAATCGTTTCCAAAGCAAAGGCCTCGCTGTTCCCGCCGGCATATGCGCCACCTTCGCAGTAGTATTAGTGCCCATGGCCATTTATGGACTTCAGCAAGCCCTAGGCTGGTGGCCAGATGATACTGCCTACAATGAATATCACCGCCAAATTAAGTGGCATTGGGTTTACATGGAGTTAGGCACCCTAGCCGCAGCACTGATTATCGCCAAGATATACAAATACCCTTTTCTTATCATGCCCATAGCCGTCACCCTTTGGTATATGACCATGGATATGGCTGTCATGATCACAGGCGAACGCCCTGAAATGGAAGTGCGCTCTATGGTGTCGATGTATACAGGGTTGTTAATGATTGGCCTGGCTTTCTGGGTAGATATTCGTTCACGGGTGTCTGCTGATTACCCTTTCTGGCTCTATATCTTTGGTGTAATAGCGTTTTGGGGAGGCATGACCAGCCAAGACTCTGATAGTGAGTTATCTAAATTTATCTATTTCAGCATTAACTTATTAATGATGGGGGTTGGTGTGTTACTGATAAGGCGAGTATTTGTCGTATTTGGAGCGATAGGTTCGGCTTTTTATCTAGGTCACCTAGCTCACACTGTTTTCAAGGACAGCTGGCTATTTCCTATCGCTTTGTCTGCCATAGGGCTTGGTGTGGTCTACCTCGGAGTTCTATGGCAAAAACATGAATCTGCAATCATCACTAAGGTACAAGGAATTTTACCAAAAGAACTAAGGGAACTGCTTGACTCCATGGGTCGCTAAAAATGACTTACAGTACAACGGCTGCCAAAACACCTAGCTGACTAACCGCTTTGGCTTTACTCTCCGGTCACGGGCGGCCTGCGCGTCAAATGAGAGTAAAGTTAAAGTGACCCACCTCAAGATAACGGTATAAGATTTAGTATCTCAAGCACTGTTTTAGAATTTTCTTAGGGGCCAAAAGTCTTCCCACTATATATATTGTTTTCTTCATGCCAACTGGAGGTGGCCCTACCCGTTCAGAACCACTCGCCTTACCAGCACTTCCTATGGTTAAAGCCTTAGGCCCTTCCAGTCGCCGCAAATTCACCCTAACCATTTATTAGTATTTCCTTTGAAATTTGGCATGTATTGAATGCCTGCTCCCCCTCGATGAGATTATATAAAGCTCGGTTTTTTTTGGTGGCCGTTAGCAAATACACTCAGGGCACCTTAGTTTTTAACCGATTTCATATTTTCAATTTCTTAATAAGGACTTGGCAACATGGCCACTTCGCGCAGCAACTCAGTAGAGATTAAATGTAGCGATATCACCAGTATTTCCTACATCAAAGATTCCCTTGTTATTACGGAAGGACAACCCTCGACGCCGCCAGCTACCATTTCTCAAAAAGGCGATAAATGGACTATCACCATGGAGTGCGGCCGCAAAGGAAATAGTTCAGTAGCTGGGCAATTTGAAAATTTGTCTGGTGGTAAGAACCATACTTTTAGCCCTGTTTCCTCAAGTGAAAAACCTAGCAATTTGAACTTTTATTTCGAGGTACAAGTATCTTTTAAAACTCCGTCTGGCACAAAGGAAGTAACCTTAGTAATGGGTCAAGGCCACCAAACACTATCGAATAACTGGTGGATTGGAGGCAATAGTGTTGTTTGTGATCACGACCAGGCAATGATTATCATCCTTAAAGCCCCAACAGGGGAGACTGATCAAGTTTATTCCCTTATTGGTGTTACAAATTGTTTTACTCTTTTGCCATGGGTTAACTAACTAATTATTCATTCTGTAAACTGGAGAATATCAAATGTCTAAATCGCATAACAATAAAGTAACAATTTCGTGTGCTAGCATTGCTTCAATTGAATATATCGACAACTCCCTCATCATCACTGAAGGGCAACCTTCTAGCCTACCTCTATATATTCACCAAAAAGGGAATGACTGGATTATTGAAATTAAGTGTGGCCGTAAAGGAAGTACTGGTGTTTCCAGTGCTTTTACTAATCAAAGCGGTGGACAAGGACACATATTTTCACCCAGTTGCTACTTAGATGAGAAACCTAGCAAATTGAATTTCAGTTTTTCAGTTCAGATTAATTTTCAAATAGGAGGTGCATTTTACCATGCTAAATTGAACCTAGCACAAGGACACACAGGAGCCAGTAACAATTGGTGGATCGGCGGACACTGTATGGCAAAATCAAATCTTGGAGTATTGAATCTCGCCTCTGCTGTGGGGGATAAGTTAATTGAGACGTATGTAATTTCTGGTGGTACGAGTGACTTTAATCTAACACCATTACTTAAAACCACACCTAATAGAGAGCACCATGACTGGCTTAAAAATATAAACGATGAAGAGTTAATTGGTAATATCAACCTCCCTGGCACCCATGACACTGTTGCCATTAATCGTTATATTTATACTCCTTATGCCTGCCAATCAAAAACAATTTCCGCTCAACTTAGAGACGGTATTCGAGTATTTGATATTAGAATAAGCGTTCATGAAAATGATGGCGTGTTTTCATTCATGACCTGTCATGGCAATTGGGGGCCTGATCTATTTACGGAATATCAAACTCTTTCCTCCGCCCTAGATGAATGCAGCTCCTTTCTCAGCTCATATCCAACCGAATTTATCGCTATATTACTTCAAATAGATGATTGGAATGGTAACCCAGAAAGCCAAGGCGCTTATGATTCACTAGCCGAAATGATCTATAGCTATCCTTATGCCGAAAGCGCTTCAATTCCAAAGTTAAAGGATGTTCGTGGAAGAATGTATTACATGAATAGGATTACCGTTAATGATCAACTGGGTGTTCCTGTAAAGTGGGTAACACCGACGGCAGGCTCTTATGCAAATGCTAACCCTAACCGAAGGTATGATATCTATGTACAGGACCAGCATAACAACTTAGATCTTCCTTTCTATACACAATACAAATATGATTTATTCATAGATGCAATACCATTTGCCCCTCGAGGTGGCGTTCTTTTAAACTACGCAAGTGCCACAACACCAATATTAACTGGCGTATATATTATGCCTCTATTTCTTCAGTTTATCGGAAATAGCCATGCTAGTGAGAGACCTTTAAGATTAGGTTGGTCTATGTTCGACTACGTTTCGACAACCTACTCTACCAATGAGTATGGTCAGATGGATGTAATAGATATCATCATATCTTCAAACTTCCAATACTCAGAATATGAAAAGCCATTTAAGGTAAACGGCCAACATGAGGCTCTGTAGTCAGAATTAATAACTCTTCCAAGTATTAACATAAATGCTTGGGAGAATTTATTATATTGATCGAAATACGGAGAGACTGAAAAAAGTCTAGCTATTGCTTCCAAAAGGCAACTTAAAATTGTATTTGTCGGCATTGGATATTAGTAAAAAGTAGCCCATGACTTTGACAAAGCAGGAACTAATATCAGTAGATTGAAGCTGGTGGTTAATTCAATCTATCTAACTGACAAAATCCCTTTTTGTAAATTTAGCCCAACTGAGGAGCATAAAAGTTCATTTTAAACCCAGCAAACATGCGCCTTTCCAGTCCCTAGTACTAGGGGCTGGAAAGTGCCGTTATTAGTGGACTTGGGGGAATTTGGTGACATTTTATGAATAAAAAGAAATACGAGTGTATTTAAGGTTCGAGTGGGGGGGCGTACCCGACCCCGCCGTTGCCTTTGAAGTATGACAGTTACTAGTCTCTCAGACAGTTTTCAGAAAACTGAATCTAAGTCGTAAAGTTCTGCGAGACATAATCTAATTAGAGTAATCAAAATATGTACAATCACTTTGGCTAGGTGCCCAAGTAACTACTCCCGAATGCCCCGTTAAATTATAATTAGAGTTATATTTGAAATCGGTATCGGTATAAGTAACCTCAACAGCCGAAAAATTACTTAGAGAAAGCATCCAAGAACCAGGGTACCGATTTAAAGAGCCTACATAAGTGTCAAATACAATATCTATGGGAGCAGTTGAATGACCACTTGAACTTGGCGAATATATAGCGGAATTCCCTATTTGAACCCACCCTGTATTGATGTGGGCTTTCACATGATAAACCCCATTTTCCATTACAGATAATTCATAGTTCCAAGTTATACCGTAAAATGAATTATTAGAATCACTGCTTAATAAGTCGGAGCAATACAACAAGCCTACTACCGCAGAACCAGCTCCATCAGCTCCATCCAGACCATTGGTACCGTCTAGGCCATCAACCCCATCCACTCCGTCATGAATAACGACACTAGTACCGTCTTCACAGCTAATAGTGGCAGTACCATCAAAATTATCATTAACGCTACACCCCATATTTGAGCTAACAATTTGAACTACATTACATAAATATTGAGTATCCTGAATTTCGCTACTACCCAATATACCGCTAGAATTTAGATCTAACCCAGAGACAATTTTCTTGCCACCATATTCGCAATTATCCCCTTCTGGCTCATCATAAATTCGAATTAAACTAGTCAGCCCATCCTCTCCATCCTCTCCATCGTCTCCATCGTCTCCATCCTCTCCATCCTCTCCATCCTCTCCATCCTCTCCATCCTCTCCATCCTCTCCATCCTCCCCATTTGAACCATCCTCTCCATCTGAACCATTTAACCCTACCACGCCATCTAAACCGTGACAGATTATAGAGCTCCCAGAGACTTCACTTTCATCCAACACTCTGTTCTCATTTACATCAAAGCCTGAATCAATGCGTACACCTCCATTCTCACAACCGTTGGAACCAGGAGGGATTAGTGTCGCTATGGTTTTTGTTGATTGGTTTAAAGAATTATCTTGTATATCAACATTAAGTTCTTCACTGTCACCTTCTTGACCAGCACCACCGCAACCAAAAAGCGTTGTTGCCAGCAATAAGATAAAAATAACTCGTCTCATGAATTACTCCTAAATCCAATCCATTCTTTAAACTTAGCATTCGAATTTAACGTTTGCAGAACTAAAAACTAAGAGTTTGTCATGATTTTGTATCTAGCCTGTTACAACCAGTGAAGGCATTAGATTTGGATTGACACGCTAAACTCATAGGATTGGTAAATATAATAAGTTTTAAAATATAGCAACTTCTACATTTGGTGGAATTTACCATGATTTAAATGAAATATAATTTTAGGCATCTGTAGGAAGGTATGAGTGGAGGAGCCAATATGTGAAATTTTCTTTAAGTTTTTGATGTTATCGACTTTACTTTATCTTGAGATTAATCTCATTAATTCTAATGATAATAGGGCGAAAAGTGCTTACTTATAAGACAGGCTACGTTTTTATATTTTTTCTTATGCTTAGCTCCCCCCTATCCCAGGCTAACGAATGGGTCTGTGATAGTATCGCCAGCTCTAAATTAGGTGAGAAAACTTACTTAGTATGTGGAGTTGCAATAGCCAACACAGAAACTAAGTCTAGGATGCTAGCACTTAAATCTGCATATAAAGAATTTGATGAAATTTGTGGTCGATCTCGCTCTTGTCGTGGATTTGAAACAGATGTAAATCCTAAAAGAAATGAATGTACTAAAAAAAATAACCGTTACAGGTGTCTTAGAAGTCTGATAATTACAGTTTTGAATGACAAGACGCAAGATTCATCAGATGCACTAGCGTCATTAGATGAAGAATTGAGCCGAACTGAACGAGAATACCAGGAGTTGCGTGAGCTAGAAATGAAGCGTCGGCGAATAAAAGAACTCGAGTGGCGAATGGAAAATAATAAGTATGAACACGAAAAAGAGAGTGATCGACATTTATCGATATATATAGGTTTCCAGCAGACTAATTGGAAGCCAACAAATGAAGAATTCGTAACAGATGATATCGATGGGATTAATATCATGAATCAATCAATCAAACTTCAATACGATTGGTCAGATCGTTTAGCAGCTTATCTTAATTATACTAAAGGTGATTATAAGGAAAGTGAAGAAATAGAAGATCGTTATGATGGTAATTATAATGATAGAGTGAGTGTTGAGCAGGATTCAAAAGAAATTGGAATATCGGTTTACCCTCATGGTAAAAAAAACTCTGGAGCCAATCTTGGCCTAGGATTAAGTTATTTTAATTATGATATATCAGAGGAATATCAAAGAGAGGAAATAACAAATGCATCAGCTGACATTGTGCGACCATTTATTAAAGCGGGTTGGACGTTTGGTTGGTACCCTGTAATCATCGAGGGCTCATGGCAGCTGTATACTAACAACAAAGATGGATTTACTTATAGTTCCATAGGGCTATATATAGGTACTCCTATTTACTAGCTTTTCTCTGCAATTATTCCTTTAATTCTGCTTTAAATAAATTGGACTACATTAAATCCAAATCCTTAAGCTTTGTACCCGATTAATTTTTCCAAGATGTCAGCCCATTAGTAGAACCACCACGTACAATAGCCCCTGCTGCACTTGGACTAGAAAACTCATAGTCCTGTGCAAATATGTAATGCCCACCCTGATCAACTAATAAACCGCTCTCTAGGTGCATATCTCGCTTGGTGATCCAGTTTGCTGCTGAAGCTCTGTATTCTTTAACCGCTTGTGAACCTTTGAATACCACGAAGCCTTTCGCTGTACGCTTTCCGGTTGCCACAAGTCCTTTAATACTACAGGTAAGTAGATCTTCTTTCTGGCTGGCATTATTGTCTATGACATTAAACACATAGACTGCATTACCCAGTGACAGTAAAGGTAGTAGCTGAAGTCCTTTTTCTAAAAACACTTTTACTCAATAAAGCCACCTCCGCTTGATCAGATTCAGGTAACTTAGCACCACTATTGGCACTGTTTAATAACTCAACGGCATTTGATTGGTCTGCCAGTACGATAAGCGCACCTTCCAAGTACCGTATGTGCGCCTTGGTAAGGTTTTCATCCTCTCCCCACACAAAGAGGGACAAATACAGCAACCTGATTCCATTCTCGTTTGTCATGCTGCTTTAAGCGCTTAGTAACTGATTCGGCTTCACCAATATAAAGCGTTGGACTCTTTAATTTAAAAAGTTTGTTTATCGGCATCAACTCCGGTTAGGAAGTAGATACCAGGACTAAGCAGTTCTTCACGCTGTAATGGCTACGCTAGTTCAGAGTGTGGACTTGCAATTGCTTTGCCCGTCCAGTTGGATATTTCAGCGATGTGAATGTCAGCTGGCTGCATGTGCTCATAGCCTCAATTGGTTTATTTTGCTAGTGATACAGTCCAAACGCACATTACAATCTAACAGTCCAGCATAAAAAAATGACCACCAATTATTTGGAGTATCGTATTCTTCATCGCTATCTTCTAATTTATCCTGAATTGCAGTCTCCACATCACTTCTAACAACCATCCCTCTAGGTAAATAAGACCTAAGTAGTTTATGAGGTTTGTTGAACATAGCTCCCCAGCGTTTTTCCAGCCAGTCTAAAATTTTATTATTCAGAACAACTTCATTCAAATGGAAATTTAAGACCTTTTTTTGTTCATGATAGTCGTCGATTATAATCATACTAATTTGAGGAGACTCAAAGGTACCCGAGAACTTAGCCTTAAAAACTCGATGCTTTATGAAAGTATCATAATAAGGATGTATTACTCGCTCTGGCTCTCGATCCCCTTTTACCGTTGTATTTCTTTTTGAGTTGCAGTCACATGCAGGCACTAGATTCTTAGAAAGAACAGCGAAGCTTGGATAATCATCTTTGGGTAGATAGTGGTCTAATGTCCCTTTCCCTAACCCCCCACACATAGGACAAATATCCGGTGATAATTTATCCCTATATTCTTTTATAAATCCTAATTGATATTTTGGTGGATTTTCATATAACAACTTTAACTTACTAGCAAGATTCCCTTCTAGGTTTAATGAATTAACTTCCCAAGGATTTCCTGCATATGCTTCATATTGTAGATAGTGAGCCAGAAGGTTATTAATGTTTCTAGAAAGAATATCGTTTTCTTTTAATCGGGCATTGAGAGATAAATCACTAAGCTCATTAATATCATCAACAAGTGGTGGATCAATCTTCTTCACGATTAATCTCCAATCGACGTCTCAAATACATAATAACATCTGAAGATAGCTCCCCTTTAAGGGCCTCTATCTCACGGATAATCCCTCCCTTGTCTGAAGGTAACTTTTCAATTAATTTATCTACAAGGCTATTGGTTATATCGTCATCAAATACAAAATAAGATATTGAGCCTACATCAGCACCAAATGTTTTAAGCCTTGGGCGAATAATATCAACAGCGCCATATTCATTTCGTTTAAAAATATGTACTTGATCTCTAGGCACCTCTCTAACAAAATAAGCACTATGTGTCGCCATAATAGCTTGAGAACCCGTTGCTTCTAAAAGACTATCAAGTAAACGAGTAAAATCAGATATATAGTTAGGATGCATATGCGTCTCTGGCTCATCCAACAAAATCAGCGTTCCATTTTCAATAAACAAACAAGCTTGAACTGCAAAGCAAATAAACGATAATTGGCCGCTACTAAATGGGTACACCTTTCTGTCAATTAGGTTTTTGGGTTGCGATGTTTTCACTACTGCTCCCATCAGATCTAACCTCTCTTGTTCACTTCCTTTATTAATTTTAGATATTCGGACGTAATGCTTACCCTTATAATAGATAATCCCCCGTAGGTCTTGATCATCATCTATATCAACTTCAACGACAGTATTTTTAAATTCAGACATAAAGGAAAGTGAGGCTTGGAATATCTCATATCGAAGTTGACCCGCAATCTCTTCTTCAGATCTGAGCAATTGAACAATCGAATCACCAAACCCTTGGGAGCTTTTAGAGCGATTTTTGCCTCCTAAGTAAATTTTTCTATATTTTATCCACTTATTGCTAGCCCTTTCCGGCGGGAAGCTGCTGCTTGTATCGCCCGGAGATACAATGGCCAGTAGTCGACTTATCATTGGACGTTCTAAGTGTACATCCACTAATTGTCCGCGCCCATATAGTAATGACTTTGAGATGGCCATCAATGCCTGACTTTTACCTAAACCATTTTTTCCAATTAAAACATTGATTCTCTTTGGTAAAAGCGATTTTTGATCAAATTTTAAATTAAGCTCCAACTCATCACTAAAGGCATCCAAATTGTATTTTAATAAGAGATTAGATGACATTGCACTTAGGTCTTCCCCCATTAAACCGTCTAAAATGCTTTCTGCATTATGATAAGCAAAGAAATGATCAGCATTACGCATAAATGCTCTTTTAAAAACGTCAGTTTTTTCAGCCCTATCAACTAATAATGACTTGCTCGACCTTTTTTTCAATTCAACTAAATCATTCATGGCTCCTAATATAGATCTGGCAATATCATAGTCTTCCTGAGAAACCATCAATGTCCTATATTCGCTCATACTCCCCAATAAAGTAAAAAAATCAGGTAACCGAGAAGCTGGAGTAGGCTCATTTCGAAGTTCAATTACATTATTTTTAATTCTAGAGGTTTCAGCATCAATAAAACCTAAAAGCAGCTCACCCCCAAGAATACAATCACCCTGTGAATTCAGTACGTGAACGTTATAACTGATGCGAAATTTAAAATCATTCCAATCATTATTTACAGGACTAAAAAAAATATGGTGCTTATCTGACTTAAACTTACATTCCCGCCAATCGCCAAAGTAAACTTCAAATTCATACTCTTCTTTTTTAAACGGTTTACCTATCAAACTAAATCCTCTGGATAATGATTCCATCCTAATTTTAATTTATTATTCTAACAACTACATATATTTAACACACGACCTGCAATGTTTCGTCAACATTATCTCTAGCTAACCTACGCAGAATGCTTTATTACTGGCACATTTAAAGCTTCTACTTCGTGCCACTATTAATACAAGGATTATTACTTCTTTTTACTAACAGCCTCTTAAAACAATCTTTTACCTGCTATATCCTCTTATTACTATGCCTGCTCTACATGTATACTTTAAAAAATTCGCAAACCTATTCTTCGTTTATATATTCTAATACCGAATCAGATTCATATAACGTAATAAAAAGTAACAATTCCCGATATCTATTACCTTTAAACCAAAACGGATCATGCATAGCGTAGGTAAACAACAGTGAAAGCAGCAAATAAAAACTCACAATCGCAATATATAGCTCTTTTCCCTCTTCAGCACTGGGCGCTAAAGAAAAGATAATAGTAATCAATAAAGAGACACATACACCCACTAGCCATATTCGGAATACTGCTAACCCTTGGTCCTGTTGCAGCCTAGTTTGAATCAGTTCTTTTACCTTATCAAAAGGAAAATCCTTGTGTTTGTATATTTCATGCAATCCATCCTTAAACATGAAATAACGTTCGTACTGATAGAATGTATAAGTTAGTAAGCGTTGATAGCGCCGAGTTTTTTCTTTGCCCACCCCATGTTTTTTAAGCAAGTAGAAATAGAAGATAGCCACCCCTGAAATGAGCCCAATAATGGAAAGCAAGATACTGTTTTTTTGATCTGTACCGATAAATTTAAACAGCACGCCCGTCAGAATAGACGAGAAAATCATCAACGTGGCGACAACAAACAAAAACCAATAAAGATTTGGATTTGGTACCCCTTTAAAAAAGACTTTAATAGCCTGCCAACGGGTACATTCGTTGTATGTATCGCACGCAGTATGAAAATCGGTTAGGTTGTCCTTAACCATTTTTTGATAACCCTTTTTAATTAAGTGCTTGTTCGGCCATGGAATCGGCTAGGTAAAGTTGGGTGGTTTGAGTTTCCCTCAGGCGTTTTTTTAGGGTGTCGCATATGGCCATGAGTTCATTAATTTTGGCTACGATACGAGGCTGCTCAGTTTCAGGAGGTACTGGCGTTATCAGGTCAGTTACATCATTCATTTTAAGATTGGGCTGCAAACCTGAGCCGCCAAACCTATTTCGATACAACCCTAATACAAAATTGCTCTGCATAAATTGATATAAAAACTGCGTGTTACTAAATGCCCTGATTGCAGCAACTCGCTGATTAAGTAGCGCATTATGGTAAGAAGCCGGACATGAACTTACTTTTAGGCCATTAGATATGTATGGTCTAGTCAGCGCCATAACCAAGTCCCCCTCCTCTACTTTATAATTCTTATATTTTTCAGTAAAATTTTCTGGAAGGTACTCTTCAGTTTCGATCAGCTCTCCAACGCCTACATTCGTAATCTTTATAACGCGAGTACTACCTGTTTCATTGAAGTCTCCGCTTTTGAAAGAGTTTCCTGCAAAAACATAAGCTAAATCCCCTAAGCGTGAATACGTCCACCCCTTCGGCAGATCAAACGGCTTTTCATCATCACTGATTTCTGGAAGCGGCTTCTGCTTTTTAATTTTATTATTTTTTATCAACTGCTCTTTTTCTTTGGCGATTTTCTCTAGCAACACACTTGCGGGTTCGTCATTTGGGTCTTGTGGTACTAGCTTGCCCATGACGGCCAGTTGCAGGATGGTTTGTTTTAGCTGGTCGATACTGTGCTCTGTGGTGAACAGTACATCGAAGTGTTGTGCTAAGCGGTTCCATGCTTGGTCAAAACTACTTACTTGGGAAGTACTTGTTTGAGAGTCGCTTTCTTTAGTGCCCGTTGTTTGTGCAGCGTTTAATAATGTATTAAGTAGGGTTTCTACTAGGGTTTGGTGGGCGGTTAAGCTGGTTTCGGTTTGCTGTTCTAATTGATCGCATAGGGCCATGAGTTCGTTGACTTTGGCGACGATGCGAGGTTGTTCGGCTTCAGGGGGGATTAAGACCACTACCTCACGAACTTTATCTGCATTTAGATTCAAAACAACCGCACCAGCAGCTGCTTTTTTAAACGCCTTAATAATAAACGGTGACGACAAGAGTATATATAAATAGTCTTTATCTATTGATGGGGGAGGACTAATTCGTAACCATCCATCGTGAATACACCCTGTAATTTTTGATATATAGGGTCTGCCAAAGCTCATAGAGTTAGTTAATAAGAAATCTCCTGGATAAACCATCCTAGTTTTGGCTAACCCTTCCTTAATAATTCTTTCGTTTGTGGAAGTTATATATTTACCACCTTGCTCAGTATCACCAATTTTAATCCAATTGAGCCCTGCAGGGTCTTCTGTTAGAAAGGACTTTATTGGCCTCGGGGAACCACCTCGCTCAATTAAGGCAATATCGCCGAATAAGGAACTTTCCCAACCGTTCGG
The DNA here is from genome assembly GCA_913058575.1 of uncultured Bermanella sp. Classification (GTDB taxonomy): domain Bacteria; phylum Pseudomonadota; class Gammaproteobacteria; order Pseudomonadales; family Oceanobacteraceae; genus Bermanella. The sequence goes on from CAJXRF010000063.1 coordinate 26,363, forward strand.
CAAATCAAACGACTTATTTCCTTCACTATTTTCCGCCAACGGTTTCTGCTTTTTAATCTTACCATCTTTTATCAATTGCTCTTTTTCAGCCGCAATCTTTTCTAACAATACCGAAGCAGGCTCATCTTTCGGATTTTGCGGCACTAACAAACCACGCACAGCCAGCTCTAAAATCAACTCACGCAGTTTTTTAATTCCGTAAAGTTCTGTTTTTTTACTGCTGCCACGGCCTTGAGAACCGCGCTTTTTTATGGCCGATGTCCATACATCTATATTTTCGGTGATCAACCGCTCGGCTGATGGTTTTGAGGCAGCCATTACTTACTACCTTTAGCACTATTCGTAGAACTATTTGAAAGAGCATTAGAAAGAATGTCTTTTAACTGGTCACGCAATTTTTGAATATCCGCTTGCTGTTTTGAATAATCCGCCAGCAACTCTTCTGGGTCATGACTGATGACTTCACCCACGTGGGGGTTCTTAATGTCTAGATTGTAATTACTGGCAATAATGTCTTTTATGCTAACTTTCCAAGCTTGCTCATTTTCTTGGCGATTTTTACGCTTGGTTTTAGCAGCTATGTCTTTACCCTCGCCCCACCAGTCGGCGCAGGCTTCGAAGTCTGCCAGTTTCATTGGCTTAGTTTTATTGAAGGCTTTCACGCCACCTGGCAAGGGTACTTCGTAATACCAAACGTCTTTGGTGGGCTTACCTTTCTCGAAGAAAAGGATATTGGTTTTAATACTGGTATAAGGAGCAAATACAGAGTTAGGCAGGCGCACCACTGTGTGCAGGTTACACTCGTCTAGTAATAGCTTTTTAATTTTGGTTTTGACGCCCTCACCAAATAAGGTGCCGTCGGGCAATACTACGGCTGCGCGGCCTTTGTCGTTTAACACCTCAATGATGTATTGCAAAAACAAATCAGCGGTTTCGCGGGTTTGATATTCAGATGGAAAGTTCTTTTCTATGCCGTCTTCTTCGGTGCCACCAAAGGGTGGGTTAGATACCACTACGTCGACCATGTCGTCGTCATCTAAACTGGAAAGCGGTTTACTTAGGGTGTTGCCGTGGCGAATGTTTTTAGGCACTTCTATGCCGTGCAATAACATGTTGGTGGTACACAGTAAGTGCGGCAGTTGTTTTTTCTCTACCCCGTGCACACTGTCTTGCAGCTTTTGCTGGTCTTCGGAGGTTTTAACCTGCTTTTTTAATAAGTCTACGGTGCAGGCTAAAAATCCACCGGTGCCACAGGCTGGGTCAAGTACACTTTCGCCTAGCTTGGGCTGCATCATGTGAATGATAAAACGGGTGACGGCGCGGGGGGTATAAAACTCTCCGGCGTTACCGGCGCTTTGTAGGTCTTTTAATATTTGCTCGTACAAATCACCAAACAGGTGACGTTGCTTTGAATCGGTGAAGTCTATGTCGTTTAGCTTGTTAATGACTTGGCGCAATAGTGTGCCGTTTTTCATGTAGTTAAAAGCATCGCTAAAGGCTTCTTTGGCCACATAACCGCGCGGGTTGGCTTTAATCGGTGCGGGTAAGTCTTTTAGGTTTTGAATCAGGTCGTTGTTTACGAATTCTAGTAGCTCGTTGCCTGTTATGCCCTGGCTATTGGCTGCCCAGTTGCGCCATAGGTATTTTGTTGGAATGGGGGCTTTGTAGTTGTCTTGCTCGTCTTCTAGCTCTTCTTCTTGGGCGTCGAATATTTTAAGAAACAACAACCAAGATAACTGGCCTAAACGCTGTGCATCGCCATCGACCCCTGCGTCTTTGCGCATGATGTCTTGGATAGATTTAATGGCGCTTGAAATACTCATATTGCTCTCTGTATAAATAACAAAACGGTTTGCACCTTACTGGCTACAAACCGTTTAAAATTTGATCGACATACTGGCTTAATACTTAGCCTATTATTCAGGCTGTTTGTGGCTCGTGTTGCTGGGCCGTGTCGTATAAGGCGTCTTCTAATTCACTGATGGCTTGCTCGTATTGCTCTTTACCACCAAAGGCGTTCTTTTTGATTTCTATTGGTCGGCCAATTTTATCAAATGGCGTGACCTTAAGCACTTGCTTAGATTCTATTTCACTAATGCCGCTGTCGGCGTATTTATCTAATAGGGTATTGAGTACAGTTTGAGCAGTTTCGCTGTATTTGCCAAAGTAATTACGCTTTTTGACGTTGTCGGCACGCTCTTTACGGGTAAGCGGTGGCTGATCGAAGGCTACGTGACAGATTAAGTCGAATGGATCTAGTTCGCGGCTTACATCGTCTTCTAGGGCTTGCCAAATAACACCTTCGCTGGCTAATTCATCGATGATGGCTTGCTTACGCTCGGTGGCGTTCCATTTTTTTATGAAGTCACCCATGGTGGCAAACTGCTTGTGAATGGTGTTGCGGGTGTAGTCTTTGAATGATTCGGTGACGAGCTTGCCGTCGGTATCGTAATACTGCACGCGCTCGGCCATTTTTTTAACGGTAACGCCGCTTACATGGAATTTGATAAACTTTTCTTTTTCGTCATCGTTTATGGGGCCATCAGTCCATTCGCTATCAGTGCCTTGGCCGTTACCTTTGGCGCTGTATTCACCCTCTTCTTCGGCAACACCTTCACCTGTATTCTCATGGTCTTGGCCATCTCTATGTTCACTGTCTGTACTAGAGCTATCAATCTCCCCCTCGCCTTCAATGATTTCTTCTGACGTAGTGACCATGACTTTTTCTGGGGTGCCATCAAAGCGCTCATCGGCAAACAACTCGGTGGCTTTTTTGAAGTCTAAAATGGTAAACCAAAGCTTGTTGTAGCGATCATCTATGCGAGTGCCGCGGCCAATGATTTGCTTAAACTTGGTCATGGATTGAATGCCTTGATCGAGCACCACTAGCTTACAGGTTTTAGCATCTACCCCTGTGGTCATAAGCTCTGATGTAGTAGCAATAACAGGGTAAGGTTTTTTGGGGTTAATAAAGTTATCTAACTGGGCTTTACCAAGGTCATCATCCCCAGTGATTTTCATGACGTATTTTTCGTTCTTTTCCACTTGCTCTGAGTTTAGGTTTACCAAAGCACGGCGCATACGTTCGGCATGGTTAATGTCATTGCAAAAGACAATGGTTTTGGCCATGGGATCAGTACGCTTTAAATAGGCGGTGATGGTTTCAGCCACCAGCTGGGTTCGTTCGTCAATAACTAGAGTACGATCAAAATCTTTGCCGTTATAAATACGGTCTTTAATGGTTTCACCGTTTTTATCTACCTGGCCTTTCTCTGGTCTCCAGCCTTGTAAGTCTACGTCTATGTCTACCCGCACCACTTTATAAGGGGCGAGGAAGCCATCTTCTATGCCCTCTTTAAGTGAGTAGGTATATACAGGGTCACCAAAGTATTCGATGTTTGATACTTCGTCGGTTTCTTTGGGGGTAGCGGTTAAGCCTACCTGAGTGGCTGAGCCAAAGTATTCTAAGATTTCACGCCACGCGCTGTCCTCTGCGGCACTGCCACGGTGACACTCGTCTATAACGATTAAATCAAAGAAATCTGGGTCTACTTGCTTGTAGGCTTTTTGATGTTCTTCTGGCCCTGTTAACGCTTGATACAGCGCCAGGTGAATTTCGTATGCTGGGTCTACCGTGCGGCCGGTGATTTTGGTCATGGCTTCGCCAAACGGCTGAAAGTCATTAATGCGAGTTTGATCCACCAGTATATTACGGTCGGCTAGAAACAAAATCCGCTTCTTTTGTTTTGCTTTCCATAAGCGCCAAATGATTTGAAAGGCGGTATAGGTTTTACCTGTACCTGTGGCCATGACGAGTAGATTGCGGTCTTGCCCACGGGAAATGGCTTCTACAGTTTTGTTAATGGCTTGTAGTTGGTAATAACGTGGGGCTTTGCCACTGCCATCATCGTAATAATCTTGGGTGATGAAAGGTAACTGGTGATCTGTGTAGCCTTTAAAGGCGCAGTACTTATTCCATAATTGTTGCGGAGTTGGAAAGTCTTCTAGGGTGATTTGTGTTTCTAGCTGACCACCATTAGCTGGAGCGGTTTTGTCATGGAAGATAAAACCATCTCCGTTACTGGCAAAGGCAAACGGCACATCTAAAAGCCGAGCATAATCTAAGCCCTGCTGCATGCCTTTGCCTATATCGTGTTTATTGGCTTTGGCTTCTATTACCGCTAATGGCATGTTGGGTTTGTGGTACAAAACAATATCGGCTGACTTGACGGTTTTACGCATACCGATGTTGCCACGGACGATAACCTTACCATCACGCAGCGCCACTTCTTGGCGAATTTGCAGCATGTCATCCCAGCCAGACGCTTTAACGGCGGGCAGAATGTATTTGCTGATGATGTCGGCTTCGCTGAGTGATTTTTTGTCCATGTGCCGCGAACGTCCTTACGTGCTTTGAGCTTCTATCTACTGATACTAAAGAATGAACCTTGCTGGAAGGTTGCGCCAAATTGGTACACTCTCCTTAATTCACACTTTTATACAGGATTGTGACGTATTTCACCACATTTGCTGTAGGGATTTACTGTTCTTAACAGTGGGATAATGACATGTATCACCCGCTAATTAACAGAATAAGCCCCTGATAAATAACAAAATTAGCTAAAACCGAATCTCATACTCATGATAAGCCGAGTCAATATCCGCCTGAGTGAGCCCGATATAGCGCATGGTCACCCCTGAATCTTTGTGATTTAACACCTTACAAATTCGCTCTATGCGCTCCCCTGCTGAATACATGGTCCAGCCTAGGGTTTTACGCATACTGTGGGTACCCAGTTTAAGACCTAGAATACCCCCTACTTCTTTAAACGCAGCTGATACCGACTGTCTTGAGATGGGTTTATTTTTAGCGCGATTACAGTCCACCTGAAATAGATAATTATGATGTGGGTTTAACTTATGACGGCGCTGCACCACGGACATGGCTGTGGCATTTAGGGGGATGGATCGGCGTTTTTTGGTTTTACCTTCTATAAGAGTGAGTTTACCGGTTAAAGCATGCTCCATGGTGATTAAGCGTAAGTCGCTAATTCTAAGAGCCGCATTCACCCCAAAGATCCACATATGGCTATAAATACTGCCGTAGTGTTTTTCTAATAGTGAAGCTATTCGTTTTATTTCTTCTTTGGATTTAACCGCGTCGACTATCTGCATGTTACACCCTCACAATTGACTAAGTGTTAGGTGTTTTATACCGCAGGTTGGATTTCCCACAATGGGTGATTTGAAGACAGATATTGGAGGGCTTGGCTAGGTGACAAAACTATATTGTGTCGGTTAAACATCCACTTTAAAACTTTGATAATGCAAGATCCCTAGGCGACTCCCTTACCCAAACAACCAGCACTAACTATCTTTTATTGGCTGGATTATTGGCTGGATTATTGGCTGGATTATTGGCTGGATTATTGGCTGGATTATTAATCCAATCAAACCAACACCAAATAAAACACTATAAGCCCCCTATATTTTACTGACTTTAGGGCATTTAATGTAATTATGTCTATTTAGCCACCTTCAAATTATTGACCGGATTAATAGCAGGATTATTGCTAAAAAACCAGGGTCTTCTAGCTGACAAAACACCATTGTGCCACCTAGCCAAAAAGCATTCAAACCTCATGAATTTTTTGGCTTAGTCACCCCAAAGCCTCAAGCGCATCGCTCAAGTTTTGTGGCGCCATAAACATATCAGTT
>CAJXRF010000064.1 GCA_913058575.1 uncultured Bermanella sp.
ATCATAACGGCGCCACCCACAGCATCACCATAAAAGTGGACGATGGCACCGACAATAATTCAGATTCATTTAACTTAAATGTGTCCGCCGCCAATGACGCCCCCACTTGGAGTGCAATCCCTGATCAAAACCTTGATGACGGCGATAATGTGGTCATTAATTTGAACACCTATGCCTCCGACATTGATGGGGATTCGCTGGATTACACAGCCACCAGTTGCGGCGCTAATTTAACCTGTAGCATCACCACTAATTCCCTTACAGTGACTGCCAGCGGTGGCGCAGGCAACACAGTGTCTGTGACCATTGAAGCCGATGACAATAACGGCGGCACTAGCAGCGATACCTTTGATGTGACCATTACCACACCCGCCAATAATGCTCCCACCATTACCGCCGAGGATCAAACCACCAGTGAAGATACAGCACTGGTGGTGGACATAAGTGCTTGGGGCAGCGATGCAGAAAATGACTCTTTAAGCTACTCATTAACCAGTTGCGCTGAAAACATCACCTGTGCCTTATCAGGTACCAGTCTTACCCTTACCCCTGATGCCAATCATCATGGCAGTAACCAAAGCATTACTATTGAAGTTTCTGATCCAGATAGCGCCAGCGCCAGCGACACATTTAATTTAAATGTGGTATCCGTTAATGATGCCCCTACTTTCAGTGATATGGATGACATCAACTTGATTGAAGGTGAAAGTGTCAGCCTTGATTTACTGGATTTCGCCAGTGATATAGACGGTGACGCGCTTAGTTTTAGTTTACTCAGTTGCCCTAGCGCTCTGGTATGCAGCCTTACAAACAGCAGCTTAAGTTTACAGGCCAACAGCGGCGCGGCTAGTTCGGTACAAGTTTCCGTTCAGGCATTGGATGCCAATGGCGCAAGCGTATCTAAGGCAATAAACGTCAATATCAGTGCATTTTCTGCCAGTACTTATATTGAGGTATCGGGCACCCGCTACGACCATAATGACACGTTTAGCATTCCAGTAAGCGACATTAATATCAGCGTCCTAGGAGGCAGTGGTGATTATGAATATCAATTAAATTACCTTAGTGGTGATGTTAATAATTTGATAGAAAGTGATGCAACTGAATTAACCATACAGATGCCTGAAGCAGGGGCGTTTGCCGGCCAATACACCCTAAGCATTACTGACACAAGCAATTCCGAAACCATTGTAGTCACTCTTATTCGCCCTATTCGGGTGGTGTGGAGCGCAAGCGATTTATTAAGTGGCGACAATAGCCAAGATATTATAATTGAAGGGGGCGAAGTGGGCAGCCAGTACAGCCTTGCCCAGCTGCAAGATACGCTTCTGACATTCAAAGATGCAGAAAATGTCATTCAAACTCAATTTACCGCCAGTGACGATCAAGATAGTTTCAATGGTGCCACTGTGACAGTAAATGTGGGCACCGTGACGACACTCACTGACCTTGACGTCACCATATCCACATTAAATAACCTCTATGAAGATGAAATAACTGAACTTCAAATATACCCAGCCATTGAGCATCAAATTCACGTAGTGGATATTAATGCAGCTCCAATTCCCCAAGCCAATGCCGAATTAACTGCAACAGCCCTTTTAAGTCAATTGAACTTACCACTGCAATATTCAGCCGATGAAAATGGTGAAATGACCATTCGCTTGCCAGATACTCAAGCCGTTAATCAGCTTACGATTCAAAGCAATCAATTTAACCCAGCTACCTTGATGCTGGATGAAAGCCTCACTGAGCACCAAGTGATACTCTCGGCTTTAAATCAGTTTATTACCTTAACCGGTTCCATTAGCGCTTTGGGGACGCAAAATTTTATCAGTCACCCTCCACAGGTGCGCCTAGATTTTGAAGATGGCAGCATCGACTCGGTGACCGTCAGCGTTAGCAATTCCTCCCAGGCCTCCTTTAGCCATGATGTGGATATTAATAATCGCTCGCTCACTAATATGCGTGTCATACAGGCTGATTCTCTGAATATTGAGCTGGATATCAGCTCAGTCACCCAGAATCAAACTTACAATATATTGCTTGAACGCAGCATCGCTGTGGTCGTATCCACCCCCAGCAGCGGATCGGGACCTTTCAATTTACTCATTTTATTGGGATTAACGTTCGCGCTCATATCACGAAAACGCAGTTGGCAAGCATAATGTACAATATTGCACTATTTAAATGTCGCTATTGAGCCATCAAAGCCCATCCTTTAGTATGTAATCACTAAAAATAATAATATGGATAGACAGATTGCTTTTATTATCCGGTTTTTCCCTAGGCATCGTGGCGACGCTTATCCTTATTGTTGCCCGAGATTTTGGTCGCCTAGATGTGGCTCGCGCATTCATCGCTTTTTTATTGGCAGGAGCCTGTTTTTTAGTTCAGCCACATATCCCTGATTCTTGGCGCCCTTTAGCCGATAGTCTATCCACCATGGTGCCTGCCTTATTTTGGCTATTGTGCCAACTGGCGTTTTCTTATCGCCCTAAAATATTGTCATTTTTTGGAGCCTTAGCGCTTTATACTTTTCTAGCCCCTGGGCTTTCACGATTGCTAGGCCTAGAGCGGGACATCAGTTCTAACTGGGAGTTAGTGGGCTGGATCATTCCCACCTATTGTGAGTACATCATCATTTCGTTAGGCATATGGACGGTGATAGCCAATTGGGAAGATGACCTAGTGGAGTCCAGTCGACGCTTGCGCGGTGGGGTTCTCATTATCACCGGTGTCTGTGTCATTTTAGTAGTAGTGCCACTCAATACCGGCATCGTTGGCAGGTGGCTGCCTTATACATCCGCTTCCATCATTAGTTTACTGGCCAGTTATTTTCTATTAACCGGTCGCTCAGGGGTTTTGTTTGGCATTCCAGCGGTTGAAGAGAAGGTCGTTGAGCCTACCTATATCGCCGAGACAAAAGACACCGAAAGTATCCAACAGGTAGACACCCAAGCTTTAGCCGAAATCATGGATAAAGGTTTTTATCGTACCGAACACCTTACCTTAAAGTTATTGGCCAGTGAGTTAAATCTACCAGAGTACAAAACCCGTGCCCTTATTAACCAGACATTAGGTTATCGCAATTTTAATGATTACATTAATCAATTGAGAATTCAGGAAGCTGCGCTGCGACTATTAAAAGAACCCGAGACTCCAATTCTTAATATTTCTTTAGATGTGGGATACCGAACCCTAAGCTCTTTTAACCGAGCCTTTAAAGACATTCAAACCATGACCCCTTCTGAATACCGATTACAAAACGAGCAGCCAGCTGAAATTATATCGACTCACCGTTAATCCAATACTCACTCAGCTGATCATTTATATGAATCTGGCTCACGTTAATAGTGGGCCATCTTAGCGCTTGAAAGCTTTATCCTGTGTTTATGATAAGACAAAATTAGCCAGTCACGGCCTATTTCTTTCCACAAACCTGCTTTTCTTTAAAGGCGGCCCCAGCCACCTGTTGTTCATATTTTTTGTCTTTTCAATGATGTTTACCGCTAAAAATAACTAATAACGCCTGTTTTGACCCACTTTTACTAGGTTTTCACTATTTGCACAGCGAATTGTCAATTTTGCGAAGCGAATCAACTCGAGCAATTGGGTAAACAACCGTACATTTACCACATCGAAATGAGCCTAGCGGCCAAAATAAAAATAACTAAACTCCAACAGCCAAAATGGGACTGACTATGCAAATTGCTCATATTAACCAGCACTTGAATACACAGACTCAACCCAAACATTTTTATTTGGTTTGTGAGATCAATCAAATATTAACCACTTCAATTGGTGATCACCCAAACTTTGACATGGTAGCCAGCGCCTTCCAAATGAGTGGCCGAACTTTGCGTCGCCAACTGGCAGAGGCCGGCACCAGTTACCAAAAACTAGTGGATGAATTTCGCAGTCAATACGCCGAGCGCTGCTTAAAAGAAACCAATATGAGTACCGACGACATTGCCGAATCCCTAGGGTTTAGTGATGTGGCCAACTTCCGCCATGCCTTTAAAAGGTGGGTGGGCGTGTCGCCTGCGGCATACCGAACACAACGTCTAGCATCCTAGTAAAACATCTCCACTCTGATCTATTTGCTCTTCTATAACGCAAAAAAGACAGCCTAGGCTGCCTTTTTTGCGCTTTTTATTCTAGCTACAAAATAGCTAAAACAAACGACTTATAATACGTTTAGAAGTTCAACTTCAAACACAAGTGCACTGTGTGGAGGAATAGCGCCTTGGCTACCCGCAGCACCGTAAGCTAGGTCGCTAGGGATGAATAAACGCCATTTAGAGCCTTCACTCATAAGTTGTAGAGCTTGAGTCCAGCCCGCGATTACGCCGCCTACTGGGAATTCAGCTGGCTGACCACGTTCAACAGAACTATCAAATACTTTACCGTCAATGAACGTACCATGATAATGAACGCGAACAGTTGATTCTGGGCTTGGTTTAGCACCTTCACCTTCAACCAAAACTTCATACTGTAGACCGTTTTCTAGGGTCACAATACCTTCATTCTTAGCATTCGCTGCTAGGAAATCTTCACCAATTTTTTTGCCAGCAGCCGCTTGCTCTTCTTGCTGAGCTTGCATGATCTTTTGAATCACTTCATAAGCTTCTTTGATCTGATCTTCAGATACAGGCATTTCAGCGTCAGCCATAGAGTCTTGAAGACCCTTAGTTACATTGTTTAGATTGAAATCAGGAAACTGGTTCGTTTTAAGTTGATCGCCTACTTGACGGCCAATTAAGTAACTTACGATTTCAGCAGGTGTTTCTAAGCTCATATTCTCTCAACTTTTAGTGGGGTTTAAACTCGGCGCGCACTTTAGCATACTTGCCATGAAATTTCAGCACCCTACACAGCTCTTCACTAACCGATCAGCAGTTTAAAACCCACTACGATGGTCACCACTTCATAGGCCCGCTTAATCCACTTGGAGCCCATGCTTATGGCCATATGCGCCCCTAAAAAGCCCCCCAAGAGAGAGCCCATTATTAAGGTAGGCAGCCAAGCCCAATGAATGTGCGCAATGATGCCCATGGTAATGGCGCCACTGGCATTCCAGAACAAACCCACGGCAATCAAGGTATGAGCCACAGCTTGTTTGTAATTCAGGCCAAACCACTTCACCAGCCACATGGTGGCAAACAAACCAGTGCCAGCAGACAGCGCCCCATTGGCAAACCCCACCACACTTAAACCAAGTCCTCCTAGTATTAGGCCCATGCCATGGCGGTTTTTGGGCGTATTATCCATGCCCAAAGCTGGTTTAAAAATTGAATAAAACCCTAAGCCAAGGGTTAACACACCTAGGCTCATTTGGGCTGCCTTATCGTTTATTCCAACAATAAATATGGCCCCCAACACCACCCCAGGAATACCGGTTAGCAACATGAAGAGATTGAGTCGCCAACTGGTGTGCCCTTCTTTAAGAATGCGTATGGTGGCCCCGATTCCCAAGGCTACCGTGGCAATTTTATGGGTGGCTAAAGCCAACGAAAAAGGCAAACCTAGAAAAATCAGCACCGGTAATTGAATTAAACCGGCACCGCCCCCTGCAAATGCTGAAAATATATTGGCAACAACACTGATGAAAAAGAGTAAAATCTGCTCTAACATGCGCTCACACGTAAAATGAATAACTGAATTTTGGATATCACGATGTCATCCTTTGCTTTGTACTACTACGACCAATGCCCATTTTGCCAACTGGTATTGCGTGAACTAAACGGCTTAAAGACTCAGGTAGAGCTGAAAAATACTCTGATGGTGCCCCAGAATCGCCAAGAATTAGTGCAAGGTGGAGGTCGTACAACCGTGCCTTGCTTGCGCATCACCCAAGATAATGGCTCAGTAGAATGGCTATACGAATCAAGTGATATTGCTCGTTACCTAAAAAAACTAGGCTAGACCGACCCTTTGAGCGCACCAGAATTCATCTTTGGTGCGCTTAAAGCATGGGTTAGATAATGTTTTTCTGCTTCAAGATACGCTCAACGGTATCCACTAGGGTTTGAGTTTGACTGTCGATCTCCAAGTTCACCTTAGCGCCAACCTCCAGTTGACCAAATGTAGTTATGCTTAAGGTTTCCGGAATCAAGTACACACAAAAGCGGCTCGCTTCCACTTTTGCGATGGTTAAGCTGCAACCATTTAAGCCCACGTAGCCCTTATCAAAGATATACGCTTTGTAATGATTGGGTATATCAAACCAAATGATGCAGTTATTTTCAGGTCGCTCTATTTCAACAATATCGATATAACCGTGTACATGACCGCTTAATTGATGGCCACCTATGTCATCTCCAAAACGCGCAGCGCGCTCAACATTGACCAAACTGCCTTCTTCTAGGTGGGCCAAGTTAGTGATATTTAGCGTGGCCATCATCACATCAAATGACACTAAATCATCATTAATATTGGTAACGGTTAAACAGGCACCATTAAGCGCCACACTGGCCCCCAGCTTTAAGCCTTCAAGCATCTCTTTAGGCAGAGCCAAGGTAAAGGTCCACAAGCCTGTTTGCTTAGCGATAGATTGAACGGGTAAGGTGCGCTGTACGATTCCGGTAAACATAAACTAATTCTCATCTTCAAGAAGTGCATTATGACCTATACTTGTTTGAGATTCCTCTCATTATTAGTGGCTCATGACAGGTCAATTGGAAGACAAAAAAATAGGGTTGGTGCTCTCTGGCGGCGGCGCACGAGCGGCTTACCAAGTGGGTGTTCTCAAGGCCATCAGTCGGCTGCTTCCCAATGAACGAGGCAATCCGTTTGATATTATCAGTGGCACCAGTGCAGGGGCCATTAATGCGGTGGCACTGGCCAGTTACGCCAGCCACTATCGTATGGGCATTCGCCAGCTTGAACGCATTTGGAAAAATTTCAGCTGTGATCAAGTATTTCGCAGTAACTTCACCAGCGTTGTGTCTTGGTCCATGAAATTTTTCATGAATTCCTTTTTTGGCTACAAGGCAGGAGAGCCCGTTTCATTATTAGATAACACCCCCCTTAAACTGCTGCTAAATAAGTTTATTTCTTTTGATAACATTCAAAAGGCCATTGATAACCAAGATTTACACGCCCTTTCGGTTACCGCCTCTGGTTATTCCACTGGCGAGAGCGTGAGCTTTTTCCAAGCTCATAACAGCATTAAAAACTGGCAAAGGCTACGCCGCATAGGGGTTCGTTCGCGAATAAACATTCAGCATTTATTAGCCTCTTCAGCCATTCCCACGGTATTTCCCGCCGTGAAGATAAACCGTGAATTTTTTGGGGACGGAGCCATTCGCCAGTTAGCCCCCATCAGTCCGGTATTGCATTTAGGTGCCAGTAAAATTTTGGTGATTGGGGTGAGCGGTGACAACCACAAACGTAAACCACGGGAAACCATGACAAGCTACCCCAGCATGGGCAAGATAATGAACCACATGTTTAACGCTGCCTTTTTGGACAGCATGGAAAGTGATGTGGAGCGTCTTACTCGTGTTAACAATACCGTTGCCAAAATACCCGACCACATTTTACAAGAACAAGGCATCGCATTGCGCCCTGTAGAATTATTAGAAATAAGCCCCAGTGAATCTATAGATGACATCGCCGCACGCCACTCTCGGGAACTACCGGCCAGCTTAAGATTCTTTTTTCACAGTAAAGGTCGCCGACAAAAAGGCGGGGCCGGTGTATTGAGTTACTTGTTGTTTGAAAGGGGTTTTTGCCGCGACTTAATTCAGCATGGTTATGATGATGCCATGAAACAAAAAGATGAAATATTGAGGTTTTTCTGTGAAGAATGTGAGCTTCAAGCTAAGCACGCTTAATTAGAACGCTTTTCACCTAAACGGTTTAATTCGTCAAAGCTTGAGCTTATGGGCACCGAGCGCTAAGATGCAAACAAAAAAGCTGAACTAAAATGCGCCTTCTACTTATTGTTTTACTCTTCACCCCCATTATGGCTTTCGCCTACCCTGTGGATTCCTCCATTGGTTTTGGCAGCGGTTACACTTGGACTGAAGCCACTTTTGATGAACCTATCACCAGTATTGGCGATACCACTCAAACCCCAAGTTACAGCTCGGTAGACAATGACAATTTACCTTGGGATTTATTTGCCAGTTTTCGCTTTCATAAATATTACGGCATTGAAATTGGTTATATAGACTACGGTACCATTAAATTTAAACGCACGCTCACTACTGAAACGGGCACTGAACTTCTCACTAGTACACAAAGAAATGCCAGCATCAGCACACAAGGATTTTACATTAGCCATGTATTATTCATTCCAGTGTTTAATCACTTAGATTTCCAAGCTAAAGCAGGCATCTTATTTGGTACCAATGAATATAAAGACACCGAAAACCTAACCACCATTAATAATGGGGTAGCGGTTACCGACCCCAGTTTCACTAACGCTAGCCGAGCTATTTCTAAGCCGCAATTTTCACTAGGCTTATTATACAAATACCAACCCGATTGGGGTTTGCGCTTACAACTGAATCAAATTGAATACGAGCATATTGAAGAGAAAGAAACCTTCTCGCAGTGGTTCACCAGTTTCTCTTTTGAACGTAAATTTTAAGGTACCATCATGACAATTCATTCAATGGTATTACGCCCCATTTTACTTTTAGGCTTAGTCGCTGCATTTTTGTTTTTAAATGGTTGCGCCTCCATTACCAATGGCAGCCAGCAACAGGTGACGATAAAAACAGGTAAAAACACGGAAATATATATTAATGGACGCTACGCAGGAAAAGGCTATAGCTCAAAAAAATTAGCACGAGATCAAACTCATAAAATTGAATTAGCCTTGGGTGACTGTCGAAAAACTGTCACCACACAAGCAAGATTTAATAAAATGAGTTTACTGGGATTGTTTATCGATGCGGGATTAGTCAGCATTCCAGTGGATTTCATGAGCGGAGCAGCTTGGAGTATTTACCCCAATAACATTCAAGCCCAACCAAACTGTAATGAAGGCGCCCAGCTATAACTTAAAATAAAAAAGGCTAGGCGAAAGTTAGTCTATTAATGCTTTTACAGGTCCAAAAGTTTTACGATAAAAACTCAAAGGGCCATGTTGTGTTAAGGCTTCAATATGAGCCTTAGTAGGGTACCCCTTATGTTTGGCAAAACCGTACAGGGGGTACTTTTTATCTAACGCCACCATTTCATGGTCTCTTTGTACTTTTGCCAACACAGAGGCCGCCGCAATTGAAGAGACCAAAGCATCCCCTTTTATCACAAAGCTGGCTTCACAAACCAAGTCTTTTGGTAAACGATTACCATCAATTAATGCATGACCCAACTTATGAGGTTTTTGTAAGGTTAAACCATTCACTGCGCGGGTCATGGCCAGCATTCGAGCATGTAAAATATTTATATCATCAATTTCTTCAGCACTGGCTCTGGCAATGCAGTAAGCCAACGCCTTCTCTTTAATTTCAGGGAACAGTGCTTCACGTTTTTTCTCGCTAAGCTTTTTAGAATCATTAAGACCGCTAATGGGATTATCTGGGTCTAAAATAACCGCTGCCGCCACCACGTCCCCACATAAAGGGCCGGCACCTGCCTCATCCACACCGCAATAGATAAGGCCTTGTTTAATAAGAGCCAGCTCTTGAGGGATTATTTCTTCAATCATAGTAATTCTAAAATGGCTTTAGCCGCCGCCTGATCCGCATCCCGCCTTAGATCATTATGAAGCGCTAGAAACTCAGCTTGCATGCTGTCGGTAAGTGATGAGTCGTTTAAAAAGTGCATCACGGCATTGGCGAGATTTTCAGGTGTGGCAGCTTCTTGTAATATTTCAGGTACCAGTTCTTTGCCTGCCAATAAATTAGGCAAAGAAACAAATGGCTGCTTTAACATTTTACGAACAAAATAAGCCGTTAATGCTGATAATTTATAAGACACTACCATGGGCTTTTTCAATAGCATGCCCTCTAACGTAGCCGTACCTGAGGCCATTAACACCACATCGGCCGAGGCCATGGCTTCGCGGCTTTGGCCATCTAATAACAGGGTATCGCTGAGGGGTTGACTGTGTAGCATGCTTTCAATTTGCAACTTTCGGGCATCATTGGCAGCAGGAATAACAAACTGCACCTGTGGCATTTTTTGTTTAATGATTCGGGCAGCTTCAATAAAAACCTCACCTAAGCGAGAGACTTCTCCTTCACGGGAACCCGGCAACAGTGCTACAACAGGTTGAAGAGCCGGTAAATTAAGTGCTTCTCTGGCCCCTTGCGTGTCGGTTACCAACTCAATGGCATCGGCTAAAGTATGTCCTACGCATACTGCATTCACGTTATGCTTTTGGTAAAACGCCACTTCAAAAGGAAACAAACATAACACTAAATCTACGGATTGCTTAATTTTAAAGACACGCTTTTCGCGCCACGCCCAAACACTGGGGCTCACATAGTGGACGGTTTTAATATCACGTTTTTTTAATTTTCGCTCAAGGGCTAGGTTAAAATCTGGGGCATCAATACCAATAAAGACATCAGGTTTCATTTCTGTGATGGTGGCTAATAATTCTTTGCGAATTTTCAGCAATTCACCTAAACGCCCCAGTACTTCAAATAACCCCATCACAGACAAGCGATCCATGGGGTAAAGGCTTTCGAAGCCTTCTTTAATCATGCGTGGACCACCAATCCCCACAAAGCGGGCATCTGGGTATTGATTTTTTAACGCTTTAATTAAACCTGCGCCCAAAATATCGCCGGAGGTTTCTCCGGCCACTAAAGCAAAACATTTGGACATTAACGAATGATTCCGCGAGTAGAGGTATTTAAACTTTCAATAAACAAAGCAACACTTGAAGATTGCTCTACTAAAGCATCCAGTTCCTGCAAGGCTTCACCAAGAGTGAACCCTTGACGATACACAATTTTATAAGCCTTACGTAAAGCACTGATATCATTGCTGGTAAACCCTCGACGTTTTAAACCTTCACTATTAATACCATGAGGTTTAGCCGAGTTGCCATTGGCCATAATGTAGGCTGGCACGTCCTTTAATACAATTGACCCTGTACCACACATACTGTGACTGCCAATTTGAACAAACTGATGGACCTGAGAAGAACCGCCTAAAATTGCAGTATCACCAATATGAACGTGACCCGCCACATTGGTATCATTGGCCAATATGCAGTTGTCCCCTACCACCACATCGTGGGCTATATGAACATTCACCATAAATAAATTGTGATTGCCAATTTTGGTAATGCCTTGATCTTGCGTGGTGCCTCGGTGAACAGTGCACGCTTCACGGAAAACATTACCGTCCCCTATTTCTAAGCGCGTCGCTTCCCCCTTGAATTTTTTATCCTGACAGTCTTCACCTATGGTGCAAAACTGAAATATTTTATTATTTTTGCCAATTGTCGTTGGGCCCTTTAGCACCACATGACTATTAATGATGGTGCCTTCACCAATCACTACGTCTGGGCCAATGATAGTCCAAGGGCCAACTACTACGTCATCTGCTATTTGGGCACTCGGATCAACAATTGCTAGAGCATGAATCACAGTTCTAATTTCCTTTGTGCACACATAATTGTAGCTTGGCAGGCTACTTGCCCATCTACCCAAGCCTCACATTCGAAACGCCAAATCCCCCGCTTATCATTTAAATATCTCGCTTCCATATCAAGACGATCTCCTGGCACAACGGGCTTTTTAAAACGCGCTTTATCTACGCCTGCAAAATAGTAAACTGTGTTAGCAGCCTCTTCTTTGCCCATGGCATCCAATCCCAATAGTCCTGCCAATTGTGCCATGGCCTCTAATATTAATACCCCTGGCATAATTGGGTGGTTAGGAAAGTGTCCTGGAAAAAATGGCTCGTTACTGCTGACATTTTTATAGCCTGCAATACGCTTTTTTGGATCAAGATCGGTAACTCTATCCACCAGTAAAAAAGGATAGCGATGCGGCAACAGATCAATGATTTCGCTGTACTTCATAGTCGTCATGGATCTTACTCTTGCTCACTTCCTTGAAGGGATTTTTCCACGGATTTTAAGCGCTTGCTTAAATCATCCAATTGTCTAAACCGAGCCGCGCTTCTGCGCCAGTCGGCGGTTTTAGACATGGCAGTACCCGAAGAGTAACTGCCTGGCTCTGAAATACTTTTGGTCACCAAGCTCATGGCGGTGACATGAACACCGTCTATTAAGGTTAGATGGCCCGTTACCCCTACGCCACCTGCTAAAGTACAGTTGCGCCCGATCTTGGTACTGCCCGCCACCATACTGCCTGCAGCAATGGCGGTTTTTTCACCAATCTCTACGTTATGGGCAATTTGAATGAAATTATCTAATTTCACGCCATTGCCAATTTGGGTATCACTTAGCGCGCCGCGATCAATGGCACAATTAGCACCAATTTCCACATCATTACCGATTAACACGCCACCAATTTGATGAATTTTAACCCACTCACCTTTGTCTTGAGCAAACCCAAAACCGTCTGAACCAATGACGGTTCCGCTGTGAATAATGGCGTTTTCGCCAATCACCACATCATGATAAATACTCACATTTTGGTGAATGCGGCTATCTTTTCCAACACGACTGTTTACCCCCACCACAGAGCCCGCACCTATAATGGCACCCTTGGCTAAAACCGCATGATCTTCAATCACCGCATTAGCGCCAATGCTCACCGACTCTGCAATTTGAGCCGTTTCACTGACCACCGCACTGGGATGAATAGTTTGCGAGCCTGCTGGTAGGGTTTCAAACAAAGCACTGACCTTGGCGTATCCCAAATAAGGGTTAGACAAAATCAAAGCGTTGCCTTTTACGTCGCTGGCTTGTTTAGGGTGAACAATAACGGCGCTGGCTTGGCTAGTACTTAGTTGATCGCGATACGCCATGTTGGCCAAAAAACTCAACTGGCCGCTCTGGGCATTAGAAAGGGTGGCCAAACCCGTGATGATGCAATCTGCATCACCTTTGAGTTCGGCTTGTAAAAACTGAGCGATTGCGCCTAATGTTTGAGCCATATTACTTTTTAGCTGCGCTTGCCTGATTGAGTTTGTTCAACAACATTTTTGTTAAATCAAGTTCAGGGGCCACATGAATAACCGCTTGACCGTTCAATACCACATCTACTTTTTCTTCGTCGATTAGGCCTTTAAGAATCTCTTGTAAACGAGGCAGGTTGGCGCGGAAAAACTGTTGACGCCATTGTTGTTCAGCTTGCTGTAATTTACCACCAAAGAACTTATATTCACTTTGCTTTTCTTTAATGCCGTTACGCATTTTACGCTGCTCTTCATCGCTCATGATGGCGCCATCTTTTTGCAATTTTTCTTGAATGGCCATCATTTCTTTTTCTAGGGATTTAACTTTTACCAAGTCATCACCAAATTGGTCAGATACTTGTTTAAAAGAGCTTTTAGCCCCTTCTGATTCAAATAACGCACGCTCTAAATCTACCACGGCAATTTTGCCTGCGGCCATGGCAGAACCAGCTGCAAAACATAAACTGGCTACTAATACTTTTGTCCATTTAATCATTGTTATATCCACTTACTTTTTATTTAGTTTTTCGTTATACGTTTAAAAATTCAAGGGTGCTTAACACCCGTTAGAATACTTGCCCAAGGGAGAATTCAAAGCCTTCAGTTTCATCGCCGGTTTTGCTGTTTAATGCTCTAGCAAAAGTAAAGGTTAATGGGCCGATGGCCGTTACCCAAGTTAGACTCACACCTGCGCCTAAGCGAAGCTCGTCTGCGTCGAAGCCTTCTGTACATCCGGTGTGTTCGTTTGTAGCGGCTTCTCGAGTCGCGTAACTGATACCAGTAGCCTCAGTCAAAACTAAACATTCAGTATCAAATACATTACCCGCATCTAGAAATAAAACTGAGCGCATACTGCGTTGATCTTCAACAAATGGTAATGGGAATACCAATTCCATACTGGCTTCGGTCAATAAGTTTCCGCCTAACTCACTTGTATCTTCAACATAGTAAACATTGGGGTTATCTGCATTAGTAACATCACTGCCATCCTCATTTTGTTGAGTTTCACCATCAACATAAGAAAGAATATCGTTATACTTAATCATACCTACTGGGCCCAAAGAGTTTGAGCTATATCCTCTTACTGACCCTACACCACCTGCTCTAAAGTTACGGAAAAAAGGCAACTCTTCAGTATCACCATAACCATCACCATAGCCAATTTCGGTGCGAACACGGAAGGTCCAGTCACCTTTAATATGAAAGTATTTCTGAGCGTTATAAGTCAAACGGAAATATTCAAGTTCACTGCCCGGCACGGTAGCTTCAAAATTGAGACTTTGCTTAGCGCCAGCAGTTGGAAATAAACCTCTGTTTAACGTCGTCCAGCTCCAGCTAGTACCCAAGGTAAGCTCATCGAATTGATCACCTGCATCTGCAATAAAAGTATTAATTTCTTCTGGAATTGAGGAAGAGTTTCCTAATTCCATTTCAGTACGGCTGGCTTCCACACTAAATGATAAACGCTCACGACTATTAATCGGGAAACTAAAGTTAGTTCGACCACCGTAAGTATCTGTATTGTAATCCGCAGATGAGGTGGTTTCAGAGAAATCGGTTTCTTGGAAGAACACACTATAGCCACGGCTTATGCCATCTACCGTGTAATACGGATTGGTAAACGACAGATTTAAACTGGTCACCGCATCGGTTTTATTCACCGAGGTGCTCATTTTTTTACCGGTACCCATGAAGTTATTTTGTGAAACGCTAGATCCAATGATCACACCATCAGCACTTGAGTAACCAATACTCAGGTTTAAGCTACCACTGGGTTGCTCTTCTACGCTGTAGTTCACATCTACTAGGTCATCACTGCCTGGTACTTTTGGGGTTTCAACGCTTACGCCTTTAAAGAAACCCAGTTGCTCTAACTTACTTTTAGATTGCTCTATTAATTCCGTAGAGGCCCAGCCGCCTTCCATTTGCACCATTTCACGACGCAGTACTTCATCCATGGTGGATTCGTTGCCTGTGAAGTTAATACGACGTACATAGGTGCGTTTACCGGGCTCGACATAAAAGGTAATGGCGACGGTTTTGTCTTCATCGTTAATTTTCGGAACACCGTTTACTTTGGCAAAGGTGAACCCTTCGTTGCCTAAGCGCTTAGAAATTAAGTCTTGAGTGAGGGTCATTTTACGACGACTGAAGGTTTGGTCTTCTTTCATGACAATCAGTTTGCTTAATAAGTCTTCTTCTAGAATCAGTTCACCAGCTAGATCAACTTTATTAACTGTGTAAATATCCCCTTCGTGTACGTTTAGGGTAACAAATACATCTTCTTTACTGGGGGAAAGCGAAACCTGAGTCGATTCTAAATTAAAGCGAATAAAGCCACGGTCTAAATAATATGAACGTAAACGTTCGGTATCGCCGCCTAGTTTTTCACGGGAGTATTTGTCGTCACTTTGATACCAAGACCAAAGGTTGGTGGGCTTTAATTCAAATTGGTTTAGCAGTTCTTGTTTGGTGAAGTTTTCAGAGCCCACAATATTTATGTGACTAATGGAGGCCACTGAGCCTTCCTCTACATTAATTTTTAACGAAACGCGGTTACGAGGCAGTTTTTTTACATCGGTAGTAATTTGGGCGTCGTAACGACCCTGGCTGACGTATTGACGCTCTAATTCAAGTTCTAAGCGCTCAAGAGTTGAGCGTTTAAATACATACCCTTCTGCCAAACCCGCCTGTTTCAAACCTTCTTTTAATTGATCGGTTTCAATGGCGCTGTTGCCTTCGATTTCTAGTTCGGTAATGGTGGGTAATTCCACGACGTTTATTACCAGGATATCGCCATCGCGCAAAATTTTAATGTCGTTAAAATAACCGGTTTTATACAGAGTGCGACTGGCTTTTGCCAAATCACTGTCGCTTACCTCATCGCCAATATTGACAGGGAAAGCACTAAATACCGTGCCGGCACTAACGCGCTGCAAGCCATCCACACGAATGTCTTTCACGTTAAACGACGCTGCTTGCGCGATGGCGCTGCAGCAAAATAATATGGCGCTAAATACGGTGAACTTCATGATAAACCAAACTTATTGTTATCTTTTAATTGGCTTCTTTAATAAAAAGCCAGATTATTTTCTTTATTCTACAATGACGCATTTTCAATTTTTAAGCACAACACAGGCGCTATAGCCGACTCACATCATTAAATAATGCAATGAGCATGACCATTAGCAGCAAAGACATGCCCAATTTCATGCCCATTAGCTGTACTTTTTCAGATACCGCTGAACCTTTGATGGCTTCTACCACATAAAACAAGAAGTGCCCGCCATCCAGCACTGGGATTGGCAATAAGTTCATAACCGCCAACATAATACTGATATATGCTAAAAAACCAACAAACGCTTCAAAGCCCGCTTGAACTTGGGCGTTGGCCACTTTAGCAATGGTAATGGGCCCACTCAAGTTCTTAACCGACAATAAGCCCTGAATCATCTTGCCAATGGACTGCAAGGTAATCACAGACATATCCCAAGTCTTGGACACAGCATGAAGAGCAGCATCAACAGGATTGTATTGCTGAGTACGAATAAAACCTTCTGGCATTTCAGGGGGTTGTACAGCTACGCCAGCAAACCCTGCACTTTCGCCATTGTTTAACTTTTTAAAGGCAGGAATAAGCGTAACGGGTACTTCAGAATTATTTCGTAATACGATTAGCTCTAGTGGCTTGTTAGCACTGGCTTTTACAAAATCAACAAACTCTAGCCAATGTAAAATAGCTTTTCCGTTAACTGAAAGAATGGTGTCATTTACTTGTAGGCCTGCTTGCTGAGCCGGCAAACCCTCTTGAACTTGCGCAATAACAGGTGGCACATTGGGTCGATACGGGGTAAAACCCAACTCAATGATAGGGTTAGGCTCTTCGGCGTCACTTAACCATTTAGTGATAGGAAGCGTATAAACTGATCCTTCTTTAACACTGATGGCAATTTCACCTGTGTCGCCTAGGCGATTAAGCAGCTGAAAATTCACCCCTTGCCAACTATCTGTAAGCGTTCCGTCTACGGCAATGATTTCCTGCTGTTCTTTTAAACCCGATAACGCCGCGACACTGCCTTCCTCAATAGGACCGACAATGGGTTTTATTTGAGTGACGCCCACCATAAACATCAGCCAGTAGGCGATGATGGCAAATAAGAAATTGGCAATAGGCCCAGCCAACACGATGGCCATTCTTTGCCAAACGGTTTTTTGATTAAACGCTTGGTCGATAAGCTCAGGTGCCACTTCTCCTTCACGCTCGTCGAGCATTTTTACATAACCACCTAAAGGAATAGCAGCAATGGCAAATTCAGTTCCATGCTTATCGGTACGGCTAAATAAAATTTTACCAAAACCCACCGAGAACCTAAGTACCTTTACACCACAACGTCTGGCCACCCAATAGTGTCCATATTCATGGACAGTGACCAAAATGCCTAGGGTCAGTACTAAAGCTAATATGCTGTATAACACGCTCATGCTTTAATTTTTCCTTGAACAAAACGCCTTGCGAGGCTGTCTGCCTGCAATATGCCTTCGATACTATCCGCTTTATTCACTTCACAGTGATTTAAGGCTGCATCAACCATGTCTGAGATAGCAGTAAAGCTTATTTGTTCCCTAAGGAACGCTTCTACCGCCACTTCATTGGCTGCATTTAAAATAGTGGCTGCTGTGCCCCCTGCTTCAAAGGCTTGACGTGATAAATTTAAGTTTGGAAATGCTTGATTATCTGGGGCTTCAAAATTTAATTGCGCAATGTCGAAGAAGTTTAATGAATCCACTCCCGAATCGATACGCTCAGGCCAAGCCAAGCCATACGCAATGGGTGTTCTCATGTCGGGATTACCCATTTGCGCCATCACTGAACCATCAATATACTGCACCATGGAATGAATAATAGATTCAGGGTGTACCACCACTTCAACATCATTTGGCGGCCGATCAAATAGCCAACAAGCCTCAATTAATTCAAGACCCTTATTCATTAAGCTGGCACTGTCTACGGAGATTTTTTGACCCATGGACCAATTTGGGTGCTTAACCGCTTGGGAGGGGGTGACTTGACTGAGTTGATTACGAGAGTAACCACGAAATGGCCCGCCAGAAGCCGTCAGTAGAATCTTACGCACCTGCTTTTGTGCTAAGGGATCGCTTTTATAATTAACCGGTAAAGATTGGAAAATTGCATTGTGTTCGCTATCAATGGGCAATAGCGATGCATTGTTATCCTGAATGGCGTCCATAAATAATTGACCACTCATAACCAATGCTTCTTTATTGGCCAATAAAACTCGCTTACCCGCTTTTGCTGCAGCTAAGGTAGGCAATAAGCCGGCAGCACCCACAATAGCCGCCATCACCTGGCTAACCTCGGGGTCGCGGGACACGTCGCACAATGCGCCTACGCCAAATAAGACCTCAGTTTTACAGGCTTGCGTGCGCAATGTATCTTGTAATTTTTTTGCCGCACCCTCACTGCCCATCACCGCATATCGCGGAGTATGGACGATACATAAAGCAGCCATGGCTTCCACTTGCGTGTGAGCCGTCAATGCAAATACTTGATACTTGCCAGGGTGGCGAGCAATAACATCTAAGGTACTGTTACCGATGGAGCCAGTGGCGCCTAATACGGTAATGAATTGACTCATAAACTGATGTTCCAACCCACAATACTTAGTGCTAATGCAAATACCGGCAGAGCCGCCGTCATACTGTCGATTCTATCCATCACACCACCGTGACCTGGTAGCAAATTACTGGAATCCTTAATGCCACGATGACGCTTCATCATACTCTCGACTAAATCACCTACCACTGAGACGGCCGTGACCAGCAATGTAGCAACGAACAAAAGGCTCCATTGTTTAATGGTTAAATCCATATGAATTTTTTCTTGCAGTAAAATACCACCGGCAAAGCCCACTAAAGTAGTTACTAATACGCCGCCATACACCCCTTCCCATGTTTTACCTGGGCTCACATTGGGTGCCAATTTATGCTTACCAAAAGCACGGCCAGCGAAGTAAGCACCAACATCTGCCCCCCACACCAACAACATAACAAATATGATTAAGTAACCACTGTAGGGATAGCCTTTAATCTGAACAAAGCCGATCCACATAGGCACAAGAATTACCAAGCCCATTAAAAGGCGAACAGGTGTACTGGCCCAAAAGGATGTAAATTTAGGGTGGGTACGCACCAATAAAAATGCCAAAACCCACCAAGCAAATGCGCCATACAATAATTCAGTGTGCTGCTCTAGCTCTAATGCCCAGAGCAGAAATAAAATACCAGACGTTGCCAATGTGTATACGACTCGGCCTACTTTATTGGTAATACCAGACAAGTTGGCCCATTCCCATGCGCCAAGCGCGGTAATGACACCAATAAAAATCATAAATTCGGCAATGGGCAAATAAAAAATACCGCCGATCATAATGGGGGCTAAAACCAACCCAGTAAGAATACGTTGCTTAAGCACGTTAAACATCTTCCTTCAATTGTTCATCTGTGCGTCCAAAGCGACGCGTGCGGCTATTATATTGTTCTAGTGCCGACCAGAAGTGTGTTTCATTAAAATCAGGCCAAAGGGCATCGCTAAAAACCAATTCCGCGTACGCAAATTGCCATAACATAAAGTTACTAATGCGCAGCTCACCGCCAGTGCGAATACATAGGTCAGGCTCAGGGAATTCGCTTAAGCAGGTATAACGGGAAAATAAATTCTCGTCAATTTCTTCAGGATTTATTTTGCCCTCTTTCACTTCTCGGGCAATACATTTAGCAGCATGGCTCATGTCCCAGCGCCCACCATAATTGGCGGCAATCACTAGGGTTAAACCGGTATTTTTTTCGGTTAAATCTTGAGCGATGTGTATATGCTCTTGTAAAGTATCACTGAAAGCGGAGACATCCCCCATAATTAACAGGCGAATATTGTGCTTATGGAGCTTCTTCACTTCCTTTTGCAGCGCTCTTAAAAACAACTGCATCAAGGCATTAACCTCTTGCTCTGGTCGCTTCCAGTTCTCACTTGAGAAAGCAAATAAGGTTAGAACTTCCACTTCTAAACGGGCAGCTTGCTCAATCACACTGCGCACAGCCTTAACCCCAGCTTTATGGCCAGCAACACCAGGTAAGTGGCGACGTTTTGCCCAACGATTATTACCGTCCATTACAACGGCCACATGACGAGGGATTGTTTCAAACTCTGGCGCTTTATTTTGCGTCATTCTTTCAACCTAAAAATGAAGCCGCACAAGTTTCACCTGTGCGACACTACTTCATTATGAATAATTAAACCTTCATTAGGTCTTTTTCTTTTTCAGCCAGCAATGATTCGATCTCAGCAATCATCTTGTTGGTTAGTTGCTGAATTTGCTCCTCACCTTTACGCTCTTCATCTTCACTAATTTCTTTTTCTTTTAGCAATTCTTTGATATCACTATTGGCATCTCGACGAGCATTTCGAACCGACACACGGCCTTTTTCAGCTTCGTTACGAGCCACTTTTATGAAATCTTTACGAGTTTCTTCAGTAAGCATAGGCATAGCCAAACGAATCGTATCGCCTGATGTTGCAGGGTTAATACCTAGGTCACTTTTCATAATGGCTTTTTCAATCACCGGTACAAGGTGCTTTTCCCATGGGTTAAGCGCCAACGTTCGACCGTCCTCAACCACAATATTAGCTACCTGAGACAATTGAGTGGCAGTACCGTAATAATCAATCGTAATGCCTTCCAAAATAGCTGGACTAGCACGACCAGTACGTACTTTTTTAAACGCGTTAACCAAAGCCGCTAAGCTTTTATTCATGCGTTCTTGAGCATCTTTTTGAATTTCATTAATCATTTTCTAATTCTCCATTCGAAATCAACGTGCCTTCATCTGCGCCAATCATGATTTGAGCCATGATTCCTGGGGTGATCATATTAAAGACACGCAAAGGCATATCGTGATCACGGGCAAGACAAAATGCTGTTAAATCCATTACACCTAGTTGACGCTCGATTACTTCGCTATAACTAAGGTTGTCATATTTTACCGCATCGGGGTTTTTCTTAGGATCTGAATCATAAACGCCATCAACATTGGTGGCTTTAAGAACAATATCCGCACCAATTTCAATACCACGTAAACAAGCCGCTGAGTCAGTAGTAAAAAATGGGTTACCAGTACCCGCCGAGAAAATCACCACATCACCACCGTCTAAATGACGACTAGCACGACGACGATCATAATGTTCCACAATGCCACTCATAGGTATGGCAGACATCACTCGGCATTTAATGTTGTTTCGCTCTAACGCATCACGCATGGCCAAGGCATTCATTACAGTCGCCAACATGCCCATGTGATCGCCAGTGACTCGGTCTAGACCGGCAGCACTTAATTCAGCACCTCGGAACAGGTTACCGCCGCCTATTACCAAGCCAACTTGAACACCAATCCCCACCAACTGCCCAATTTCTAGCGCCATTTGTCCCAGCACTTTAGGGTCAATCCCGAACTGCTGCTCACCTTGAAGCGCTTCGCCACTTAACTTCAATAAAATGCGTTTGTATTTTGGGCTACGATTTTCTGCCGGGGGCATAGTTCACCTCTGTATTTGCAATAACTTAACTTGGACTTATATGTGTTTGCCGTAATGCAAACATGATTAAAGCCAAGCCTTTTCACTGCAAAACCCCAGCCTGAAATGATCAAAATCTATTCAGTAACTAGGGTTTTTTATATACAAATGCCGAGCAAGGAAAACCCAGCTCGGCATTAAGCAAACTACAAGGGTATTAGCCTTTTAGCTGTGCTGCAACTTCTGCGGCAAAGTCAGCTTCTTCAACTTCAATGCCTTCACCTACTTCTAGACGAACAAAGCTAACAATTTCTGCACCAGCGGCTTTCGCTAGCTTGCCAACTGTTTGCTCTGGGTCTTTAACAAATGGCTGGTCTAAAAGGCTGTGCTCTTTTAGGAATTTGTTAATACGTCCACCCATCATTTTCTCAACGATTTCATCAGGCTTACCAGCCATATCTGGTTGAGCTTTAATGATGGCTTTTTCAGCGTTAACCATTTCTTCAGGCATGTCGGCTTGAGCGACAACGCGAGGATTAACAGCCGTTACGTGCATGGCAATTTCTTTTGCCAATTCAACGTCGCCGCCTTTCAATACAACCAAAGCACCAATACGTAAATTAGAATGCACGTATGAAGCGACTACGTCACCTTCGGCAAGCTCTGCACGACGAGGAGAAATATTTTCACCGATTTTTTGAACCAATGCTTCACGATCAGAATCAAGAAGACCCGCTACGTCAGTAGATTTTGCTTCAAATGCAGCATTCGCCACATTGCTTGCGAAAGCAAGGAAACCTTCGTTTTTGGCAGCAAAGTCAGTTTCAGAGTTAACTTCTACAATAATTGCAGACTTGTTATCGTCAGAAGCTTTAACCACTACGATGCCTTCAGCAGCAGTACGACCTGCTTTCTTAGCCGCTTTTAGGCCAGAGTTCTTACGTAGCTCTTCAATCGCTGCGTCGATATCACCGTCAGACTCTTTAAGTGCTTTTTTGCACTCCATCATGCCAAGACCGGTGCGCTCGCGTAATTCTTTAACGGATGCTGCAGAAAATGATGCCATTTTTTCCACCTAAAAATGTAAATTAAATTCAATCTTTAAAAAAAGGGGGCAAGCCCCCTTTCTTATAAAACAACCAAGTCACCCCTGTATTAAGGGCAAGTACAATTACTCGGCAGCTTTTTCTTCTGCAACTGCTTCAACAGCCACTTCAGCTTTAGGGGCTTCAACTGGAGCATTACTTTCAGTGTTACCTTCAATACACGCATCCGCTACAGCAGAAGTGAAGATTTCGATTGCACGAATCGCATCGTCGTTACCAGGGATAACGTAATCAACACCATCTGGGTTGCTGTTAGTATCAACGATACCAATAACTGGGATACCCAACTTGTTAGCTTCTTGAATAGCAATACGCTCGTGATCTACGTCGATAACAAAGATAGCGTCTGGAAGACCACCCATTTCTTTAATACCACCGATAGAACGTTCAAGCTTGTCCATTTCGCGAGTACGCATTAACGCTTCTTTTTTGGTCAACTGATCAAAAGTACCGTCTTTCTTTTGCGCTTCGATGTCACGTAGACGCTTGATAGACTGACGAATAGTCTTGTAGTTGGTCAACATGCCACCCAACCAACGGTGTGCCACGAAAGGCATACCAGCACGAGCAGCTTCAGTTAGAATAACTTTAGAAGCAGCACGCTTAGTACCAACAAACAATACTTTATTGTTTTTAGCCGTCATGCCTTTAACGATGTTTAGCGCTTCGTTAAATGCAGGAACAGTGTGCTCAAGGTTGATTATATGGATTTTGTTACGAGCGCCAAAAATGTATTGATCCATCTTTGGGTTCCAGTAGCGAGTCTGGTGACCAAAGTGAACGCCTGCTTTAAGCAGGTCACGCATAGATACTTGTGCCATGTGTCTTAATTCCTGTTGTTTAGGGTTAGGCCTCCATACATCCCACTGTCCAATTCTTAACACTCTATTAGCCTGTCTATTACGACAAATCTAAGTCAACAAGTATCCAGAACACCCAGAATAGTGTGTCGATGTATGTGCGGATTAATGTATTATTTAGCCAATATTGACGAAGAGTTAATATTGGCGCGCGCTTTATACCATATTTAACTAGCAATAGGGAAGAAAAGTCTCGAGTGACAATGGGCACTCTTTCCTTATATTTAGACTTTAAACCCTCCTAGCCTCTACAATTCTAGCCAATAACGCATTTTATTCATCTATTGCGAAGTTATGGGTATAATAGCCGGCTTTACATATTCAAAGTGAACCTTTACGCCATGGCTGCGACCATCAAGACCCCTGAAGAAATCGAAAAAATGCGTATTGCCGGCCGTTTGGCCGCCGAAGTATTAGAAATGATTGGTGAATATGTGAAGCCAGGCGTAAGCACTGGTGAAATAAACCGTATTTGCCATGATTATATTGTTGATGTTCAAAAAGCCATACCTGCCCCTTTAAACTACGGTAATCCACCTTTTCCTAAGTCTATTTGCACCTCAGTGAATCATGTTATCTGCCACGGTATTCCAAGTGACGATAAGATTCTAAAGAAAGGCGATAGCGTGAATATTGATGTCACCGTCATTAAAGATGGCTATCACGGCGATACCAGTAAGATGTTTTTCGCAGGAGAAGCGAAACCGGCCGATCTTCGCTTGGCACAAATCACCCAAGAATGCATGTATAAAGGCATGGCATTGGTTAAACCAGGCACTCAACTAGGCGACATTGGTAGCGTGATCCAAAAGCATGCTGAAGCCAATTATTATTCCGTGGTTCGTGAATATTGCGGCCATGGCATTGGGGCGGTATTCCACGAAGAGCCACAAGTAATGCACTTTGGTCGCCCCGGTACGGGCATGGCATTAAAAGAAGGCATGTGTTTTACCATTGAACCTATGATCAACCAAGGTAAGCCACAATCTAAACTGCTAAACGATCATTGGACGGTGGTCACTAAAGACCGGAAGTTAAGCGCTCAATGGGAACACACTATATTAGTCACCAGTGATGGATTTGAAGTATTAACTCGCCGAGGTGAAGAAGTTTTTCCTTGGGAGCAATAAACATGGATCAGGGCTTGTTAAACAACATATTTGATAAAACAACATTCTGTGAGCAATTAGCACAGGGCAAGCCCCCTATTCCCGCTTTTAAACTGGCCATATCCCATGCCCAGACCATTATGGAACAGCACTTTCGAGACACTCTTGATGCCGTAACCCTTGTTCATAGCCGATCTTGGTTTATGGATGAATTACTGTCCTGTGCTTGGCACCTATATTTTAAAGACGATGCAGACAACATTGCCCTTTTGGCTGTGGGGGGTTACGGGCGCGGTGAACTGCACCCTAAGTCCGACATCGATGTATTATTACTTTCAAAAGATGAAGCGGCTTTTAGTGAGCACAGTGAAGCCATGCAAGGCTTTATCACTTTCATGTGGGACATTAAGCTTGACGTGGGTCACGGCGTTCGCACCCTTGATGACTGTAAAAACGAAGCCGAAAAAGATTTAACCATTGCCACCAACCTTATGGAGACCCGCACTCTATCAGGCCCTGATTATCTGCGGCACACCATGGTGGAGATTACCGGGCCAAAACACATCTGGCCAAGCGATGAATTTTTTAACGCTAAGTGGCAAGAGCAAATTGAACGCCATGAAAAACATCACGACATTGACGCCAACCTAGAGCCTAACCTTAAAAATGGCCAAGGAGGGCTGCGCGATGTGCACACCATTGTATGGATATTACAAAGGCACTTTGGCAGCAATCATTTAGACAACCTCACCAGCCAAGGCATATTGACTGAATTTGAATTTGGCATGCTGCATCGTTGCCGAGATTTTTTATGGCAGCTGCGCTTCGCACTGCACATGGTAACCGGACGCGAAGAAGATCAACTACTGTTTGATTTTCAAAAAGATATTGCTGAAATTTTAGGGTTTGAAGATCAGCCCGATCAACTGGCCGTTGAAGCCATGATGGCTCAATATTATCGCTATAGTTTAGCCCTAAATGAGCTTAACGAACTAATGATGCTCTTATTTAAAGAGATCATGGTCGATAGCCGTTACCCACAAAAAATAGAATCGATTAATCAGCACTTTCAACGCAGAAACGATTACCTTGAAATAAAACAAGCCGATTTATTTACTCACACTCCTAACGCTATTCTAGAAGTGTTTTACACCCTTGCCAGCGACAGTACCTTAAAAGGCGTTCAAGCTAATACTGTTCGAGCCATACGAGATAACCGTCATGTGATCGATGACGCATTCCGCAGTGACCCTGATAATATTCGCAGCTTCATGGCCATCTTGAAAAATCATGATCACGTGGTTCGAGAGCTGGATCGTATGATGCGCTATGGAATTTTAGGCAAATACATTCCTGAGTTTGGCGATATCATAGGGTATATGCAGCATGATTTGTTTCATAGCTACACGGTGGATCAGCACAGCTTTAGGGCGATTCAATTTATGCGTCAATTGCGCTTTGGCGATAAAAAAGCGTTATTTCCTCAAGCCTCTAACTTAATTCATAGCATCCCTAAAAAAGAGATATTATACCTAGCAGCGCTTCTGCATGACGTGGGCAAAGTATTACCGGGCGAGCACGAAATAACTGGCAGTGAAATAGCTAAGCAGTTTTGTATTCAGCACGGTTTACGACAAAAGGATGCTGATTTGGTGGTTTGGCTGGTGAGGAATCACCTGTTGTTTTCACAAGCATCCCAGCGAATTGATATCGCCGACACCGATGCCATGCATCACTTTGCCACGCAGATTGGTGATCGCCGCCACTTAGAGCACCTGTATGTTTTTTCTGCTGCGGATATTTACAGCACCAATAAAAAACTTTGGACCAGCTGGCGGGCCGAACAAATGCGCACTCTATATCGAGCCACGCGCAACATTCTACGACGCGGCTTAGACAACCCTATAAATAAAGAGCAATGGGTTGAAGAGATTCAACAAGCTGTGATTGAACGCTTAAGTGTCTATGGTCATCAAGAACAAGACGTTCTCGATTTATGGGCCAATCCAGGTGATGAGTATTTCCTACGTGAAAGTATTGATACCTTAGTTTGGCAAGCGCAAGCCCTGTTTAAACATGGCACGAGCCAGAAACCTCTTGTGCTGATTAGCGAAACCAGTGACATGGCATTTGAGGGGGCGACCCAGGTATTCATTTTTATGAAAAACCAGCCACACTTATTTGCAGCCATGACCGCAGCGCTTGATCAGCTCCACCTAAATATTCAAGATGCACGAATCATTACTTCCGCTAACAACAATGCCTTGGATACCTACATTGTATTGGATGAAAATGGTGAACCCATAGCGGAGTCTGCCCGTTTAGAAAAAATCCAGCGTACTTTAGAGGAAACCTTGGCCAACCCTGAAGAGTATTCAGAGTTAATTCAACGACGTACTTCCCGACAATTAAAGCAGTTTGATTTCACCGTTACCGTTAATATGAGTAATGACCCATTTAACAAGCGCAGCTGCCTAGAAGTTATCGCACCTGATCGCCCTGGGTTATTGGCGCGCATGGGACAATTATTTATGGAGCATGAACTCACCCTAGAAACGGCCAAGATCCTTACCGAAGGGGAAAAGGTCGACGATATTTTTTACCTGAAAGATAAAGATGGTTTACCCATCAGTGATCCAGATTTTTGCCGGGAGTTACAAGAAGCCGTAGTAGACACCCTAACTGAACAAGTGGAACTGCAAGCTACCCTGTAACTCAGTACGTTTATCCGTTCCAAAAAAAAGAGTGGCAATAGCCACTCTTTTTTTGTGTGAAAACTGAACTGAAATATTATTCAATTCAGCTTACGCCACTTTTACAGGCACATCAGGCTTCGCATGACGCTCATGTAAAAAGCGCAACACTTCACTACGATAGCCATTGTATTTTTTATCATCCGCCAATTCTAAGCGATGACGAGGGCGTTCTAAGTCTATTTTAAGAATTTCTCCAATGCTGGCCGCTGGGCCATTACTCATCATGACGATTCTATCGGATAATAAAACTGCCTCATCCACGTCATGAGTAATCATCACCACCGTGCTTTTTAAGTCTCGCTGAATTTCCATTAAAGAATCTTGCAGATGGCTACGAGTTAATGCATCTAAGGCGCCAAAAGGTTCATCCATTAATAATACTGAAGGTTCCATTGCCAAGGCTCTGGCGATACCGACACGTTGCTTCATACCGCCAGATATTTCATCTGGTTTTTTATGCAGGGCGTGACTCATATGCACCAATTCCAAGTTATGCTCTATCCATTCTTTCATTTCTCGTTTAGATTTAGTTTTACTAAACACCTGATTAACCGCAAGTTCTACGTTTTCATAGGCGGTTAACCAAGGTAGAAGCGAGTGATTTTGAAATACCACTGCCCGCTCAGGGCCAGGCTCGTTCACTTCAGTGCCATCCAATACAATGCCTCCTTTTGTAGCCTGATATAAACCTGCAATAATATTTAGCACCGTTGATTTACCACAACCTGAGTGACCAATAAGCGATACAAACTCACCTTTTTCAATCTTAAGGTGAACATTATCAAGCGCCATAAAAGGGCCATTGGCGGTTGGAAATTCCATGGTGACATGATCAACAATTAAATGTGACTGACTCATAGCTGCCTCTAATAATTTCAATGTACTTTTAATGTAAAAACTTAGCGATTAGCGGCGGTTTTATCCCAGGAAAAATAACGCTGCAATGACAACATAATCCAATCTAATAAGAAGCCAATAATGCCTATGGTTAATACTGCCACCATGATGCGCCCTAAAGAATTTGAGCTGCCATTTTGAAACTCATCCCACACAAATTTTCCTAAGCCAGGATTCTGAGCCAGCATTTCAGCGGCAATTAATACCATCCAACCCACACCCAACGACAAACGCATGCCTGTAAAAATCATGGGAATGGCTGAAGGCAATATCACTTTTCTAACTTTAGTAAACCAATTAAGACGCAATACTTTTGCAACATTTAATAAATCTTGATTAATAGAGGAAACCCCTACCGAGGTATTCATTAATGTGGGCCACATACAGCACAATGTCACAGTCACCGCCGAAGTCACAAACGATTTATCAAACATTGGGTTATCGCTCACATACACCGCTGACACCACCATGGTCACAATCGGCAACCAAGCCAATGGCGAAACCGGTTTAAATATTTGAATAATTGGGTTGGTGGCAATGTAAAGCGTTTGACTTAATCCTGTTAATACACCTAACGGCACGGCAATTAATACAGCGATAAAAAATCCGGTAAAAACGGTTTTTAAGCTGGTAAATATTTGGTCGAAGTACGTCGGGCGCCCTCTATATTCTCGCCACTTAACCTTGGCATCAGGATTTTTTTCTAATTTTTTAGCATTACGTGATTCCTGACGCTCATAAAATAGTTGTTCTTTTTCTTTGTCTGCTTGATATTCGCCCCATAGACCTTTAGCTTGTTGAAATACTTCACTAGGACCAGGCACTTGTCCTAATGATGTCACCACACTCTTGGCAGATACTTGCCATACACCTAAAAAAATCATGAAGGCAAAAAAAGGTATGCCTACATTTTTTAATACATTATTTATCAGGTTTTTCCGAGCCTCACTATTTGTAAAGTGAAACCAGGGTGTAAAAAGACCTATGCCCTTTAACTTCATAACCATACTCATCATCACGCCCTTTTATTAAATAGTGCGGCCCAAGTTTCGGGCCGCCTTTATGGTTTATTTATGCTTTATCATTTCCTTTTAGGCCAATTTTGAAGCTTTTAAGATAATCATTAGGTTTAGTACCGTCATAAGTAACGTTATCTATGAAGTCTTTTTGCGCGGGCTTAAAGCCTGATTCACTAGAGAAGTTAGGGAATTCAGAAGCCGACAGCTTACCTTCAGAAATCAACTCTTTAGCTGCTTGAGCATAAATATCAGGACGGTATACTTTTTTAGCAATGTCCATATACCAACTATCTGGTTTATGATCTGAAATTTGACCCCAACGACGCATTTGCGTTAGGTACCAAATAGCATCTGAATAGTAAGGGTAGGTCGCGTTATGACGGAAAAACACATTGAAGTCAGGCACGTCACGTACGTCGCCTTTTTCATATTCAAATGTACCCGTCATGGAGTTGGCTATTACATCGTAATCAGCGCCTACGTAATTAGACTGCGAAAGAATTTTAACCGCCTCTGGTCGATTTGCATTATTACTCTCATCTAACCACTTCGCCGCTCGAATCATGGCCTTAACCACTGCTATATGTGTATTTGGGTATTTATCGGCCCAAGCTTTACTTACACCGAATACTTTCTCTGGATTATTTTTCCAAATTTCATAATCAGTTATCACTGGCACACCAATGCCTTTAAAAACTGCTTGCTGGTTCCATGGCTCACCCACACAATAACCGTCGATGGTACCCGCTTCCATGGTAGCAGGCATTTGTGGCGGCGGCGTCACTGACAACAATGCATCTGCTAAAAGAGTGCCACTGGTGTCGCCTTTATGGGGGGCATAAAAGCCTGGGTGAATGCCACCCGCTGCTAACCAGTAACGTAATTCATAGTTATGGGTAGACACAGGGAATACCATGCCCATTTTAAAAGCTTCTCCCTTGTCTTTGTAACTTTCTATAACAGGTTTTAGCGCATCTGCTTTAATGGGGTGAACTGGCTTTCCATTTTCATGAGGAATATTTTTTTTCATTTCTTTCCACACATCATTGGATACGGTAATACCATTACCGTTTAAATCCATGGAAAAGGCCGTAACAATATGGGATTGAGTTCCAAACCCTATGGTGGCACCCAGAGGTTGGCCTGCCAGCATATGAGCCCCATCTAGCTCACCGGTAATCACTCGGTCAAGCAACACTTTCCAGTTGGCTTGCGCTTCCAGTTCGACAAACAACCCTTCATCTTCAAAAAAACCTTTTTCAGCGGCAATGGCTAACGGCGCCATGTCGGTAAGTTTAATGAAACCAAATTTCAATTCGTCTTTTTCTGGCTCAACCGCCAAAGCACCAGCCGAAAAAATGCTAACGCCTAAGGCGGCACCTTTAACGATTTTTTTTATTGCTAAGGTTAACTTCATATTTTACTTCCTACTTAGGGGGTTATTTATTTTCAATATTTATCTATTCTCAAAGTCTGTGCCAAAAAACTAAAAAAAATTTTTTATCATTGAGATTTATAAAAAAAATAAAAAACAAACCAAAATGAGGCGCCATTATTGAATAAGCTCTAAGGATCCTCCCAATCAAGTGCAAAGAATATTATGGGTGCGCACCAAAAAGAAATAAGGCTATAAATGACAAATCCCGTTATTGCACCAACGAAGAACACTTTAATGCCATGGGCAAAATGGGCTTTAAGTCACACATTTGAAGTTATGAACTAAATAAGGGCAGGGCTAGATTAGGAAACGAAGAAAACGCACTCAAATAAACAGCTTTGATTGACTAAAAACCAGAAATCAACCGATACCATGCTTGGAAGAACACCGCTATAAAGGTAATTCCAAGTACAAATCTTATCTAGGCTCCATTATAATTGCGCCAATATTGATAAAGAGCGTGCTTATGAACCCCAATTTGGCCAAATTACAGCCTTACCCCTTTGAAAAGCTCAATAAACTTAAGGCACAGGCTCATATAAGTACCGATTTACCCCATATCGCGTTATCCATAGGTGAGCCTAAACACGCTAGTCCACAGTTTGTTAAACAAGCCATGATCGATAACATGGACAAAATGTCTAATTACCCCACCACCAAAGGCTTACCTGCCTTTCGCGAGGCCATTGCTAACTGGTGCAAACAACGCTTCAACTTACCAAGTTTAAGCGCTGAAACTCAGGTACTACCGGTTAATGGCACCCGTGAAGCGATATTTTCTTTCACACAAGCCATGGTAGCTGCAGGTCCTGATGCCCTGATCACCAGCCCTAACCCGTTTTATCAAATATATGAAGGTGCCGCTTATTTAGCAGGAGCTGAGCCCCATTACCTGCCCTGTCTTGAAGAAAATAAATTCAAACCCGATTTCGACAGTGTTCCTAGTGACATTTGGCAACGCACTCAAATTTTATTTATCTGCTCCCCAGGTAACCCCACTGGCGCTGTCATGTCGCTTGATGAGCTTCAAAAACTGATTAGATTAGCAGACGAATATGACTTCATATTAGCCAGCGATGAATGTTACAGCGAAGTGTATGTCGACAGTGTCAGCGCGCCAGTTGGCCTATTAGAAGCCTGTGTAGAAATGGGTCGTGAAAATTACAAACGCTGTGTGGTATTC
>CAJXRF010000065.1 GCA_913058575.1 uncultured Bermanella sp.
AGGAGCAAATTCTAGGGTAGTTCAGGGGTAAGCTGTATCTTGATTTTGCAGGAGCCAATTCTAGGGTAGTTCAGGGGTAAGCTGTATCTTGATTTTGCAGGAGTAAAAACTAGGGGAATGAGGGAAATCTGTACCCTAGAATTGCAGCCATATGATCCTCGACGTCTTAACCTAATTGCAATTTAACTCACCTACCTCTCATTTTTGTTTTTGCCTAATTAATTAGTATTAGTTCTACCTTTGGCTTTAAGTGTCCCATTCATGCTCATTGTTTGTATGAAAACTGTTCAACTTTAATAAAAAGGGCCAAGGCCTAAAAGAATGGCGAGAAATGACTTGCGCCTTAATCAAAGCCGACTATTTTTAAATCAAAGGCTAAGGAATAGCCAAAAGGACAATACAACAGGATGTTGTAAACAGGATGTAAAGGAAATAAATCTAAGGAGTTGGCCACGGATGGCCTGTCAGGAAGACACCTAGGGTGAGCAAGAGGGAAGAGGCCAAAAGCTTCTTCCCTTTTTTTCGTTTTACTCAAGCCCTTTCTATTTGTATCACCTTCCCCTTCTGAAATGTATAGCACTTCATATCTCAAATAAAAATTAATAGCTGCTTATGGTCGGGTCTTCCGTTTCCTTTGGCAGTGCGGTAAGGTGGCTGATATTTTCTAAGTAGATTAGTCAGGCAGCGCCTAGGCTCGTTTATTGGGTATCGACGAGTCACACATGTCGGTTAATGATGGGTGAATAAAACCCATGGCATGTCACTGCAAAAAGGAATTACATCGTGTTTGCAATTTTATTAACGGAGGGAATGAATCCGTTTTATCAAAATATCTCTTCTTTTCCCACGGTATTTTTTACTTTCTTTTTAGCTCTATTCACCTTGTATTGGCTAGTGGCCGTGCTGGGTCTTGTGTCTATCGATATTCTAGATTTTGATATGCCTGATATTGACGGCGCTGATATAGATGTTGGTGATTTAGATGTGGGGGATGCCAGCGATTTAACCAATGCCAATGTACTGGCAGGTCTTATGCTGCGCTTTGGCCTCAATGGTGTGCCTGTCACAATCGTCATTTCATTCATAGCACTCTTTGGCTGGATCATAAGTTATTACAGTGTTTATTTTTTATTCAGTTTTATTCCCGCTGGAATGTTTCAATATCTTGCTGGCATTCCCGTTTTACTTATATCGCTGTACTCAGCAGCCATGATAACGGCGTTTGCCATAAAGCCACTTCGTCCATTATTTAAGAAAGCTCAGCAAGAGACAGAAAAAATTGTAATAGGTCAGGTGGCGATCGTCAGAACGTCTCGTGTGGATGAATCATTTGGTGAAGCGGTATTGGCCGATGGCGGAGCCGGCTTAATTCTAAAAATAAGAAGCAACGCCAATAGTCACTTTAAAAAAGGTGATAAGGTCGTGCTTTTTGAATACGTTAAAGAAACCAATGTTTATCGTGTTATCTCAGAACAAGAGTTTAACGCGTAATAACTCTAATCAACCTTAATAACTAAAATCTAATTATTATTATCTTGGAAATGGAATAACCATTATGGCCGATCTTTCAGTACTTATGCCTATCATCATGGGCGTTGGACTTCTTTTTGTTGTAATTATGGGTGTGGCATCACTCTTTAAATCTTTTTATATAAAGGTAGATCAAGGTACTGCGCTTATTGTGAACGACATGAGCCACTCCCCCAAAGTGCATTTCACCGGAGCATTGGTATACCCCATTATTAACAAAAAGGAATTAATGAAAGTTTCATTAATTACCCTTGAAGTGGATCGACGCGCTAAAGATGGACTTATTTGTGCTGATAATATGCGTGCAGATATTACCGTAGCCTTTTATTTACGTGTAAATGAAACCACTGAAGATGTATTAAAAGTAGCCAAGTCAATCGGTGCAGATCGAGCCTCTGATAAAGATGCGGTAAATCAATTGTTTAATGCCAAGTTTTCTGAAGCCCTAAAAACAGTGGGTAAGCAAATAGAATTTGTTAACTTATTTGAAAACCGTCAGGAATTTCGTGAGAAAATTATCGAAGTAATTGGTGATGACTTAAATGGTTATGTTCTTGAAGATGTTGCCATTGATTATCTTGAGCAAACGCCGAAATCCTCTTTAGATCCAACTAATATTCTCGATTCTGAAGGTATTCGAAAAATTACCGAATTAACCGCTATGCAAAATGTTCAAACTAACAATTTAGAACGTGATGAAGAGCTGGCCATTAAGAAGAAGAATGTTGAAACGGTTGAGGCCATGCTAGAGCTTGAGCGTCAGCAATCAGATGCGGAAGCCAAGCAAGAACGTGAAATTGCCACCATACGTGCCCGTGAAGATGCCGAAACGAAAAAAGTACAAGAAGAAGAGCGCCTAAAAGCAGAAGGCACCACCATTCAAGTAGATCAAGATCTTGCGGTTCAAACTGAAAATCAACAACGTGAAATTGAAGTGGCCGAGCAAAATCGCCAACGAGCTGTGGCCATTGAACAAGAAAAAGTAACACGAGCGAGAGATTTAGAAATAGTATCCCGTGAACGTGAGGTGGATCTTCAGAAAATAGAAGCTGAAAAAGCCATTGAAGTTGAGAAAAAAGAAATCGCGAATGTGATTCGTGAAAGAGTCGTGGTGGATAAAACCGTGGCTATTGAAGAAGAACGCATTAAAGAAGTACGTGAAGTATCGGAAGCCGATCGTGATAAACAAACACGCGTGTTAGCCGCTGAAGCGAAAGCGGATGAAGAAAAAATTAAACAAGTGAAGGCCGCGGAAGCCCAAGAAGTATCTGCCAAACATAAAGCCATAGAAATCACCACATTGGCCCAAGCTGATTTGGAAGCCGTGGCTAAAGAAGCCGATGCCAAGAAAAAAATGGCAGAAGGTATTCAAGCAGAGCGAGCTGCTCCTGGGCTTGCCGATGCGAAAGTTCAAGAAGCCCGTGCTGATGCATTAGAGAAAGAAGGCGTAGCCGAAGCCAATGTCATCATCGCCAAAGGTAATGCTGAGGCAGATTCTTTACTCGGCACAGGTAAGGCAGCGGCGGAAGTAACTGCTGCACAAGGGGATTCAGATGCGCAAGCCGCCCGTGAAATTGGTATGGCCAACGCTGAAGTGACTCGCGAGCAATTCAAAGCAGAAGCCGATGGTCTTGTTGATAAGTTTGATGCTATGAACAACATGAGCGATCAAGCCCGTGATCACGAAGAGTACCGTATGGGTCTTGAAGTGGCACTGAAAGAAGCACTGGCGACCATTGAAGCGGGTAAAGAGATATCTAAAGAAAATGCTTCTGTTCTGGCCACTGCACTGCAGAAAGCTAAGATTGATATCGTGGGTGGTGAAGATCACTTCTTCGATAACTTTGCTAAGTCACTGTCTATTGGTAAAGCGGTAGATGGTTTAGCACAGAAAAGTAGCGTGATTTCAGGACTAATTAATAAAGTCAGTCAGCCAGCTGTCAAAACGAAGAGCGATGAAGACGTAAAAGCCTAAAGTAGTTTCTATTTAGGGTTTACAAAGGGCGCATAGCGCCCTTTATTTCATTCAACTGGCTAAAAGGATGCTGACATGGCACAGCCTAACGAACCTTCCGCTGCTGAAAATCTTGTTGATGAAGCCGTTGCACAAGGGGGCGCTTATGAAATTATTCGCAAGCGCCTTGTGGAACAGGGCAAACAATTAAGCACTGAAACCTTTCAATTAAACCAAGCAAGACTTAAAGAATTTGGTGCTACCGACATTGATGTGGTGGCTCGGGTTCGAGTGCGCACCGAAAATAACTGCATTGCCCGAGATATTGTTCAGGTGGGTGAGCATTTATTATTTGGCTATAACGTTTTTATAGGTCTAAAAAAAGAAACTAAAATAGAAGATGTTTTTGCTTTGTTTGATGTAGTGGAATCAGACGGTAATTTTGAAATGAAGCCGGTTTCCATGGCAGGCTCGTTTTTGGCGCAAAGTGGTTTTGTAAATGACTTTGAAGAATTGTATCGCTATTACAAGCATACCAAGCTGGTTCAGCTTACCATTAAAAATGGTCGTCTATTGGCTGGTTTTCAAATAGGGGAACGTTTAGAAGATATTCGCGTTTTCCGTTGGTCTGTGTCAGCGGATGGTAAAGATATTCAATATATCGATAACCGTGGCGAGCGCGACATTCAACTGCCCCCTGCTTACGATTTTGAATGGATAGAAACCCACCGCGACCACCGCATTAATGGCCGTCATCCGCACGTTAATATACTTGATAGTATTTTTGTTGAAACCATCAATGGTGATTTAACCATTAAAGTGGAAAACAACACTGAAGATGGTTTTGGAATATACCGAGAGCCGGTTGAAGATCAATCTCAGTCATTAGATGATGCCAAAATAAGTTACGCCCAAGTGGGCAGCCTTATTTTATTGAAAATCTTACCCTACCGTGAAGAGCAATGGCGTTTTATTATTTTTAATACCTTAAGTCAAGAAGTACTAAGGGTAGATGCCATTGGACAATCGTGTGTTCAGCTTCCTGAAGATCATGGCATTATTTTCCCAGGTGGCTATTACCTTCAAAGTGGTGAGTATAAGTCATTTGAGGGTGAAGAAAACCAGCTTACCTTTAAACGAGCCATCAAATCCCCTAACGGTGAAGACGTATTATTTGTTTTTTACGACCCCGAAGAAGGCTCCGTTGGACTATTCTTTTACAATTTAATTAATAAAGAATTACAAAATCCCATTTATGGGCACGGCTATGCATTAGCCGAAGATGGGCAGCTGATTATTTTCTCCGCTGAAAATGAGCCCACTCGAATACATCCCATGCAAATTTGGACAACGCCTTATGTAAGCGATGAATTCGCCAGCCAAGTTCCTGCTAGCCAAACCTTTTTAGGAAAAATAGGCAATGCAGAGTTAGTTCGTGGTGTTTCAGATTTATACAGTGTTCATCGAATGCTGGAAAAACAAGATGTCTCTTCTCGTTTGTATGAAGAAATCAGCAAATCTGCCAAGAAAATATTTGACGATCACTATTGGATTGAAAGTGACGATACCAAAGCCATATTCGATGCATTAAAAAATATTGCCGCCACGTCAGAGCTGGTGATAGATGAATTTGAAAAAGTTCAAAGCATTCGCCAGCAGTCTGTTAAAGCATTATTAGATGCCCAAAAGCAGCAGCAAACCATTATTCAAGAGGTGCGCCCAGACAATTGGCAAACCGCAGAAGAATATGTTGATGCCCTAGGGAAAATACGTCGCCAGCGCGGCCACTTAATTACCATTAAAGAATATCGTTACATTGATGTCGCCAAGATAGAATCTTTAAATACTGAGCTTGATGATATTGAAGGCTCTCTTAGCCAGCAAACCGTGTCTTTTTTATCTGATGATAAAGCCATAGAGCCTTATCTTGATAAAATAGACAGTATCAATAAAGAAATTGAACAAGCCCAAACCATTGCGGTACTGAACCCGTTAATTGAAATAGTCGAGGGCACTGCATCTGGTTTAGACTTATTATCTGAATTAATGGGCTCGTTAAAAGTACAAGACCCAACGGTTCGTACCAAAATAATTGATGCCATTTCTCAGGTTTATTCTAAGCTGAACCAAACCAAAGCCCGCGCCAGCCATAAACAAAAAAGCTTAGGTTCAGAAGAGGCCATTGCGCAATTTGGTGCCCAGTTTAAATTATTCTCACAAAGTATTACCAACGCACTAGGCTTAGCCACCACCCCAGATAAATGTGATGAGCAATTATCTAGGCTATTGATTCAGCTAGAAGAACTCGAAAGCCAATTCAGTGATTTTGATCAATTCATCGCAGATATCTTAGATAAACGTGAAGAGATTTATGAATCCTTTGAAAGCCATAAGCAAAGACTGCTTGATGAACAACAGCGCAAAGCACAATCGGTATTTGATGCATCAAGCCGAATTTTATCCAGTATA
This sequence comes from uncultured Bermanella sp., assembly GCA_913058575.1. Classification (GTDB taxonomy): domain Bacteria; phylum Pseudomonadota; class Gammaproteobacteria; order Pseudomonadales; family Oceanobacteraceae; genus Bermanella. The sequence goes on from CAJXRF010000065.1 coordinate 5,954, forward strand.
GAAAAGCGCTCTCTTAAGTTTACGAAAAGCGATGAGTTAAATACCTATTTCGCATCCGATTCATTGGTCATGAAAATTCGTGAGCAAGCGGATGTTTTGCGTGATCTTGGCAGTGAAGTCAAAGCCGACGATATTGATGCCCGCTTTAAAGCCATTAAGGAACAAGCTATACGTTCCCTTAGGGATAAAAGCGATATTTATGAAGCCGGTGGCAGTATTATAAAGTTGGGCCCTAGACATAAATTTTCGGTCAATACACAAGAGCTTGATTTAACCATATTGCCAAGAGATGGCGAGCTAAACGTGCACCTTACCGGCACCAATTATTTCGAGCCCATTACCCAGCCTGAATTATTAGCACTTAAAGACTATTGGGACATGTCTTCAGAGTCAGAAACCCCACAGGTGTACCGCTCTGAATATTTAGCATTTTTAATTTTGCAGTCAGCAAGATCTGGAGAGTCGGGTCTTTCATTGAATGCATTAAATAATGCAACTTCTGACTCAGATAAACTAAACAAGTTGGTGCAGGAATATGCGGCACCCCGTTATAAAGAAGGCTATGAAAAAGGCGTTCACGATCATGATGCTGTATTAATATTAAGCGCACTGGTGCCAGCCATAGAGCGTGCAGAAGAATTAAGCTTTGATCCAATATGCCGTGCCTTAGCACAAGTGTATTGGGCAAATATTAAAGGCAAAGAAAATAATCGTCAGGCTAATAGCAAAAATGATGATGTGTTGTCCTATAGCACTTGGATAGAGCGTGCCCAGTCAGCCAGGCAAATGCAGTCGGTGTTTTCAAGTAATGATGCCATTAACTTATTGGCCCAAGAAATTGAAGCTTCTATCACGCAATTTTTATTGGTAAACCCCATCAATGTGACACCATTAGACATTAAGCGTGCAGCCAGTTATTTGGTGGCTGAGTTATCGCGTGAGCGTTTAGAATTTATATCCAGCAAATACGCTACTGAATTGGTCGAAGAGCTAAAGCGCTCGTTAGATGAAACCTCTTGGCGTCAGTATCAAGGGGCCTTGAAAAAAATGTTGGGTTTCCCGGCCCAGCGTTGGAATTTAACCCAAGCTTGGTTGGATGCGTTAATTCGCGATAAAAAGTTAGATCATTTAACCCGTTACATCCCTGAAGCCATTGCGCTAATTAATGCCGATGAGCGTATTTCTAGACGAGAAACTCAAGCAGATCTTGAATTGTGCATTGAAGGTCTATTAGGTGATCACAGGTTATTAGAAAACCAAAAGCTTTCCTTTGCCATTGATGCCTTTTTACAGCGTTTAGAGCATCATCAGCAGGTGGTGGTGCCCGCTTATCAGCAATACCTTAAAGTTAGACAAAATATTATTACCACCGAGCGTGCCGCTTTAAAGCTGGAATCTTTTAAGGCTCGCCCATTAAGCTCGTTTGTTCGAAACCGTTTAATAAACGAGTCTTACTTGCCGCTCATTGGTGATAACTTTGCCAAGCAGATGGGTACAGTGGGAGATAATAAGCGTACCGATTTAATGGGCTTATTAATGATGATCTCGCCACCTGGTTACGGTAAAACCACATTAATGGAATACGTGGCCAGTAAACTGGGTTTAATTTTCATGAAAATTAATTGCCCATCTTTGGGCCATGATGTGTTGTCGCTAGACCCGGCTCAAGCACCTAATGCCACCGCTCGCCAAGAATTGGAAAAACTTAACCTAGCCCTGGAAATGGGCGAAAATGTCATGCTGTATCTTGATGATATCCAGCACACTCACCCTGAGTTTTTACAAAAATTCATTTCTCTTTGTGATGGTACTCGCCGAGTGGAAGGCGTGTGGAAGGGAGACCCTAAAACTTACGATATGCGCGGCAAGAAATTCAGTGTGGTCATGGCTGGTAACCCTTATACCGAATCTGGTGAAGCGTTTAAAATCCCCGACATGCTGGCTAACCGTGCAGATATTTATAACTTAGGGGACATTCTTGGCGGAATGGATGAGCAGTTTGCCTTAAGTTACATTGAAAACTCCTTAACCTCTAACCAAGTACTGGCCCCTTTAGCTACCCGTGAAACCAGTGACGTATACAAGTTAATTAGCCTCGCCCAAGGGGCGAATGTGGCGGCCACTGATTTGAAACACCAATACAGTGGTGCAGAAATCAATGAGATCACTGAAATTTTCAAAAAAATGTTTGTGATTCAAGATGTGGTGCTAAAAATTAACATGCAGTACATCGCGTCAGCCGGACAGGATGACAAATACCGCACAGAGCCCTCGTTTAAACTGCAGGGCAGCTATCGAAACATGAATAAAATGACCGAGAAAATTTCAGCGGTTATGAATCATGACGAGCTAATGCAAATGATCAAAGATCATTACATTGGGGAAGCCCAATTATTAACCATAGGAGCCGAGGGTAATCTTTTAAAATTGGCCGAACTACGCGGCAATTTAACTCAAGAACAAGATATGCGTTGGCAAGAAATTAAAAAGGACTTTTTAAGAAATAAATCTATGGGCGGTGATGACGCTGACGTAGGGGCTAAAGTGGTGGTGCAATTGGCAGATTTAGCTGAAGGCATGAAAAGCATTGGTAATACTGCACTGTTGGCGGCCAAGCAAAGTGCTATTGAAAAGCCTGATGCCAATCAAGCTCTGTCTAATTCCCTAGAAAAAGCCATGGATAAACTGCTGTTGGTGATTAAAGACAGTCAGCCTAATGTGGAAGTGGTGAATCAGCCGGTACCAGGTATGGGTAAAATACTCACGGTACTGGCTAACACCATTGAACACAGTATTTTTCCCATTGTGAAAAGTATGGATAAAAAACTGGATATCGATCTTAAAACTCATGAAAAAATGAAAGAGATTTCAGAGCAATTAAGAAATTTAGAAATAGATGCCAAGATTAAAAAGCTATGAATAAATTATCTCTACAAAGGATTGTGAGCAAAGAAAATGCTTGAATGGTGTAAAAGTTTTTTTACTCGTTGGTTTTCAAAGTCGGTTATTCATAAACCTTTATTAGCTGGGCAATGGTCACCACAGTGGAGTGAGTTTCTAAAAGACAAGGTCGCTTTTTATAAAGACCTGTCACCCAGTGATCAAGACCTTTTTAATAGGCGGGTTTTTTTATTCTTACAAACCACTAATGTGGAGTCGTCATACAGTGATGTCACAGATGGCGACCGCTTATTAGTGGCTGCCAGTGCTATTATTCCGGTGTGGGGCTTCATTGATTGGCACTACTTTAATTTAAAGGCGGTGTATCTGTTGCCTGCTTCATTTAATGAAAGGTTTGAATGTGGCCAGAGCGATTCTCAAATTACTGGCATGGTGGGCACAGGGGTCATGAGTGGCAAGATGGCCCTAAGTAAGCCCGCTCTTTATCAAGGCTTTACTAATAGTCGAGATAAACAAAACGTAGGCATACATGAATTTGTTCATTTAATTGATATGAGTGACGGGGAGTGTGATGGCTACCCAGAAAGGTTAAAAGAGTTTGCGTTTTCTATTCCTTGGTTTGAGTTGGTGGGGGAAAAAATTCAAGCCATTAAAAGCAATGACAGTAATATTCGGGAATATGGCGCCACTAATCGACAAGAATTTTTTGCCGTGGCCTCGGAATATTTTTTCGAGCGCCCAGATATGCTCAGCCGTAAACATCCCAAGTTGTATAAATCGTTAAGTCATTTTTATCAGCAAGATATTAAAGCCATAAGCGCAGACATAAAGCCTAAGAAAAAGGCCCCCTGTCCTTGTGGCAGTGGTAAGCGTTATAAACACTGTTGTATGCCAGCCCGTTAAGCATGCTATGTATAATAAGAAGTGGTAAGCAGAAATGAATTGTCCTCAATGTAAAGGTTACACCCTAGAGCCCACAGAAATTGAACCCGGTTTAGTGGCGGGCAGTTGCTGTAAATGTAAAGGCAGTTTGTTGTCGTTAATGAATTACCGCTTTTGGGTAGATAGGTACGACACTGTAAATAAGCCAACTCAAGAGCTCGCAGTGGCGCAAGATAATCAAAAAGCCCTTTCTTGCCCAAAATGCAGCCGCTTAATGACCAAGTTTAAAGTAGGTAATGAAACCCCTCATAGAATAGATTTATGCACAGGCTGTGACGAAGCTTGGTTTGATGAAGGTGAGTGGTCGTTACTTAAACAGTTAGATCTACACGATAAACTGCCTAAAATTTTTACCGAAGCTTGGCAGCGAAATATTCGCGTTAAACGCCAGCAAGATTTTGTTAATCAAAAGTATCAGGCTTTACTGGGGGCAGACGATTTTGAACGCTTAGCTACGTTTAAAAAGTGGCTGGATGAGCAACCCCACAAAGAAGATATTAAGCAATACCTTATCAATAAGCAGAATTAATAAACACAGTTAACTAAAAGGAAAGAACAATGAGCAATGATTATTTAGAGATGTCATTTCGTTCAATAAACTGTTTTGCCAATGACGGCAAGTTGGATGTGGGAGAGTTAAACGAAATAGTGAACGTTGCTCTAAAAGACGGCGTAGTTGATGAAAATGAAAAACGTGTGCTGGGCAAAATTATTTCACGGTTAAACGCGAAAGAGCTTCAAGGTGAACTTGAACAGCGTGTGAATCAATTGCGGGAAGAATATAGCTTTTAATAGAATGGCTTGCAGCATTAAATAGCACACCTAAAAAAACGGCCAATGGCCGTTTTTTTAGGTACAGGACGTACTGTATGAAGCGTTCACAGGGATGTGAAAAAGCTTCGATGTACAGGACGTATTGTATGAAGCGTACACAAGGATGTGAAAAAGCTTCGATGTGCAGGACGTACTGTATGAAGCGTGCACAGGGATGTGAAAAAGCTTCGATGTGCAGGACATATTGTATGAAGCGTTCACAAAAGCTTCCATGTCCAGAATGAAGCGAGCTGGGGATTACCCAGCCACTTCACTGTGAGACGTTAAAGAAACGCCTCTAGCTTGGATTATTTTTCCAAGTGCTCAATCTTGCCTTCAACGCCATCCCACTCTTCGGCATCGGCAAGTTTTTCTTTCATCTCGGTGATGTTTGGCCAAACTTCAGCTAATTCAGCGTTTAGTTCGGTAAATTTCTCTTGTCCTGCTGGTACTTCATCTTCGCTGAAGATGGCTTCTGCTGGGCACTCAGGCTCACATAGTGCGCAATCAATACACTCATCAGGGTGAATTACCAAAAAGTTAGGGCCTTCGTAGAAACAGTCTACAGGGCACACTTCAACACAGTCTGTGTATTTACACTTAATACAGTTATCAGTAACAACGAAGGTCATGGTCTTTTCTCTGTCTCATCGGCGCTATTGTCTCGGCGCTCTGTTTTAATCTTGTGGACACTTTCTGGGCGGCTATTCTAGTGATGCAGCCCAGTTTGAGCAAGTGCTTGGCTCATTTCTTATCTTAAAAAAGCTGCAAAAGGTATTAGATTAAACGGCTTTTAAAAAGGTGCTTTTAGGCACCGCCTTGTACGCTTGTTTGAACTTTATACACTTTATTCCTATAGCTTTAAAATCGTTTAAAGTAATGATTCTAATCTATTTAATGAATTAGTGGTAAAGATCAAACTTTCACCAATTTTATTACATCTTGGCTTTCAGCTCATAGAGCAGTTCAAGTGCTTGGCGCGGGCTTAAATCGTCTGGGCTAATCTCTTTTAATGCCTCTTCCACTTCAGATGGCGCCGCCATGGCGAACATGTCAGGTTGTGGAGAGAGTGGTTGTGCAGGGGCAGGCTGCACTTTAGCCGGTTTGGCTTCAGGCACGTTATCTTCTAACGCTTTAATTGTTACTTTATTAGTGGCCTGCTGCTCGCTTTCAACGCGGCCATCTTCCAGCATCACTAACTTCGACTTGGCTTGATCAATCACCTCACTGGGCACACCGGCCAATTTAGCTACCTGCAAACCATAGCTTTGATTGGCTGGGCCTTCTTCCACGTGGTGCATGAAAATAATGTGGTCATTGTGCTCAGTGGCGGTGAGGTGAACGTTCACTACGTCGTCGTTTAAATCGGCTAACTGAGTCATTTCAAAATAGTGAGTGGCAAACAAGGTGTAAGCACTTACTTGGCTGACTAAGTGCTGAGCACAAGCCCATGCCAAAGATAAACCATCAAAGGTGCTGGTGCCGCGGCCCACTTCGTCCATTAATACTAAGCTGTGCTCGGTGGCGTTATGCAAAATATTCGCGGTTTCGGTCATTTCCACCATGAAGGTAGAGCGGCCACCGGCCACGTCATCACTTGAGCCCATACGGGTAAAAATGCGGTCTATTAGGCCAATGGTGGCCGCCTCGGCAGGCACATAACTGCCAATGTGGGCCATTAATACAATGTGAGCGGTTTGGCGCATATAGGTAGATTTACCACCCATGTTAGGGCCGGTAATCATCAGCATTTTACGTTGTGGGTTAAACAAAACATCGTTGGCCACAAACGGGTCTTCAATGACCGCCTCCACCACAGGGTGACGACCTTGGGTAATATTAAAGCCCGTCTCAGTATTTAATACTGGGCGCACATAGTTTTGCGTGACGGCGCGCTCGGCCAAGTTAGACAATACATCTAGCTCGCTAATGGCGCCGGCGGTGACTTGTAGGTCACCAATTTGTTGAGCCAAGGCTTCTACAATTTCTTCGTAAAGGGCTTTTTCGCGGGATAAAGCACGGCTTTTGCTCGATAGGGCTTTGTCTTCAAACTCTTTTAATTCAGGGGTAATAAAGCGTTCGGCGTTTTTAAGGGTTTGGCGGCGCACATATTCAACCGGTGCTTTGTCAGACTGGGCCTTACTGATTTCAATGTAATAGCCGTGTACTCGGTTGTAGCCCACTTTTAAAGTGCTAATGCCGGTGGCGGCCCGTTCGCGGGTTTCAATATCAATTAAGAACTGGCCAGCGTTTTCACTTAAGCCCCTTAACTCATCAAGTTCGCTATCAAAGCCTTCGGCAATGACACCGCCATCGCGCACCACCACAGGCGGGTTTTCTATAATGGCCTTTTGTAAATTGGCCACCGTTTCAGGGTAAGTACTGATTTGCTTGCCCAGCATATTAATGGGCGCTGCATCTACTTCGCTAATGGCGTTTTGTAAACTAGGCAGGGTCGCCAGTGCATCCCGCAGGCGGGCTAAATCGCGAGGTCTGGCCGAGCGTAATGCGATGCGGCTTAATATGCGTTCAATGTCACCAATTTGCTTTAATACGCTGTGGATATTTTCATAACCGTAGCTATCGATCATGGCACTAATGGCCAGTTGGCGGTCATTCAATACGCTTTGATCACGCAGTGGTCTGTTTAGCCAGCGGCGCAATAAACGGCTACCCATGGCAGTGGCGGTACGATCCAGTACCCATGCCAGCGTAAAGTCACTGTCGCCATTTAGGTTAATGTCAATTTCTAGGTTTTTACGGCTGGCGGCATCCATCACGATGGAATCATCGGCCTGCTCCACCATAATGGTACGAATATGGGGCAATTCGGTGCGCTGGGTTTCTTGCGCGTAATGAATAAGGCTACCGGCCGCTTCTATACCTTGGTTTAAATCTTGGCAACCAAAGCCATGAAGGTCTTTGGTTTGAAATTGTTGGGTTAATAAGCGAAAGGCGGTCTCGTATTCAAATTCCCAAGCGGGTAATTTCTGGCACCCGTTACGCTCGCTAATGGCCGCGTCGTATTCTTTGTCTTCACTAATGAGTAATTCGGCAGGGCGTAAGCGCTGTAGTTCGGCCTCTAAGGCTTCTTCGCTTGCCACTTCCATCATGGTAAAACGGCCCGAGCTAATGTCTAAACTGGCAATGCCATGGTTTTGCTTTTGAGTGCGCCCATCAATATGGGTGCTTACCGCTACTAATAAAGAGTCGCGTTTTTCATCTAAAAAGCTTTCATCGGTTAAGGTGCCTGGGGTAATGACCCGTACCACTTTACGCTCAACCGGCCCTTTGCTGGTAGCTGGGTCACCAATTTGCTCGGCCACCGCCACACACACACCCATTTTTACCAGTTTGGCAATGTAGCCCTCGGCACTGTGATACGGAATGCCCGCCATGGGAATGGCATTACCACCTGATTTACCACGGGCGGTAAGGGTAATGTCGAGAAGGCGCGAGGCCTGCTTGGCATCCTCATGAAACATTTCATAAAAATCCCCCATGCGGTAAAACACTAGGTGGTTTTTATGTTCTGCTTTAATACGGTTGTACTGCTGCATCATGGGTGTAACAGCAGTGTCGGCGTTTTGATTGGCCTTTGATTTGGCGGGGGCTTTGGCTAGTTTGGTCATCTTAACTCTATTAAATCAAAGGGTTACGAAATGGTGATTATATTGCTTATTATGTCTTGGCGCATAAGCCTGTGGATATCCATCTTTGTCCGATAAAAAAGAGTCTGCATTGAAACGCTACTGATATGTTAAATACAGCCTTTCAAGGGTGGCCCCTAGCCGATGGATTCACAGGTTTTCATGGTTCAATTGCTTGGCAATCTGAACGGCGCACAGGATAGCAAAAGTCATCCCAAACCACTATCTATGAAGGGCTGTTGAGTGAACAAATATCTGTCCTTTTAAAGCAGTTAACGCTGACTGCTGTATGTTCTCCCCGGTTGAATGAACCCATTATGCAGGAATAGCTTTTTGAGGTTAGACGACAGGTTCTTAAGCCAGAAACTGATTAATTTAAGGAGGCTTACGGTTTAATATTTCTTGTTAGATTCAATTGAGAATAGGCCGTCATAACTTGAGGTACTTTGTCTGAATCTCCTTTGAGTTAGTAGGAGAATTTGGTGTTTGTTAGAAATGTAGTTCGTTTCTTTAAAATCTTCTTTGAGGTTACAGGCTTCAATTTCGAATGTCTCATGATTATGAGCAGGAATAGTGAACTCAAGGATTGTTATCGTGTTAAAAGTACCTAGGTTTGAATTTCTGAGTTTAACCTATAAATAAAAGTTATCAGGTTTACTCTATTTAGCTAAAAATTGTACTTTTATGAGGGCAAGTATTCTCCAAACATCTTCTTCTATGCAAAGTAATTATCTATAACTTTAATGACTCACTTCTATAATAGTAAGTTTAGGTGTTTGCTCAATTTTATCAGGGAGCCTAGAAAAATTATTGCACTGATTTCTGGTAACTACCATTAAACTAGAAAAATAAAGAAGCCGTTAAATGTGGGATAATTTTTTTAAATTTCTTACTAAGAAAATTAATTTTTTAGGTTTTTAAGTGAATTTTTTTAAAGTAATTAGATATACACTATATCGGTATAAGGCTAAATGACTTGATGAGCTCGTTTTTTAAACTGCTGACTCTTTAGTATTCGATAAAAGTTGATTGTAAAATAATCTAAAATAAATAGGGCATCCTTAGCGATATTTGTTAAATACTGTCGGTTATTGTTAAGTAATGTAAATATGTGATTTGCCTCCCAAAAAAAATAATTTCGCCACTATCTATTATTTAATCAGTGTATTTAAGGTATTGATTGTTACGAACAAAAAACACTCATTTTTAATGTTGGTCATTTATGTGTTAAAAACTGCAAATCTCACATCTGTAATGTAAATAATAAAATGAATTCCCCTACATTTCTTGTTAAAACCCGGCAGGCTTTACTGCACGCATCCATAATTTTTTCTGTGATATTGACGCCCAATCTTTATGGTGTTGAATACGATAACGAACTATCAGGTACTGACGGTAATGATGTACTTCATATTGGTGATCAAAATGACCACCTCTCGGGTTTAGGAGGAGCTGATACAATCTATGGGGCGGGGGGCAATGACTGGCTAGAAGGTGGAGGTGGCGACGACACACTACAAGGCAATGCAGGAGATGACATACTAGACGGTGGGTTAGGGCTAGATACATTATGGGGCAATGAAGACAATGACACGTTAAATGGCGGTGATGAAGCTGATTATTTAGATGGTGGCTCTGGTGATGATGTCCTTAATGGAGGCGATGGAGACGATACGCTACGTGGCAGTATAAACAACGATCAAATTGATGGAGGAAATGGTCAAGACTCGCTTTTTGGGGAAGCGGGTAATGATATTCTTACAGGTGGCGAAGGTGGTGATCATTATATTTTTTACCCCGGAGATGGCCAAGATACTATTCATAACTACGATACATCCGGTACCGATGTTTTATTTTTTCAAGAGACTATTACCAGCGATCGATTATCTTATATAAAAATAGCTAATGACCTTGAGATTCGTATAGATGGCTCATCAGACAAGGTTATTGTTAAAGATTGGTTTGTATCAATAGAATATCAAATTGATTACTTGAGTGGCGGTGAAAGTAACTTAGCCATACCAGCAAGCTACATTAATACCCAAGTGGTTGACGAAACAGATACCGGTGGCGGCGGTGACTCAAACCAAGCACCTGTTGCCAATGCAGGAGGTGACCAAGCAGTTTACGTAGGCGATATGGTTACACTTGATGCCAATGCGTCATCCGATGCTGAAGGTGATAGCCTAATATATGAGTGGTCAATACTCAGTGCTGACGGTATTACATTGTCTGATGGCCCAACTGCTAATACGAAACAGTTCACTGCGCCAGACGTTGTTCAAGCAACTATTTATTCATTTCGTGTAACAGTAACCGATACCGAAGGTGCTTCCTCTACTGATGATATAAACATACAAGTTAGCCCGATACCGGGTCCAAACCTTCCACCAATAACAGATGCAGGCCCCGACCAGATTGCTGTACCCGGAGATACAGTCACTATTGATTTGAGCGGCTCGTACGATACCGATGGTTCGCTAGCCGGTGTAAGGCTTGCCTACGAGCCTGGTGTGAATTTGTTTGCCCAATTTATAAATGCACCAATGTCATATCAATTTACTGCTCCAAATGTTTTAAGTACGACAATTTATAAAATAACAATAACCTTTACAGATAATGAGGGGGCTCAAAGTTCAGACGAAGTAGTTATTACCGTCAACCCTGCGGATGGCAATAAAACTCCAGTAGCCAACGCTGGGGTTGATCAATCAGTTTCTAGTTTCAGCCCAGTTATTATTAGCAGTAATAACTCCTATGATCCCGATGGTGACGCACTAATCCGTGAGTGGATTGTGGAGTCTGGTGAAATGCTGAACATGGTGGAATGGCAAGAGCCAAACAGTTACGTGTTCATTGCGCCAGAAGTCTCGCAAACAAAAGTGATAGATCTTAAGTTAACCGTGACCGATCCAGATGGCTTATCCCATGATGACACTGTTCAAATAACTGTAAATCCAATGGTACTTGTAAACCAAATTCCTGTTGTAAACGCGGGCCCTGATGTCATTGTCACAAGTGGTCATTTTGTAATGCTGGATGGCAGTAATAGTTACGACCCTGATTATCAAACTATCACTCTAGAGTGGGCAGTAGCCAATGATGCGTTTGAACTTGTTCAGGGCAGTAAAGACAACACAGTGCAGTTCAATGCGCCCAATGTAGAAACCCAAACGCAGTATGTTATTCGCTTAACCGCAACCGACGCTCTGGGTGCAAGTTACATTGATGAAGTATCAGTTACTGTTAACCCTAGCCATTTGCCAATTGCTAATGCTGGAGCTGATCAATGGGTGTCTAAAGGCAGTTTGATTATTTTAGATGGGCGATTATCTCAAGACCCCAATGGACAAACACTGCAATACGAATGGGAAGAACTTTCTTCTAGCAACCTTGTTTTGAGTTCAAGTATTGAAAAAGGCGTGGCTGAATTTATTGCGCCAGAAGTGGTAATGAACACAAGTTACGAACTGAAGCTAACGGTTACTACAGAAGATGGTCGTCAATCATCCGATACTCTTACCGTACAAGTAAGCCCTGATCAGGTACCGCTACTTAAACAAAAACCTGTAGCAAATGCAGGCCCAGATTTAATAGTAGATATTGGTGATACGGTATCCGTTGATTATTCAGAGTCATTTGACCCTGATGGAGGTTCTTTAAATTTTAAGTGGTCTTGGTCTTATAATTTACAAGATACTGAATTTGTTGGTTCTCAAGTTTTAGAATTTACCGCCCCCGATGTCACCGATACCACCACAATTGTATTAACGTTAACCGTAACAGATGACGATGGCTTACAAGATATTGATTATGTTGGTGTCACTGTTAATGGTACTTCTGGTGAGGTACAAAATTATGCACCAGTTGCTTCTGCTGGGTTAGACCAAACAGTTAATATTGGTGATGTGGTTGTACTAGATGCCAGTGAAACAAAAGATCCAGAACATAACGAATTTTCCATCAATTGGTCTTCCGTTACAGATAACACCATTAGCCTTACGCTAGATCAAAATCCTAACTTGGTCTCATTTATCGCGCCAGATACTCTGCATACTTCTGACCTTACTTTTAAAGTCACCGCCACAGACGATCAAGGTAATGTATCAACTGACGAGGTAAGTGTACTAATTTTAGGCCGTGAAGCTTTGCCTGCACCTACCGTTCCAGCTGCAGATGTAATTGTGGTGATGGATGAATCAGTCTCCATGACAGGTGAGCAATTATGGATAGGTGAAACCATTAGACCCCTTCAGGACTCCCTTGTGGTGCGTGGAATAGGCAATGGAACCATGCAGAACCGTTACGGACTGGTAGGTTTTGGTACTAATGAATATTCAGTTAAAACTTTTTCCGTTGGCGGCGAACAATATGGAACGGCCCATGAATTTATTTCGGCAACACAAACACTTCAAACGGAAGGGGGGGCAGAAGACGGCTGGCTAGCGGTTTCTTATGCATTAGATAATTATCAGCATCGTGGTGCCTCTGCACTGAATATCATTCTAGTAACCGATGAAGATCGTGACGAAGTCGATGGGTCTGTGAATTACGACAGCACATTAGCAAGTTTACAAGCACATAACGCATTACTAAACGCAGTAGTGAAAGCAAAATTTTATTGTGGTGATGGCCGTGAAGCCATTGGTATGGATGCGTCTGGCATAGGGTATTTGGCGAATGGCCAAGGTGGATTCGAAACCTGTTCTAACGCCCGAGTAGAAAATTATTCAAATGATAACGATGCAGCTACTACGGTTGAAAATTATGTGAACTTAGCAATGGCCAGTGGCGGTGCGGCGTGGGATGTTATAGCGCTTCGCTATGGTGGGCATTTTGCTCAGTCGTTTACGCAAGCCATTATTGATATTAAGACACAGGAAATAAGCACTCAATTATCGCAAGGTAAATACCAAGCCGTTATTGATACGGACCCTCAGCCGGCACAACTTAACGAAGTAATTTCACTTGATGGTTCACGCTCGCAAGTGGCTGATGGTGAGCCAGGAATTACTCTTTATGAATGGGATTTAGATCTAGATGGAAGCTTTGAAATTCAAGGTATAACCACTTCTGTTTCGTTTGCTCAAACAGGTGTGTACCCAGTTCGTCTGCGAGTTAGCAATGAAGGTCTTGGCATTTATTCCGACATCGTAACCGTTGACCTAGTGGTTGCAGAGTCCGATTTAATTAATCGCCCTTCAATCATTACCAGTGAACCGGTGACTCATGTATTGGATTCTCAAACTTATAACTATCAATTAACCGCGCAAGATAAACACTCTGATGTGACCTATCGTTTGATTTCACAAGTTGATGGTATGTCTGTTGATGAAATCACAGGTGAAATTAGCTGGCCTAATCCAGTACAGGGTGAATACGAAGTAAGCGTGCAGGCAATAGATGATGAAGGGTTAAGCGATACACAAATCTATACGCTAACGGTTACTCATATTAATCTGGCGCCGAAAATAATATCTGCTCATAAATTAGATGCTTATGAGAATGTGGCGTACCAGTATCAGGTGCATGCCTGGGACCCTGAATATGAAACACTGACATTTGCATTAGAGACTGCGCCTGATCGCATGACCATTGATTCGGTAACGGGTGTTATCAACTGGAGCCCGCTAATCGGTGATATAGGTCAACACACCGTTACTGTTACCGCGACGGACCCTTGGGGGTTATTTGATACGCAATCTTTCCAATTGACAGTACACAATGTTAACGATGGGCCAATCATTACATCCGATGCGGTCATCAATGCCATTGAAGATGCAGCTTATGGGTATTCAGTCACCTTCAGTGACTTGGATATTGGGATAGACCTACAAGAGCAACACACTTTTTCTTTAAACGTATTTCCAGTGGGTATGCAGGTCAATACTGTAACGGGTGAGCTATCTTGGCTACCTACCAATGACCAGGTGGGCAACCATAATGTACAGGTAAAAGTGACTGACCTAGATGGGTTGTCTAATACACAAAATTATACCGTGACAGTAATGAATGTAAATGACGCACCAGTGATTACTAGCACACAGGTCACGCAAGTTAATGAGCGTGAAAACTATTATTACAATGTGGATGCTAACGACATTGATGTTGGTGACAAGCTATCTTATGCCTTAACCATTTCACCAACAGGAATGAGTATAGATGCAAACTCTGGCATTATTAATTGGGTTCCAGAAATTGCTCAAATCGGTACACACAATGTAATAGTATCGGTTAAAGATATTGCCGAAGCTGAAGATACACAGAGCTATGTGATCACAGTTAATAATGTTGACGATGCCCCCAATATTATTTCCACCGCAGTGATCTCCATAAATGAGCGCGCCATATATCAATACGATGTTAATGCAACCGATTTAGATGTGGGTGAAGTGTTGGTTTACAGCTTGACAGAATTACCCACTGGCATGTCTATTAATTCAAATACAGGTTTGATTTCTTGGGTGCCCACCAGTGAGCAGCTAGGTTCACACTCAGTGAAGGTGCTTGTGACCGATACCGATAATCTTACCGATACACAAAATTATTATGTGCAAGTTCAAAATGTGAATGATGCCCCTTCATTTAGTACTCAGCCACTTTTAGAAATTAACGAACGTGCAAATTATGATTATGACTCGGATGCACAGGATCAAGATCCAGGCGACTCGTTAACTTACAGTTTGCAAACAGCACCAATCGGCATGAGCATCAGTTCTTATTATGGCCGGGTCAGTTGGACACCCACATCCGATCAATTGGGCAGCCATGAGGTTGTGTTAGTGGTCACGGATCAAGGTGGCTTAACCGATACGCAAAGCTACAATATTCAAGTTAAAAATGTTGATGATGCTCCAAATATAGTATCAGCAGCTGTTACCTCTGTGCCTGAGCGTGAAACTTATATCTACGATGTAAACGCAACTGACATTGATATAGATGACGCTTTAACTTACAGCTTGAATGAATCACCAACTGGCATGACGATTAATGAAACAACGGGTGAAATTAGTTGGTTAACCAGCGCGGATTTATTGGGTAGCCATCGAGTAACGGTACTAGTAACCGATTTAACCCATTTAACCGACACACAAACATTTAACGTATCAGTAACTGATGTGAATGAACCGCCATCTATTACTAGTTCGGCGACAACCACAGTCAACGAATATGAAAGCTACGTCTACGATGTTAACGCCACGGATCCCGATCCATCCGAGAGCTTAACCTATAGTTTTGTTGCTGCGCCGCAAGGCATGTCTATTAGTAGTAATAGCGGTTACATAAGTTGGACGCCAGAAGCGACTCAAGTAGGTGATCACGACATTACGGTACGTGTAACTGATAAGGGTGGACTGACGGATGATCAAACCTTTACGATTGCCGTTGCCAATAAAGAATTTGCTCCGGTATTTGTTACGACACCCGTAACTGAATTTTATCTGGGTGATGCTTATTACTATTACGCCGCAATTGCTACTGATAAGGATATTGGCGAAGTATTGACTTATAGCCTGATCGAAAATCCAGATGGCTTGTCAATTGACTCAGCTACCGGTGCGATTAATTGGATGCCATTAGATTCACAGCAAGGCAGCCAGCGTGTCAGTATTACCGTAACGGATTCCACTAATTTAACCGCGACACAAACTTTCAATATTAACGTAATTGGTATAACGGTAAGTGATCTAGTATTTACTACAGACGAAAACGTCGCGTTAGATATTCAGTTAGTTGCCAATAACCTGACTATGGGTGACGTGACGTTCTCTATTTCACAACAGCCTTCAAACGGAACCATTGTTGGCGAAGGAAAAAATATTGTTTATTTACCCAATAAACATTTTGAAGGGGAAGATACGTTCCAGTTTACAGCCACAAATGAATATTCTGTATCAGCTACTGCAACCGTTACGGTAATGGTAATCGGAAAAAATGATCCACCAAAAATTCTGAGTGAGCCAAATAAAAAGCATGTATTGAGACCTGCGTCTGATACACCTACGGAGTTAATTTTAACTGACTGGGAAGCGATTGAATTAGCAGGTGAAAGCGCCACTACGAAATGGGTATTTGAAGAAGAAGGAAAGGTTGTTCTTCAAACTCAGCATTCAGACCCAGCAGCCTTGGTGGGGGGATTTGATAGTGCCTATTCATTAATAGAAGGTACTTTTGAAGTGGCCACATCAGGTGATGATGATTTCATTGGATTTGTGTTTGGTTATCAAAATACTCAACAGTTCTATTTATTGGACTGGAAGCAAAACCAACAGGGAACAAAAAAAGGAGTAGCCTTAAAGCGTTTTAATAAGCCCTATGGTGCAGCTTTCACTGATGGCGATTATTGGTCCAGTACACCTAATAATTACACGGAGCTTTATCGTAATGAAATATCCTACCGTGATAACGAAGAATATGGCTTCTCATTAGCATTTCAGCCTGGCCTTATTTCTATTACTATTACCAATGCAGACGCTGTGGTGGATACCTTTACCATAGAAGATGGCACGTTTGTTAATGGTCGCTTTGGTTTTTATAATTATTCTCAAACAAACACCAAGTTTAGCGGCTTCCGTACTACGTTATTGGCAAATAATCTTTATGCCTACCCAGTAGAAGCCATGGACCCAGAAGGACAGCCGTTAACCTATCATTTATTAGATGCTCCTGATGGTATGACTATAGATGAAGAAACGGGCGCCATATTCTTCTTAACAGATGAAAATAATTTAGGAACCTTTCATGTAGAAATTGAAGTGGAAGATGATCAAGGCCAAACAGATCGTCAAGCCTATGATTTTGTGGTGACAAATGATGTCCCCATAATAGTGACTAAACCTAAAACATCAGCCTTTGTCGACCAGCATTACACATATGGCGTGGCGGCATTTGATCCTAATATTAATGACTTGTTAAATTATTCTTTGGTTAAAGGGCCTGCGGGAATGACCGTGGATGCAATTACCGGAGAACTAAGCTGGACGCCGTACACAAGTGATATTGGCAGTCACGAAGTCATTGTTGAGGTAGCCGATCAAGACGGTAATTTTGATCGTGTTACTTACACGCTAGAGGTGCAACTACCAGAACCCAATGAAGTACCTGAATTTACCTCGGTACCTGAATTTGAAGCTACAGTGGGTCGCCCTTATCGTTATGTGCCAGAAGCTACTGATGCCGATGGAGACATAGTCCAAATTTTATTAGGCGAATACGTTCCGCAAGGGTTGGAGATGTTTGATGGCAAAACGATTACCTGGACTCCCACTGCTGATCAGGTACGTGACCATACGCTTATCTTTGAAGCAAATGACGGAAAAGGAGGTGTGGCTCTACAGCCGGTCACCATTACCGTTAAAGACTTAAACGAAAACTCACCACCAAGAATTGAATCTACGCCTCAATATCAAGTATCGGCTGGTGAAGATTACAGTTATCAAGTTGTGGCCACAGACGTAGATGGAGGCGCATTAAGTTACTTCCTTGAACTGCCTCCGGTTGGCATGACGATAAATAAATCGACGGGTTTAATTCAGTGGCAAGTGCCTGAAACACAAACCAATATTACTGAAATTAATATAAGGGTCACTGATTTACAGGGTGCGTATGCTAGCCAAAAATTTGCTATAGGCATTATTCAACCTATTACTAATTTGCCACCTAGAATAGAGAGTGTGCCAGGCTATGCTGTAACTGCTACAGCAGAATATCTGTACCAGGTGATCGCTTCTGACCCAGAAGGCGAAAGTTTAGATTATCAATTGTTAACGAATCCAGCTGGCATGACGATGGATTCCAATGGCCTTATTTCATGGATTTCAACGCTTGAGCAATTGGGCAGTCATGAGGTGGCGCTGGCAATTGCTGATATTTCCGGTGCCACAGCGCGACAAAGTTTTTATGTGAAGGTAAGTGAAAACAATGCAGTGCCAGTGATTACTTCCACGCCTAACTCAGGGGTGGCGGTAAACAGTTTGTGGGAATACCAGGTGCTAGCAACCGATTCCGACGGTGACTTCTTAACCTGGAAACTGGCCAACACACAAGCTGACATGAGCATTACATCAAGTGGCTTGTTCAGCTGGGTTCCTCCCATGAGCTGGGTGGGGCAAGCCGTTAGCTTCGATATTATCGTTGAAGATGGTCGCGGGGGTCAGGCAGTTCAAAGCCTGAATGTACCTGTTAATTATCAAGCTAATAACGCACCGGTGATTACCAGTACGCCTACCTATGCTGCGCAAGTGGACGCGCAATACGCTTACCAAGTAACCGCAAGTGATGCCGAAGCCGATGCCATTACGTATAGCCTTTCTGTAAGTCCCAGTGGCGCATCTATCAGCGTGAGCGGATTAGTTAGTTGGACACCTATAAGTGATCAAGTGGGCACTGCTCATACATTTAAAGTCATTGCACAAGATGCAATGGGTGGCCAAAGCATTCAAACCTATCAAGTGGCGGTTAACAGTACTCCAACCAATAACGAACTACCTGAAATTGTAAGCTCACCGGTTGCACCGGCCATCGTTGATATTCCATACGAATATCAAGTGATCGCAAAAGATGCCAATAGCGATGCATTAAGCTACGAGTTAATCAGTGCACCAACGGGCATGACGATCGATGCAAATGGGTTGATCAAGTGGCATCCCCCCATCGAGCAAGAAGGCCAACATGCGGTGACTGTTCGTGCGAGTGATCAAGGTGGCTATACACAGCAAAGTTATGTGCTACCTGTTGCTGTAATCGTGGATGATGGCAATACAGATGATCCTGATACTCCAGATGCTCGTACCAACCAATACCCAGAAATCACCAGTACGCCAGCTTATTCTGCTGCGATTGGTAACACGTATGAATATCAGGTTAATGCAATCGATGCTGACGGTGATGACCTGACTTATGTCTTGGTGTCAGGCCCAACCGGTATGGCCATGGATACGCAAGGTCGAATTATCTGGTCACCCACCACCGAGCAAGTAGCCAAACATAGCGTTGAATTAACCGTTAGCGATTCATTGTTCTACGCCACGCAAACCTTTGAAATTCAAGTACGTGAAACACCACTACCACTGGAAGTTAGCGTACAAGTTAATCCAACCGTTGTAACGCCAGAACAAGACGCGGTCATAACCGTGTTTACCCGCCATGGCTTAGGGGTAATAACCCGTGAGCTTTGGGTTGATGGGCAATCGATTAGCCTTGACCAATATGGAGCAGCAACCTTTACCACAAGTATTGCCGGCAGCTACGACATCATGGTTAAGGCCACCGACCAGCTAGGTGAAGAAATCAAGCAAGCGGTATTAATCGTAACGGATGTTTACGATTCTATTCCACCAGTCATCGACTTGTCGGCCATAGAATATTTAGATGTGGTGACGACACCAATAGATATCATTGCCACGATTGAAGATGAAAATTTAATAGGTTGGAGAGTCATTCTTAAAGAAGTTGGTGCTGCATCAACCGATTACCAAGTTATTGCTACAGGTACTGGTACAGCTGATAACAGCGTACTAACAACCTTAGACCCTACAATGATGATGAATGGGCTTTACCATCTTATTATTGAAGCAACAGATGTAGGTGGTTCGATCACTCAGGAAAGCACGCTTATATCTATTGAGGGTAGGCTTAAACTAGGTAACTTCAGTATTACGTTACAAGACCTAAGTATTCCTCTTTCGGGTATTCCTATTAGTATCTCGAGAACATACGATAGTCGCCAAAAGCATAAAACGTTGGATTTTGGGAAAGGTTGGAGCATTGATTATCAAAACATATCAATATCAGAGAATAGAAATCTCGGTGAAGGTTGGAACTTAGTTAATCGAGGCGGTGGGATGTTTTCTAATTGGTGTATTGAACCCTCAGGCCCACACTACGTGTCAATCTCACTACCGTCAGGAGAAACCGAGAAGTTCGATATGTCTGTAAGTCCCCAGTGTGGAGGATTTTTTCCCTCTGTGCATGTTAAGCCAGTATTTACATCAAGGAATGGTTCTAGTTCAAAACTAGAAACAAATGAAACCACACTGAGATTAAATGGTGACAGCCTGCTTGATATATTTGGAACGGTTACGACATATGATCCAAGCGACTATATATTGACTACCTCTGATGGTCGAAGATATGAGTTAAATGAGCAGTTAGGAATCGAAAAAATAGAAGACCGCAACGGTAATTGGGTAGCCTATTCTGATAATGGTGTTCAGCATTCATCAGGAAAAGGGGTTTCCTTTCTTAGGGATGTTGATGGAAAAATAATTGGTATAACTGATCCGGAAAATAACCAAATAAATTATTCCTATGAAGCGAGTGGCAACCTTACAGCAGTGGCAGACAGAGAAGGAAATACTACAACCTATAGCTATGATGGAAGTCACGGTTTAGTCGAAACATATGATCCGTTAGGCAGAAAGATAGGTAAGCAAATCTATGATGAAAAAGGAAGATTAGTTGCCTACGAGGATGCTAACGGAAAGCGTTTCGAATTTAGTGTTGATACAGATACTAGAACCAAGGTATCCCATGATGCTGACGGGGGTAGGGTGATATCCAGCTATGATGCTAAGGGCAATCTAATAGAGTTAACAAAAGCGGATGGCAATACATGGAAATATGAATACGACAGCAATGGTAATACAACCAAAGAAATTGACCCTAAAGGCAATGCCATTACAAAAGCCTGGGATCAGAATAGTAACCTAGTATCGACTACAGGTAAGCTAGGTAACACCGTATCTTATATTTATGATGATTACGGTAGTTTAATTAGTAAGAGTTACTCAAACGGGGCTGTAGAATCAATTTTATATGATGACTATGGAAATAGATCAGCAGACATTGATGCTTTAGGTAACACAACTCATTATGAATACGATGAAAAGGGCAATTTAACTAAAGAAACAGATGCGCTTGGAAATGAAGTAACCAACTCATATGATAACTTTGGTAACAAATCATCATCGACTTCTAAATCAGGCTTAGTGACAACATACATATACGATGCGAATGGCATAGAGATAAGCAGAGCCATTCAGCATAAAGATGAGGCCGGTGAAATATATAATGTGAGTGAGTCACAGAGTTTCGACAAAAATGCTCATATTCTTTCTTTACAAACACAAAGAGGCAGCAGCTGGGCATATTCATACAATGAAAACGGGAGCCGAACATCCAAGGTAGGTTTGGGTGGCTTGAAAACACTGTACGAATACGATACCTATGGAAATCTAACGAAAACCATATATCCAAATGGCGCGATTATCGAAAATGATTTTGATGAAAAAGGGAATATCATTAAGTCCATTAATGAAAAGGGCGATGTTACAGTTAGGACCTATGACTCCAATAGCAACTTATTAACTGAGGTAGGCCCACATTCAAGTATTACAAACACCTATAATGAGCTTGGGTACCTAGTAAACCGGTCTGATGAACTGGTCACAACGGACCTAGAATATGATGCAGTTGGAAATGTAACACATGAGTCAAACACCCTAGGGCAAGTACGTAGCTATACATATGATGTAATGGGGAATCGAACCTTTACAACCGACGAAAACAATTACGTTGTTGAGTATGTATACGACCTAAACAATCGCCTACTGGAAACAAAATATCCAGATGAGACTAAAATTGAATCTGAATATGACAAGCTAGGCCGTGAAATATCGAAAACTGATCGAAAAGGTAATAAGACGGAGTATAAATATGATGCTTTAAGTCACCTAGTTGAAATTACAAATGCGTTAGGGCAAGTGACGAAATACGAATACGACAGTAGAGGCAGCAAAGTGTCGGAGACGACTGCTGACGGAGAATCGACTCGTTGGGTTTATAATGAGAAAGGAAAATTAACCTCTAAAACGCTGCCGGCTGGTCAAAAAGAAACGTTTGCCTATGATGAAAATAATCGCCTATCTAGTAAGGTCGACTTTAACGGATTAGAAACATCCTATGTGTATGATGCCTTAGGTAGGCAAGCTGAGAGTTCGTTTAATGAAGTTGAAGCAACGGTTCTCACGCGAAATGAGAGTGGCAAAATTACGGCTGCCAATATTAATGGCGAAACAACCCAGTATGATTACAACTCACAAGGCAGGTTAATAAAAGAAACCTCTCCAGAAAACAAAATAACAACCTATCAATATGATGGTAAAGGCAATCGAACACAGATAGCTATAGACGGCAGTAGTACTGAATATCAATATAATACTGATAATGTAATGTCAGCTATAACAGATAAAAAAGATGGGGAGTACAGTTATAGCTACGATAACTTAAAGAGGCTTATCCAAATAAGTTTGGCTAACGGAAGTTACACCCAGTACGAGTACAGCGATGAAGGTTATGTTGGCAAAATAGCGCATTTCAATTCTATTAATGAATTATTGCTCTCAACGAGTTACGACTATGATCCAAATGGAAATATCATAGGGTTAGAGCAGTCGAATGGTAAATTGACTCAATATACATACGACGCATTAAACCGAATCACGGCCTACAAGACCTTTCTTTCAGAAGTTGTCGTAGAGGAGGTAAGTTATGCGTACGATGTCACCAGTAACATAGTCCAAAAAACTAAAAATGGTGCCGTTACCAGCTATGTATATGATGCGAATGACAGGCTGCTAAGTGCTGATGGTATTGCTTATGAATACGACTCAGCGGGTAATATCACTAAACGTACAAATGATGACGGTGAATACACATTCTCGTATGGATTGAACAATTTGCGTACCCAGTCAGTAACGCCAATTGGAACAATAGATTATCGCTATGATTACAGAGGTATAAGAACGGCCAAAACAACAGAAGGTCAGACAACGGCATATTTGTTGGATAACACGTTCAAATACCCTGAAATTGCAAAAGAAATGAATTTGAATACAGGTCAAAGCATTGACTATACTCATGATCAATTCTCGACGCTGGCTGAGCATTCTGAAATTGGCAGTAGTTATATCTTGGCCAACCAATCTGGGTCGTCACAGTTAATTACAACAGAGAATGAAGACGTCACCGCAGCCTATGAATATGATCCATATGGCCAGGTAAACTCAGACGACCCATCGGTGAACCATTTATACAATGGTGAGTACTATGATGATGAGCTAAATGAGGTCTATCTGCGAGCCAGAAGTTACGACCCTCAATCCATGCGATTTACCCAAATGGATACATGGCAGGGCAATGCCGTGAATCCCATAACCCTCAATAAATACCTGTATGCCAATGCAAACCCGGTTATGAATATTGATCCATCTGGACATATGGCTCTTGCTTTGGGGATGCATGTTCAACGTGCAACAAGGAACATGGGTTACTTTCAGTATGTAAAACAACTGTTGTTTGGATTGGGTGCCATTGGAATAACGGAAGAAACTTATGACAGGTGGCAGCTGAATGCTCAATATCAAGCAGCTGCCGATAGAAATAAAGCTATAGTAGAAGCAAATGTGACCGAAGCAGCGGATAGTAAAGGGTGTAGCGCTGCACCATTGCTATTTCATTATTCAACGCGTGTGAATACAAAATTAATCCATGGATCGGGACAACTATTCATTACAGATGCTATTACCCGGAAAAGTAGAAAAGCTCCTCAATGGGATGGTATTACAAGGCCTGCAGGAGGTTATGCAACAACTATCTCCCCTTGGCAGCCTGGGATGACAAAAGAGATGCTAGCACTAACAAACTATAAGCTAAGCAAGGAATATGCTTTAGAAATGCTTAATAGTGGTTATGTGAGTGCCTTTGTTGCCATGTGTAATGATGGATTCAATTCTATAGGCGGCTTGCATGAGTGGTATCACCCCACAGGGATGGGCATAAAAACCATAACAGAAGATTGGAATCCTATGCCCTAAATACAGTTTTAGAACAAAAGTTGTATTGGATTCCATGTGGAGAATATATGAAAAACATGTTTTTTTTCTCTAAGTCTGAGTTAGATATGAAGGCGTTAGGGGAGGAGTCAATGAATCTTTTTTTAGAGCAAATGCGTCAACGTGATTCAGAACGGCGATATCATTTAAAATTAGAGCTTAAAAGGTTGGGAGTGAGTTTCGAAAGCTGCAATCTGCAGGTTCGAGAGGTTAGGTATTTTAAAATGTTTCTAAATGAAGAAATAAAAAGTGGTAACGTATTTACAGGATTTGGATACGAAATAATTTATGCAATATGTACGGATATAAATCAGGATACAAACTTTAGTTACCACTACTGTTTAAATTCTGATCTGGAGTTCGATTGCGATGATTTTTCCTGATTTTACTGTTGATTTAGATGACATATTAATTAAGGGTATTTTCTACTTTAAAAAATATATTAAAAACAACAATAATGAATCGGTGAGGCGTGTTGTAAATGAATTAAAGAGCCATGATTTAGGTTTAGGTGATTTCTCATTCAAAATCTATGAAATAGCTTGTATTAAAAAAAGTAATCAGTGTGATATTGAGTTTTCTATTACGCTAGAGGCAAGGCTAGGTGAGAATGAGTTTTCAATGTATCTATATAAAATGAGGTTAACGCCAGATTTAGAATTTAAGCGAGATGAGTTATTAGGGTAACTATGGCGTGTAGGAACAGATACGTAAAGCCAATGTGGATTTTAAGGGAATGTATTGAATACACAAAATTGTAATAGGAGATTGTAATAGGGGATTGTAAGGAATATATAGGACACCAGAATATATAGGAATATATAGAAGAATGAGAGAAACTTAATCAAAGGGGTCAGAGCCATTGATTTTTCGATTTACGATTGCCTGACAACATTGAAAGCGAATCGGATATCCCTTCATCCTTGCCTTATGGCCTGTTTAATGTAATCGGCGAATTCACAGTAGATGGCGAGGCAGTCAGCACCAGTGGTGCAATGAAACTGGGCACAGAGTTAAAAAATGAGCTGGGGTATTACAGCCCAAGATTTGGTTGGGGGGTGACATCCAACCCCATAATCGCCGCCGATTACCAAGCCGTGGCCATGGACCTACAAGGGGTGAGTGCTAACCAGCTTGATAAAGTTAAAGATCGATTAGACAGCGCCAAAACGCTTTTGGAAGCAAGCGTAGCGGATCCTGATGCAACCGACCTAACCACATTAACCCGTCATAGTTTAACGGGAGATATACTGCAAACCGGTGCCATGGGCTATATGGCCATGACCAATGTGCAATCAAAATTGTTAGCCCTTCAATCAGACATTATTTATTACCGCGAACCCAGTTATGGCACATTCTCAACCTCAGCCAGTTTAAGCTATTTCTTTTTGCAGCCGCAAACAGTGAAGTTTGGTGCGGTAGTAATGGACATGGACCGTATGCAAAATTCGGCAGAGTGTAAAAGTAACTGTTGGAATAACTGGAGCGAATTTAATCAGCAAAGTGGCGCCATGATGAGTGCACTAGAGCATGTGATTCCTGAACAGCTATTTTCCACTGCTGAAAATCCTGCCGAGGCAATTAGTGCGGTAAAAGCTATATCTATTGCCAATGCCCAAGGGCAAAAGATTTACACCTTAACCAGTGATAATTTCAGCAGTGTTAATTGTAAGCGCAGAACCAACCACAGCCTTTTAATAAACGCCTAGATTCCTTAAAGTTT
>CAJXRF010000066.1 GCA_913058575.1 uncultured Bermanella sp.
TTTATTCACGCTGAAGTATGTGAGTAAAGGCTACAGAACCTGCTCCTCCTAAGTTTTGTGCCATAGCGATACGGGCATTTTTCACCTGATTATCTCCTGCTTGCTCAGTAAGTTGCTCAAAACATTCAGCGAGCTGATACACACCGGTGGCCCCAACAGGGTGTCCACGTGCTTTTAACCCACCAAAGGTTGTAATAGGCATATCCCCATCAAGACCGATCATGCTTTGTTCGCCAAACCGGTATCCACAGCCATAATCGCTAAAACCTGCCGCTTCTAAACTGAGTACCGTCATGATGGTGTATGCATCATGGGGTTCAAATAAATCGATGTCAGCTGGGGTTAGTTGGCTTTGCTGGTAGGCCTTTCTAAAAGATTGTTTAGCCCCTTCGAGGGTTAACATGTCCTTGCGGTTTTCTAATGATAAGTGATCGCTGGCCACAGAAGAGCCTGTAACCTTCACGAGCGTCATGCCGGCTTTTTTTGCAGCCATGGCCATATCCTTATTTACTAGCACTAAGGCGGCGGCACCATCACAGATAGGGGGCGCATCATAGAGCTTAATAGGAGCACTAATGACTTTAGAACTTAGGTAGGTTTGTGTGTCGATACTTTTTTGTAGCATGGCTCTGGGATTCTTTTGAGCATTGTTGTGGGCATTTATGGCAAATGGTGCAAAGGCTTCTGGGCCCACATTATGTTTCTGCATGTATAGCTGCATAATGCGGGCATTGAGGGTTAAAAAGGTTTCTCCTAGGCTGCCTTCTTTTTCCCAACAAGAGGCTGTGGCTAAGGCCTGAGTGATATCTTCGCGGGGTGCATGAGTGACATGCTCAACCCCACAAACAACCACACACTTATGGCTGTCACTGGCAATGGCTTGGTAGCCTAAGCGCATAGCTGCGCCACCTGAACCACACGCGCCTTCTGCTGTTATTGCTTCACATCCGGTCAGGCCCGAGTGATTAGCAATAAGAGTCGCCACCAGTTGTTGGTGGGACAGTTGCCCTGACATCATATTGCCGGCATAGAGTGCTCCCACATCTTCTGTACTTATTTGGGCATTTTGCAGCGCTTGTGTAACAGCAAGGCTGCCCATGGAGGCAAGACTCTCTTGGGGGTGTTTCGCCACGGGGATTTGGCCACAACTTAAAATGTACACATCTTTCATAAGACTTCCTTGTAATTGAATGGAGGCAGGTAAGTATTGGTAAAACGCTAACGTCAATTTATGACGCTAACATGACAGGCTTCAATGCATAAGCACGGTGAAAACGAAGTCTAAAAAATAATCATGATATTAACAAACTAAGTAAATACTAATTGACAGAAGTTAATTTATTAGTACCAGCTAACTAAATTTTGAGAATTTAATTAGCTTATTTTCTGCTATGATCATTCGCAAATCGAAGCCTGCTTGGGTTTTATGTCAGCAGGTTTAGTGCTTTAGTATTGTTAAACCGTTCAGGGATGAAAAAATTAATGCTATTTAAACGTCATGTATTATTAACATTGTTGGTGCTGCTGAGTATTTCGGGCTGCAGTATTATCCAGCAAGTGTATAACGAAGACAGTATTCGACCTTCGTCAGAAAAATATACCGGGCCAGTGGCAAGAAGCCATGAAAAATTTTATAGGCTTAAATTGAATGAAAGCATCACTCTGGACGCTTCTGCAAGCTATCACACCGAAAATAGCCCCATTAATTATCAATGGAAATTGATTTCTGCTCCGCCAACTTACTCTATTTTAGAACCCTTGTGGGAAAGTCATTCTGCTCAAGTAAGCTTTACCCCAACGGTAGCTGGGGATTATACCTTTCAAATTGTGGTCAGTGATGATGCGGGTTTAAGCGCTCAAAATTTAGCGTATATAAAAGCGCAAGAGTTGCCGGTGATTGAATTTTTAGCCATTGGGGACATGGGCACGGGCGAGGAAGGGCAAATCAAAGTAGCCGCTGCCATGAAAAAAGTATGTGATTCATTGAACTGTGATTTCGTGATGGGGTTGGGTGATAACATTTATGACGCGGGTGTTAAATCGGTTAATGATGAACAGTTCAATAGTAAATTTGAGGAGCCTTATGAGAATTTAGATTTGCCATTTTATATGGCGCTTGGGAATCACGATAACTCAGGGCTGTCACCTGGTGATGGTGCGTTTAATTATCGAGGTGATTTACAAGTACTTTATGCCCGCAATGAAGCGCGTAAAAGTGATAAATGGCGCATGCCAGCTCGTTACTATCATGTGCCCATGGCCAATTCGAGCGGTGAAAATTTGTTAGATGAACAGGATGATCTAAATGCAACATTATTAGATTTAGTGGCATTAGATTCTACTACGCTCACCAGCCTACACGACCCAGCACCAGAATACGCATTGGAAAAAGTAATTCAGCAGCAAGGGCAATGGGTTGATACCACCTTGCATAAAAGTCTAGGGCATTGGCGAATAGCATTTGCCCACCACCCCTATTTGTCAAATGGTAAACATGGTAATGCTGGAGTGTACGATGGATACAATGATTTAAAATACGTAGGAGATAAGTATATCTTTCAGCGTGCCGCTGGGGTGTATTATGAAGACTTTTTAGAAAAAGTCGTGTGTGACAAAGTCGATCTGTACATCTCTGGTCATGATCATAGTTTACAAGACTTAAAGGCCGTTGATGATTGTGGTAAAACCCAATTCATTGTTTCTGGTGCGGCGGCTAAAACCACTAAGTTAAAAGGCACCAACCAACACCACTGGGAGGAGTCTGAGCTCGGATTTTTTCACTTGCGAGTAGAGAGTGAGAAAATAGTAATTAAGGCTTTTACTGTAAATGATGAAGGTGAATACTCCCTTACTCATGAGCGTGTGCTAACAAAAGGGTAGAGCATTCAAACATGTAAAATAATGGATGAGACTTAAGATGGTTTATACATGACCGTTTTATTTCTCCCGCCGTTTTTTGCATGATATAAAGCGCTATCGGCTTGCTCTAATAATTCAGTTGGGGCACTGAATTTATCCCAGTTAGCACAAGCAATACCAATGCTTAAAGTGACATAATTCATGTCGCTTCGTTCATGGGAGATTTTTAGATCTTTCATGTATTCCAATAAGTTGTTAGCAGACACCACAGCTTGATCTTTACTTAATCCCACTGAATACACCACAAACTCATCCCCTCCAAAACGAGCGACAAAATCAGATGTGCGTTTGAAAACATTTTTGAGTGCGCTGGATATTTCTTTTAAACAATAATCCCCAGCTAGGTGTCCGTAGTGATCGTTGTACTGTTTAAAGAAGTCTACATCTAACATGAACACGCTTAAATTATCATTGTTGCGTTTGGCAATGCTGTACTGGGTGGGGTATTGCGCATTGAAGTATCGCTTATTAAAAAGGCCGGTCAGAGAGTCGGTTTGGGCAAGGCCTTCTAAGCGCTCTTTTGCACTTTCTAATGCTTTAATTTGGTCAGAGATGGTTTTTTGTAAATGAATGTCATCGGAAATGTCTTTTTGGATGCTGATAAAATAGAGGGTTTTGCCATTTTTATCTTTTATGGCTGATAAGGAGGTTTCATTCCAAAATAGCTCGCCATTATGTCTTTCATTTCTTAATACCACATGGCAATTCTCACCCTTTAACAAAGCAGCGTATAACACTTCTAACTCTGAAGTCTTTGAATCAACATGATTTAAAAATAAGCCAGGTTTAGTCAATATTTCTTCTTGGCTAAATCCACTCATGCTTTCGAACGCGGGATTAACATAAATAATGGGATGTTTAGGCTCTTGGGCACTTAAGATACAAACGCCGTCGCTTAACGAAGACAGCATTCTATCAATAAAACCTTCAGTTATTTCAATATCACGAAACAACATAATTACCACCCATACGCTAAAGCATTAAAAGATAGGATCCTATTGGTTCAGAATATGCGTATTGGTGACAAGCAGCCAGTTAGAAGTGGTGAGTATTTAGATTGATTAGAAATTATAAACGCAATGCCTTAACACCAAATAAATTATTATGTTTGATAGATTGGAAGGTTATTTTAAAGGTTTGTTCTTAGAGGATTTAGATTAAAGAAAAAGATAATGATGGCAGGAAAAAAAGAGCAAGTGAAAAACGCACTTCACTTGCACTCTTTAGGGATAAATTTCTTACTTAGTCCACACGGTAACGCCGCTTAAATCCTTTTGGTTTTTCAGCGCGAAGCGGGCCACAAAGTAGGTCATTATAAACATGATCACGTTCCCCACAAACCCTGTGTAATAAAGGTCAAACGGTACACTGATGCTCTCTGGTAATAAGCCTTTTTTGCTTAAAATAGTCCAACCAGTAAATATCATGGTACTAACCAATCCTACCCATGCAGCGCGTGCGTCTCCTTGTTGAGTAAAGAAACCGATTAAATACAAACCTAATAATCCGCCCCCTAAAATAGACGTTAACACGGTGGCGGTATCTTGAAGGGTTTTGGTTTCGGCATTTGCTAAATAAATGGCCCCGCCAATCATTAACAACGCACTGATGGCCGCTATAATCCAAGCGGCTTTTAGATAATGCCTATCATCTTCATTGGGTTTAATGTGGCGACGGTATATATCCACCACTGATACCGTACTAATGGCGTTGATGCTGCTGTCAAGCGATGACATGGCTGCGGCCAAGGCAGAGGCAATAACTAAGCCTGCTACCCCTGCTGGTAAATGATTACTGATGAAATACGGTAAGATCTGTTCTGCGGCTCGCGTGCCATCTAACATTTCTTGTGGCGCGGTGGCCGGAAACTGCTGAAAAAATACAAATAATGCGGTGCCTAAAAACATATAAAAAGCCCAAATGGGCAAAGAGCTGATAACGGCAATGAACATGGCTTTGCGTGCTTCACGGGTAGATTTAGAAGCACAATAACGCTGTACGGTATTTTGGTTTGAACTGTATTCCGTTAACCACGCGATTAAGCCCATAAACAGCATCATGGTAATGGTTTTTTCATCAAAACGAATTTCCCAGCCCATGGCATTCAGGTTGCCATTTTCTAAAACTGAAAAACTTAATTTATTGAATTGATCGCTTACCTCAAATATTTGCCCAAGCCCGCCAGGCAAGGCATCAACGATGACCCATAAACATAAGATTCCACCTAGTACCAATACGATGGTTTGCATCACATCGGTCCAAATAACCGCATCTATGCCGCCAACAATGGTATATACCGCCACCACAATACCGCCTATTAAAATACAGGTGGTCGCGCTTAAGCCAGTCAGTTCTTGAATAACCAAAGACAGTAAAAATAAAATCATGCTGACGCGTACAATCTGCGCAATGATGAACGCTACTGCCCCATAAACGCGAATGGATGGGCCAAAGCGATCTTCTAGGTATTCATAAGCAGAGGTGATTTTTCCACGGCGAAAAAACGGTAAGAAAAAATAAGCGGCAAATAAAATGGCAATGGGCAGCATAAGGTTGGGAACAAATCGAATCCATGAGGTTTTAAAAGCATCCCCAGGATAAGCCAAAAAGGTAATAGAGCTAATAGAAGTACCCACTAAACTCAGCCCAATGACCCAGCCAGAAAAGGAACGCCCACCTACAAAATATTCTTCGGTATTGGTGTTTTTTCGAGAGAAGTAAAAGCCAATGCCGGTTATTAATAATAAATAGGCCGCGAGGGCTGCAATATCCAAGGGGTGTAAAGACACAATGCTTACCTTTAGTCATTATTATGGGTAAATGTTGGGCGGGGATATTAGCAGATTTAGAAGTATTTAGAAGAAAGTGGCGCCAGAAGGTGAGGCGCCGTCTCTTAAAGCTGGCCTTTATATTCATAAGGTTTGATTAAAGGTCTAGTGCGGTGTTACTAAAAGCCTAAAATTATGGCTATTTAATGGCAACGCCCACCTCTAGCTGTTCAAACCAGTCTAAAAAGCGGGCCACATCAGGCCCTTTAAACAATCGGCCGTGTTGTGGGGCCATGATTTCAATATCCAGTTTTCGCACTCGTTTTAGCCAATGATGCTTGGCTTCGTTACTGGGCATCCAACGCTCATGAAAATACCGCATGTTCTCCACGTGTTTGTCGAAATCATCTACAAACATAGGGGCGCCTGGTGGCTCAAGGGCTGCCCCTATATCACCACTAAATAGAATCTTTGATTTGGCGTCGTATACATGGAAATTACCCGAGCTGTGTAAATAGTGTGCCGGTATAAACTCAAGCTCTATGGTTTCTAGGCTTAAGCGGCCTCCGGTATCACTAATGGGTTGATAGCCGATATTGTCCATACCAAAGTGGCGAATAAAGCCCTCCCATAACCAAGAGCAGTGTAAATTGGCCTTGGGCAGTACTTGGTCCCACATGCCTAATGAGGAAATGATGTCAGGGTCTTGGTGGCTGGCAAATAAATCGGTGAGGTTCTCTATGTCCACATATTTGAGTGCAGAAGCGAGCATGGTGGAGAAAACTTCAATGCCGCCGGGGTCTAATAAAATGCAGCGTTTTCCATCAACAATCATAAACTGGTTAGTATCGATAATTTTTTCAGGCTTCTCTGGATCGCGACCAAATACATACCATTGGTGTTTATCATCGTAAATTTTTAGTGCATCCATGCCCTTGTCCTATTATTTTTAAGTAATCAAGCCTTAGCAGGCCTGTATTTACTCGCTGCTAAATTTGAAACTGTGCCAGTTGGTTCTGGCTGGTGGTGATGTGAAATTTAATGTCATTGCTATGGTTATCAATCTTTTTGGCCATGTCTTCTAGTAATGGTTGAAACTCGCCGGTTTGAGTGGCCTCTAATTTAAAGGTTACTGCCACCACATTGCTAGACTGCATATATTGACGAATGTCGGCCAGCAAATCATTTAACTCCCCAAGCTCAGAGCGCAATGCGTTAATTAGTTTTGTTAAGTAATGCTGGCCATCTGCAATGGATGAATTAAGTTGCAGGGCTTTATTGTCCGATAGCCGCGTCTGACTATTACCCATTCGGTCTAAAAATGTTTGTGTACGCCATTGTCGAACCGAGGTTCTAGAAATTGAAATGGCCTTTTGATTAATGGTGGCCGACAAATTGATGGTTTTGTCGGCCAGTTCATCAAAGTAATCGCTGATGACTTTAAGGCCTGCGGCTTTTTCTCCTGCTCGTAATACCATGGCACGGGAGTTTTTAGCCGCCAAGGCCAAATGCTTGGCGATTAAGCTCGCTCGAAACAAGTGCCCTGAAATAGTAGCAGCGGCAGCGGTTTGTGTGGCGATATTATTCGAGCTTTTGCGCATATTGCTGCACCGTGATACTTCTCTATATCACTTTACTATAGCGCACGTTATGTTTTGGGGTATTCAAATACTCATCAAACAACATACAAATGTTGCGAATGAGCAGTTCGCCCTTACTGGTGACGCGAATTTCTTCATGAGTTACCTCAACTAAGCCGTCTTGCTCATAGGGTTTTAGCTGTTCAAGTACGTCGGAAAAGTGCTGAGCCCCATCGATATGGAATTCTTTTTTCAGCCAAGCGTAATCTAGGGTGAAGTGGCAAATAAGCTGTTTAATGACCGCTCGCCTTAATAAATCTTCATCATTAAGAATTAGGCCCTTTTTAATGGGTAAAACGTCTTCTTTAAGGCTGGCCTGATACTCGTCTATGTCGCTGCTGTTTTGAAAATAACTGT
Organism: uncultured Bermanella sp.; assembly: GCA_913058575.1. Taxonomy (GTDB): domain Bacteria; phylum Pseudomonadota; class Gammaproteobacteria; order Pseudomonadales; family Oceanobacteraceae; genus Bermanella. The sequence continues at coordinate 7,685 of CAJXRF010000066.1, forward strand.
CACCAATTTGACTAATAGAAGACACCCCAAGGGCCACTAAATCGCAATCTTCATGGGTGGTGTAGCCCTGAAAATTTCGGTGTAACTTACCCTGTGATTGAGCCTTAGCCAAACTGTCTTGAGGTTTGGCAAAGTGATCCATGCCCACATAGTGATAGCCTGCCTCAGTAAGGAGGCGAATGCTGTCCTCTAACATGGCCAGTTTTTCTTCTGGAGCAGGCAAATCTTCTGACTTGATTCTACGCTGGGGCATAAAGCGCTCAGGCAAATGCGCATAATTAAAAACAGATAAACGATCAGGGCTGAGTTCTAAAACGGTTTTTAGGGTTTCACGAAAACTGTCTCTGGTTTGAAAAGGTAAGCCGTAAATTAGATCAATATTAATTGAGCGAAAGCCCAAGCGTTGTGCTTCTTCTAGCGTGTTGCGTGTGAGCTCTAAGGGTTGAACTCGATTCACCGCCTTTTGAACCTTTTCGTTGAAATCTTGCACACCAAGGCTAACACGGTTGAAACCTATTTTTTTTAGATGAGCCAAGGTGCCCGTTTGCAATTCTCTTGGGTCGATTTCAATGGAGAAATCACGATCGGGGTCGTCACTTAAATTAAAGTTCTCGGCCAGTTTATTCATCAACTCACTCATTTGCTCGTGACTGATGAAGGTAGGCGTGCCACCGCCCCAATGCAATTGCTCTACTTTTCTATCTTTAGGGTAGCCAGCAGAGCGTATGCTCATTTCCTTATATAGGGTATCAAGGTAAGGCTGGGCTTTTTCACGGCGCTTAGTGATGACTTTATTGCAAGCGCAGTAGTAGCAAACATGGGCACAAAACGGAATGTGAACATAAAGGGATATGGGTTGTGCTAATTGATTACTTTGAGTGCGGCATAGCTCGTAATGGCTTTTATCGAAGCCTTCATGAAATTGAACAGCAGTGGGGTACGATGTATAACGTGGGCCTGACTTGTCATATCGTTTAATTAATTCAACATCCCATTGAATATTCTGCTTGCCACGTGGTGTAAATGCTTGGCTCATGAGAGGTACCTAAATATATTTCCCCGAATTTTAACAATGCTGTAGGTTGATTCATTGCGCTGGGTCAACAAGCCAGTGGCCAGCCATTAGGTAAATACAGCTTAATGACAAAGATAAATAGACTGTCAGTTGACGTAATTGAGCCCCAAAGATTATGCTGCTTTTTCGACAAGGGGACTTCTAGTGGTTAGTGCGGTAGGTACAAGGGTGTCGCAAAGGAGATTGCCATGGCCATAAGTACAATAGTGCCGCAAAGGGCATTGCAAATTTGGGTGGCAGGTAAGGTGCAGGGCGTGTATTTTCGCGTGTCTGCCGCCAAACAGGCGCGCAAGTTGAAGCTCTCTGGATGGGTGAAAAACCTAAGTGATTCTCGAGTGGAATTGTTTGCCCAAGGGGACGACGGGGACTTGGACGAATTGATCGCTTGGTGTAAAAAAGGGCCTGTTTTAGCCAAGGTAAGTGAAGTGACTCAAAAACTGGCAGAAATAGACTACGAAATAGTCGACTTTGAGGTCTTGAGGTGACTATTCATATTACGCCTTCGCTGTTAACCTAAAAGGCCGAATCTAGCTAATAAAAAATAATAATGAAAAAGCCTACTATTCTCTCAAATATGCGTCGCGGAATACCCTTAGTCTTGTCCCTTTTACTACTGGCGGGCTGCAGCTCAGTGCCGGGCACTCTGTCCGGTAATGACATAAGTCATTTAAGTTTACGGGATAAACGCATGTCAGATAAGACCATAGAGGTGCTGTCCCAAGCCCCCAAAAGCGCCAATGTATTAGGGCAGGTGGTCAGTGAGCGTTGCCAAAGCACTCTGTTTAGTGAAGCCCCATTAGAGAAAACCTTGTTGGTAGATATGAAAGCAGAAGCTTATCGTTTAGGGGCTAATGCCATAAGTGATGTGAAAATCTCTCAAGAAGGGGCCATGGGTGAGGGCTGTTGGAATAAATTTACCGCCACTGCCAACATGCTAGTGACACAGTAGGAGTTTTCATTTTTTGAGCCCATTTATTGCCATTGGGCTCACACTCTCCCCTGAACTTTCCCTTTATTTTATTCAAAACTCTGATAATTAGGCGGCGCTTTTCCTTGAATAAAAAAGGCAAAGGCCAAAATCTCAGCAATAAGTTGATACAGTTCAGTGGGCACTTGTTGGCCCATTTGTAATTCACTTAATTGCTCTAACAGTTGTGGGTTCTCGTAAATAGGAATGCCCATCTCAAGCGCTTGTTGAATTAATTTTTGCGCAGCCTCACCCGTTTTTTGATCACTCACCACAGGGGCTTGCCCACCGTCGTAAAATAGGGCTAAAGCTTGGTCTTTATTGAGTAATTCATCCATTTACTTCCCCTTAAATAGTTTAGGTATGCACATCGACCATGGATTGATGGACTTGCTGCTGACTTTTAACAGGTAAGCCTTGTTTGCTTTGAATGCTGTCTACTTTAAAACCTGCCTGAGTAAGCTTTTCTCTTAACAAACCGGCATGACGATGAAGTTTAGCCAGAGGTTCCTGTTGTTTTGCCCAAAGTGTTAGCTGTAATTGATCGCTGTTTAAATAGCTTTCTATGGCGAAGGTTTCCTCAGTATCTTGGGCAAATCGTAAAACTAAATGCCAGCCCAGAGACTGCTTCTTTTGACTGTTCTCAGAATCTTGTTGCGTTAACTCTAAATCACACCAGTTTATATTTTGTTGGTGCATGTAAGGGACTGAAAAATTTAGGTTTATATTGTCAGGTTGATTCTGCATGGACAGGCGATTATTTACTTGTTCATGTTGAATACGGGTGAGGCTTTGACTGACTTGCAGTAACTGGCGCAATATTTTTTCTGGGCCTTCTTGTGTTTCAGAGGCCTGAGGTTGCTGAAGTATTAAATTTTGCAGTAATTTATGTACCTGTACTTGAGCACTTAAATTATTAGGCCAAATAGGCAGAGCCTTATCCGTGAGGGCTGCCTTGGGCGCCAATAGCCATTCAAGTAAATTACTGGTTTTTGTGTCATGAAAAGAAGAGTTTGATTGGCTTTGCTGTGCCATGCCTTCAAACCAATTGATTAATGGCTTAACGGCTGGAGGAGGTTGCAAGTTTGAAACACTTTTTATATTTTGGCTTAGGCTATTTTGTAAATGCGAATAGGTGTTTGGCGGTGCTTGATTGTTCAATAAAGTATCTTTAGCGGTACTGGTATTGACACTGCTGGCTTGCCAGTCTTTGAAAAGCTGTAGCTGTAATTTTATGAGCCAAGCTTTGTTGTCGACAGGAGAGGGTACTTGCTTCGTTATGACGCTTTCGTTAGCGGCAATAGGGATTTTTAAGCCGTCGCCAGAGCCTTTAATGTTCTTAAGATTAATGGAGTCTTGTGATGCGGAAAAGCTATGTATATGGCTGCTTTTAGCTTCTTGCATGGGAGGGGGCGTATGGGTCTGCATCTGGTTGGAGTTGCTTGGTGCATTAGCTTTATTAAGTTTTATAGGCAGGGCATCAATCCATTTTTGAATTTGCGTCTCTACTTGCTTTAGTCGTTGATTAAGGTCAATTGTGACCGGTGGTTTGTTTTGAGGTGAATTATCACCTGAAGCCTTCAGTAATCTTTGCTCTAAAAACTGCCCGCTCTGCTCGATGGCCTGCTTGATTAATTTTACGTCTAAAACTTGTGTGGCGTCTAAAAGTGACTTAGGTGGGGTAATGGCGGTTGTTCCGTTTGAGCCTTGATTGGAAAGGGTATTCGCTAAGCTGGATTCTAAAGCGCTTAATTTAAGCGCGCTGGCCACGGCTTTTAATTCATTATATTGATGATTAATGGCACTTAAAGCCAATAACTTGCTGGGCGTTTGGAATTGCCATTGGCCCTCAGCGCTCTGCTGGATCAATAGCTGGCTGCCTTTATCGTACAGTTGAGTACTTAAAATGCTAATGGTGCCTTGCTGAGTGCTAAGGGTAAGCAAGGCCAGTTGTTGGTTGGCGGCACTAGAGGGTTGAGTCGCAGTGTTACGGTTGGATACTGGGCTAGGTTTGTGGGGAACTTTTAACAATACATTTGGGTCTATAGCCTTCGCAGTTGGCTTGGCTGGAATTGGTTCTTGAGGAGGCGTGACTGGCGGTTTTGATGACTGTGTGAGTGCTTGGCCATTTACTCGAATTTTGCCTTGCATGGATTCCAGTGCTTGGCGGCTTTCTTTAGGCGATAAAAGTTGGCTGGATTCAATCTTTACCCAGGTGTTTATTAGCTTTTGTAATTGAGCATCTTTCGCCATTTGTGCACTGGCAACCGTTGCAGTGCTGGTGGTAGATGCAGGGCCATCTCCTGAACTAACTATCGGGGGAGGCTGGCCAGAAGGCAATTTCATAAGTTATTCAATATTCAGTCAGCAATATTTTAGAATCTGGCTTAAAGTGTCGGCAATTTGTATATAATGCGCCTGTTTTATAGGCCTGAATATTAGTTATCGGCCAAATTACACAATATTTAAGTACCTCTCATTAAATTAGGAGGGAAATTGAGACAATAAACGGTTAAGGAGAAGGGGAATTGGCCCTGGAGTATTTGCCAGACACAGATTTATCCAGCAAACCCCTATTATGCGCTCGTGGCCTATATTGTGAGCGCGATGATCGCGTATTGTTTAAGGATTTAAACTTTGACCTGAGTTCGGGCCAAATTGTGCGTCTAGCTGGGCCAAATGGGGCTGGGAAAAGCAGCTTAATGCGTATTCTATTAGGGCTTTCAGCCAGTTATGAAGGTGCTTTGTATTGGCATGAACAAGACATGGCTCGGGCACTGTACGATTTTCGCAGTGACCTTTTGTATATAGGACACGATGTGGGGGTGAAGAGTAACTTAACCCCTGAAGAAAACTTGGCCTGGTCTTGCCCTAATGTCACTAAGCAGGACATCTATGGGGCTTTAAAGCGTGTAGGGCTGTCAGGTTTTGAAGATTTACTAACCCATGGCTTATCAGCCGGACAGCAACGCCGTGTAGCGTTAGCAAGATTATTCTTATCTTCCAAAGAGTTGGAAAATAAGTCCTTATGGATACTAGATGAGCCCTTTACTGCCATTGATAAACACGGCGTGGCAGATTTAGAACAAGTGATCGTGAATCATGCCCAACAGGGGGGCTTAGTGATACTCACGACTCATCATGACTTATCAGTGCCCGTTAAAACCATTATGTTAGGTCAGACTCAAAAGGCGAGTCTATGAATGGCTCAATGAAAGCCTTATTTAAACGGGACATGCTGCTGGCCTTTCGCAGTCGCGGAGATTTACTCAACCCGCTGATGTTTTTTTTAATGGTGGCCAGTTTATTTCCATTGGCGGTGAGCCCTGATCCATTATTTCTTGGTCAGATTGCCCCTGGGGTGATTTGGGTAGGGGCTTTACTGGCTACTTTATTGTCTTTGGATTTATTGTTTAAAAGTGATTTTGAGGATGGTTCATTAGAGCAAATGCTACTGATGCCCCAACCCACTTTATTAATGGTGATTGTGAAAGTATTGGTGCATTGGTTAGTGGCCGGTTTGCCCTTGGCATTCATTGCCCCTTTGTTAGGGTTAATGCTGGGTTTGCCAAGCGGTGGTTTTGCGCCTCTTATGGCGACCTTATTATTAGCCACACCCATTTTAAGTTTATTAGGTGCCATTGGTGCAGGCCTAACAGTGGGGCTACGTAAAGGCGGCATGTTAATGCCTTTGTTAATTTTGCCCTTATATATACCGGTGTTAATTTTCGCCTCAAGCGCAGTGCAAGCTGGCGTATTAGGAAATAGTTACGTGGGGCATATGGCCTTTTTAGGGGCATATTTGGCATTAACCCTAGTGGTAGCCCCCGTTGCCACAGCATCGGCCCTAAGAATTTCAATCGCTCGCTAACTAAAAAAGTAGCGTGCGATAAACAGAATTAAGTAAAAGGTTTTAGGTTATGTGGACTTCATTGAAACGCCTATATCACAAAATGGGCTCACCAAAATGGTTTTACGAAATCAGTACACGCTGGTCTCCATGGTTTTTATTGGTGGGCAGCGCTTTAATGTTAACCGGTGTGGTGTGGGGGTTGGCTTTTGCTCCCGCAGATTACCTGCAGGGTAACAGCTTTCGAATTATCTACATTCACGTGCCTGCTTCTTTATTAAGCCAAAGCGCTTACATTATGATGGCCGCGGCGGGATTAGTGGGGCTGGTATGGAAAATGAAAATGTCATTTGTGGTGGCTAAAGTCATCGCCCCCATTGGTGCAAGCCTTGCCATTATGTCATTGCTCACAGGTGCCATATGGGGCAAACCCACTTGGGGTACTTGGTGGGTTTGGGATGCACGCTTAACCTCTATGCTAATTTTATTGTTTTTATACTTTGGCGTAATAGCCATTTATAACGCCATTGAAAATGAAGAAATGGCCAACAAGGCGGCGGGTATTTTGGCTATCGTTGGCAGCATTAACATCCCCATTATTAAATACAGTGTGGAATGGTGGAATACGCTTCATCAACCAGCCACCATTACCATGACTAAAAAGCCCACCATGGCCCCTGAAATGTTTATTCCACTGCTGTTAACCATTATTGGTTTTTATTGTTGGTTTGCGGTGTGGGTATTTGCCCGTACTCGTAACGAGCTTTTATGGCGTGAACGTCGTACCAAGTGGGTTAAAAATTTAGTGATCAATGCCCCAACAAATAGTGGAGCACATCAATAATGTTTTTTGATAGTTTCTCAAGTTTTATTGAAATGGGTGGTCATGGCCTGTATGTCTGGGCCTGTTATGGCTTAGCGGCCATTATAGTGGCGGTGAATTTCATTTCGCCGGTGCTTACTCGAAAAAAAGTTATTAAAGATATTCAACGTCAAAATCGCAGGGAGCAGAATTAATGCATCCACAACGTAAACAAAAGTTATTTATTATTTTATTCATGCTATCTGGCATCGCCTTAGCGGTGGGTTTAATGCTGGTGGCTTTAAAAGAAAATATTAATTTGTTTTATACCCCCACTCAAATTGCGGCAGGTGAAGCACCCAAAAATAGAACCATTCGTGCAGGCGGTATGGTAGTAGAAGGAAGTGTCGAACGTGTGAAAGACGGTTTGACCGTTCGTTTTGGTGTGAGCGATGGCGCTAAAGAAATTAAAATTAGTTACACCGGTATTTTACCCGACCTGTTCAGTGAAGGTCAGGGCATCGTGGCCCTTGGCAGTATTAATAATCAGGGGGAATTCATCGCCAGTGAAGTGCTGGCTAAACACGATGAAAATTACATGCCGCCAGAAGTGGCCGATGCCATGGAAAAAGCAAAATACAACGCAAAATATCAATCCGACTTACAACTTAAAGACGCCTCTAAAACCGGTGATAATTCTACGCAGGGAGCTTATTAATGTTACCTGAGCTAGGTCATTATGCGTTAATTTTAGCGTTATTGTTTGCCGCCATGCAGGCTGTGGTGCCTTTGTTGGGCGCATCTACTGGGCGAGTTCAATGGATGCACATGAGTCGTCCCTTAAGTTGGGGGCAGTTTAGTTTTTTACTGATTTCGTTTGTGATGCTGGCCATTAGCTTTGTTCAAGATGACTTCTCTGTGGCTTACATTGCTGAAAACTCTAATAGTTATTTACCGGTGCAATATAAAATTAGCGCGGTATGGGGAGCCCACGAAGGCTCGTTATTATTGTGGGTGTTATTACTAAGCGTTTGGACAGTGGCGGTCAGTATCTTTAGCCGCCGTTTACCCATTGAAGTCTTAGCCCGCGCCATAGGGGTGATGGGTATTATCAGTGTGGGCTTTACGGCTTTTTTAATACTAACCTCTAACCCATTTGAAAGATTGTTACCTAACTTCCCCAGTGACGGTCAAGATTTAAACCCACTTTTACAAGATTTTGGATTAATCGTGCACCCACCTATGTTGTACATGGGTTATGTTGGGTTTTCAGTGGCGTTCTCGTTTGCTATTGCTGCACTATTAAGTGGCCGTCTAGATGCTTCTTGGGCGCGCTGGTCTCGCCCTTGGACGACCATTGCTTGGGCATTTTTAACCGTGGGTATTGCATTAGGCAGTTGGTGGGCTTATTACGAACTCGGTTGGGGCGGCTGGTGGTTTTGGGATCCCGTTGAAAATGCATCCTTCATGCCTTGGCTAGTGGGTACTGCCCTTATTCACTCTTTAGCCGTGACCGAAAAACGCGGGGCGTTTAAAAGTTGGACGGTATTGCTGGCTATTTTTGCTTTTAGTTTAAGCCTACTGGGTACCTTCTTAGTGCGCTCAGGGGTGCTTAATAGTGTTCACTCGTTTGCCAGCGATCCTACCCGTGGTTTGTTTATTTTAATCCTGCTAGTGCTGTGTATTGGTGGCTCGCTTTTACTGTTTGCTATTAAAGCGCCTACCGTAGTCACACGGGTTCGTTTTAATTGGATTTCAAAAGAAAGCTTCTTGCTGCTTAACAATATTCTATTAGTGGTAACCGCTTCAACGGTATTGTTGGGTACCTTGTATCCCATGATTGCCGATTATTTCTTTTCGCAAAAAATCAGCGTTGGGGCACCATTTTTTAACCTATTCTTTGTGCCTCTCATGTCGGTGTTATTGCTTTTCATTGCGTTGGGCTCCATTAGTCGCTGGAAGCAAACTCAACCGGGTTGGTTAGCACAGCAGCTTTGGCCAGCAGCGTTATTCACAGTGATATTTGCTTTTGTTTTTCCTTTGATTTATGGGGTGGAATACACTTGGCAAATCGTAGTGGGTGTGGCGATTAGCTCATGGGTGATCAGTTCTACCTTGCTTGATGTGTATCGTAAATCGAAAAGCAAAAAAGGTTTACTGGCCGGATTTAGGAAATTACCTTTAAGTTATTACGGCATGGTTATCGCTCATACGGGCATTGCGATTACCGCCATGGGCATTTGCATTGTGTCTAATTACACCCAAGAACACGATGTACGTTTAACCAAAGGCGATACCGTAGATGCCTCTGGATATCATTTTGTATTTGATGGTGTTAAGAAAGTGAAAGGGCCAAACTTTATCGCTGATGAAGGCATTATTCGTGTGTTTTATAACGATGAGTATTACACCACCATGAAGCCCCAGAAACGTCATTATAAAGTGCAACGTAATATGATGACGGAAGCGGACATAGATGCCGGACTGTTTCGTGATTTATACGTAGCCTTGGGTGAGTCCCTTGAAGGTGACGCTTGGGCGGTACGAATTCATTATAAACCTTATGTTCGTTGGCTATGGCTAGGCGCCATATTCATGGCATTGGGTGCCGTACTGGCTGTGTGCGATAAGCGTTATCGATTGGCGGTTAAGTCAGCTTAATTAGCTTTTATTTTTCCATTAGTGAAAGCGTGTTTTCACTAATGGTTGCCATCATTTAAGGATTGTTATGAAACGTTGGGCACTTTTTCTTCCATTTGGAATTTTTGTGTTACTGGGTTTTTTATTGTGGCGCGCATTATATCTTGACCCTAAAGATGTGCCATCTGCTTTGGTGGACAAAGCGTTTCCTGAATTTAGTCTGCCGACATTAATGGACAGCAAAAATAAAACGGTTGCCGACATTAAAGGGCAGGTTCACCTTGTGAATGTATGGGGCACTTGGTGCATTAGCTGTCGGGTAGAGCATCCATTTCTGGTGGAGTTGGCTAAGCAAGGTGTGCGCATTGTGGGCATTAACTATAAAGATGATAACGATGCTGCTTTAAAATGGTTAGATGATTTAGGCAATCCATATGTATTTTCTGTGGATGATGAAGACGGTATTTTATCCATGGATTTAGGCGTAACAGGGGCGCCAGAGACTTTTATTGTAGATGCTACCGGCACCATTCGTCATAAACATCAGGGGCCAATTACCGCTGGTAACTGGGGGCCACTTGAAACAATTTGGTCTTCTTTAGTGGCTGAGTCACAGGCCATGAACAAAGTGGGAGGGCAATAGTATGTTACGCGCTTTGTGCATTACTTGGTTCATGCTGGTAAGTCTTGAGTCCATGGCCATTGTGAATGGCCATGAATATCCTTTTAAAGACGGCACTGAAATTGAAAACACCACTCGCGCTCAACTCTTTAGAGAGCTAGCTGAAGAACTGCGTTGTCCTAAGTGTCAAAACCAAAACTTGTCAGATTCCAACGCTATGATCGCCTCTGATTTACGTCGTGAATTATATAAACAAGTAAAAGCCGGCAAGGACGGGCAATCCATTGTTGAGTTTATGGTGAATCGGTACGGTGAATTTGTATTATATAAGCCTAAGATGAACCGCATGACACTGGTGTTGTGGTTTGGCCCTGTGGGATTAGCATTGCTGGCCATCATGATATTTGTGGTAGTTGTGCGCAGCAGACGTAAAAGAATTCAAGACAACGTAAAAGATGATGCGTTAGATCCACAAGAAGCACAGCGTATTCAACAATTATTAAACAATACAAGTGAAGAGAAAAAATGATGACGTTATGGTTAGGAGCGGCAGGCTTAACGGCTTTGGCGCTTGTCTTTATTTTTGCGCCTTTCTTTGTGAAATTTCGCGGTAACAGTATTGAGCGAATTGACAACAATGTGGCGATTTATAAAAGCCAATTAGCCGAGCTTGAATTAGACAAGCAGGCAGGGCGAATAAGTGAGGAAGATTATCAGTCCCAGTCTCTTGAGGTACAGCGGAACCTGTTAAATGATACAACCCAAGAGGATGTGGCAATAGACACAACCACATCTGGAAACTGGCTATTGCCTATTTTAGCCTTAACCATGATTCTGGGCGGTGTCTTTATTTATCAAGATCTGGGTGCTGAAAATGAAGTGGCTATTAGCGAGTTATTAAAGCGCAGCTACCAAGGTGATTTTGAAAAAGAAGATAGCCTTGAGCTATTGGCCCGTTTAGAGGCGCAATCTAAGAAAAAACCAACAGATGTGGAAACTTGGTATTTATTGGGCCGTTTAAATTTTGAATTGGGTAATTTTCATGAAGCGGTTTTAGGGTTTAACGGCGTATTAACGAATTTACCTATTGATGCCAAACAAGATCAGGCCATGGCCATGGCTCAACTGGCACAGGCCCAGTTTTTTGCCAGTGATCGTCATCTTGATAAAGCCACTGAATCTATGTTGAAACAAGTGTTAGAGATAAACCCACAAGAAACCACTTCCTTGGGTTTGTTAGGGGTCGCTGCGTTTGATCAGAAAAGATTTTTAGAGGCCGTCCATTACTGGCAGCGTTTATTGGCATTGATGCCAGCTAATAACCCAAATACCGTGGCCATTAAAGGCGGTATAGAGAAAGCGCGATCTCAGTTAACGAAAACTCAGCTTGCCGGTCTTGAAGAAAAGCCAAAAATTGAAGTGGCGACGAGTATTGTTGTGAATGTGGATCTAGCCGATAACATTAAAAGCCAGGTGCCTAAAAATGCAGATGTGTTTGTGCTGGCGAAAGCGAAGGCAGGGCCACCTATGCCTTTGGCAGTTAAGCGCTTAACTGTAAGCCAATGGCCCATCACGGTGACTTTAGATGATTCCATGGCGATGATGGAATCTTTGAAAATGAGTAATTTCGATGAAGTGGTCATTACCGCACGTATTAGTAAAAGCGGTGTGGGCAATGCGAAATCTGGGGACATAGAAGGGCAAAGTGCTGCCATGGCTATTTCTACCAAACAAACTCATATCACCATCAATAAAATCCTGCCTTAATTTCTTTAGTTAATGATCATGATCTAGCAACCGATTTGCTAGATCATGATCTTTAATGTCCTCGTAAAATCTGACGTCTTGTCCTTTCCTGTCTATAGTTTATCAATGGCCTAATTATGTGGTTGTTGAGAGCTGAATCATGCATTACGAAACCGGAATTTTGGTATTGGTATTTGTGGTATTGGCGTTGGTAGTAGGGGCATTATTGCGCAATGCCCTTCAGAGCACCCCAATACCTTATTCAGTGGCATTGCTGATAGCAGGGTTGGGATTAGGGCTTCTTCAGCGCAGTGGCTTCTTCAGTGAAGTCATGCCTTTGTTGGATGAATCTCTGCAGGCGGTTTCATCCATTGATCCACACCTTATTCTTTGGCTTTTTCTTCCTACCCTTATTTTTGAAAGTGCATTCGCCCTTGAAGTGCATTTATTTCGCCGTATTTTTTCTCAAATAGCGTTGCTGGCAGTGCCGGGCTTGATTGTGGCCACCACGTTAACCGCTGTTTTAGTGAAATACGTGTTTCCGTGGGATTGGAGTTGGCCATTGTGCTTTATGTTTGGGGCGCTAATCAGCGCCACAGACCCTGTGGCAGTGGTGGCGTTACTAAAAGAGCTGAGTTCACGAAAACGTCTTGAAACCCTTATTGAGGGGGAATCATTATTTAATGATGGTACGGCCATTGTTTTTTTCAGCTTGTTTTTAGGCATGGTGGTGTCACAAGGGGATACAGATTTAAACCCACTGTTAATTGGCTGGGAGTTTATTCGGGTGGTGTTTTTAGGGCTGCTCATTGGTGTGGTATTTGGTGCCATTGCGATTACTTGGATAGGCCGAGTGTTTAACGACCCTATGATTGAAATTACCCTGTCTATTGTGGTGGCTTACCTTGCGTTTATGGTGGCTGAATCCATGCACGCATCGGGTGTGGTGGCGGTGGTGGTATTGGCCTTGATGTTTGCCAGTATTGGTCGAACCAAAGTGTCTCCTGAGGTCAGTGGTTTTCTACATCACTTTTGGGAAATGATGGCTCACATAGCCAATACCATTATTTTCTTATTGGTAGGAACCCTCATTGCTGGTCGAGTGCAGTTAGACAACCTAGATTATTGGATAGCGCTGGGTATTTTGTACGTAAGCCTACAAGGCATAAGGGCCTTTTCTGTGGCGTTATTTATTCCCTTATTAAAACGTATTGGCATAGGCATTAACTTTGAAAAAGCCACGGTGTTAGTGTGGGGGGGATTGCGAGGGGCGGTGTCTTTAGCGTTGGCATTAACGGTGGCGCAAAATGAATTGATTCCCAAAGAAATTGGTGATCAGGTTTTATTTCTATGCGCCGGCATTGTGGTATTAACAATTTTAATTAATGGCTCAAGCATGGGCTGGGTTTTAAAAAAATTAGGATTAGATCGTTTACCTGATGCCAAACAAGCCACGGTAGACAAAGCCAGTGGCGAAGTGAGTCGGGCTTTGTGTGGTGCGTTACCGGGCATGATGGAAGATGACTTTTTAAAAGGCGCTGATTGGGAGCAAGTGAAACTGGCTTCAGGGTTGCAAGCGGTCAGTGAATCAAATGAGCCAGAGCACATAAGCGATGAGGAGCTCGCCACTGCCTTTAGGCGGCGCTTGCTTGAAACAGAGCGCAAACATTATTGGACGCAATTTGAGCAAGGCACCCTTGGGGTTAGCGCTACTAAAAAGCTAGTGGATTCAGTGGAGCATGCCTTAGACGGTACGCCCACCATCGCACCGAGGCATGACTTAAAAGAATTTTGGAATACGCCGCCCATTTTAAATGCTTTAAAAAATATCAGTGGTATGAAGCACTTTGCCTTAAAATTAAGCTTTACTCGTTTATCACGGAGTTATGATGTGGCGCGCGGCTTTATTCAGGCGCAAGAAGAATTACAGTCTCATATAAATGACTTGGCCCCCAATCAAAAAGAAGCAGAAATTGTGCATGACATGGTGCAACAAAATAATGAGTTTACCCATGAATACATTAATACGCTTCGGGAGTCGTTTCCTGAAATTATTCGTGACTTAGAAACGTATTCGGCAAGTCGGTTATTACTGTACCGTGAGCGAGCCGTTATTGCGCAGCAATTAAAACAAGCAGTGCTAGATAAGCCCGAAGCCGAACGTATGATCATGGATGTGGAAAAGCGCATGGGGGCCATGAATCGCTCACCTAAGTTTGTTCAAACGTTGGCAGGGGATGAGTTGGTGAAGCAGCTTGATTGGATGAAAACCCTACCCGGTCAAACTCAAGAAAAATTGACGGCTATTATGCAGCACTCAATTTATAACGGGGCTGAAAATATCGCTAAAAGCGGCAAAGCTTTTTGCGCATTAGGGGTGATCACGCGAGGTACGGTTGAAATTATTCGCGAGCAAGAGGAAAAAAAAGTGACGGCGATACTCGGTGTTGGCGAAGTGATTGGTGCATTATCTTTGTTGTCGGGCTATTCATCTGAAAACATGCGTGCAATCTCTTTAGTGGATGTTATTTGGTTACCCGGAGAAAAATTAAAGCCGCTATTGGCCAGTGAGCCCGAGCTGGCTTTATCTATCGGTAAATTAATGATGTAAATAGGAATGTGTAATCGAAGCTGAAATCGAAAAGGCCGTGAATAATCACGGTCTTTTCGATTCATAATGAAGCAAGCTTTTTAGTATTACTGATTTTCAAGTGTCATATAAACTAGGGTTTGGTTTAGAAGCTGGTAGGCCACTTCACCAAAAACAATAGGCCCTGTTAGGGTGCCGGTCTTTTTTCCTTCCAGTTCAGAATATAAGAAATTCAAAATGCAGTTACAGCTAAAGGCGGAGTTTTCTGAGCTTTCTGCACTAATGGCTTTGTCAAATTCAGTCACGTAATCACTAATGGGGGTCGCAAATTGATAAGGCATACTTTCAAATACGGGGGCGTAAAAAGTCACCTCGTCACTGGCGACATTTAAAATACTGACGTTTACATTGATGCCATTGTAATCGGCCACCAAAGGTAGACGAGTGTCAATGTTATTTGCGCTAACGTATTCAGAGAAGTTGGCTTCAACGCCATCGATTAAGCAGGTGTCTGCATCAAAGCCGGTTTTAGGGAAGGTGATTTTTGGGCCACTGCCTTGCTCAAATAAGTTAACAATATGCACGTCAGCAAATTGATTTTCAGGTAAAGAAACGTGCATGGCAACGGCTTTATCTTCCATTAACATTTTACCTGGGCCAAAGACTGTTTTGGCTTTTTGAGTGTCAATGTCATCTAGATGAATACCTGCAATCCAGCCAATTATTGGCGAGAAAAACATGTTCGGGAAGCTCGGGGCATTTTCAGCATATTCGGCATGAACGTCAGAGCCGGAAGGCAAAATGGTAATGGTAAAGCCATTGTCTGGGGCATCTTGCGCGATACGAGAGATGGATTTCATATCATAAGGGGTAATGCGAGGTTGAGCGCAACCTTGAATGGTGTGAACAAATATTTTTTCACGGCTGATGATGCCGCCGTCTTCAGACATGAAGTACGGAATAGTACCGCCAATCCAGTTACCTGATGGTAACTGGTTTAAAACGCTCTCATCGGCGGCGATAATTAAAAATTCGCCAGCTTCAACTTTCTCAATAACCGAATCAATATCAAGGATGTCATTTTGGATGCTAACTTTATTGGACATAGTGTTACTACTCTTAACTGGCAATGGCAATTTGTTGTTTAATTTGATTTAACTCGTTTTCAAGCATGCGCACATTACGAGTGAAATATTGTCTGATTTGTTGCGCAGCCAGTTGTTGGTCTTCATTGGACTGTGCTTTTACCAATAATAATTTGTAGGCCATTTGTTTTGAATCGATGATGATTCGACCCTTCAGTAATTCATTCCAAATAGGGTGATTTTCAGCGGGAATACTGTCTTCGGCGTTAGAAGAACCCATTTGAGATACAATGCGTGAAATCGACACCAACTCTGGCTTAAGCTTGGCAATATTCTTTTTCATGTAAAACAACAGCTCTTTGGCAATTTTAATTTTGTCTTCAGTGCTGTTGCCTTCTTTTTTGTACAAGCTTTTCAGTTGCATGATATACATATTCAAAGCTGTGCTTTTGCTTAGTAAATCAATGTCACCTTTTAAAATACTATCCCATACTGGGTGTTCGGCCGTTAAGCTCACACGTTTTTTATTTTGCGGTGCAGCCGCTTTGGCTTTTGGCTCTGTGTCCATGTTGACGCCAATTTGAGCGTATTCACTTTTAAGGTGTGCTTTATTTTTAATAAAGAATTGGCGCAATGTTGCAACCGAATCTTGAATAACCCCTGGCTCATTCTTTTTGTTAATACACGCAAATTCTAAACGAGATATTAAAAATTTAAGGGATGAGAAATTCGTTTTAAAGCTGATTTCATGGGTTAAAATGGCACGCCAAATTGGATCACTTTCAAGGGGCAGCAAGCTTTGTATTTGCTGGCTTTCTTGTTGAGAGTTTGAATCGGCAATGATTTGATTAACCAGTGGACGCTCAATCCCCATCAAAGTACTGATACTTTCTGAGTCGAGCTTTTTCGAAGAAGCCAGCAATACCGTTTGTTGCAATTGGTACGTGTAGTGACTGTCTTGCGCCCCTAAAAATGCAGGGGGATTAAGGGTACGGTTTTTAGAAAAGGTGTTTACCGTGGGCTCAATTTCAATGATGGTGCTAAAACGTCCGGTCTTAGTGTGTTGCCATGAAACCTTTTCTACTTTATTTTTTTTGGTAATGCTCCTGAAAGGCACTCGGGATTTGGCGGTGATTTCTTCAATTTGAACGGTGAGAATTTCTTTCTCGTTGTCCAGTAAAACGTCCTTTACTTTGAAGGGCGCATATACCCCCAATATTTGTTCGATTTCTCTTCGATTTAACCTGTCCATGGGGAGCCTTAGCGATATTTATCAAATAAGATTTATTCCTATCCATTATAACTTAAAGTTACCAATATTTTTAATTTTTATATCATAAGTCTGTTGTTTATCTGTGATCTTATGCTCATAAGAGTTTAAAAAAATTTCATTTATAACAAAAAGTATTAGATAGTAGCTGCCATATAATCAAACGGATTCGGTTATGTGCCGTGATTTATTTGGTTGTATGTCCAATTAACAATCGAAGTACGGAGTTACCATGAGTAACATAATAACCAGCAATCTGAACACGTCTGAGTTCGCTCAGTATCTTGAAGAAAAAAAATATCCAGCAGGTAAGAACCTGTTTAATCAGTCAGATATTATCGATGGCTGCCATATTATCGTTAAGGGCACTGTTCATGGGGTGGTAAGAGATGATGAGTTGGGACGCCAAGCTAAAATGAACCTGAATTTTCATGAAGGGGATGTATTGGGAATGACGGATTTGTTGGTGAATTCGGATGGGATTACCACAAGGAATTTCAGTGCAGTGGCAACTTGCGAGGTAACCAGTTTTTTCATTTCAAAGCAAGCTTTTCAACAAGTCCAGCAAGACCAAAAAGCCTCAGCTTTTTTTTTCAAACTGGCATTAAAGTCAGCCAGTAACAGTACTTTTAACTCACACAAAAGTATTGCTGAAGACTCTTTATTAGACAGTGCTATTCCTGAAGTGGATTTTATGGTGGCCAATTCGGTTTTAGCTCAACAAAAAATACAATCTTTTTCAGAAAGTTTTATTGATGAACTTATAAACCATGTGGCATTGGAAATTAACCAACATGCTGATGAATTAGCTGAGCAAACAGTGCTGGAATCTAACATGGGAGTGAAGGCACATAAGGTGTTAAAAATTGGCTTAGGGTCTATTGAAATTGCCAAAACCTTAGTGGGTAAAACAGGGGTTGGATCTATGTCGGAACCGGATAAAGGCGTGCGCACCATTTATACTCCAATGGGTGTTGTATTTGGCATGATTCCTATTACCAATCCTGTTGAAACCATTTTGTTTAAATTTTTAAGCGCGTTGAAATCTCGTAATGCCATTATTGTGAGTAGCCACCGAAAAGGACGCGATGTGGGCCTTAAAACCGTCAGTATTATTCAATCGGTTTTGAAAAAGCATGGTGCCCCTGTGAATCTTATTCAAGCACCACAATTGCCGGCTAATCGAGCGGTGACCAATGCCTTCATGAGTCATATTGATGTGAATTTTATTTTGGCTACGGGTGGGCCCTCTATGGTGAAGTCTGCCTATCAATCAGGTACGCCTGCCATTGGTGTAGGTAAAGGAAATGCCCCCGTTTGGATTTGCCAAGACAGTGATTTAAAACAGGCGGCGCAAGATGTGATTAACAGTAAATCATTTGATAACGGCATTGTGTGCGGGTCTGAAAATAACCTAATAGTAGATAGCGCCGTTAAAGATGAATTTGTTGAACATGCGCAATCTTTTGGCGCGGCGGTGTTAAGCGACGAAGAATTACAAATTTTAATTGACCAAGCGTTTTCATCGGGCCGGCTAGATGCTCATTGGGTTGGGAGAAGTGCAGCGGATATTTGTGAACATTTAAACATTAGGCGTGACTACGAGATAAAATTAATTATTGCCAAAGTAGATAGTGGGCAATTGGATTCTCCATTTTTAAAAGAAAAGTTGGCCCCTGTTTTGTCTTTATCGGTAGTCGATAGCGATCAACAAGCGCTGAACTTAGCCAAACAGATTTTGCAAGGAGAAGGCTCTGGGCATACGGCTATCATTCACAGCCAAGATGATCAGCTTATTAAGCGATATGGTCAAGCGGTGGATGTGAGTCGTATTCTAGTGAATACACCGGGAACACAAGGCTGCATTGGCGCCGCTAATGGTTTGCAATTGTCTTGGACGTTGGGGTGTGGCACTCAGGGAGGGGGCTCCACATCTGATAATGTGACCTATAAACATTTAATGAACACTAAGCGCATTGCTTATTCCCTGTAGAGTCATATTTTTTTAGATTTATTTTAAAAGTAATAAACCGCCGCCATTTTAAGGGGCGGTTTTTATGCGAGTTAAGTACGTCATTAAAATTATTCAGCTAACATTAATGGTATCGGTTGGAATTTAATAGAGGCATAAGTGTGTGAAAGAGGCCGTCGCAATCTATGTGTATTTTGATGGTGCCTGCCCCAAATGCATAAGAGACAGGGATAATTATCTGCTTTTGGCAAAGCAAAGTGCTGAAAATGTTATATGGTTTGATATAACGGATAGGGAAGAAGAACTGATAACCCAGGGTATTCACCCAACTGACGCATTGCGCTCTTTACATATCAGGCTAGAGTTTTCTAATCATGAATCGGTTATTTTAAAAGAACTGGATGCCTACGCTGTTTTAATGCAACACACCAAAATACTGAAACCCTTGGGGTGGCTCATATCTTTACCTGTCATCAAACCGATATTAAGAAAGCTGTATAAAAGCATGGTTGTAAAACGGTTAAAGAAAAGCGGCCGCATTTAGGGTATAGGCACTTTCAAAGCAATTTTTATTACTAAAATATGGATAAAACGTATTTTTAATAATCTAATTAAAAAATAACGCCATTAAAGTTCGCTAAAGTAGCGGCCATCACCTATCTTCCATTAGAGACACTCTCACTAAGGCATATGCAATATTGGGGGGATTTATGCAATATTTAGATACGTTCTTTGAAAAACTATGGCAGCAATATACTGCTATCACCCCTCAGGCGCTTGCGATTCACGAGCTACTAAATCAACACGAAACGACGCTGGTTAACGATCATGTGGCTTTTAGAACGTTTGCCAATTCGCCCTATTCAATTAGCCAGCTAGAGCCTGAATTATTTAAATTAGGGTTTAAAGCGTTTGATAACTATCAGTTTGATAAAAAGAAATTGCTGGCGCGAAGCTATATTCATAAAGATTCACCCACTAAAATATTCTTAAGTGAAATTTTGTGGCAAGAATTACCCGCTGGCTCGCAAATAATCATCCGCAAAATCATTGAAGATAATTCTGGTGATAAAGCTTTTCCTAAAAAGCCAATATCACTGTCATCGGGGCGATTATGGTCAATGCCCAGCTACGTTGATTACTTGGCGTTATTGAAAGATTCTGAATACGCCGCTTGGCTTTCAGTGTGGGGGCTTAGAGCCAATCATTTCACTATCTATGTGAACTACTTAAGACAATACACGCACCTTGAAAGTGTCATTGAACTATTGCAACAGCATCAATACTTATTGAATGAAGAAGGTGGCGTCATAAAAGGCACTCCTCAAGATTTTTTAATTCAAGCCTCTACCATGGCAGACAAACAGCTCGTTAAATTCCCAGATGGTAGTGAGCAGCTCATTGCGAGTTGTTATTACGAATTTGCTCAGCGTTTTGAGCAGCCTAACGGGGATATATATCAAGGGTTTGTGCCCAGTAGCGCTGATAAAATATTTGAATCAACCAATAGTAATAAATAAGTTAGGTTATTGGATATTTTCAGGGGGAGAAATATGAAAAAGCGCATAGTGGTGTTGGGTTTGGGGCGCATTGGGGGCGCGATTGCTGAGTTACTCAATGACAGCAACCATTACGAAGTCATGGGGGCTGATATTAGCCCCATGGCACTGGATCGATATCAAGGAGTCTTTCCCACAAAGCTTATTAAAGATAATGATTTTGTGTCTATTTTAAATGAGCAGGATGCGGTGGTGTCGGCATTAACTTTTAATGAAAATCCGTTGGTGGCTAAAGCTGCGTTGCTAACAGGGTGCAGCTATTTTGATTTAACCGAAGACGTAAAGTGCACAAACGCTATAAAAGAAATTGCCAAGCAAGCTAAAGAGAATCAGGTCTTCATGCCGCAGTGTGGTTTGGCGCCGGGCTTTATTGGCATTCTTGCTTATAGTTTTAATCAATATTTTGATGAGTTAGATTCTCTTAAATTACGCGTGGGAGCATTACCTGAGTACCCTTCAAATCAAATGATGTACAACCTTACTTGGAGCACAGAGGGTTTAGTGAATGAGTATGCTAACCCATGTGAAGCCATTAAAAACCACCAGCAGTGCCAAATAGAACCATTAGAGGGTCGCGAAGTATTTTCTGTTTCAGGAGTGGAGTACGAAGCATTTAATACGTCAGGGGGCATCGCTAATTTGTGTGAGTCCCTTAACGGAAAAGTGAGAGATTTAACCTATAAAACCATTCGCTACCCAGGTCACTGTGAGCTTATGCGTTTTTTATTTCGCGATTTACGTCTAGGCGAGGTGGGTAAACGCCGTGAGATGTTAATGGAAATACTAGACAGCTCGGTGGCTAAGACAGAGCAAGATCAAGTATTAATATCCGTGGTGGCAACAGGGTGGCAACAAGGCACACTTCACCAGCGCAGCCGCATTTTTTTAGTGCGCCATACACAATTGCAAAGTGCCATTCAAATATCAACTTCTTGTGCCGTTGTAACAGCCATGGACATAATTTTGCAAGACTCTAAAATCCGAACGGGTTTTGTGGAGCAAGAAGTGTTAGATATAGATACCTTTTTAAATAATGAATTTTCAAAGCCCTATAAAAATGCAGAGCTCACGATTTGATGGGGTTAAATGAAGAATCAAGGTGGAAGGCATTATGAATATAAATGATGTGACAGGTAAAGTACTTAAAGAATTATTAGGGCCATTTTATCAAGAAAATGCCCAGTATGGTTGTGCTTATTTGGGCGAAAATATTTATAGGGAAGAGGCTGGTGGTGAAAAGACTGGCTGTAACGTGGTAAGCCCTATTAATGGTGAATCATTTGCCACCATTGGTCTTGCGAGTACTTCCCAAGCAGATGAACTGATCAGTGCTGCAACAACAGCATTTGAAAAATGGCGAACCGTGCCCGCGCCAAAACGGGGTGAATTAGTGCGCCTATATTCTTTAAAGTTACGGGCCTATAAAGATGAACTGGCCGGTGTAATTAGTTTAGAAAGTGGCAAGCCTTGGCAAGAAAGCTTAGGGGAGGTGCAGGAGCTAATCGATGTCTGCGAATTTGCGGTGGGCTTGTCTCGGCAACTTTATGGTTTAACCATTAGCACTGAACGAAATGAACACCGAATGATGGAGCAATGGCATCCTCTGGGCCCGGTGTTCATCATTACCGCATTTAACTTCCCCATGGCTGTTTGGGGTTGGAACACGGCGCTGGCCTTGGTGTGCGGCAATAGTGTTATTTGGAAACCGTCCAGTCAATGCCCATTAAGTGCGCTAGCTTGTCACGGGTTGTTGGTGGAAACCATAAAAGAATATGGCGGTGATGCCCATTTAAGCAGTGTGATGTTTGGTGAAAAAGACTTGGTTCAGCATGTGTGTGATCGTCGTGCAGTGGCGTTAGTTTCGGCTACAGGCTCTTGTGAAATGGGGCGGGCCGTGGGAGCGCAAGTGGCAAGACGAATGGGCCGTTCATTATTAGAATTAGGGGGGAATAATGCGCTCATTATGTGTCCCAGTTGTAATTTAGAACTAGCCATTAGAGCGGTGACATTTTCCGCAATAGGAACCAGCGGTCAGCGTTGTACAACCCTAAGGCGTTTAATTGTTCATGAAAGCTTATTAGCTGGAGTAATTGAAAGATTAAAAGAAATTTACGCAACGATCAAAATAGGGGATCCATTTGATGAGCATAATTTAATGGGGCCGATTATCAATCAAAACGCCTTAGATAAATTACAAGCGGCTATCAAGCTTGCCTTGCAGCAAGGGGGTAAGCTTATTTTTGGCGGTACTCGATTGCAAGTCAGTGCCTTTCAAGAAGGGTTTTATATGCTGCCTTGCATTATAGAAATCCCCTTTGACGCTGAAATCGTCAAACAAGAAACCTTTGGCCCATTACTTTATGTGCACTCTTATACGTCGTTAGAACAGGCTTTCGCTATGCAAAATAGTGTGGACCAAGGATTGTCATCCGCAATTTTTACTCAAGATATCCAAGAGGCTGAATTATTTATGAGCGCCGTAGGCTCTGACTGTGGTATTGCCAATGTCAATATAGGCACATCGGGTGCTGAAATTGGCGGTGCATTTGGTGGTGAAAAAGATACCGGAGGGGGACGGGAAAGTGGCTCGGACGCTTGGAAAAATTACATGCGACGCACGACTAATACCATTAACTATTCAGGGCAATTGCCCTTGGCTCAGGGAATCAGTTTTGAATTACCCAAAAAGCAATAAGGCTAATTTTGCAGTTAACTAGCGTTTAGGTGGTTGGGGTCGCCGGCCAAGCGAAAAATATTAAGCGCCTGCTTAGTGGTGAGTTTAATTAACTCAGGTGCCATGTTTGAGTTGATGCCATTGATGGTGGCAATTAAAATTTTTGCCAATTGGATATTACTCAGTTGTAGTTTCTGTAAATCCAGCTCTCCATTTTTTTCGCCCTGGTTAATGATCTGGCATAAAACAGATTCTAATTTTAAGTGGGCATCTAAAAAAATATCTTCTGCCACTTGTTGTGCGTAGTAATGTAAATCCTTGTACACTAAACGATCGCTTACGCTTTCAAAAATAGATTTAGACCAAGCCCCAAGGGATTGAGCAATGCCTTCCCAGCAATTTAATTGCGCATCTAAAATAGGTAGGCAGGCTTCATGGCACCTAGCTTGATACTCATGGCATACCGCGCGAAACACCAAATCTTTATTTTTAAAATACTTGTGAAGAGTGACTCGGCTAAACCCAGCATATTGGCTAATTAAAGACATGTTACTGGCTTTGTAGCCGTGCTGGAAAAAACACTTTTTAGCACCATCAAGTATTTGTTGCTGAGTGTTCTTGTTCATGGGGCGGTCATTTTGATAAGTATATTGTCAGTTAAAATGCACATTTTAGTCATTGTGAAAACGAATTTACAAATAACGAGGTAAGTTTACATATTATCACTATGTGTAAGTCTGTCAATGTGGTAAAAATAGCCTAATCAGTAGAGTGGTCAGTTTTTTAAGTAGGCTATTGTTAATAAATGGATGGGTTTAGGAG
>CAJXRF010000067.1 GCA_913058575.1 uncultured Bermanella sp.
TGTTGCAAAAATAATGCTTGGCTGTTTTTGTATTAAATTGATAAAGCTTTAGCGCATCTGAACCCTTGAGAATATTAATACCTGATAAAGGTACCGATGCCGCTATTGCGCCTCTTCTGCGACACATAGAGCAATCGCAGCGACGTACATCCACTAATCCATCTGGTAAGTCTAGTTCAATGACAATAGCGCCACAGTGACAAGTAGCTTTGTGCTTTAGCTTAACCTCTACTCCGTCAACTTCCTTTAAATTTATAGCCATACTTAATTCCTTGTGAGCATATAACTAGGCTGTAGAAATGCCCTATTCAAATCGGTGCACCCTTTAGCCAAATCCTTAATTTAATTTGAACAACAATTTGCCAGATATTTAGTATATTGCAAGTAAAACAATTCATAGAATATTTTCTTTTTCTTTTTCTTCTTTATAAGAAATTTAAAGACAGCCATTACACAGATGCAATCTTGAAGCCGGCATTATGGAAGTTCAATAATTTAATGGAGCCCTAAATTTCAGGCTGTGCTAATTATTCACTGGAATTTTTTTATTTTTAGCGCGCACTATTTTTCATATTGTTCAATCACCGCCTACCCAAAGTAGTACCCCCTAATATTTTTTAAGAAAACCTTAAGCTTCGCTAGCTACTCTTTTACGCATCCTCTATAGCAGCACTGTCTGTTGCCAAAATAGGAGTGGATGAATGTATAAGCGTCACCTAAGCACTGTTCTACCGAAAAGGCATTGCTCTGCTCTTGACTCCCGATTTGACGCCTTAAACAGTGCTGCTTTTTGGCCACTTTTTAAGCGCGTCATGACACATGTTGCGCAAACCTTGGCAACGATCACTTAACCCTCTCACACTGTGTGGAGAAAACAATGAAATGGATAATTAGCTCATGTTTTTTAATCTTGTTATATGGCTGCAGCGCATTACCAGACGTTAAGCCTTGGCAGAAAGGCCATCTTGCCAAAGAAGAAATGACCTTTGGTAGTGATGGCTTTGATGACGCCTTTGATGATCATATTTATTTTTCTAAAGAGGCTTCCAGTGGTGGCCGTGGTTTAGGAGGGGGCGGCTGTGGTTGCAACTAACTCACTTAAATCAGCTATGGCTTCTTTTAAGATCCTTCTGGGGGGCGTATGAGAACCGATAAAAAATGTCGCTGGGCACTGGCCGGAGCCGTCAGTACTTTATTGGGCACTCAAAGCCAAGCCAATGACACAGATTGGCAAGCTGAAACCGCGGTGCGCTATTACTCGGAAGACGGTCGTGTCACCTCGGTAGAGCCGGTATTGCAATTATCTAATACCGACGAACAAGACCGCACCATCAGCATTAATATTGCCTACGACAGTTTAAGTGGCGCGTCCCCTAATGGCGCTGCAGTAAGCGATCAGGTGCAAACTTTTACATCCACTTCGGGAGCCGCTAACACTGCCACTAATTATTCAAGTAATACACCGCAAACCACCACCAGTGCCTCTGGCCGAACTCTCACTACCCGCGATGGTGACGACGATGATGAAGATGAAGATGAATACTCAGCAGGAACCGTCAGCCAGTACCAAGCTAAAGCAGGCGAGGTTCCGCTTGACCCGAGCTTTAGTGATCAACGCTTTGCCTTTAGCATGAACATTTCACAACCCATTAGTCGCTCAATGGAAACTTCCTTTGGCATAAGTTACTCAAAAGAAACCGATTATCAATCGGTGGGCATGAATGGTGGAGCCACTTTTTTAATGAATCAAAAAAATACTCAACTGGGTGTCTTTTTTGGTTTAGAAAAAGATGAAATCATCGCCGGTGGTGGTACGCCTTTAGGACTATCTTCCACCCAAGATGAAATAAAGGTAAGCGACAGTGAAGATAAGCTAGTGTTAGATATGCTGGTGAGCCTTACCCAAAATCTTTCGCCTAATGCCATCATGCAGGCCAATTATTCAGTTAGCCAATCGAGCGGATATCACACCGACCCTTACAAGATTATCTCTATTGTTGATGAAGACAATTTACCGGTGGGTTATGTATTTGAGCATCGCCCAGATGAGCGCACCAAACAAAGCTTATATGCCGCGTTTAAGTACCATCTGTTTGCCGACACGTTTGAAGCCTCTTATCGTTACATGTGGGATGACTGGGATGTAACCTCTCAAACTTGGGAAACAAAATACAGGTTAAATTTAGGCCACTTTTATATACAACCCCATTACCGATTGTATAAACAAAGTGGCACTGATTTTTACGTAGATAGTTTAAATGCCACTGATCACGCCCCAGAATTTGCTTCGGCCGATTACCGTTTAGGTAAGCTCACCACACAAACCATAGGCGGTAAAATTAGCTGGCAATTTAGCCAAGATAAAGCCTTGTCTTTAAGACTAGAAAGATATCAGCAAACAGGAGAATCTGATGCTGCACAAATGAACGCCACCATTAGCCAAATAAGTTATAAATGGCGCTTTTAATAATTCACTAACTAACACCCGTTAGTTTTTAATGGTGTCACTGGTACTTTGCCATATCAGCACAGTGCCAGTGACTCATCTCTCAGAAATACCACCCTTAAGACTGAGTAACGCACTGTTCCATTAATAAGCATGGAGAATTCTCTCAACCGACCCCATACTTCCAGTGTGAATATTTCACACCTTAGTTTTATTTGTGTATTGTTACTCAATAAAACATTTCTGAATTGGCCGTTTAAGCTATTAATAGGGATACCCATGGTTAAAAAGCTCTTTGTTATCTTGCTATCTTGTTCATATATTTTTCTAGCCGCTTGTGGTGCTAGCTCTGATAGTCAGGCACCTGAAGATGACGGGCCACAGGGCATTAATCCACCTGACAACTCACAAGGTTTTACTCAAAATATGCGTCTATTTGGTGGGGGATTGCAAATGTGCGGTATTAGTCAAGACAACGCAGTGTACTGCTGGGGCAAAGATAATAACGGTGAATTAGGCCAAGCAAAAAACATTCCCGTTGGCGATGAACTCCCAAACTCCACCACAACTTTAACTCCCAGAAAGGTAAGCGGACTGCCCGATATTGAAACCATGGATGCTGACTATAGTAGAAGCTGCGCCGTAGATGATGGCGGCTCAGTATGGTGCTGGGGTAAAGACTTTGTATCAGGAGATTCAAGTTACACGCCAAAGGTCGTTTCGCAGTTAAATTCAATTACCCGCATCACCACCAGCCAAGAGTCTGTCTGTGCCAGTAACCTAAACACTGATCTTTTTTGCTGGGGTTACAATGAATTCGCTCATTTAAATGTAGAAGATAATAGTGGGCTGGTTGAAAACCCTAGCCCATTCAACTGGAACCAACTAGCAAAAACACAGCGTATTGCCATGGCATCTGGAAGCTCTTGCCTATTAACGCCATGGGGTATTCCTTATTGCTTGGGTTTTAACCATAGAGGCGGTTTGGGTACCGGCAGTGAAACTGAACATGTCACCGAACCTGAAGCCGTCATTATGACCGAAGGACAAAGCTTTACTGAAATCTCAGCAGGCTTTGATCATTTCTGTGCACTGGGGACAGATAAAAATGTTTATTGCTGGGGCTACTCTTTAAGTTTAGATGAATTCGTTAATACCCCAAGGAAAGTAGAAAACCTTTCTGGTATAACTAAAATAACTAGCTTTTTCGAAGGTGGTTGCGCTCTAAATGAAGCAGGAGAAGTGTGGTGCTGGGGTAGAAACAACAGTGGTGTTTTAGGGTATAAAAGAGCGAGCGGAGACTACTGGAAAAATCAAGCTGTTCAAATAGAATTACCTGGAAAGGCCACCGACATTGCTTCTGCTGAATACTTTAACTGTGCGGTAGGTGATGAAAGCTTTCAAGAAGACATTTATTGTTGGGGCAGCATTGCTTCAGAGCATTATTTAAGCACCGCAACCGATCAACCAGTACGGACAAATTACAACCCAATTCCTTTGATGCCCTACACCATAGAAGATTAATAACACACTATTATGCAGGGGGAATTAACCTCCCTGTATAATTTAAGGCACCAGAAATGAGTGTTTCCAATTCTGCTCTTGCTTATCTTGCGATAGCTTTCTTTCAAAAAGCTCATTTACGGCAAAGTCATTATCTTTCACACTATAAAATGAAACACGGTTAATAGTAGAAAGTTCAAAACCAATAAAACTATCAGGGCGTATTAATATAGGTTCATCTTGTTGCTTTGCTTTTTGATCGTTCAACAAAGAAGGTGACTCTAGAGTATTTCCAGATTGGCTGCCAAATATTAAATAATGTCGGCGAAAATTTTCATCAAATGACTGCCAGTCACAATCTAATACCTCGGCGCTTAAAGAGCTTATCTTTCCTTCTATACTGACCGAGCGTACACTTTCATTAAAGGAATAGGTAAGCGCCGCATAAACATTGTTGTTTATGTCGGTTATTTTGCGTGAATTGGGTGACGTATGAAATCTCAATTTTTTACCCCCACCATTCTTCTCGGTTAACATGGTTCCCACCACTCGGGATCTAGGCTTACCTTTAACGGATACCGTACTTAATACCGCTCCTTGCGGAAATATTGCCCCCTTTTTCCTTTCTTCATTTATCCAAACGCCTAGCTTTTCCATTGGGCATTGCATCGTGTAAAATCCTTATGCTTTTTTAAGCTGTATTCCATTACTTTAACTTTCAATTAGACTGCTTGCTTTAAACGACTCATAAATCACCACCAAAAATGCCCATCACAGCCCAACTACACAATACAAGTTAGCGCACATAACATTAACGAAATTAATAGAACCTAGGTGTGCAACGAATTTGAAATAGTCGTGGGGTTTGCATAGCCTAAATCCTAAAAAAGTGCAGAGCCTATCATGCCTATTTTAATTATTTTAAAAATGTATTTTACTATAAAAGTTTAAATCATATTTACTATGCTTTATAAGACACAATGAAATAAAGGCTTGATGGATTCTAAATTTAATTCACAATCAACCGATAATTCAAAAAAATACTCAAGTTGCCAAGCTTGAGTTTTAAGAGCCTGTTTACTGGTGGGCTTGTCCCAAATTGGATACACCCTAAAACCTCGTTTTCCAGGTTTATTGTCTTGCACGATTCCTTGTTTTTTTAATACAAAATGAGAGAAAATAAAATAACCCTGCCGATTACCTTGGTTAGCAGCGATAATCGCTAAGTCTAAATTATCACCAACATGATAAGGGCGAATTTCCTCACCTACCCCATCGCGTTTCCATAACGTGACAAACTGGCCTATTTTTGTAGGCGTTACTTTTGCACATCGGTACTGAACTGTCTTTTGGTTCAGAGCAAAACCTACCGCTTTATATTCTTGACTTTCTGGCTCGGCCATAAATTCTGAGCACAGCAACAGTAAAGGATCAAAAGCCTTTTCTTTTAACGTATTTAGTTCACCCAACAGCACAGCAGATTCCATATTCATTTAGTTTTGATTATCAGGATGATTAGGGCACGTGGTTAAATGATCATTCACTAACCCCATGGATTGCATAAAGGCATAACAAATAGTAGGGCCTATAAACTTAAACCCCTTTTTCTTAAGTGCACGACTCATGGCTTGGGACTCTGGGGTTTGCGTGGGAATTTGAGACAAACTTGAAAAGCGATTTAACTGTATTTCACCGCCTACAAAGCCCCATAAAAAATCACTTAAGCTAATGCCTTCTTTTTTCAAATCTAAATAGGCTTGGGCATTGCTTCTTATGGCGTATATCTTTAATCGGTTTCGTACTAAGCCGGTGTCTTGAAGGCAGGCTTCTAACTGAAGATCACTTATTTTGGCCACTTTTACCGGGTCAAAACCATGAAAGCAATCTCGGTAATGCTGGCGCTTTTTTAAGATAGTAATCCAGCTGAGCCCTGCTTGCTGCCCTTCTAAACACAGCTTTTCAAACAAACGCTTATCATCATAACAAGGCAGACCCCATTCTTTGGCGTGATACTCAAGGTATAAGTCTCCTTGTGCCCAACTACAAGGCTCCAGTGGCAGCTTCTTTTTACGGCTCATAATGCACTCATCATCAATAGGGCTGGTGAATATAATTTTGCACAGATATTAGCGACCCTTTTAGGGTTTTGCTATGAAATTACGCCATTGTTAAAGAGCAAATTTGGAATTATCTATTCTAGAAAACAAGTATTTGTTTACTTGTAATTCATCCCTTCAATGGCGATGATACGCAGCCCGAACACGGCTAATTTTACAGTGTTGTTCACCACTTTGTTGTATTTATGTCGAGTGTGCCTGTGAATAACAACCCTAATCGTTCTAATGCTCAATCTAAGATTGGCCCCACAGAATTTATTATTCTAATGGCCGTTCTCATGTCTGTTATGGCGTTAGCCATTGATGCCATGCTGCCAGCCCTAGACCTTATCGGTTTAAGTTTGGGGGTTGAAAACCCCAATGACAACCAACTTATCATTTCTACTTTATTTTTAGGCATGGCATTGGGCCTTATGATTTATGGGCCCATATCAGACTCTTATGGCCGCAAAGTAACCCTTTACCTAGGGGTCGCCATTTTTTTAGTGGGTGACTTAATTTCCCTATTAAGTAATGACTTTACGTTAATGATTATCGGCCGGCTTTTACAGGGGTTCGGAGCCGCCGCATGCCGAGTCATTACCGTTGCCATGATTCGTGATCGCTTTGATGGCCCTAAAATGGCCAAGGTCATGTCGCTCATTATGATGGTGTTTATTATGGTGCCGGTGTTAGCACCTTCCATTGGACAAGCCATTTTACTATTCGCTTCATGGCGCGCTATTTTTCTATTACTGCTAGCTTACGCATTACTCGGGGCTATTTGGTTGCACTTTCGTCAGCCTGAAACCCTACCGAAAGAAAACCGCTTACCTTTTTCGTTAAAGGTCATCGCGCAAGGTATTAGCGAGACTATCAGGCATCCTCAGTCTCGCACCTATACCATTTCTGCCGGCATCATGTTTGGCGCATTTGTAGGCTATTTGAGTTCGTCTCAGCAAATACTGCAAATACAGTATGAGTTAGGCAACACCTTTTCCCTATACTTTGGCTTTTTAGCCCTAGCCATTGGCATTGCCTCTTTTGCCAACTCAAAGTTGGTCATGTTGATCGCCATGGAAAAGCTATGCGTCATGGCACTTTGCACAATTTCAATGCTGTCTTTACTGTTTTTCTTTTATGCAAAAAGCCATGCAGGTCACCCGCCGTTAATTGCCCTTATGAGTTATTTGTCTCTTAGCTTTTTTTGCATGGGGATATTATTTGGTAACTTTAATACGCTGGCTTTACACCCATTAGGGCACATTGCAGGTGTTGCTACATCGGTGATTAGCACCTTACAAACCCTACTGTCAGTGGCGGTAGGGTTTATGGTAGGCCAAGCTTATGACGGAGGTGTTCTGCCATTAGTCGAAGGCTTTTTAGGCTGCAGTGCCGTTACTCTATTATTAATGGCCTATGTGCTGCGCTTAAATAAATACCAACTCAGCTCACAGCCTTAAGGTGATCGTGCATCAACTTGGCTTTTAATAGTGACCCCTTCATAAATGTTATTAATGAAAGGGGCACTAGATTGACACATAAATCAAATCATTAATCGGCCGAATTGAACACTTTTATTCCTAGGCTTTTCCCGCTCACTCTACGCCCCCGAATTATTGTAAATTTCATTGCCATTTTGGCACTTATTGACGTATTGAAGAGCCTTTTTTAGCATCTAGGCTAAGCTTTTATTAGGGCCAATCCGCTATAAGTAAATGGTAAATCATGAAGGCATTCCCTAGCAGCTTGCGTAAATTCAAAATCCCTACACGGCTGTCTTTTGGCTATACCCTTCTATTTACCAGTATCGTTATTTTCGCTGATCTCGTTCTCTATTCACAAACATACACCTTAGTAACCAATAGCATTGACCGAGAATTACAACTGTCCAACAAGGGTATAGTGAATCAAATTCACTCGACGGTTCAGGCTTCCATACGAAACCATTTAAAAGCCATAGCTGAAAGTAACCTCCATATTATTCGTTATAACTATAAACGCTATCAACAGGGGGAGATTACAGAAAGTGAAGCAAGAAGAATTTCTTCTCAACAGCTGGCCACACAAAAAATAGGCTTAACCGGTTACCCCTATGCCGTGGATAGTAACGGAATCATTCAGGTGCACCCTAAAGAAAAACTCATTCATGCTGACCTAACTCAATACCCGTTTATTCAGAAACAAATGAAAAATAAAACAGGCTACATAGAGTACGAATGGAAGAACCCAGGGGAAAAAGTTAAACGAAAAAAAGCCCTTTACATGACCTATTTTGAGCCATGGGATTGGATCATATCGGCATCTTCTTATCGAGATGAATTTAAATCCTTGGTAAATATTGAAGACTTTAAAAAGTCAATTTTATCTATCAAATTTGGCGAAACTGGCTATTGCTATGTGTTTGATACAAAAGGTGAAATCGTTATCCACCCATTTATTACTGGCAATTTTTATGACCAAGTTGATTCCAATGGAACGGCATTCGTTAAAGAAATGATTCAGCGAAAAAGCGGCACCATTTATTACACCTGGAAAAACCCACAAGACAACAGCCATAGAGAAAAATTAGTCGTTTTCCAATACATTCCTGAATACGACTGGATTATCTCATCCTCTACTTATGTGGAGGAATTTAATCAACCACTCACCAGCATTACAATAATCAATTTTATTTTCTTAGGTTTAACCATATTATTAATCTTACTGGCCACAACACCTTTAAGTCGCTCCATTGTTTCTCCACTTCAGCGAATGATGAATACGCTTAAACAAGCATCAAAAGGCGATTTAACCATTAGAATTAATGATGATAAAAATGCTAAAGACGAATTATTTCAGTTAGCCACTTATTTCAACCAGTTCATGAGCAAACTAGAGAAAACTAATAGCGAAATAACGAAAGAAACCAACGAAAGAATTACAGCACAAGAAAGCCTACTAACATCCAACAAAAAACTAGAAAACCTCAACCAGCACCTTGAGAAAAGAGTGGAATTGCGAACATACGATCTTAAAAGATCACTTGAAAAATTAACCGCGATGCAAAATAAATTGGTTGAAACAGAAAAAATGGCAGCCCTTGGGAATTTAGTCACAGGCGTCGCCCATGAAATTAACACTCCACTAGGGACTGCCATGACTGGAATGAGTTTTCTTCAAGAATCCATAGCGAACTTGAACAAGCTCGTTTTAAACGGCAAGGCTACAAAAAACTGCTTTGAAGAATTCATTACAGAAACAGGCACTTCTAGTGAGCTTATTTCAATAAACTTATCAAAAGTATCCAATTTAATTAAACGATTTAAAACATTATCAATGTCTGAAAACGGTCACCAACTGTCAAAATTTAATCTACTGGAAACTGTATCAAACACCATTAATAGTCTCTCGGTTAATCGTGAAAATATCAATTTTGAAATTGAAATCGACCCCAACCAATACATCAACAGTTATGAACAATCGTTTTATCAAATTTTTCAAGAATTAATCATGAACAGCCTTCATCACGCTTTTTCTGATAATGAGAAGGGATTGATTACGATCACCTGCAAAATAGATAATGAAGCCGTTAACATCATTTATAGCGACAACGGGATAGGCATCCCTCCTTCGTTCACTCAGTCGATTTTTGA
Source organism: uncultured Bermanella sp. (assembly GCA_913058575.1). Lineage (GTDB taxonomy): Bacteria > Pseudomonadota > Gammaproteobacteria > Pseudomonadales > Oceanobacteraceae > Bermanella. The sequence goes on from CAJXRF010000067.1 coordinate 9,681, forward strand.
GCCATTTGTCACATCAAAACGCATTAGTGGTAATTCAGGTTTGGGATTGCATTTTATCTATATTTTAATAACACAAAAACTTCAGGGTAATATCGAACTAAACACTGAACACAAACATGAAGGCTTTAAAGTGTTAATAACCTTGCCATTATCAATTCTTGCCCCTAATACAAAAGGCTAGAAGCAATCATGTTAACGCAAAGTGATCTAAGCAGGGCTATTATATTACGGTACTTGCTTGTACTCGCAGTTTTTGGCCTGACTGGCATCATTCTATTTGTCATTTTCTTTCACACTGCTTTCTCAAATAGCTTAATGACAGAGCGAGAATATCACTCTAAGAATTTGGTCACTGTGGCCACCGAAGTTGTTGACCACCTTTACCAAGAAAGTATAAAGACGCCATCTGAATCGAAGACACATTATCAACAACAAGCGATTGAAACGTTAAAATCAATTGCATTTGAAGAAAATGGCTACTATTGGATCAGTGACAAAAACGGTGTAATGATCATGCACCCATATAAAAAGGATAAGGTGGGTGAAGACTTATTAAATTGGCAAGATAAAAGTGGCCGCTATATATTTCGAGACATTAATGATATTTCAAAAACGGGAGGAGGCTGGCTTAGCTATTACTGGCCCAAGCCTAACACCGACATTCCCTTTGAAAAAATATCGTACGTTAACCAATTCAAACCCTGGGGTTGGAATATCGGTACGGGGATATATTTGGATGACATTAAGCCCGAAATACTGCGTATTGTATTACAAGCTACAGGCTTAATTACGCTGTTTTTTTTCATGTTTATCACAGCACTTTATTTTGTTGCAAACCATCTAATTAAAAAATTAGATAACCTTGCCATTAAAGATGACCTCACTGGTTTATTCTCTAAACGTTTTCTTAATGAAGTTGCCAAAATAATTGAGCAGCGTGCTCAGCGGGCTTCCGACAGAAAACTAGCCGTATTCTTTCTCGATATTGATCATTTCAAGTATATTAACGATTCATTTGGCCATGTACAGGGCGACAGCGTTATTAAACACGTCGCACATACCATCAGTGAAACTTGCCGGCAAGACGCTTTACAAATTAGATACGGGGGTGAAGAATTTCTAGTGATTGATTTTTTTAGCAACAAAGGTTTAGTTAACCTAACGGCTGAACGCATTCGTCAAGCCATCGCATCATTAAAACATCCATTTCCCGACTGCCCCCCCATAACCATAAGTATTGGCGTAACATTGTACAAAGAAAGTGAAACACTAAAAGACACCATTCAAAGGGCTGATGATATGCTCTATCAAGCTAAAGAAAATGGTCGGAACTGTAGCGTTTTTGAAGGGATTGTCGTTTCTAACGCAGAAAAAAATTAAAGCATTCCGCAATTAAAAATAAAAAAACATATCAACTCATAAACAAATGAGAAAACCCCAGACAAACTCTACGGTTTGTTGAGGGTATCTTTAGAATGCGCCTAACATGTACCTGTTATCGCTACCTTATACAATTTTAAAGGTGGAAATTAACGTATCTAAATCTTCACCCAATACACTCAGGTCATGATTAGCACTGGTAATGCGCTTACCTTCTTGCGCCGAATGCTCAGATAAAGAAAAGATACGCACCACGCTGCGATCAATTTCTTTAGCAACACTTGATTGCTCTTCAGCGGCTGTGGCAATTTGCGCATTTATAGCCGACATCTGGTTTATGCCTCCTGCAATTTTCAATAATGATTCCGCCGCCATACTGGCGGTGTCTACCGTTGCTTTCGCACTCGTGCTGCTGTTGTTCATCACCGTCACGGCTTCATTACTGCCCTTTTGTAAGCCTTCTATCATTCTTTGAATTTCCTCAGTGGATTGCTGAGTCCTGCTGGCAAGGGTACGCACTTCATCGGCCACCACAGCGAATCCACGACCTTGCTCACCCGCCCGTGCCGCTTCAATAGCCGCATTAAGTGCCAATAAATTAGTTTGCTCGGCTATGCCCCTTATAACATCTAGCACCGAGCCGATCTCTTGACTTTCTTGTGCCAGTTTATCAATTACCTGAGCGGCTTGATTCACTTCACTCGCTAGGGAGTCGATAGACTGGGTGGTTTTATCCATTACAGACATACCTGCTTTCGCTTCATTATTTGTATCGGTTGCCGAATTGGCGGCCTCTTCGGCATTACGAGCAATTTCGTCTGCGGTACTGGACATTTCAGTGACAGCCGTGGCCACCTGATGAATTTCAATATTCTGCTCTTTCAAGCTTTCGGTGCCACTCGTTGCCACATCAGACAATTCAGAAGTGGCGGAACTAATTTTGCCATTGGCCGAACTCACTTCAACAATGGTCTGTTGTATCTTGCTAACAAAATCATTAAACGCATTGGCTAAGTGTGTGATTTCATCTTTGCCATGGGTGCGCAAGCGCTGCGTAAGATCCCCTTCCCCTTGCGCAATGTCCCGTAGCGCTGACGTTGTGGTATCAATAGGCAAACACACACTTCGTGCAATAAATACAGACATGACTAACAAGGGAATTAACACCAAGATCGCCACCAAGGATAACGAAAAGGCATTTTTCCAAAACGTCACATTCACATCATCTACATATATACCCGAGCCAATAATCCATCCCCACGGGGCAAAGCCCTTAACATAAGATATTTTCTGGATTGGGTTCTCGTCCCCTGGCCTTGGCCACATATAAGGTACATGGCCAGCACCATTTTTTTTCACCATGTTTATAAAATCCATAAACAAAAACCTGCCGGTGGGGTCTTTCACTGAAGACACATCTTGGCCATCCAATGAAGGTTTAATTGGGTGCATGACCATGTTGGGTTGCATGTCATTAATCCAATAGTAATTTGTCTCGCTGTAGCGCATATTTTTAATTGTCATCAGTGCTGCGGTTTTTGCCTCTTGCTCTGTCATGTCTCCCTTTTTGGCTCGATTGTGATAATTAACCAATACACTGTGGGCTGATTCCACCAACGTTTGGGTTTGAGAATACTTTTCATTCAGTAAACCGCTTTCCATCTCGTTTAATGAAATCAAGGTGATGCCAATCACCGCGAAAGTTAACAGACCAATTAGCAACCACATACGATGTAAAATTTTAATATTACGAAGAAAGCCCATAATGTAGTTCCGACTTTTATTTCAGAGGTGCTAATAATATTAGTTCAAGGTAGGCGTTTTTTATTTTTATATTGGTAAATCCTATTCTAGATCAATTTAATAGGGGTCATCCTTTTGCCCGCCAACCAAAAGCTATCAACAACAAATTTTTAATGCCATTAACCTAACAATCTGGCGGTTTAAACAGCCTGACGACTCAAGCCTAACTCAGCCTACCAGACAGGTTCAAAGTGGCTTAATCGCTCAACAGATGGGCCAACATAACGGATGGCTTACTACACAGCACCATAAGATGACGACCCTTACATCCCCATCAAGCTGAATGATCACCTCGCATACTGAAACGCCCTAACTGGACATATCTGGTCATACCTCACACTTTATTGTTAAGAAACCCCCATTAATGGTAGGGTGCGCGTCTATAAAACTAATTTTTAATAATAAGAATTCATAAAAAATGAATCACTCGCCTGGCCTATCCCCACATAACAGGAGAACAACATGAAAAAACACCTCTTGGTTGCAGCCGCACTGTTACCGGCATTATCTCAAGCTGCCCCTGTGGCAACACCACCAGGACCGCTGATGACACTGGGGCCGGCTTCAACGCCACAAACTGGCTTATCGGTTTTGTATAACCCCGCAGCAGGCGAAGCGGTTATTCAACCCAATGATGATTACCGCTGGGGATATTTGGGTTCCACAGGGGTTTCGGTAGAATTTGGGGATGTTGAAAACTTCGCCGATGATGTGGATCAGTTAGTGGATGATCTAGATCGTGATAACTTGGGAATACTGGAGGCTGAGATTATTATTGCTAATTACGATAATAATTTAAGACACACTCTAGCAGCAGATGGATATATTCGCTTCGATGCTCAATTTGTCGCGCCTTTAGCGCCATTATTAGTACGTTCCAATTTACTTGGTGGCGTTATGTCTATTGATTTGGTGGGCGGCGTGTCTGGTAAGGGCTTATTTTTAGATGACAAAATCACCGCTGTTGGCACCGTAGATGGTATCTCAGTTGACAATCTTACTCTTGCAGACCTAGCTAACATCAACCCCGGCTCAGTGGCTTCTGTAGACCTTGAAACCGAAACCGCTCTTTTTATAAAGAGCGTTCAGTACACCACGCTAGGTTTAGGCTACAGCCATGAACTAGATAACGGCCTACTAGACACTTTAAACCAACATGTTGAAGGACGTTTATTAACGGGTTTACGTTTAAATTTATACAATCTAAAGCTCGCACAACAAGTCATTGGCTTAGCCAACATTGAAGAAGACGATGATGTGAGTGATGTGATAAGTGACGATTACGATGACAACCAAGCCAGCTCTTCAGCCATGGGGATAGACTTAGGGCTTATTTGGGAAGCCGATCATTATCAAGTTGGCCTTACCTTTCGGAATATAAATGAGCCTGAATTTGATTTTAGTGAAATTGGTACCAACTGCTTGTCTAAATCAACGGCCATTGCCGTAGCCAACTGCAACACCGCCAATTTTCATATTAATAACTTAGAAAACCCTGGGCGAGTTATTCAAAACGACACCTATGTCATGACCCAACAAAGCACAGTTGATTTAGCGTTAAGCAGTGAAAACAAACGCTGGCGTTTAGCGGCATCTTACGACCTGCAATCCACCGAAGACGCCATTGGTGATGAATATCAATGGATGACAGCCTCAGCCGCTTACGTATCTTCATCATTATTTGGTGCCCGATTAGGCTTTAGTGAAAACCAAGTAGGCAGTGAATTAACCATGGCAAATGCTGGCCTTACTTTTTTTGGTGTGGTCAATCTAGACGTGCGTTACAGCCTAGATAGCACTGAAGTAGATGGCAGCACAGTACCACGATCTGTCGCCGTAAACCTTGGTATAGAAAGCAGCTTTTAATTAAATTCTGTATTTCTTTTCTCCTCATTAACTGAGGAGAAAAGAGTATATAATTTGCCACAATTATTTCCGTATTATCAAACCCTCCCAATATTTCAACTGGCATTTCTTTTTTACTCCCTGCGATTTTGTCACTAATTACCACCTTTCTGAGCATTAACCCCGTAGCGCCCATGCCAAGTAAATGGCACACTGGTTCAGTCTTTTTATAAAAATAAAATAATAAAAGGGAAACCTATGGCCACTAATATGATGGATCGCCCGCTGTTAATCTCTGGGCTATTGAATCACGCTCAAAACAGTCATCCTGAAACTGAAATTATCAGCCGTCGCGTAGAAGGTGACATACATCGCTATACCATGGGCGAGGCAGGCCAACGAGCCAAACAACTGGCCAATGCCTTGAAAGATTTAGGGGTTGAACATGGTGACCGTGTGGCCACACTGGCTTGGAACACATACCGCCATTACGAAATTTATTTTGCCGTTTCAGGCATGGGCGCCATCACCCACACCATTAATCCTAGGCTTTTCCCTGAGCAAATTATTTACATAATTAATCACGCGCAAGACCAATACCTGTTTGTGGATTTAAATTTATTGCCCATATTAGAGGCGCTAAAAGACAAAATTAGCGTAGTAAAAGGCTTTATTGTGTTGGCCGACAAAGACAAGATGCCAGCAACATCCCTGCCTAATGTTATTTGTTACGAAGAACTCATTGAACAATATAGTGATGACTTCCAGTGGCCTGAATTTGATGAAAACACCAACGCCGCTTTGTGTTATACATCCGGCACCACAGGCAACCCTAAGGGGGTAATGTACACTCACCGCTCTACGGTACTGCATGCCTTTTCCAGTATTTCTAACGATGTATTAGGCTTATCGAGCGAGTCATCCATATTACCTGTGGTGCCTATGTTTCATGTAAACGCATGGGGCATTCCATACGCGGCCACCCTCACTGGGTCTAAGTTGGTGATGCCAGGGGCAGGCATGGATGGCGAGTCACTTTATGAATTAATAAAATCAGAAGAAGTGGATTTATTATTGGGCGTGCCCACCGTGTGGCTAAACCTACTTAACTATCTAGATGAAATTAACGCCACCCTAGACAGTGTAGAAAACGTGGTGGTGGGTGGTTCAGCTGCCCCGTTAAGCATGATTAAAAAATTCCAAGAAACCCATAATGCCTTTTTAATTCACGCATGGGGCATGACCGAAATGAGCCCCATTGGCACCGTTAACAATTTAACTCGCGCCATGAAAAAAATGCCATTAGATGAACGCTATCAGCTGCAGCTTAAACAAGGGCGCCCTGTATTTGGGGTAGAGGTGAAAATAGTCGACGATGCAAATAACGAACAACCCAAAGATGGAAAAAGCTTCGGGCGTTTATTAGTACGCGGCCCATGGATAGCCAATGGTTATTACTTGCATCAAGATAAAAGTGCCTTTGAAGGGGGCTGGCTAGATACGGGGGATGTGGCCACTCTAGATAAACAAAACTATGTTCAGATAGTCGACCGCTCCAAAGACGTTATTAAAAGTGGCGGCGAATGGATCAGCAGCATAGATTTAGAAAACGCCGCAGTGAATCACCCTGACTTAGTAGAATGTTGCGTCATAGGTGTAAGACACCCTAAATGGGATGAACGCCCTTTACTATTGGCCATTAAAAATAAAGATGCCAATGTGGAAGAGGACGATGTGATTAAATTCTTAGAAGACAAGGTGGCTAAATGGTGGTTACCAGACGCTGTAGTGTTTGTGGATGAGCTTCCCCATACCGCCACTGGCAAGCTTTTAAAAATTGCGGTGCGCGATAAGTATCAGAATTATTTGATGGAGGCTCAAGCAGTTAACTAATTTCTAATTCCTTAGTTTCACTCAAAAAGTTCTTGGGGAGCCACATATCCCTAAGAACTTTCAAGCAACTGTACACATGAATAACTTTATATTAAAAATAGTATTGGAATCGAACACTCATAACAGTGACCTCATCACCACCGACTAAGTCACCATCATCATCTGCCATGTCATCAAAATCAGCCACAATATAATTCGAGCGAATCACAACATTTGTATTAACATACCAATTTAACGCTATTGTTATAGCATCAGATTTTCCGCCTTGTATTACTCCATCATTTAAGTCTAAAGTGCTAAGCCGTAATGCCAATTCAAGATCTCCATTTTCACTGCTTGGCATAACTGCACCGAACTCAGCATCTCCTGTATTGTAAGGTCTACTTTCGCCCGTTAGCATGTAGCTTAAATCGATATAATACCCAGAAAAATCATAATCATTATCAGCTTCTAACTTAGTTGTATAATATTCAGCCTGCATCGATACCGAACTCATTTTCCCCGCCATTTCCAAGCCCATAGTATTTACCTGGTCTGTATTTTCAATACTTCCAGTATTTAAAAAATTCAGTCCAATGACACTAGTTTCTACGCCTGATTTAATTTCAAATTCACCATTTTCGTCTTCTGATTGGGCACCTTGATGTAAGTAATCCAAACCAATATGAAAGAATTGTCCTGCATCTATATTGATATAAGGCCTATATACTACTCTAGCTGAATGTCCAAATTCCTCTGACGCTTGAGCGTCTTCGTTATCTACCCCTAACTTCTCACCAAAGATAGTTGCTCCAATAAATAGGTTTTCTCCCTCATATGCAGCACTAAATCCAATACGCCTTCCAGTTGCAATGGAGTCAGTGACCATGGACGTTTCTAAAAAGGTATACCAACGAGAGGTTGTTAACTCGGCCATACTAAAAAATGGTTTATGATTACCAGCTTTAAAGTAAATGTGTTCGTTTAATCGATATGCCATCCACATATCCTTTACACTAGATTCATTCCCTGAAAAATCTAAGTCAAATTCGCCGCTCCATTTTTTATATACTGATGTTTTAATTCCTAAACGAGCACGCCTAAAATCCATATTAGCATAAGCTTTATTTTTATCAGTGCTGGCTGAGCCAGCATCCATCATTATGCGACCATCTAATTTCCAAGTATAATTCCCATCCTCTGATTTAAAAACAAGATAGCCTTTGTCAAAATCACCAGCTACCGGTGATGAGAATGCGCCCGCCATAATCAAATTAAGAAAACAAAATAAAGCCATCGATCTGAAATTAAGCATTATTAAATACTCCCGAATATGGATTGATCATGTATTAATTTGTCAAACGCTCATATGGACCGATATCAATAACTTCATTTTGTATTCGAGTAACTAGGTTAAAATCAAGCAATACATCGTTTATAGAGTCATCAATACTATCTCCATCGTAGTCTTCATCCAGTTCTGCAGAATTAAGACCTGCATCTATGGCTATTGAATCACTCTGTAATTGGTAATCTCCATCTAAACTTGGAGCCAATTGAGGATCGATTTCACCAATAAAATTTGGGTTTGCATCAAGATTTGCACCTAGATCACTACCAAACTCAGCCACCCAATTATTACTCCCCCCAGAGCCCTCCACAATAGAATTCAAAAAAGTAGGCAGTGACAAATCATCCCCTGAGTCATTATAAATATTATCATTCGATATAGCGGAAAAATTTCCCCATACAATACTGTTTTGAATAATCGAATTACTAATCTCGCGATTACTTATGCCACCGCCTTCTTCATCTGATGAATTCCCAGAGATTACACAATTGGTGTATATGGCTTCGCTTTCACCTTTGGCATCGATACCACCACCCTTGCCGACTGCTTTATTACCGATAATGATAGAGTTTGTAAAACGCGGTTTACTATCATCGTTATAAACACCTGCACCATTATCTTGAGATGTATTTCCTTGTATTAAGACATTTATATAGGTTGGTTTTTTCTTCTTATTGTAAATACCAGCGCCTTTATCATCTGAGGTATTGTTACTGACTATGCTATTGATCATGGCTATGGCACTGCCGTCATTAAATATTCCACCACCATCGTCACCAGATTTATTTTCTATTATGCTGACATTACTAAAACTTGCTTCACTGTCTAAATTAAACACTCCAGCCCCGTCAGAATTGGCAATATTATTTTTAATAATTATATTTTTAAACGTGGGACTTCCACTATCATTATAAATTCCGCCACCGTTTTTATCATCCCCTGAACCATCTGCATTACCCGATTTAATAATAAAACCATCTAAAATCGCAGTACTATTGGTTCCAGACGCAGTCACCACATGATAAGCATTATCAACCAATAGGCTTTCATCCGAACCATCACCATCATTATTAGATAAATCCCCACTTAAAATAGACTCAGTTACATCCCGAACCAACAAGCTATTGTCACACGCTCCTTCATCGCCTTTAAATCCACCATAAATTTTTACATCGTCCACTAATTGAAAAGTATCTGTCACATTACTGCCAGGTGTGTAAGTTCCTGCAGCGACCCAAACCTGGGTATTAGCCGTGGCGACATTAATTGCTTCAGTCAATGTGGTAAATGCATCTGACCACGAACTACCATCCGACAATCCAGCCGCATCATTTTTAACATAAATTACATTGGTTAAAAGAGTACATACGTTAACTACAAACTTAGTGCCCACACCGTCAATTATTGCATTAATAGAGACACTGCCATCCGCAACACCGGTAATGTTCGCAGTTAAATTTCCGGTAGAAACAATCGTTGCAATATCCGAATTGGGAGCAACCCAAGAAATGGCACTACTAGTAGCGCCTGATTCAGATATAACACTGGCCGTTATTGACGCTGAACTTCCCACAGCTACGGCTGGATTAGAAGGGCTTAATGTAATGACAACACCGGAAACATCTATAATTGAAATTGAAAAACTTGAAGAAAAACTGGAGCTAGCTGATGTTGCCTGAATTCGAATACTCAGCTCTGGTGTGGTTTCATAATCAAGGGAATTAGTCGCTAACAAGGCATTATCAAGCAAGGTAAACAAGGCGTTATCAGTGTCCCCTTCACCACTGACTAGGGAATAAGAGAAATCCTCTGTTGAGTTAATGACAGTTAACACACCTACCTGTGCATTACTGCCTGAATTTTCTGTAATGCGGCTTGAGGAAAGAGAAATAGCAGGATCTGCTTCCGAGACATCATCATCACTGTCTTTCTCTTCTTCTGGGCCGCCACTACCAGCACAGCCTATCATAAGGGTAATAAGAAAATAAATTAATGGCCTATTCATAAAACCCACCCACAATTTAAGTAAGAATTATATATCCATTCAGTTACTCTATTTCCATCCTTATGTAATAGATATTACTACAACGAAAATTTCTTCATTTCGTTCGACAAAATATTCACATCAGAAGATATATTGTTCATTGAATTAATGACTATCCCTACATCCGCAATACTATCTTGTGATATTCCTTTAAGAGTCTTAATATTTAGCGCTAGGTTTTGAGTAGATTCTGCTTGCCCTAAACTAAGTTCCTTAATAGCAGATATTTTTAAAACAGATGCAGATATATTGTCAGAAATACCTTTGAAAGCATTTTCTGTTTTTTCAAGTAACGAAATGCAGGCATCAATTCTAGTTCTTGTCAGCTCAACCAGTTTTTTACTTTCAGCGGTCGCTTTAGTTGAACGTAAAGCAAGCCCCCTCACTTCATCAGCAACCACTGCAAACCCTCGCCCATACTCCCCTGCTCGAGCAGCCTCAATTGCAGCATTCAAAGCAATTAAAGATGTTTGCTCAGAGATTGAATCTATAGCATTCATTTGAGTCTCTAGTTCTGTTCCTGTTTTTGACATTTCACTCATGGACTCAATTAAATCAGCTAACACTGACTGGCCTTCTTCCGATGAATTTTTGGCATCTTCTGCAATTTGACTAACATTTTCAGATGAGCCTGAGGCTTCAGAGGCTTTTATATCGATTTCAGAAATTCCAGCATGTACCAATTCTAATTCACTATTTTGGTGATGAATTGTCTGTTCAATATTTACTCCCGTACTATTAAGCTCGGCAGTTTGTTTTTCAACACTTGTAACTATATTACGAACACCCAGCAATAGTTCATATAAGCCCTGCTTCATTTCCAGCAATGCATTGCCTAAAGTATCATTTTTAGAATAGACCTGAGCATCTACAGTTAAATCTCCGGCAGCAACATTTTCAGTCCAATAGGCTCGACTAATCATTGAGTCAATTAGTTCATCTATAGCGATGGACATTGCTTCAATCTCTTCTCCTTGATTGCGCATAGACTTAGAAAATAGAGCTTTCTTATCAATTCCATTAACATCTCCTTTAGAAAGCAGAGACATAGTATTCGCGACGGTATTCACCACTGCGATGATCGGATTCAATTTGTAAACAAAAGCCACTACAACAGCCAAAATCAAGAAAATAGCAGCTATTACCGTTGGCTTAGTTTTACGTACAATAGATGCAAAAATTGAATCTGTATTTTGTGCGACTAAAACCAACCAACCGGTTGATTCAACCGTTTCGGAAAGTGCAATATAGTGAACTCCCCCATAGTCAAAATTTTGTTGGGGCTGATCAATATTTTTCCTCACCTTCATACAAAGCGTGTGCTCAGGACTGCCAACGGGTGTATTTAAAACAATGCTTTTATCTGGATGCCCAAGAACATTACAACTGGCTGAAAATATCATAGCCAGAACTGAATTATTACCTTGCTCTCCCACTACATTTTCATAGAATTTATCAAGCGGAATAGAAGCAAAAAAAACACCTTTAGTTTGGGCGCCATAACTTACAGGGTAAGAAACAGTCATCAAAGCAACACCATCAACACGGCTTGCCCTTGGTTCCGTTATCATTTTTTTTCCGGAAGATATAACCTTACTAAAGAAAGTTAATTCGTTGTAGGATTTACCTTCCTTCCCTTTATTTGATGTTGAAATTACATTGCCACTGCCATTCAATAAAGCAATATGCCTTAATTCCATGTCTTGCTTAGCAACTTTTAAACGGTTATTTAGCCTATCTTTAGCTCCCGCGTCATTTAGTAAAGTAGTCGAAACATCATCATCGTTGGCTAAAGCCTCAACTCGATTAAATGTTAAACCTAGCCAGCTGTCTAAATTGCGCCTAATTAAGTTTGCTCGTATTTCATTATTACCAATTTCCGAGTTTGAAATTAAATCCTTAGATAAAACCAACCACATACCTGTTAGTAATGCGTATCCTAAGATAACAACAGGTATCGTCGACAATAGCATTTTTGCTCTTATGCCCTTCATTTTTCGCCGTTATATTTAAGTTTAATAAAGTTGTATTTTATTCCTTCACACGCCTTGCCTGATTGCTCACTAAGCACTGTCACTTGCCCTCCATTTGGATCAGGAAAAATAGATTCTGGGCGACACAAACCTTTAAACTGTTTAACATCCAGCTTCTCTAGAAATCCATTTTTACCCCATAGCCAAAGATGATAAGTATTACCTTTTGGAACCGGCCCAGACACAATTAGAGTTTTATCGATATCATTTAAGTATTCCATGGCGCGAATACCCTCGCCGTTTAAATTCAGCGTGTGAACTTTAAATTTATCTCCTTCATCAAAAATAGCATTCGATTCTAAAATCAAAGCGAGGCCTTTATGCAAACTAAATCTTTTATCCGTTATAGGACTACCAAATTTATTGCCATACAAAGGGGAACGTAATCCGACTAAAATACTATTATTTCGATAAGTAGACATGCCCTCTACATTCAACCCACCTGTTTTACCAAAACTGATGGCAATACGATTAAACCATTCTTCGTCTTTACTAAAATTTGACAAAGCATCCATGACCTTAGGCCGTAGGTTCATATAACGCTCGCCAAGTATTTCACCATTTGCATCGATTTTTAGGCTCGCCAAAATACGATAACTTTCACTGTCTTCATCTATTTGGCTTAAGCTTGAAAGGGCGTAGAACTCGCCACGATGAAAAGTCATAGCCTCTAGATCTTTTTGCATGACCTGCCTAGACAATGTAACACCCGGTTTTTCTACTCCATTTTTCATAAATCGAATATTTGGGTTCTGTGAGTTTTTCCCACCATCAAAGCCGAATAACAAAATACCATTACCATAAGCGACACCGCTCAAATCATGGTATTTATTCTGTTCGTACTGATAGGTTTGACTACTGCCAATTGATATTGTTTTAAATTGATAGTCATTAGCGAAAGTCCAGCTAGACACAACAAGTAAAATAGACAGTGCAAGTGAAGCATTAGAGATTTGAGAGATTTTCATGAATTAATACTCGATCTTATTCGATCAATTTAAATCACAATTGAAGCTAGCCACTAAATACCGCTAACTTAATTTAAAGTCAGGTTGAGAATTAGAATACTCCCAACCTAATGACACGCGTCTAATTAGGTATAGCAGCAGGTAAACGAGTGTCAAGATCATCACTATATCGTAACGAAATAGACATGAAATAAGTTATTAATTAAATAGCGAGCCATCTCCTTTGAGAAATAGCTAGGTGACCGAATATTACACAATAATAAAAATGCGTTTTTAGAGGGATTGGTTAGACACAGGCGACCTGGCCACTTTAGATGAACAAAACTAAGTACAAATAGTCGATCGCTCTAAAGACGTGATTAAAAGCGTCGGTGAATCACCCAGACTTAGTGGAGTGTTGCGTCATAGGCGTGCGTCACCCTAAATGGGATGAACGCCCACTTTTACTGGCCATTAAAAATAAAGATGCCAATGTGGAAGAGGACGATGTGATTAAATTCTTAGAAGACAAGGTGGCTAAATGGTGGTTACCAGACGCTGTAGTGTTTGTGGATGAGCTTCCCCATACCGCCACTGGCAAGCTTTTAAAAATTGCGGTGCGCGATAAGTATCAGAATTATTTGATGGAGGCTGTGGTTTAAAATTATATCCATTATGAAAGTGGAATTTAAAAAAAAGAAATAAAAAGGGCTGCAATTGCAGCCCTTTTTATTAACGCTAAATTAAAGCAGGTCTATACCCTTCACGGCCATGACTGCTCAAACTTCGCTTGATTTATTCAGCGTCAATAAGTGCATTATCACGAACTGCACCCTTATCTGCACTGGTAGCAAACTTAGCGTAAACCTTAAGGGCGCGACTCACTTTACGTGGACGCTCTTCTACAGGCTTCCAACCCTTCTTATCTTGTGCATGACGACGGTGAGAAAACTCTTCGTCGGTTAGAGCGGCGTTAATGCTGCGATTTGGAATATCAATATTGATAATGTCGCCTGTTTCAAGCAAGCCAATGGCACCACCAGAAGCAGCTTCAGGTGAACAGTGACCAATAGACAGTCCAGATGTTCCACCAGAGAAACGCCCATCGGTTAATAGCGCACACTCGGCACCTAAACCTTTCGATTTAAGGTAAGACGTTGGGTATAGCATTTCTTGCATACCTGGGCCGCCTTTAGGGCCTTCGTAACGAATAATGACGATATCACCGGCTACTACTTCATCGGCTAAGATACCGCGCACTGCATCGTCTTGGCTTTCAAAGATTTTCGCTTTGCCTTGGAAAACATGAATGCTTTCATCAACGCCAGCTGTTTTCACCACGCAGCCATCAAGGGCGATGTTTCCGTATAAAACTGCTAGGCCGCCTTCAAGAGAATAAGCGTTCTCAAGGTTACGGATACAGCCATTTTCACGGTCGCCATCTACCGTTGGGTAACGAGTGCTTTGGCTAAATGCGGTTTGTGTTGGAATGCCAGCAGGGCCCGCTTTATAAAACTTAATCACTTCTTCACTTGGATTACGCATGATGTCCCACTTGTCTAAAGCTTCTTTCATGGTTTTACTGTGAACGGTTGGTAGCTCTGCATGCAGCAAGCCTGCACGATCAATTTCACCTAAGATCCCCATGATGCCGCCGGCACGATGCACATCTTCCATGTGATAAAGCGGCGAGTTAGGCGCCACTTTACACAGCTGAGGCACCACTCTTGAAAGACGATCGATGTCTTTTAAATCAAAATCTAATTCAGCTTCTTGCGCAGCCGCCAGCAAATGAAGAATGGTGTTAGTAGAGCCACCCATTACGATGTCTAGCGACATGGCATTTTCAAACGCTTTAAAGTTAGCGATTGAACGCGGCAATACAGAATCGTCATCTTCTTCGTAGTATTTTTTAGCGTTTTTAACAATGGTACGACCGGCTTCTAAGAAAAGCTGTTCGCGGTCACTGTGAGTGGCCAATTGTGAGCCATTACCTGGAAGCGCTAAACCCAGTGCTTCCATTAGGCAGTTCATGGAGTTAGCGGTAAACATACCCGAGCAAGAACCACAGGTAGGGCATGCGCTGCGCTCGTATTCCGCTACTTTTTCATCACTGGCTGTGTCATCGGCTGCAATTACCATGGCATCAACCAAATCTAGCTTGTGCTCAGAAAGCTTGGTTTTACCCGCTTCCATAGGGCCGCCCGATACAAAAATCACCGGGATGTTTAAGCGTAAAGACGCAAGCAGCATTCCTGGGGTGATTTTGTCGCAATTAGAGATACACACAATGGCATCGGCACAGTGGGCATTCACCATGTATTCAACCGAATCGGCGATAAGCTCACGGCTTGGCAGGCTGTACAGCATGCCGTCATGGCCCATGGCAATACCGTCATCTACAGCAATGGTGTTGAACTCTTTGGCAACGCCGCCGGCTTTCTCAATCTCACGAGCAACCAATTGGCCCATGTCTTTAAGGTGTACGTGACCCGGTACAAACTGGGTGAAACTGTTGGCCACAGCAATAATTGGCTTAGAAAAATCATCGTCTTTCATGCCTGTGGCACGCCATAGGGCGCGGGCTCCGGCCATATTACGGCCAGCGGTGGAGGTTTTACTGCGATATTCTGGCATACAAGGCTACTCAACTTATATTGGGTAAATCTAGAAGACTAAAAATTTGGCCAAAGTATAGCAGAGCCTAAAGGGGCTAGCGAGATGGTGAATGTGCTGTTTGTGTCGCCAAATGTGAATTCCAAGCTAGGCTGAAGGGATACACTTAAAGATCTGGCCAAGCCCAGTGACTTCACAACTGCGGCAGCTTAGCCCTCGTTATAAAAGGGGATGACAGACCATGAATCAAGACAAATTAAAGATAATAAACCTTGTCTTTTTACTGCTATTTTCCCTCAGTGCCACAGCCAAAGAGACTGTCACCATCGGCAGTGGCGAATGGATTCCCTTAACCGGTGAGAACATTAAACACGGTGGGTTTTGTGGCCATGTGGTGAGCGAAGCTTTCAGATTGGCAGGCTACGAGGTTAAATTTAACTACGCACCATGGAAAAGAGTATTAACCCGCCTCAAACTGGGTAAGGACGACGCATCATTATGCTGGATAAAAAAGCCAGAACGTGAAAATTTCTTCCTATATTCAGACATCGTTATGGTTCAAAAAAAGGTGTTTTTTCATCGTAAAGATTTTAATTTTGATTGGAAAACTTTGGATGATTTAGGGGGGTATAAAATTGGCAGTGTACACGGATGGTCTCTTGGAGAAGAATTTGATAAAGCTCAAAAGGAAGGGAGAATAAACGTTAGCTTTACCAACAGCGATGTACAGAATTTTAAAAAGCTCTTACTCGGCAGAATTGATTTATACCCTTCAGAATTAATAGTGGGCTACACCACCATGCAAAAAATAACCACCAACGCCAACATGCGTTTAATCACCAACCATAAAAATCCCATCATGGAATCAAATTATTATTTAATTTTATCCAAGAAAATTGCCCAGCCACGATTGAATAGATTACTAAAAGACTTTAACAAGGGGTTAAAGCTACTAAAGAAATCAGGACAGTATGAGAAAATGGAAGAAGCGACAATTGATGGCTATTACACAGCGAATAAAGAACCCATCTAAAAAACAGGCATTAAGCTCATCTCAATGAGGTTAATGCTTATTTTAATTCAATGAAAATTAAAGTGATTTTATAAACACCTTACTGCCCCGCTGAAAATTATAAAGCTGCTGCTTTTGCTGTGGTAAATCGTCTATTTTAGCAGCTTTAAAACCACGCTCTTCAAACCATTGAGCGGTTCGTGTGGTTAAGACAAACAGCTTTTTAATGCCTTGATTTTTCGCTTCAGTTTCTAGGGTATTTAATAATCTGTCTCCCCTGTCTCCACCTCGATAGTCATCGTGAATGGCCACACAGGCCAGTTCGGCCATGTCATCATAGCCATACAAGGCTGCGCAACCTAATACCATGCCGTCTTTTACTAGCACTCTGAAGAGATCTATTTCGGTCTCCAGTGCTTCACGGCTTCTGCGTACTAAAATACCTTTATCTTCTAGGGGTTTAAGCAATTCTAAAATACCCACCACATCTTCCATACGGGCACTGCGCAACTGCTCTTGCTGGCTTTGACTCACTAGGGTGCCTACGCCATCAAGCGTGAATAGCTCACTAAGCAGTGCACCATCCACCGCGTGCTGCACAAGCTGACAACGTTTAACGCCGCCGTCTACCGCTTTCTTAGCCGCCGCCAGCTGAGTAATTTGTTCATCGGTTAGATTATGCGCAGAAGGCTGATGCAACAAACCTGCAATAGAACTGGTAATGACTTCTTTAACTAATTGACCATTTTCATCGGTTAAACAATTATGTTCGCCAAATAAAATCAGTTTGTCGGCCTGCAAGGCAAGGGCAGTTTGAGTGGCTACATCTTCAACCGGCAAATTAAACGTTTCCCCGGTACGGCTATGGCCCAAACAATTTAGCAAGACAATGGCATTATTCTTTAACACCGTTTCAATGGCCACGCTATCTACCTTGCGTACTTCACCCGTATTGGCAAAGTCTACACCATCAATAACCCCTAGCGGCTTGGCCATCACAAAGTTACCGCCTAACACCCTAATGTCGGCCCCGTGCATAGGGCTATTGCTCATGCCCGTGCTGAGCATGGCTTCAATTTGCGAGCGCAATTGCCCCACCGCCTGTTGAACCGTCTCTAACATGGGCCCATCGGTGATACGTTTGTTTAAACTAAAACTGGCTTTCACATTTTTTTGTTTACACAAGGAATCTATTTGCGGGCGAGCACCGTGCACTAAAACTAAACGCACCCCAAGACTATTGAGCAAGGCAATGTCATGAATGATGTGTTCAAACTGTGGGTGCGCAAGGGTTTCGCCGCCCAACATAATCACAAAGGTCTTGCCGCGATGAGCATTTATATACGGGCTGCATTGGCGAAACCAACTGACATATTGAGAGTTGTCTTGGGTATGCGTAATAGAACTGGCAGGTGTGTTTTTATCCGTCACTGTGTTTACTTTTATTTAGAATTAGGACTTTTATTAAAAATTAGTTCTGCCAAGCTCAAGCTTGACGTTTTTATCATACAGGTATTCGTTGAATACAATCACCACAAACGCCACTCAAATAGGCTCTTCGCTTGCCCTTTTGCATACCGTCTTTATAAACACTCTCTACAAACACTCTCTATAAACAATAATGCTGAATCATTTTTTTCAAATAACCAATCATAGGGTCAATTTGATCTAGGGCTAAAAATTCATCTGGTTGATGGGCCTGATCAATGGAGCCTGCTCCCATGACCACTGTATCGATATTAGCTGCTGCAAAAAACGGCGCTTCTGTGGCAAACGCCACGGCTTCTGCCCCATGGCCTGATAATTTCTCAGCAAGTTTCACAAGCTCGCTGCTTTCTTCACTGGCGAAAGCTTCTACACCATCAAAGAGTGACACCCGCTCTATTTGAGTTTGGCTTTGTTTGGCCACTTTTTGTAAACGTTTTTCTATACCTGTACGTAGCTGGTTCATGTTCATGCCGGGAATAAAGCGTAAATCAAAATGCAATTCACACTGCCCACATATACGGTTAGGATTATCGCCGCCATGAATGCAACCTAGGTTTAAGGTGGGTGTAGGCACACTAAAACCACTATGACTGTATTGCTTTTGCAATTCACCACGGTAATCCATGAGCTCACCAATCACTGTGTGCATGGCTTCCATGGCATTGTTGCCTAAATCAGGGTTTGAGCTGTGGCCGGCTTGCCCAGTAATGCGCACCGACTCCATCATGATGCCCTTGTGCATATTAATGGGACGTAACCCTGTGGGCTCACCAATAATGGCCGCCCGTGCTTTGGGTAAGCCAAGAGTTGCCAATGTCCTTGCTCCCTCCATGCTGGTTTCTTCATCACTGGTGGCCAAGATAAAAATAGGTGCCTTCAGTTTATTTTTATCTACGCTTGCCACAGCCGCCAGCACTAAGGGGAAAAAACCCTTCATGTCACAACTGCCCAAACCATAAAAACGATCGTTCTTTTCGGTTAGAGTAAAAGGGTCCGAATTCCAGCGGTTTTCATTGCAAGGCACGGTATCGGTATGGCCCGATAAAATTAGCCCCCCAGGGCCTCGCCCTAGTGTGGCCATTAAATTATATTTTTTGCGCTTTTCATCCACGCACTGGATATCGATTTTAAACCCCAAGGTTTCACACCAGCTGGCCAGCTGTTCAATGACCTTTTGGTTGGATAAGTCGTATTCTTCCAAGGTGCTGCTGATACTGGGCAAGCCAATAAGAGTGGTTAATTGTTGCTTAGTATTAGGTAAAATCGCCATGATTTAATTTATTTGATATCCATGAGAGTAAAATCATCCTAACAAAAGTGTAGTCCCATAGGCGACTAAAACCCGCAATAGCCCGTTATTCGTTCAAAACCTGAGGGCTAAAGTGGGACATTTCAGCTTGATATAAATCAAAAGGCTGATTTTAAAGTTAATATTGCAAAAAAAGGTGCCTTAGATCACGCTAGGGCTACTGAGTGCCGCAAGGCTTTCTGGTAAACTGCCACCCATTATAAAAAACAGTGATACGGCCATGGCCAACGAAGTCGAACTTAAATTAACTTTACCCAGCGTTGCGGTAGAACATTTCCTTAAAGACAGTGAACTCACTGATTATCAAGGGGATCCATTGATTTTGGATAACCAGTACTTTGATAGCGCTGATTTATTGCTGAATCAATCTCATGCGGCACTTCGAATTCGAAAATCTCAACATGGCTACCAACAAACCCTAAAGAATAAAGGCTCGTCTATTGCTGGCTTGCACATTCGTGGGGAGTGGGAATACCCCATAGATAAGCCCGAGCTTAACTGGGACTTGTTCCCAGAAGAGATTCAAATTGATCAAAAAATTAAAGACGCGATTAAACCGCTATTCAAAACCGATTTTAGCCGTCATGTCTGGATGATTAACCACAACGACAGCGTCATTGAATTAGTACTGGATCAAGGTGTGATTAGCACTGACAGCCACAATAAGCCTTTATGCGAAGTAGAGCTTGAGTTAAAAAGTGGCGACGCCCAAGATTTGTTTTCACTGGCCATTCAATTGGCCAGCCGCCACCCGCTTGTGCCCTGTGACATCAGTAAAGCAGAACGCGGCTATAAGTTACTGCACCCAAGTTTAAGTTTTTTCACCCCTAATGACTTTGCAAAATCATTTAGTGAACAACAAGATTTCTCATTAACTCAGTTTTTGCAAGAAACCATGTTGCACATTAGCCGCCGTTGGGATGATGTGTGCGGCACAGAAAATTGGTGGTCGTTATTGGTATTATCTAGGCAAATTCAAGCACTGTCTTGGATCGTAAACCAGTTGCCCATGATTCCACAGTCCATTCAAGAAAACGTGCAAAGCCTAGCCAACAGCATGGTGGATTTATTAGAACCCGCCAGCTTAATCATTGCGCTATATGTAGATGAGAACAGCAACAGCCAAGGTTTAAACCAGCGTTTATTAGCCTTGCATCAACCTGAAATGCGCGAAGCACTAAAGGTCTTTATTCAAAACAATGAATTGGGGTTAAGCATGTTGCAACTGGGGCAATTTTTATATGGCCACCAGCAAGACATTCCCTTTAAAGAATATTTGGCAAGCTCCTTATACACACTACAAGTGAGCCAGTGGCAAGAGGCCAATATTGAGCAAATGCAAATGCTACAAGCATTGGCGTATTTGTTTCAGCGCCTTGATCACCCGTCTTACAACTCGCTAAACCAATTCATTAATAAAACTTTGGTTGTGCAAGCCATGATAAAAGCACAACGCATAATGAGTTCCATTAGTGATGAAAATAGCCGAGCCAAATTAGGCAGCTGGGTGCGCCGCTTAACTGTTGAAAACCGCACCCTACAAGATGCTCGCACCAGCTTGTTTGAAGAATTAAAACAATAAAAATTAAGACCTGAACGGTTTATCTGCAGGCCTACACCTCTTAATCCGTCATTTACATTACACAATACTGGGCTGCCCCATAGTGCAGCCCTTCATCGATTTGAACTACCCTAATATTT
>CAJXRF010000068.1 GCA_913058575.1 uncultured Bermanella sp.
TTCAATATTATGGCGTTTTTTAAAGTTTTCTTTAATCGAATGGCCTGTATATTTGACCAATTCCTTAATGAGATTCAAAGGCAGTTTCTTTCGGCTTCTACAAAACGAACCTGTCGAACAGCTCATGTTTTTTGGCAAAGAATCGAGATTGTCGATAATGAAATTATTGACAGCATTGGCGCACGAACGATCAACGTTTAATGCTTGTTTAATGAACATGGCCAAGGTCTTGGTGGGTGTAAATATGCGCTCACGGTGTGCGGGAATATTACGTTCAATAATCAACCTAATTTCATCAGATCTTAATATATTAAGGAAATCATTATCTTGAAACTGTTGGGTATTTTTTAATGCGTTACTAGAGTGTACGGTGCTAAAATGGGGCATGCAGTCTGGGCTTGTTGTACTGGTTTCTGGTGAATCTATTGTACAACTTTCCTTGGCTGCTCCTCTTTATTTCGAATCCCTAGATACTATTAAATCTAGGGCCTTTGGCCTTAATGCAGTGCCATTCGAGCCTGACCGTAATTGATCATCCTGCATCACAGCCCCTACTAAACGCCGATATTGGGCCAGGCCAAATTGATAAATATCCACGCCATCAATGAAAACACTGGGTCTAGTAACCCCAACATGTTTTTCATAAGGGTTGTTTTACCACAACCAGACGGCCCCACCACCGCCACAGACTCACCAGCTTTAAAAGCAAAATATATATTCTGATATACCCAAGGCTCAGACGCTGCATATTTAAAACACAGGTTATTAAGGTGTAATTCACCTTGTATATTTTTGCACTCATTAACTGACGATGATTTTTGTAAGTCTTCTTCGTCCGTCATGGCAATATCAGCAATACGACTAAAGTGTAAGCCAAGCATGCGATACTCAATTATTTTTTCAATCAAGGCTGTGGCTTTCTGAGTGAATTGCAATTTGTAAGACATGAACGTAAATAACATTCCCATCGTAAACAAGTTGCTCGACACCAGGTGGCTGAAAAATAAATTACCATGACATTCTCAACGCCAAATAAAAATTCATTAATTGCGTTATAGGTAATACGCAGTTGATTAATACGAATACCTGCATTCATGGCGTGGGCATAATAATTATGCCAAACCGTTTGTCTTTAAATTCACCAATATGAATTTAATAACGCCTCACTTTTTAGCGTGGGAAAATTCAACACTAGATATTTTTTAAATAAGATAAGTAAATAGTCGCATTTCATATTGCTAAGTGCACAATTTTCTGAGCGTGGCGTTTTAGGTGACAGGAAAGTGGCAACTATTTTTAGTAGGCCAATAGATTTATTATTAAAAAATCAGGAAAGGTAAAGATATGTTAACTTAAGCACGGTAAGTTTTCGTGATTTTCACTAACGTTAAGTGTTAAAATGCTTACCATAGAACGTATTAACAGCAATCAAATAGAGCCCTTCATATTTTTTTATAAATAAATTTACAAGCAATTAGAACGTTATTTTTGCTTAGAGAGGTAATTCCTCATAACTGCTCACAATTCACACCGAATACAGGATTAGAGGTTCATGGGTTTTTGCTTTATTACACCTATTCGGCTAATTATTTGTCTACTCTTTTATTTTTTTATTATTGCAAATGCTAATGGCGCGCAACTGTCATTAAACGGCATCGCCAATTACCGCGTTTTAAACCATGACTATTACATTGCAGCCCTTTACTTACCCGAACCGCTAAAATCTAACGGGTATAAGGAAATTTTTACAAATCAACAAAGCAAGCAAATGAAGCTACTGGTAAATACCCAGAATTGGCGCCCTAGGTTTTGGCAAACTCAATGGCAAAGCGATTTAGATATTAATAACCCAAACGCATCTAAGCAATTACTTAAAGAGTTAACAACCTTTACCCATCTATTAAAAGCCGACCTGATTGCAGGTGATCTAGTGGTGTTTGACTTTCAGGCAGGTGTTGGCACTCACGTATTTATCAATGACCAACTCATGCAAAGCACTAATAGCATGGCGTTGTTTAATGCACTATTGTCCACCTGGATAGGCAAACTTCCTCCTTCTAGGGATTTCAAGAAGCGCATCCTTACATTGGGCAGTGATCAAGTAACTCATACCAACATACAAAAGTTGTATACCAATACTGTAAGTGAACAACGTAAAACCGATATTTTAAAATGGCACTATTCCGATCGCCAATTAAAAGAGATAGCTCGTCAAAAAGAAAATAATGCTCAGGAAATTTTAGCCCTAAAATCCCGCTTACAAGCCCGAAAGGCAGCTCGAATAGCGTATCAGCAAGAAAAAAATCGCCAAGCTAAAGCCTTGGCCTTACAGAAACAGCAGTTTGTAGAGAAACAAAAATCACTGGCGATGGGAAAGCAAACCAAGCTTACAGCACAAGCCACACTAACTAAAACCAGAGATAAAAACCTGGCGCTGAAAGAGCAAAAGTACTACAAGGGCCTTTATCATTGGAAACTTTACACGGCCATTCGTCAAAACATTCAATACCCCAAATGGGCAAGGGAATTCAATCAAGAAGGTACCGTTAAAGCCCTATTTACCCTGAATCATCAGGGTAAGATCATTGACACCCAGTTTAACAGTGAAGAAGTATCCAATTTTTTAATTGCTGAAGTACAAGAAGCTATTAGGGAAGTAAGCGGTAAGATTCTTCCCCCTAAAAAATTATCAGGTAAGCAATGGAAATTCGCCCTTAGTCATAATTTTAGTTTCAGATCTAAAAAACAGAACCCTGTATTGCCGCCAGTTAAACCACGCCATCTTTGAATATCTGTATTGGCTGCGTACACAAATATTTATAAAAGTCTCTTAAACCAAGCTCTTTATTGGGGTACTCAAGGCAGCTTTTAAAGACTTGAATTGTTTTTCACTAATAAAGCAACAGATGATTTTCAGGTTGTTAACCAGCCTTGCTGCACAACAAACCTTACTATGACAATTTAAATACTTTTTTACATTGCAATACAAAAATAACCCTTTGGTTTCCTAATTCTGTTTCCACAGCGATATCTGTCTTAAACTGCCCCAGCGACCAACATAGCAATACAATTTTTGGAGGGCGCCTAATAAATGAGCAAGGGCCTTTAACAGTTCCTCAAATTGCCCTACATCGAAGGGTGAGTCGCCAAGCCATTCAAGTCATGACGGACGAGTACGTAAACGAGGGCTACTTACAATTTAAAGATCCCCCCCCCATCATAAACGTTCAAAATTAGTGGATCTAACGCCTATGGGTTTGGATCAATTAACCAAGCTGTCCGACATTATTTTTTCACAATTAGACAAGACCGATCAATATTTTAAAAAAGAGGATTTAATAACCACTGTAAACGTTTTAGCCAAATTGAAGTATTTATTAAATGAAGATGAGACAGCACCCAAATAAAACAGAGCCCAAAAATAGCCTAGATATTTACCATCACCCATCCAGTAGCTCGCCAGTCCAATGACTCTTACTCAGCTTTCCATTCAGTTAATCAGCTTCTAATCACGACAATATTAAAAGTTAAAAACCCCCTCTTAAGGTGATGGGATACCAAGGTCGACCCCCATTGCCCGCTCAAGTTAGGCACGACATTTAAGCGCAGAATTTCTATCCCATAAGCCAAGCTGGTCTACGCTTAATGTATGAATCTCTCCTTACTCTTATAGCTATAAAGCTTTAATAAAAAGCTGTTAGCACATTTAGGTTATAAACATGTCCATACATCCATCGTTTAACAGGCAGGATTTCTGGAAAAAACCGTTAAGCATTCTAATGCTTATATTCATATGGAACTCTTGCTGGTCTCAACAGAGGTTCGAACTCACCCACATCCCTGAAATTTCTAACAAACGGGATATTACACTGGTGGCCGAAAAAGGGTTTTGGACAGAGCATTTGGTTAAGGTATTGCTGCCTAAATTTACTCAACACACTTCAGTAAACGTCAAGGTAGTGGCCATGCCGCTAGTGGATATGTATCAGCTACAAACCCAGTCGTTAATTTCGGGGCAAAGCAATTATGATCTATTGGCCATAGAAGCTGGCTGGGCCAAAGAATGGGCCGCGAATGGCTATACGGTACCCCTTTTAGAGTTAGCAAAAAAATATGATGACAAGGGTGAGCAAGGCATGAAGGATCTATTAGAATCTTATTACCCATCTTTGCTACAAATTCTCGCCTATCAAGGGCAATATCATTCTGTTCCTTATAATAATTATGTCATGGGGCAGCATTATCGACTGGATTTATTTGAAAATGCTCATGAGAAAAAGAAGTTTAAAGATACCTATGGCTACGCTTTAACAGCCCCAAAAAATCTAGATCAGTTGTTTGATGTTGCACAATTTTTTACTCGAAAAAAAGGCGAAAATTTAGCCGATAGAAAATTAAAACATGATTTTTATGGTTTAGCCCTCATGTCAGGTCATCGCCCTCATATTAATGATGAGTTTTCTGCCATGCTTTGGGGGTTAGGTGGAAAGTGGTTTGAACCCGTTTATGAAAATTCTAAAAAAGTGAAATATTTTGAAGTTCAGGCCAATAGCCCCACTGCATTAAAAGTCGCCCAAACTTATTTGAAATTACTACCGTATTCACACCCCGCTCATGATCAATGGGCCTACTTAGAGTCTGCTAACGCATTGGCTCAAGGGCACGTGGCTATTTGGCCGTTCGCTTATAATAACTTATGGGCCATATCAGCTAAGTTTGAAAAAAATATCCCTTATGCTCAGATTGGTATTGCACAAGTGCCTTTACAGCGCCCTTACAACGGAGCCTACGCCACGGCTGTTTCTTTTTCGAGCCTCAATCCAGAAGCAGCCTATTGGTTATTAAAGTACATAGGATCCTACGAGGGGCAAATGGCTTATGCCTTGGGTGGGGGACTCCCCTGTCGTAAAGACGTCGTAATGGCAGATTTTTTTCAAGATAAAAAACAGCATAGACTTAGCGGTGCTTTTCAAGCGAGCCACCAAGCTAACTTACTCTGGACCGATAAAGTACTAGATCTTGGTCATTTTAACAGTACCGCCATGGGGAAAATATACCCCGAGCTTATGAATACTACCTTCCAAATTCGATCTGGTGCCTTGAAACCTAAGCAGGCCCTTGACCAGTTAAATTCCAAAATATTGGAATTACAAAATCGTTATGGCGAGGCTGCGGCGGTTAAATAAGCGATCTAATTAATGACCCTTAACGCACTAACATTAAAAACAAAACTTATATTTGCACTCTCTGTTATTGCAAGCTTTACTGTGATCACGTCCTCTATTGCTATTTTTCTGTTCTCTGAAGTTAAATATGAAATTAATGAATTAACCAATCGAGAAATTATTGGTCTTCAACAAATATTACAAATATCCAAATCCATCAGAGAAATCGACACCACGCTTGAAGCTATCAGAACCGATTACCAAATTCATGAAAACAACAATAACATTATAAAACTAAATAAAATTTGGTCTCATCTTTCTATTCAAATTAATGCTCTTAAAAAACACAACGCTAATATTGCATTAAAAATTCCGGCAAATACCGCCAATATTGAGCATTTAATGGAACAGTTACCCAATTTATCTCAAGTGTTATTCGACTTAATGGAAGCAAGGCTAACCAGCACCTATATCCATAGGGATGTCATAGCACAGCAAAGCTTATTGCATAACCAGCTCAGCAGCGAAATACGCTTGGCCCACAGTGAACACATGAATGTGACCCATGGTAACAATAAAGAAGAACACCTAACCGTAATGAATGAACTCATTGAGTTTCATGATAAAAGTACTGGATTGTCTTCCATACTATTATCAGCTTTTGATCAGAGCAGTATTATCCAATTAAATAAAATGGCCCGCCAGTCTCTTAGCTTACATAATGATTTGTCTCAATCCAGCCAACGCTTTTCTCCAAATGCATTGATCGTTACAAAAAGTTGGCTTCGACAAATACGAAGACTGGTAGTTGGAGATACCTCTATCTTCACCATACGCAGAGCAGAAGAGCGACTAACCAATGTAATTGATACATTACTGAACCAACATAGTCTTTTAACCCATAAAATTGAGCAAGGAACAAAGCTAATTGCCAATACGCTTTACCAAGATATCAATACCTCCTCCTCCCACCTAACCCAAAATCTAGTTTCCTTTAGCAAGGTTCTTATATTTATTTCCATCACCTTTCTAATGATCGTTATTTTAATTATTTGGCTCTATGTGGGCCGAAAAATATTCCGACCTATGGAAAAAATAAAAAATGCCATGATCAAAATTTCTAATGGAGATACCGGCGTCGATTTACCCATGGCTGAAGATAATGAAGTAGGCGATATGGTTTTAGCCTTATCTAAATTAGAAGCACATGTACGAACTGTCACCAATATAGCCCAATATGATGGACTGACTAACCTGTTAAACCGACGGGAATTTGATATCACATTGGATAAAGAAATCCGGCGCTGTAAACGAGAAAAGACCCCCATCAGCTTATTGCTATGTGATATCGACTTTTTCAAAAATTACAATGATAATTATGGGCACGTGGCGGGCGACCAATGCCTAATTAAATGCAGCCATGAAATGAAAAGCCATTTAAACCGGGTAACGGATTTTTGTTTTCGCTACGGAGGGGAAGAGTTTGCCATCATCATGGTAGGAGCGAGCCCGATAAGGGCCCTTGAAATGGCAGAAAAACTTTGCGTTAGAATCCAAGCACTTGCCTTAGAGCACTCACATTCCGAGTGCGCTAATGTCGTCACCATGAGTATAGGCATGGTATTTTCCCCACCCCAACGACTAAGCTCTCCTCAAGCTCTGTTAATTAAGGCTGATGCCCAATTATACAAAGCCAAAGGAAATGGCCGAAACCGCGTTGAACAAATATTACTTTAAAATCACACCCTTTAAAAAATTTAGTGAGATGCTTTTCATCATAAAAGACCATGATTTTCGTAGACTTTTCGCAGACTCTCCACTGGCATACAGCCTGACTTCAAGTAAACATCATGAAACGCTTTATCTAGCTCGCGCTCACTTAAGCCTTTTTTATTGCACGCTTGTATTTCGTTTTTTAGCTGCCAAACCATTTGATTACCGGTTAAGTAACTCAGCGGATAACCTTGCTCTGTGCTGTACCAATTAAGCTCCGCTTGCACACGCCCATCGGTAAACCCTGTGGCTTCTTTAAGCAATAGCGCTGCATTTTCAAATGCATCCTCACTATCAAACTGTAAATCTAATCCTACCTTTAGGTAGTCTTTATTATTGGTCATGAAATATAAGTCAATGCCGACTCTGGCTACTAAGCGCGACATTTCACGCTTGGCAATAAAGCGCACTTCATCTACAAGATCCGATTTTATATAACCTACATCTAACATGTAATCTTCTAGCATAGTGGTCCAACCTTCAGCGTGTTCGTTGGCTGAAAATATACGGCGAATAAATGAAGGGTGATGAGCGGCGGTGGCAAACTGTAAATGGTGCCCTGGTATGCCTTCATGAATCATCATCACCGGAATAGCCAATTCTGTATGTTCGGCCAACTGATCTTCTTTAAGGGTTAAATACACCATGCTGGTTTTTTTGCCCTCCCTTAGTGCCAATGGTGGCCACATGGCACCGGCTGGAATAACCGGCTCTAAAAAACTAGGGGTTTGCAGAATCTCCATGGACTGTTGCTCGGGGATTTCAAACAGTTCATTTTTTTTCACAAATTCATTAATAGATTCAATTTGACCTGAGTAATAATCTAAGATACTGGTGAGTTTCCCATCTACTAATTTTGCCGCGAATTTCTTGTTTAAGAATTCATGTAGTTCACTATCGGTCATCTTTTCGCTTAGCTGGTATTTTTTACATAGCGTCTCATTTAGTTCGCTTAGCAAAGACTGTGTTTTGCCCATGAAATCGCCGGCCATTTTTGCCAATTGCGCTGGTGTCTGGCTAATTTGACGAATGTCCAACAGCTCTTTTACTTTTTCTTCACCAATAGCAAAGCTGGCAATGCTGGGTCGAGACTGTAAGTCTTTTAGGTAATGGTCCAATGCATGGTTACATTGATTAATGGCTCTATCTAATTCATCAATGTGCGTAAAGTTTATTTGTTTTGCCCATTTTAAAATGGTGGAAAATAAATCAGGTAAGCCTTCTCCTTGTTCAATTTCAATTTCACACCAACGCTTAATGGGCTGAGTAATGGTGATCGCTTCTTGCAATAAATAACTAGGGGCTTGTTGTAGGCGACTTAGAATATTTTCTAAACGGGCTTGAGAGTCACGCGGGTCATTAACAAACAATTGAAAGATACCAGCACTGATGCCATCCACCCCATTGGGCATACGACAACGTTGGGGTTCACCATGCTGAGTAAGCTCATTAAAAAAAATGGTTTGACGCAAATAGCGTTTCATTAAATCAGTGTCGAGTTGCTCGTCAAAATCAGTACTGCTGGCTGCTTCTAGCTGTTTTAGTAACGCTTTAGCCTGCTGAGTATCGCTCTGCATATGGGTCAAACTTGGGTCCCCAAGTTTCCCCAAATGTGTGGTGGCTCCTAGAGCCATACTGGTATCAGCATCCGCCAGTACATATGCTTTAAACAACTCTTGTAATGAAGATAGAGCAACACTTGAATTTGACATATTAGGCCTTTTTGAACAGAAAAGAATCACAATGGCTGTAGGCAAACACACGCTAAACACCGCTCTATAAATTTAGAGTCGCTACAAGGGTACCTATATACTTAAAAACATTTAAACACCTACGGCTTATGCATATTCTAGCTTAGAAATACGGCGCAAGGCATGTCCAAAATATCCCTTTTGGCTAATTTTCCAGGTTAAATTATTTAAAGTCCTCCCAAAGCGAATTATTCAAGACAAGATCTCTATTCCTTGCTAATTTTTAAGAGTGCACTTAAAAACTTGAATGGTAGATACGGGAGAGGCCATGCGGGAAAGCGAATACCTTAAAGATCGCACAGATTTGGTCCAGAAATTTCAAGACTTCCCTTTTCTGCGCAATATTAACTCTCAGCACCTGTTGGATATGTTACAGCTGAGTAAATTGCGCAGTTATGATGAAGGAGAAGTCATCACCCCTGAGGGAGTGTACGACAGCTGGATTTATGTTTTAGTGTACGGTGAAGTTATTATCACTAAAGGAGGCAGTGAGCTAGCCCGTTTTAATGAAAGTGGTGATACCTTTGGTGAGCTGGCCATCATAGACGGTGAAGCCAGATCAGCCACCGTTACGGCAGCCATTAGTACCAAATGCCTTGCCATAGATGCTTCTTTCCTAGACCGCTTACCCATGGAAGAGCAAAGTGCCTTTTATTCCATTTTTTACCGCATGCTGGCCGAAATACTCTCCAAACGTTTAAGAGAAACAGGACAAGAACTGGCCTTATGTAAAGACGAACTAAACGCCTTAAAATCCTAAGGTAAACGTCACTGGTTTTATTTAGCACCTCAACTTAAAAGGATTTATCATGGCTTTTCCTACGCCCGTCAATTCACAGATTACTGATGCTATTACCCAAGTAAATGTAAAGGTATTAGGAGATGCCCCAGCCGTTGCCATGGGAAATTTATATCTCACCAGTGCACAAGCGTTAAGTAATGCGGCCCGTAATGCCACTAACGCCCAACAAAACACCGACAGCACTTTTCAAGCTGCCACCACTCAAGGGATGAGTTTGCTGTTTTCAAGCATGGCTGCTGGCCTAACAATGATGGCTGCGGGTTGTTCAATACAAGCATCTCTATTAACACCCAGCACAATCAAGTAGATCTAATCTTTTAAACGTTAATGTGTGTTCTACTCGGTGCGTTTGTGCCTAATATGGAACACACATTACCTGCCCTTTCTCTGTTGCCTTACCGATTAATCCACTATCATAGCGGGCATTATCAAGTTGATTGTACGAGACAATGGAAAAATTCAGCACTATCTATAAGCGTGCCGCCCAACGCAAGGGAGGTGAAAAACATTTAAAAGCCTTATTATCCAAACCCCTCACCAGCAAACAATTGTTAAAGGTCAGTGATGATGACTGGCTAGAAGAATTTACCCGTAAGATTTTTCAAAGTGGTTTTTATTGGTCTGTCATTAACAAAAAATGGCCTGGGTTTCGTGAAGTATTTTGGAATTTCAACGTTAAAAAGTTATTAATGATGCCCCCTGAAATGCTTGAAGAAAAAGCCTCTGATGAGCGCATTGTGCGAAATTACAACAAGGTAAAAACCATTCCAGTCAATGCCTCCATGATTCATTTTTCCAATAAAGACAATGGTGTGGGGTTTAACCAATTTATTAGTGATTGGCCAGTAAATGACATTGTTGGGTTATGGGCATGGCTTAAAAAACACGGCGCACGTCTAGGGGGAAATACTGGCCAATATACTTTGCGAGCGCTGGGCAAAGACACCTTTTTATTATCTCGTGATGTGGAAGGTTATTTGCGTGCCCAC
Source organism: uncultured Bermanella sp. (assembly GCA_913058575.1). Classification (GTDB taxonomy): domain Bacteria; phylum Pseudomonadota; class Gammaproteobacteria; order Pseudomonadales; family Oceanobacteraceae; genus Bermanella. The sequence continues at coordinate 10,481 of CAJXRF010000068.1, forward strand.
CATATTATTGATGGGGGCCTGCAAACTAAAAAATCACTCACCGCAGCACAAGCTTTCTTTAACGAAATGCAACAACAAAGTGGGTTATCCATGCAGGAGATTAGCCAGGTAGTCGCTTACAGTGTGGGCGATAATCGTGACGAATAGACACGATTGAATATTAATTCAAAAAGCCTAAACCGTATAATCGATAACACTTTTTACCTTGCTAAACATGTATTTACGGCTTAGGTAGATCAAAAAAACATGGGGATTACACCGCGAATAATCCCTAACATACCCCTGTCGCTCCGCCTTCGATAGAAGCCTTAAGGCTTTTAAATCGCATGGCTAGCCAGAATTAGCATGGATAACTACCCCCAAATAGGGGGGTAACCTATGGAAATAACCTAACCATTCAAGTTTTAATCAACCTCGTCCTGAAAGCCCCTAAAAAAGCAGCAAACTCATTCAAAAAGCGTATACTGCCGCCAATTTTGGGCTTGTTTCATATTGTGCAACAGACTTTACCAATTAGCTGACTAGTCTTGTTGATTTACGAATGTTAAAACACACCCTCACACAAATAGTCTGCATATTGATTAACGAGCCATATCAGACTTAGGAGAACATACAGTGAACCAGCAAGATTTATGGCAAGAGTTTCATTTTGAAGCCAAGCGCGTCATTCAATCAGAACCGTTACTTGCCAGTTTCCTGCATGCCTGTATTTTAAATCACCAGAATTTTAGCTCTGCCTTGAGCTTTATATTGTCGGGCAAAATGGCCAATGATGTGATGCCAGCGGTGAGCTTTCGTGAAATATTTGAACAAGCCTACACCAATGACCCCAGCATTATTGAAAATGCCATGTTTGATGTTAAAGCCGTGTTAGATCGCGATGCGGCCGTAAGCTCTGTATTGCCTGTATTAACTAACTTTAAAGGCTTTCTAGCCATACAAGTGCATCGTCTGGCCCATTATTTATGGAAAAATAATCGCCAAGACTTGGCACTGTTTATTCAAAGCCGAAATTCTGAAGTGCTATCGGTGGATGTACACCCAGCGGCGAAAATTGGCAAAGGCATCATGTTTGACCACGCCACAGGTATTGTGGTGGGTGAAACCGCCGTGATTGAAGATAATGTGTCTATATTGCAATCGGTTACCCTAGGGGGCACAGGGAATGAATCTGGTGATCGTCATCCTAAAGTTCGCCAAGGAGTCATGATAGGGGCTGGCGCCAAAATTTTAGGCAATATTGAAATAGGCGAAGGGGCAAAAGTAGGAGCGGGTAGCGTTGTATTAACAAAAGTACCCGCCCATACCACCGTAGCCGGTGTGCCCGCCAAGGTAGTGGGCAAGCCTAGGTGGCAAAGCCCATGCGAAACCATGGAGCAAAATATACTGGCGGATAACACTCAAAGACAGGTGGAATTACGCGAAGCGTAAAGGCTGTTCAAATAACCAATGTAAAAAAGCTGAAGCGCCCATGGCGATTCAGCTTTTTTTATGGACATCATTTAACGAGAAGCTTTAAACACAAAACCAAAGTTATCTAGCGGTGTGGAGTTTATTTTTCTGCTTAGGTTTGGGCTTTTTAATTGGGTTTAAAACTTGGTAATCATTTAATTGCTTATGAAATGGCAAGCGTATTGAAACCAGCTCGGGCATTTTTCGACAGCGATCCATCTTGGCCCTAATAATACTTAACGCACCGTCCTGCTCTTCAATAGAGAAATCTTTAGCCTTTGTACAACCAAAACTATACACCTTCACGACGATGCTATTTTCATTAATATTAATGCCGTACAAAGCCTCTAACTTAATAGGCTTCTGAGCTTGTAGCGAGGTGCTACAAGCCATGACCGACAACATTAATGTAATGATTAAAAATAGTTTCATTATTAAGCAGCTTTCTTGCGTTTCAAATTTAACAGTAGTAACGGTAGTAGTAGATAAAAAGCTGAACCGCCGCCGCTACTACCGATGATGCCATCTGATCGTGACTGGCTATCTACCTCACAACTTTTAAGGCCTGTAATATCGTCAACTTCAATCTGAGTGATAGCTGCTTGATCTAAGTTTGATGTTACTGAATCATCTTTAGAAAAAACAAACAATACTCTATGCCTTTTATCTTCTAATTCAATGCTCGAAGCATTTAAGACGACTATATCATCACCTGAAAATGAGGCGCTTTCATATTTATCATCGATATACGCAATTAATTTATCATAATCAGGCTCACTGCTTAGGGTGATTTCAAATTGAGGCATCACGGTTCCAGAGAAGTAAACCAACAACTTAGATACTTGATCATCTTCAATATCCCCACTAATTAATTGGCAAGAATCTGCTGGCTGAAACCATTTAGCATGTCCTGATGAGTACCAATTTAATTCTTGTTCATTTAGAAATGAGAAGCCCATTTTATCCATCACATCTATTTCTAAAATAAAGTTAGCTGTTTCTAAACCCGTTAATGATATTCTTAATCTTTGAGAGCTACTATCGGCTACAAGAATTGAAGCCATTACCTGACAATCACTACCTGCTTGTACTTCCGTATTTAAACAGTTTATGTCTTCAACGGTTACATGCTCAGCACCTACATCTACGTTAAAGCTTGTCATGGTAATCGTTTCATCACCTGTATTAGTAAACGTTAACGCTTGAGTAGTAAGTTCGCCCATACCAATGCTAAAAGAATTACTTCTTAGGTGGACATCTAAAAATTCACCAGATAAATATTGCTCAAGCCATTCAAGCTGTTCAGAGACATTGGTGTAGATTCCGTAAATGCCTTGTCTGGCGCAACCATATCCCCAGCTCACCACACCCACTAAATAGGGCGCGCCATCAATGTTAGCTATCAGAGGACCTCCACTATCACCTTGGCAGGAATCCTTTTCGTTACCACCTGCGCACAATGGATTATCAGCACTACTAAATTCATCCGAATAGACTTCTCGACAGGTTTCCGGGCTCACCAAAGGCAATTGCACTTCATTCAAATCATTCGGATAATCAGCATCCCTAGGGTCCTGAAATTCGGCCAATGCCCCCCACCCCATAGTCGTTAATAAAGATCCTGCTTCGATTTGATTAAAGTCAGCCGGACTGATCATTTCCAATGGCGTTAATTCTGAATGGGAAGACAGCCTTAATAGTGAAATATCATTATCTAATTCTTTAGGGAAATTAAAATCGATATGATCATAAATAGCACTGACCGAGTGAGTCTCGCCTGTTTGCGCCTCATCAAGGTTTTTAATGCCGATGACCACCTGCATTTTATCAGCGACAGCACCTTCAGTGCAGTGGGCAGCCGTCACCACCCAATTACTCGCAATAAGAGTCCCACCACAAAAATGATTACCCTCTTCCTTACCTTGAATAGACACCATCCAAGAATAAGCCTGAGTACTTTCAATCCCCCCCACGATTCTAGGATTAATCTCAGCATAACTAGCACTGATCATAGCAACACAGAGCAACAATCCCTGTAACAACTTGGTTTTCATTAAATGCCCTTGATGGATTTATAAATAGAAATTTTGGCCGAGGATTGTAGCAGAATAATTAATAACTCAATCAAAGAAGTATCAGATATAACGAGCTAGTCTCAATTTACCAATCTCTACAAGCTGCTAAACTGTGAGTATTAACCTAAGCTTTACCATGCAAAGCCCTTGAAATGAAAGGTGTTCAAAGTGGTCAAGATAGTCATCATTCTGTATTTTAGCTTGGCTTGTACGCTGCTAAATGCTCAAGAGCTGCATATTGTCACGGAAGATTTTCCTCCTTTTAACTTTCAACAAGAAGGTGTCACAAAAGGCTTAGCCAGTGAGGTGGTGACGGCAGTCTTACACGAGGCCAATCTCGACGCCGACATTCGCTTTTACCCTTGGGCACGGGCCTATATGTTAGCCCTACATCAAAAAAATCATCTTATTTATTCCATGGCGCGCATTCCAGAACGCGAAGATCTTTTTTATTGGGTGGGCAGCATATCCCCCTATCAAACCTCTTTTTACAAATTAACAAGCAGACACGACATTAAGATTAATTCCTTAGAGGATGCAAAGCGTTATTTAGTGGGGGTATCCCTAGCGGATGTTACGACCGTTTATTTACAGGAAAAAGGCTTTTCTAAATTACAAATGGTCCCCGATGACACTCAAAACCTTCATAAATTAACGGCCAAGCGTGTGGATATTATTGCCTACGAGGAAAATTCATTCCTACACAAACTGAACGAGCAAAACCTCAACCCACAAGATTATGAACGAGTGTGGCGCGTGCAAGGTTTAACCGATGAGCTTTACATGGCACTGAACCGTAACTCCGACATAACCTTGTTTACTAAATTAAGAAAGGCCCTACAACGTATTAAAGATAACGGTGTTTACGAAGGGATACACCGGCGCTATTTGAGCTGCCAATTATCTGGAAATTGCCAATAAAAGCCCTTCAAATTGGGGCGTTTCAGTTTTAGGCATTATGCTCAATATGCTTCTATACTCACTCAATACCACTGTGCTTTGGGTTTAACCGCTCGACTCGTTATAGCTCAAGTTTCCTACCAAGCTGGCCATTGGTGTTCAGTTATGAATAGCAAAGAATAACCCACAGGAAAGCATATGTTTTTTTCCAAAAAAGCCTCCACCAACAGCCATGAAACGCTTATTAATAATAAAGAGCTGGCATTGCTGAATCAAAAGGCCACTCTACTGGATCAATTAATTGCCAATAGCCCTTGCATGAAAGCCCGTCAAATAGCCGATAACGCGGAAGCCGTTAACCAAGCTTCATCACAGCGCTTAGGTAACATTGAAGCCAACTATGATTTAGTGCAACAGCTCGTAAACCAAGCCGACAATATGGGCCAAAGCTCGAGCGATTCATTAAATCTTGCCCAGCAAACCGCCACACACAGCAGCGAAAGTATTGGCCAGCTAAGATCACTCACTAAAAACATCACACAAGCAGAGCAACATATTTCAGAGTTCAGCGAGTTACTGGCTGGTTTCAATAAAAATAATGAAATTATCACTCAGTTAGTTGAAGCCATTAAAGGCATTGCCGACCAAACCAATCTGTTAGCGTTAAATGCGGCCATAGAAGCCGCCCGAGCAGGAGAATACGGCCGAGGCTTTGCTGTGGTGGCAGACGAAGTACGCACATTAGCCGGCACTGCCAATGGCTCGGCAGAACAAATTCAAAATGAAATGAGTAAAATCATCGAAATATCTAATGCCATTATGAATCAACAAAAGACCGTGGTTAGCAGCATCACTGAAAGCCAAACGATCTCCAGTGAAATTGCCAGCAGCCTAGAAAATGTGAATAACTTTTCCCAGCAAAGTGCTCATGCTGCACAAATGGTCATTGAGGGGGTAAGTAATCAACTGGCCAGTGCCAATCAAATACTGGCTAACATTGGCAATATTGTAAAGGACACTCAGCAAGCAGTAGCTGGCTCTGCTGAGAATAAAGCAGCCGGTGAAGAACTTATGTCGGTACTGACCCCCTTAGCAAATCTATAGGCCATGAAGAGCACTTTACAACCTAGCTATTTCGTCACGCTTTCGAAGGAGTGGCATCCAGTTCATCCAACCATACGGCCGATGATAAAGGCAAAGCAGGTAAAGACACTGGCGTAAACGATTTGCGAGCCACTTCTTTTGCTTTTAATTTATCCACCCCAAGCATAGCAAGGTGTATTTCCGTTAAATCTTCTATGGCTGAAACAGGCAGTTTTTCCTCATAAAGATCACTCATGGCCCCGTACATCCCCCCTGTAATCATAGCCAGTAACGCAGCATGCTTTTCAATTGTAAAACACCCCTGCTGCTGTGCGGCCAGCATGTCTTTTACAAAGTTGTCACGAATACTGGTGATCAGTCGCTGGTGTGGCAATCGGCCTTCAAAAACAATTTTCCCAAAGGGACTGCCTGGTAAGGCATTCGATAGGGTTTGTCGTGCCGAGGCAGCTACCACCTCTATGGGGTCCGTTAGCGCTTGTACTGCTTGGTTTAGTGTCTGGTAGTAAGCCGCCATTAACATGCGTTCAATGTCAGTAAATATCTCTTCCAAACTTCGATAATAATTGTAAATGGTACCCGCCGACATATCTGCGGCAAAGCATATATCCCGCAAAGATAGGGCTTGGCAGCCTTTTTCAAGGATAAGGCCTTGTGTTACATCCAACAATTTGGCCCGGGTGCGCTGACGCTTAGGGAGAAGCATACCAAAAGCTCTTTTATGTCTATTTTGGCTCACTTTATCAATACGGGTATTTTTGTCAAACCCTCATTTTTGAATAATCTTTAAAATTGACACCTTTTCATTTTTGATATAAATTCAAATATAGTTTTTGATCAAATAATAATCACAAGCCAAATCCAACGCCTTTAATAGGCCACGGTATAGGCTCTGCACAATTTGGAGTGCACCATGCTGAACCTTGTTCGCTTTGAAAAAAACGCCCAACATTACTGGGGAATCCACCATCAAAACCAAGTATTTCAACTGAATGTGCTCTGCTCCACCACAAAGGCTTTGCTCACACTAGGCCGTAAAGAAATCAAACAATTGGCTAGCCAAGCCCTCAATGGCCATGCCATTAAAACTGATAAGTTGCTGTCCCCTATTACTCAAGATGCCAAGGTGTTATGCCAAGGAGCCAATTATCGCCAACATATGATTGATTCTGGCATGAACCCCAACGAGAAAAACTTCAATATGTTTTTCACAAAAAGTTCTGCCTCCATCACGCCACCTCAAGGGGACATCGTTAAACCTAAAAAAGTGAAACTTTTGGATTATGAAGTGGAGCTAACACTGGTGTTAGCAGCCAGCACTCAAAGCGAAGTTAACGTTAATAAAGACAATCTTTCTGAATTTATTGCCGGAATTTGTATTGGCAATGATGTTTCTGCCCGTGACATTCAAATACCACAAATGCAATTTCACAAAGGAAAAAGTTACCGCACCTTTTGCCCGCTAGGGCCTTATTTGGTTTTACTGGAAGAAGATGAGTTCCATTATCTCAATGACCTAAACCTCACCCTGTCGGTCAATGGAGAAATACGTCAACAAGACAGTACCCGCAATTTGGTATTTAAACCCGCCGAGACGTTAACCGAATTTTCCCAAGTGGTAAATTTTGAAGCTGGCGACGTATTGATGACAGGGACCCCTTCTGGCTGTGCCTTAAGTTTGCCTTCACCTTTATTAGTAAAATTAGTTGGTCTGCTACCCGAAAAAAGAAAATGGAATTTATTCAATAAAATACAAAGTAAACGAACCCAGTACCTTCAACAGGGCGACTTACTTGAACTGTCTATAAAAAGCTCTGATGGGGCCATCGATTTAGGCAAGCAAAATCACGTCATTCGCGAGGAGGCCTAGCATGAAGAATTTACCAAAAGTCACCGATGTTTTAATTGTTGGGGCGGGTCCCGTCGGCATGGCCATGGCCAACTTATTATCTCACCAAGGCATATCAGGGGTCATTATTGATAAATCTTTAAAAATCTTCGAGCAACCAAGAGCCATTGCTTTAGACAATGAAGCGCTGCGCATACTGCAGTGGACAGGTCTTAGTGAGCAATCATTTGAGCGTATTGGCGTGGGCAGTGTGCATTTTAAATCTCCGTTATTTGGAGAAATTGGTCGTGCCAATTGCGCTGGCGTTATCGACTGTCATCCCAAACTAGTGACTTTTTTTCAACCCCAGCTTGAAGAAGCATTGGATATTAATCTGAAAAAGAGCCATCACTTCCCCTTACACAGGGGCCTTTCCCTTAGCCACAGCGAACAACTTGAAGACGGCGTGCAAGTTGAACTCACCGATCAATCAGGTGAAAGCCATAGCTTAAAATGCCAGTATCTCGTTGCGGCCGATGGCGCAAACTCTTCTATTCGTAAATCTCTTGGTTTAGATTTTAAAGGGGGTAAAAAATACGACGAAGACTGGCTCATAGTGGATGTTAAAGACATTCATCAATCCCAAATCAGCAAGCCTCAGGATCACATTGAATTTATTTGTGATCCAAGTCGTGCTGTGCCCCATATGCCTGCACCAGGCAACAGAGAGCGCTGGGAGTTTAAGCTTCGTAAAAATGAAGACCCTAATAAATTAATGGAAAACAAACATATAAACACCTTATTAGAGCCTTGGTTCCCACAGCATGATGCCTGCATAGAACGTAAAGCGGTTTATCGTTTTCAAGCCAAGACAGCACCCAAATTTTCAAAAGGAAATATCTTTTTAATTGGCGATGCAGCCCATGTCACCCCCCCTTTTGTGGGTCAAGGGTTGGTGGCAGGCTTAAGAGATGCGGCCAACTTAAGCTGGAAAATTGCTTCGGTAATAAAAGGTAATAGCCATTGCGACATTCTGAAAAGTTACGACATTGAACGTCGCCCCCATGCCAAAGCCATGATTAAACTGGCGGTATTAGCAGGTAAGGTGGTCATGCCGCAAAGTAAATTAACCGCCTTTATCAGTCACGGCATTGTGAAAACCATGTCTTTATTACCTATTTTAAAAAATCAATTACAAGAGCTTGAGATAAAACCTAAAAATGCATTTTACAAAGGATTATTTATTCCTGGTAAAAATCGCATCAAACGCGGCCATCCCATTATGCAAACACCCCTAAAAAATTGCCATGGACGCATTGAAAATAGCGATGATATAGCAGCGGGTAAATTTCGACTAATGGGGTTTGGCCATCACCCTAATAGATTTTTATCCACTGATATGCAAAAAAAATGGCAAGAATTTGGCGGTGAAAGTTTACAAATTTGTCACCGTAATCAAGTTCTTAATCGCCCTATACTCGATGATTGCTGGGAAGATACACAAGGAGATTTATTACCCAAAACGGTCCCCTTAGGATGGGTGGTGATTGTTAGGCCCGACCAGATAGTTATGCACGAAGGTCCAATGGAAGATGCAGAGAACCTGTTAAAACAAATATTTGAAAAAGTTGGGTTCAATCAACAAGCGCTGTTAGCGGTTTCGTAAGTTTTGCGCTTAAAAAAGTCGCACAACACAACTACATTCTGTTTTTAGCATTTGAGGTAATTATGATTATCATATTAGGTGCCACCGGCACCATAGGCCGACAATTAGTTAAACTATTAGAAAAAAGTCAGCATGAATTTCGTTTAGTAGCACGTTCTATAGAGCATGCGAAAAAAGTGTTGCCTGCTCAATTTGTACGATATGGGGATTTAGATAGCCCCCAATCGTTAGCCGCGGCCTTCGATGGGGGTACTTGCTTATTCCTACTTTCCGGTCATGGTGAAGGCATGGAAGCCCAACAAATTAACGCCATCAATACGGCAACAAAACTGGGCATTAAACGTATTGTTAAAATCTCAGGGTGTGAGGCGTCTATAGCCCCCCATGCAAAAAGTGAAACTGGGCGCGAGCACTATCGAATAGAGCAGCATTTAAAAAAATACTGTAATGATTACGTGATATTACGCTGTAACTTCTTTATGCAAAATCTATTAGGGCCAGTGGCTGGCATGGTAAAAAACAAAAATAAAATCCTAATGCCTTTTTCAAAAGACACTATTTTTAGCTTTATAGATGCTCAAGATATCGCTGCCTGTGCTATGCAGGCTTTAATTCAAGAAAAACACTCGGCAAAAACATTTTATATCACAGGCCAGCCATCTTCGTTTTTAGAGTTATCCGAGGCTCTTAGTGAACATCTGTCTAAACCTGTGGCGTATAAAAAGGTGCCCTTATGGGTAGTAAAAATTATTATGCGTATAAAGGGAGAATCCGCAAGACATATACGCCACCAATCACAGATGGCCAAACTATTTATGTTAGGTGCAGGAATTAAAAGCACCACAAGCGTAAACGACTTACTAGGGCACCCTCCAATAACGTTAAACCATTTCATAAAAAGCAATCTGAATCACTTTCAATAGCGGTATACACATAAAAATAAACAATAAATTTTATAATAAAGCGGGTGAATAAAATGAACGAAGACCAATTAAGCGACACAATAAATAATCAGTTTAAAAATGCATGTACGGTAAACGAGCGCAGCGCAAACCCGATCGTTAAGGTAAACCGCCTAGCTTATATGCGCTATGGTCGAAAAGACTTAGATAAAGCCATTAATTTCTTTAAAGATTTTGGTTTAATATTAGAAAATCGCTCTGAAAACATCGCATATTTTCGTACCATTGAACAAGCTAGCCATGCACTTATACTGCAGCAATCGACTAAGGAGTATTCAGTTATTGGGTTCACCGTAGATAGTTTTCAAACATTACAAACCCTAGCCAAACATCAGCAGGTTGAAATACAACACCGTAGCGATAAACTCGGCGGCCATTATGTTCAATTATTTGACCCTGATAACAATCTTATTGAAGTCAACTTTGGCCTTAATACGCTTTCAAACATGCCTCATTATCAGGCTGTGGTATCCGCCAACACACCTACACTTAAGGCCAGACTCAATGAGGTGGTGCGCCCACAGTTTGCACCGCCACCCATTGCTCGACTGGGGCATACGGTTTTAGCAGTAAGAAAATTTAAAGCGTCACTACATTGGTATCAAGATACATTAGGGTTAATCGTCAGCGATTTTCAAATGCTGCAAGGGCACGCCATTCCCGCGGTTGGTTTTCTGCGTTGTGACCAAGGAGAATCCCCTAGCGATCACCACACCCTAGCCATTGGTTCTGCCGTGGGTATTGGCCATGAACACACCGCATTTGAGGTGACGGACATCGACCTCATTGCCATGGGACAAAAGTGGTTGAAGCATAAGAAACACCATCACTCTTGGGGCATAGGCCGACACATATTAGGCAGCCAAATCTTTGATTACTGGCGCGACCCTTGGGGCTTTCAGTTTGAACACTACTGTGATGGCGACATGTTCGACAGCCATGTAGCCACACGATACTGTGAATTCAGTGGCGACTCTCTTTCACAATGGGGCCCCAAGATCAGCAAAGACATGCTAGGCATTAAGCCTAGTATTGGGTTATTGATAAAAGTATTTAAGCATCTTTTTTCAAAAACAGATTTAAACATGAAGCGCTTAGTATCCTTGATTAAAGTCACCTAAAAATACAGTACAGCTATTCAGACAGCCAGTTTAACTGGCTAATTATTAATAAAATTGTGAGATGATTATGTTTGCAGTTAACGAAAAAGAATTAACAATACAAAAAACCGCCCATCATGAAGACGGTTACATAAATCGACTTCAACATATAGAAGAAAAAGGCCTCGATGCTTTTTTACAAGGCACCACCACCTATGATGCCATAAAACATGGCTGCATGATCAACCCCAAAAAAACGGCCATCAAATACCTTTTAAGAGGTGACTATTATAATGAGCAAAAGATTCCTCTAAAAGCCAAAATGGGCCATAAACTGCTTGGAGAAATCGCGAACCCGAATCGAGAAATTAGCTATGAAGAATTGTTTTCAGGTATCAATCAATGTGCCAATTTACTGCACGACTTAGGCGTTAAGAAAGAGGATGTCACATCCCTATTACTTCCCAATTTTATTGAAACTCATTTTGCACTGTGGGGAGGGGAAGCCGCGGGCATCGTCAACCCTGTCAATCCTCTTTTGGAGGCGGATGTCATACGGGATCTTTTAAATGCAGCCGGTACAAAAATATTAATTGCGCTAGGTGACGCTCCTGGAAATGACATTTACCAGAAAGTGTTAAAAATTAAAGATCAGGTTCCTACTCTTGAAAAAGTATTGGTGTTATTTGGAAAGTCTAATCCCAGTGAAAACATTCTCAATTTTGAAAACAGTTTAAAAAACTACCCTGCCGATCATCTGACCAGTGGACGTGTGATCCATCCGCAGGATAACGCATCCATGTTTCATACAGGTGGCACCACAGGTACCCCTAAGATCGCCTTACATACTCATGCTAATGAAGTCGCCAACGCCGCCATGATGGCGGCAGCATTAGAACCTACTCCAGAAGATAAAGCCCTCGTGGGGTTACCGCTTTTTCACGTAAATGCTGCCATCGCTTCTGGACTCATGCCTTTTTCGAATGGGCTGTCTATTGTATTAGCGGGTCCTAGTGGTTTTCGTACTGAAAAAATCGTCGAGAATTTTTTTAATATTATCGAGCATGAAAAAATCAGCTTTTTTAGCGCCGTTCCCACAGCACTAGGTGCTTTATTAAACATAGACAGCAGTCAATGTGACTTATCATCACTAAAGTTCGCTATTTCCGGCGCCGCACCCATTCCGGTTGAGACATTCAAAAAATTTCAAGATAAAACAGGCATTAAATTATTGGAAGGTTACGGCTTAACAGAAGCCACTTGCGCATCCAGTTTAACCCCTATCGAAAACACGGCGCGTATTGGCTCTATTGGCATGCGCTTGCCTTTTTCTGAGATAAAAATCGTGATTCTAAATGATCAAGATCAATTTTTAAGAGACGCGGGGATTAATGAAATTGGCGTACTGGCCGTACGTGGGCCAAATGTATTTAACGGCTACCTTGAAAAAAAGCACAATGAAAATATTTGGATTAATATATCCGGTCAATCCTGGCTCAACTCAGGAGATCTTGCGCGCATGGATAAAGACGGCTATTTATGGCTAACCGGACGTAAAAAAGAATTAATCATTCGTGGCGGACATAACATTGATCCAAAATCCATTGAAGAGCCACTTGCGGCCATGCCCGGCGTTGACTTGGTAGCTGCTATTGGTCGCCCCGACAGTTACGCCGGTGAAGTACCTGCTGTGTATCTAACCTTAAACAATCATGCCATTAATGAACAAAATATTATGGATTATGCCATGGCCAACATTCAAGAGCGGGCCGCCATTCCAAAGGTCATTCACATCATTAAGGAAATGCCGGTAACGGCGGTGGGGAAAATATTTAAGCCCCAATTAACCTGGTGGCAAATTGAAGACATTATAAATGTACATATCAATGAACTATTTGGCGCTACTGCGATTAAAAAGATATCGGTCACTGTTAATAAACATGAGAAATTTGGCTGCCTAGCTAATATTACTATTGCGACACCCACAGATAAATTAGCAATCGATAACCTAGCCAAGGCCTTAGACACTTATCACTTTCATCATGAAATACAAACAATGAAATAGAGTAATGATTGGCAGCCTATGAATCTAGAATAGGTTGCCAACTTTAGATGTTAAGCACAAACTGACCCATTCAGAGCGATAAACGTTTTACTTAATAGCGTGCTATTAACTGAAATATTCAGGCCTATTTCAAGAGTTTTATTGAAAAACATTTGCAGTGGGACCATTAGTGATTAAAGTCTAGTATTAACCTTGTCTATTTAACACTTGTTTAATATTTAGCGAATTCATCATGACCCAGAAAATTAAAAATATCGTCAAGCAGGTGCTATCGGATAGCTGGTATACCTTAAATAAGTATTCCTTTGATTACCTCAACGACAAAGGCCAATGGCAGCACCAAGAACGGGAAGCGTATGACCGGGGTAACGGCGCCACCGTTTTATTGTATAACCCAGCCAAACGATCTGTGGTATTAACTCGTCAGTTTCGTATGCCTACCTATGTTAATGGCAATAAAGATGGCTTACTCATTGAAGCCTGTGCAGGCTTATTAGAAGGTGACAATCCAGAAGAGTGCATTCGCCGTGAAGCCGAAGAGGAAACAGGCTACCAAGTCACTCACGTTACCAAAATATTCGAAACCTATATGTCACCGGGTTCGGTCACTGAAATTATTCACTTTTTCACCGCCGAATATACGCAAGCCATGAAAGTGAGCGCCGGAGGCGGCCTTGATCATGAGCAAGAAAACATAGAGGTGTTAGAAATGCCATTTGATGAGGCCTACCACCTTATCCAAAGCGGTGACATTAAAGACGCTAAAACCATCATGTTACTGCAATACGCCAAACTGCATGGGCTATGCCTACCCCCTATTTAATTAAATATTTCTCCCTGTGTCACCTAGGGAACATTTTCTGTCACCTATGCACCATGGCCCACTGGCAGGTCATGGTAATTTCATGTTGTGCAGCATTGTTATTTAATGACGTTTGTTCAGTATTTGATCGTGCTCACCTCTAACAATAATGAAAAGGTGTGACATGATTAAAAAGCTCTCATTACTGCTGTTATTACTGGTCGTTTACGGTGTCGGCAATATTTATTATCAAGTAAACCGCTCCGAGCTCACCGATACATCCACCACCGCATCTGATGGCAGCTCTTGGCATTTACAAGATCGCTGCGCTGCGTCTAAGAATCTCGTCACCGGCCCCACCAACGGCGCTTGGTATCACACAGTCAGCCCTAACGAAGCCTTTGCATCCGAGCGCACCCATACTTTTCCCTACACCTGTAACCTAATTGAGCTATTAGGCCAACCTAAAGATGCTTTACAGGCCAAGGTGATTCACCGCACCCTTGATGGGTTACCGGCCATTTATAATATTGCCACCCGTGATCGTGATGAAATTTTTGTATTAGGGGGCGTCACGGGTAAAACCGAGTGGTGTGAAAAAAATAGTGATGAATGTGCCACCGGAGCCTATGTGGCTAAAGTGAACGCCCATACGTTAAAAATTGAATGGCGAAAAAGTCTGCATAATGCCAAAGACAAAGGCGAATGGGATTACCCTGGTGCCATTGGCGTACATGGTAATGGCTATGTATATGTGGTAAATGGCTACCGTATTTACAAGATAGACCCACAAACAGGTCAACTGCTAAGCAGTAACGATTTACCCACTGCCCCGAATCAACCCCAAGGAGACACCGCCTATAACGGCTTTAATATTTTAAGTGACGGCAATTTAGTCATGAAATCATTAACCCGTATTAAAGGCAGCAACGCCGATTCCATCATCGCCCTATTATTTCGATACGCTAATGATGTACCCAGTACCATTGCGGTTATTGAGCCTGAAAATCTACAGTTAGTCAGCCAGGTAAAAGTTCAAGAACCTGTATTAGGGCGAATCAGCAATACTTTATTTGAAGGCAACGAATATGTTTACGTAGGCGGGTTTGATAATCTATTTAGATTTAAATACGCTCACAACAAAATTGAATTAGATTCAAACTGGGGGCCCGTGCGATATCGTTTTAATAATCAAAAACCAGCGCCCGCCCCTGGCATTATGAACGGCTACGTGGTTATTCAGAATAATTTTCAAATAGCCCAAGATGCTTTATCGGTGACGGTCATATCTCAAAAAGATTCTAATATTTCACATCGCATTACGCCATTTGAGCATTCCGGAATTTTGCCCGGCTCACTGCAGTTCTCCTTACCCACCATAGATGCTGAGAACATGCGTATTTATTCTTACGATATGCTAGAAAATGAATTGGTGGCTTTAGATTTTGACGAGGAAAAAGGCTTAAGTGTGGCCTGGCGTGTTGAACAAAGGTCTTTAAGTTTCGGCGCGGTATTAGGACCCAAAGATAAGCGCGTTTTTGTATTAGAAGACAGTGATTCAGCTTTGCCTATCAGTGCCCGCCTAGTATGGCGTGATGCCAATACTGGCCAAGAGTTATTACGCAGCAATCTGCTCTCTACTGCCCCTGGCATGCCCATTACGCCTGGATTTGATGGCACATTTTATTATGTTTCCAGTTTGCAAGGGCGCTTAACAGAACTAAGCGTTGTGCCAGCCAATTTCAAAGGAGATCAGTTAACTGAGCTTATTGAATAACTAAGTGTTTCAAATCAGTTCAGTCAGTTACCTTGTGGCTGAACTGATACACAGATAAAAGTCACCCCAAAAAGGTTACTCTATTACGTCCTGCATGCTTACTATCATATAGGGCTTTATCGGCTCTGGATAACATAGACTGCGTTGTATCAAAGGGTTGATAACTGGTCACACCTGCACTTATGGTCACCGTTACGGTTTGTTTGGCCATTTTATATTCACATTTTTCAATTTGTTCACGTACTTGCTCGGCCACTTTAATCGCTTGTTCTTGTGAGGTGTGCTTGAGTAAGATTATAAATTCTTCTCCTCCCCAGCGACATACCACATCTACTTGTCGCAATGATGCCTGAATTTTTTTAGCCACTATTTTTAAAATTTCATCTCCCACTAAATGCCCATGCTGATCATTGATTTTCTTAAAATAATCAATATCAAACAGCGCAAGGGAGCTGACCGTATTCTCCCGTTCATCAAGCTGCAAAGTATCCTTTAACAACACATCAAAAGCATGACGATTATAAACACCGGTTAATTTATCTTCATGGGCCATGACCTCTAATTCTCTTTGATAAAAGCCAATGGTAAAGTTAGTACTACTGACCACTACCACAATTATAATAATGCAAATGAATATATTAATGGCTAAGGCATTAAACATGCTTTCCTTGCCGTCTTTATCGCTTTTTTCAACCAGTATTATCCAGTTAAAATCCGCCACATGGCGGGCAGTTAAGTAATGGGTATGGCCATGGTACTGGTACTCGTAGATTCCCTTCTTGCCAGACAATATGTCTTTGGCTATTTCCTTCATTGGGGAAAAGTTATTGATATTTTTGATATTTTTATTGGCATTACTGCTGGCTAATTTAACGTCACCTTCAAGGTCTAAAAAATAAATTTCATGTTTAAAACGCCTGCTGGATTCATCAATAAATTTTTTCGCCACGTTCACCTCTAAACCAACCCCTGCCACACCAATAAACTGGCCATTAAAGTCTTCCACTTTATGATTAACAAATATGGTGAGTAACTGACTATTTCGGTAGTCCACATCAATATTCACTTCATAAGGCTCTTTTAAATTCTTAACCCGAAAATACCAAGAGTCCTCTCTTCCACTTTGATTCAACAAGGCTTTTTTGCCGCTTGGGTCATAATAAATATGGGATTTATCCGATATAAAAAAACTTGAAAGGGTATTGTAGCGAGATTTTACATTTTCTAAAAAACGTACCATGCGCTCTGGTTCATTTTCTCCCTCCATTACCCAGTCCCTTAAAAAAGTATCGCTGGCCATCAGAGAGGAAATAAAGATCGGACGTTGCAGTTCATCGCGCATATCATAATAAATATTATCAACAGACAAGGGTAAATCTTGCTCTAGAATGTTATCTCTAAGCTCATTTAGGGCGATAAAATAGCTCACCAGACTGGTAATTAAAAAACCCACTACCAATAATAAAGAAACAGAAAAAAGCAGCCTTTTCTTTGTGGATGTCACGCCAACCCCAAATAAAAAATACCTCTGTAGAGCATAGCCGCAGCCGGCCATTTAACAAGCCACACCCGCAGCTAACTTGACAGGCATTACTTCCTAAACTAGCGGTTAAATTGGCCTTAATACCGAATAACCAAATAAATGATTACTGCTAAACTAAAAATACCCTTTTAAAAACCCCCAAGCGGTGCAGGCTCAATGGCTAAAAAGGTATTAATAATTGAAGACAGCGTGCTGGTGGTGAAAATAATACGGCATGTGGTCAAACTAGAATTAGAAGAGTTACAGCCCTTATATGCAGGCTCTCTTAAAGAAGCCAAAGAAATATTTCAGCAGCACAGTCATGACATCTACGCCGCTCTGGCTGACCTTACTCTGCCCGATGCCGTCAATGGTGAGGTGGTGGATTTTTTATTGCAAAATACTGTCCCTACTATCGTACTCACTGCCAGCGTCGATGATTGTAAACGAGAGGTCCTATTAGGTAAGGGCGTGGTAGATTATGTTATTAAAGAAAGTCGTTTCTCCTATTCCTATGCAGTGGGCTTATTAAATCGCTTGTATCGCAATAAAGACATAAAGGTACTGGTGGCCGAAGACTCCACTTCACAACGCAATTTCATCATGCAGCGTTTAGCGGAACACCAATTTCAAACATTTGCCGCATCCAACGGCATTGAAGCCTTAAAACAGCTGGTAGAGCACCCTGATATCAAACTTCTAATAACCGATTATCACATGCCGAAAATGGATGGCTTTGAACTGGTTAAAACCATTCGTCACAATATCAACAAAAGTGACTTAATAATTATTGGCTTATCTGTTCAAGAACTAAATAGAGGCTCTCTATCAGCAAAATTCATTAAAAATGGGGCCAATGATTTCTTATCAAAACCGTTTAACCATGAAGAATTTAATTGTCGAATCAAACATAATATTGAATCTTTAGAATTACTAGAAGCCATACGTTACCAAGCGAACAACGATTATTTAACTGGCCTACCAAATCGGCGCTGTTTTTTTAATAATGGTGAAGACATTCATAAACAGGCACAAAAAAATCAATCTGCTTTATCAGCTGGCATCATAGATTTAGACTTATTTAAACGAGTAAATGACGATTATGGCCACAATGTAGGGGATAAAGTTTTACAATTTTTCAGCGAACAAATAAAAGACTACTTCGCCGACTATATTCTAAGCCTTGGACGTACAGGTGGTGAAGAATTTTGCATCCTTATGCCTGGGCTAAGTAGTTTTGAAGCAGGGGAATTCATGGATGAGTTTAGGCAGCAACTAAGCGAACAAAGCATATTCATTAATGAAGACACCCGGCTCACGGTTACTTTTAGTTGTGGCATAAGTGATGACATTGGCCAATCTTTAGATCAACAAATTGGCCACGCCGATGAAAATCTTTACCGGGCTAAAGAGGCAGGTCGCAATCAAGTGGTGTATTAATTTACTTAGAAAGGTAAGCCCCTGCATTATCTTTGTGAGCTTTTGTTTCTCTTAATGCACCTATGGTTTCCCATATCTTTTCCACCAATGCTCTATTGCTATTGGCAAACTTTTTTGAAAACATCAGGTAATAAGGTTTATCAATTAGTGGCGGATCAATTACCTGAATTTTATCAGAGTACTTTGAATTTTTAGATAAAATATTATTGCCATTTAAACTCAAGGCTGCCACTGCTTTCACCCTTCCCTGTAATAATTTTTCAAAATTATGGCTACTTAAACTCGCACCAGCATCCACTTTGTAACCTTTTTTAATTAAGTCATCACCAATGGAATAGCCAGCCGGTGCGGCTACTTTTCCATTTAGCCCTTCAATGGTGAGCTTACCGGTTACGCTTATATTCGCCCCTTTTAATACATATAAAGAGTAACTAGAAGAGTGAATACGCTGAGATTTATTTGGGCTATCCCCTCCTGGGTAATATCCATAGGCTTTACGCTTTTCTTTAAAGCTTGCAGAAAAGCATCCTTCGGTCACATTGGTTTCAATATTTTTTAAGCATCGCTTCCAAGGTGCCTGGGTGTATTTGAAATTTACCTCAGGCATGGCTTCATCTACCATTTTAAGCAGCATTAAATCGATACCACTGCCATCCTTCATATACCAGGGATAAGAATTAGAATTTTCATAGGTAAGAGTAATGGTTTGCGCCAGTAACACTGCAGGAAAAAGTAACAGCAATAAAAATACAGCTTTCATCTTAACTTGCCTCCAAAATCAGACCATATAAGCCACAATATCTTGTCAGTGTAGTTAGCCATGACCTATTTACCAATTTGTCTAACGAATTATTTGAGCTGCCTATTAATTCAAATATTAAGCCACTTTTTCTATCTGTTGCTTATGTTTGCGCAAACAGCTACTTTTGGAGTAGGCAAAACAAACTTAAAGCCCCTAAGAATAAGGCTTAGATCTTAATTGGGGCATTACAACATCACTGATGTCAGAGGGATTAATTATGGAAATGATGGAACTGGTCAACATGCTGGCTCGTTGGGGTCACTTGTTATTCGGAATGACCTGGATCGGGTTACTGTACTATTTTAATTTCATTCAAGGGGGCTATTTTAAAGCAGCGACCCCTGAAGGTTTAAAAGATGCCAAAGCCAAACTGGCACCAGAAGCCTTGTGGTGGTTTAGATGGGGCGCCATGTTTACCTTCCTTACTGGCTTAATATTGCTCATGGGCGTGGCGAAAATGCATGTCTTAAATAGCTATATAGTATTAGGTGCCGGCATGGGTACCATCATGTTTCTAAATGTATGGTTGATTATTTGGCCTAATCAAAAAATTGCCCTTGGCATAGAAGAAGGCGATGGCCCAGCAGCAGGTGCCAAAGCGTTACTGGCTTCACGTACCAACGTTTTATTCTCAGCCCCCATGGCTTTTTTCATGCTGGCAGGCCCGCACTATGGCGGCTATGGCATGGGTACTGGTTCCACAGGCATGTGGGTGGCTTTGGCCATCGTGGCCGCGCTAGAGGTTAACGGCATCATGGGCAAGCAAGGGCCTATGACCACGGTTCGTGGCGTGATTGTTAGCAGTTTAGTACTAAGCGTCATTTTAGTGGGTGTCGTTAAACTGTTATAAGCTGACTGGCTAAACTGTTTAATGTAAAAAGGGTGCCTTATTAGGCACCCTTTTTTATGTACAGGATGTACGGTAAGAAGCGGGTGCAAGGATGCGCAGGAGCGTTATGCACAGGATGTACGGTATGAAGCGGGCGCAAGGATGCGCAGGAGCGTTATGTACAGG
>CAJXRF010000069.1 GCA_913058575.1 uncultured Bermanella sp.
CAACGGTCGCGCTGCCTGAAAACGGCAGGGCCACTTCAATGGCAGCAATGCCTTTATCCAAGTCACTGCCCCAGGTAAGGGTATAGGTATTGGTATTGCCATTTTCTTCATCTGACTCAGTCAGATTACCGCCATCTTCCGTTAGGGATAGCGTAACAGTATCTGAATCTGTAATCGTATGAACCAAAGTAACCACATCATCTTCAGCATTATTTAAAGTTACATAATCAGAACTGGTGGTATCACCTGTCACATATTGCAATATGGTATTGACTGATTCATCGGTCTCAACAGAAGTGTCATTTACGACATTTATAGAAATGCTATCTGTGCCAGATAAAAGCTCACTATCAGCCGCTTTCAATTGGTAAGTATTATCTGTGTATTTGGAGCTGGTCTTGGTAACCGTTACATCACCAGGAATTAAGGCATCGCCGGTTTGGGAAATATCAACGGACAATTCAGGCACGTTACTGGCTACTTGCCCCTGCCATTCAATTGTATACTCAATCGTGCTGGCATCATTTTCAGCACTTGATCCTGCTCCACTCACGTAATCATCTGGTGGTAAAAAGAACACCTGAAGTTTGTCATCAATCCCTATTGTGTGGGTAAAATCTTGAGAGAAAGAAGCAACAAAATCATTTGACTCACCTGACAAAGAAAACTGAATTAACTCTTCTATTTCAACCAAGTCATCATCTTGCATACTTAAGTTAATTTGAATCGAATCATCAGCCAATAACTCTTGACCCGCTGATTTCAAAATCACATCACTTGATAAAATAACCTCATTGCTATCGTATTCAAATAAATATTCATAATCAGTTTGCGTGTCACTGGCTTTTCTAACGGCATCTGAATTAGAGGTTAAATTTAAATTTA
The DNA here is from genome assembly GCA_913058575.1 of uncultured Bermanella sp. GTDB lineage: Bacteria > Pseudomonadota > Gammaproteobacteria > Pseudomonadales > Oceanobacteraceae > Bermanella. The sequence goes on from CAJXRF010000069.1 coordinate 886, forward strand.
ATTCAGCTACGCCACTCTCAACAGATTTATTGCCCCAACTAATTTGGAAGCTTCTTGAACCGGCCTCTCCTTCATTACTCATGGTGGAAGATGGCAATAACTCATCTACTTCAACTGATAATTTATCTTCATTAACAATACTCAAGTCCAGTTCTGTTTGAGTCACCATACTTACATATTCACTACCCACTGTATTTTCAATGGACACTAACAATTGTTCTGTGTTCTCTACAACATCATCGGCATTTATAAATAACAAATTGCTCAAAGCAATTGATGGAGCCGTTACATACTCCAACGAACTTGCACTTTTAATCATTAGCTCAGGCGTCAAATCGAAATCATCTAACTCACTGCAATCACTGCCATTATTGCAACTCTCTTGAATCAAGCTTAAGTGAATATCCCCTACATTTTCAGCAATATCTTTAACCCATGAAATTTCAACAGGGTTAACATTGGCATCGCCTATATCAGCAGGCTCTAAGATTGAAGTTTCTGCCTCTATCGTTATCGTTAGTAAATCGTCATTATCAATAATTCCTTGTGCATAGGTATTTGTCGATTCACCACAGCTTTCACCTGCCGCATCACAATATTGAACATCCAAAAGGTCGTAGCCATTGTGCTGATCGGTTTGTAATATACTTAACTGACAGAACTCATCAGGTTCAACAACATCATCCCCAATAATCGGTACATCCAAACTGGCATCACTGCTTAAATTCTCAAATACAACTCCAGTATTGGTAACTGCCGCTATATCTATTGCATTACAACTAAAGGCATCCGCGCCACTTAGAAGATAAGGCACATTGGTATTAATGGGCTGATCTAACGTCAGTGAAAATGATTGACTGGTCACGACGCCTCCTGACTCTTCACTGGCTTCCCAGCCACTTACACTCAGCAAGGCTTTATCTTTATTAGGAATTTGAAAAATCAAAGGGTAGGATTGTCGCAAGCCTGTATCTTGACTGCTTACCGCATCAGGTTCATAAATGTAAAAAGTAATGGCCAAGTACTCATCACACTCTAAAATCGAATCGTTTAAGATTTCCAAGTTTACAGATAGCTGTGTTTCGCCCTCGCCAAACACAAATTCCTCATTGGCGCTCACTGAATCAGTTGAGTCACCAATAAATAATTTAAAGTCACTGCCACCTGCATTCGCTGAATAATTAGGGCCACTTTCATTCAAATAACTGCAGTACCCTTTGCTCGCATCTGGTTCCAAGGCTTCAATTTGATATACCATCGCCAAATCAGAACGGGCAGCCGTTTCCCCAGCATCCAACAATAACTCATACTGATAGCTCTGGTTATTTTCGGTACCAAGCCCTGAACTGGCCAACAATTGCTCTGTCACTACCACCACACGTCTTTCACTACTAAAATCATCGGTTGCTTCTGTTTCAATAGCACTACCATTTGAATTAACCAAACCAATGGCCGGTAGATCATCATCCAATATTTTAATTTTAATCGGATCAATGCCAATACCTTCAAGGTATAACTCAAAAAACTCATCCCCCTCGTATCGGTCATCTAAGAAAAGCTGCACATCTAATGGATCTTGAGGCTCAAGGGAGTTAGCAGAAAATGTTAGCGTACCGGTTTCTCTAACATAATCAGCTGAGTCAGCATTAACGTCGACACCAGATGTACGACGAAATTCAAAAGGCACCCCCCACTCTTCAATAACAGGCACGGCCAATTTAAGACTAATAGCAAACAGCTCAACACTTTCATCAACCGTTAAAAAATTATTATCCCCTGCTACAAATTCTTCCAAAGGCATGTCAGTGCCATTTACGGTAATAATCAACTCAGGTGCATCGTCATTTTCTATGGTGTGGTATAAGGTTACAAACTCCACTCCCTGATCATTGCCCAGCACAATTTCAATGACTTCATCGGCTTCTATCACCACATCTGCCGACACATAAAACTGTAAATCAAATGAAGTCGCACTTGGCTCAAGCAAAAAACGCCCCGTAGATTCACAAGGTGTTTCTGAAAGGTCTATTTCGTTAGGGTTATTCACACAGTAATCAGAGTCAGCACCCAATGTGAACTGAGCCCGGGCAAAAGGGTCACCCGCTTGACTTGCCTCTTCACCTTTTAGTGAAAACTCCACATATTGCGCTTGAATTATGTTATCAGGGTTTACTACATCAACACGGTAGCTTACCAACTGCCATGACTCCTCATTGGCAGCATCACTGCCATCTTCGCCACTATTGTTCTTATCTTCGCCTAACACCAAGCTACTTGAGGTAAGTGAGAAACCTTGATCAATTGGGGTTTCATCTGTGCGTATTATCCCTTTCCCCTTGCCGCCACTGCTAAGCGCTTCCAAGCCATTAGAGGTAACACTCAACTCCACTGTCTCATCAAGCTCTACCAGGTCATCACTGATCACCACCACATCAAAACTTAACGTTTGAACATCACTGGTGAATACTAGGGTGGCATTAAACTCTTCAAAATCAACACAAGGAGTGGCAAACCGCTCGTCATCGGTACTTGGATCAACCCACCCTTCACACACCTCGCTGGAAATAGCAATTTCATACGGATCGACCACTGGGCTACTTAACTCTAAAACAAAGCTTAATCTCGCCGTACCAAAATCCCCTTCGGATATAGAGGGTTCATTAATGCTTAGATGCGGTAAATCATCATTACTGATCTGAGCGATTAACACCTGCAGTTCAGCTCCGCTAGCATCTAAGATACTAATTCCAAATTGTTCATCCCCTTCTATTTCATCGTCACCATAAATATCAACGGACACACTGTAGGTTTCACCCTGCACCACACTTAATAAGCCAACCACGGGGCGATAGTCACTTTTTTCGGCGGCCGTTATGTTAAAACTTTGATAGGAGATTTCGCCGGTAACCGGGCTAATAAATTCTAGAGATAGAGTTTGAGTTTGCGTACTTGCCCCCTCAAAAACAACATTTGAGTCAAGTACATCTAAAGTACGCCCACTACTAACACTATCAGTGCTTGAAGAAGACCCACCCTCTGAACAGGCAGAAACCAGAAGCACTACAAAAGAGATATGCAGTGCGTAAATCCATTTTTTTAAAACCTTGCGAAGCATTGAGTACTTCCATTACCCGTTAATAATCGCCCGCGAGTTTACACGACCTAACTTTAAACACCATATGTCCACCCCACATTCGAGGACCACTTCACATTTTTAAGAATTCATCAATTTTCAGAAAATACGACGATCCAATCCTTTAGTTTGTACCAAATGTGCAAGAAATAAGTAAATCAAAAACACCACAAACAATTCTCACCATACCTACTAATACTTTTTAATCATTTACCCTATAAAAATAACCATTTATTAAGGTGGGCATTGCCAAGCGGCCATTTATATCGTGGGTTTATTGCAACCGTAAAACATAGTGACACGTCTCACATTTGAATGATCAGACTTGACAAGATTGTGAGATAAAGGTCGAATGCGGCAGAAATGATTAATAACCAATAAAATCAACACGCCATATTTTGAGACGATTATTTACATGGAAGTAGATCAACAAATTTTAGAACTGGCCACTCAGGTAATTAGTGAAGACAGCCCTTGCGGAATAAATGCGAAATATGAGCCTGCATACGAAAGCCTTGAATCAGAAATCACTAAGTCTGAGTCTTTAGACTCTGACTCAACTGATTGGAGTTGTGTACGCGATTTTAGTACGGACATACTAAAAAATATCAGTAAAGATTATTCCACTGCCTGTTATCTTGCTTACTCACTAACGCAGCTAAATGGATATGAAGGGCTCATGAAGGGCTCTACATTATTAGAAACCCTAAGTGAAAAATACTGGGATGACATGTACCCCCCTAAAAAGCGTTTGCGGGGGCGCCAAAATGCCACTCAATGGTTTATCGAAAAAGTCAGCACCTACATCGACAGCAACGAGCCATCTGAAAAAGACATGGCCCTTATTCCAAGTATTCACACATCCATTAAAAACTTGGATTACTTTCTATCTGATAAAATGGCGGATAGCGCGCCAAATTTTTCTGACGTATTGCGCCCCCTTAAACGACTAAAATCTATATCAGCCCAAAAAGAAACCATCGCACCACCTGCTGCCGCCCCTATTGTTACTCAAGCCCCAGTTCAGGAGGCGCCAGTTGCACCCGCGCCCATTACCCCAACACCAGAGCCCATACAATCAACTATACCTGCCTCACAAGGTGAAATCGTAACAGCAGAAATTAAAAAGACTAAAGCTACCCAGGCAACGGAGAAAGCCCCCTCAATTGAACCCGTGGGAAATGTAGCCAGTGACAACGAGGCCAGAAAAGCATTAAAACAAACTCAGGACAGCCTTAGAAAATTAGCTCATTATTTTGGAAAAGCTAAAGCATCCGACCCTAGGCGCTTTCGCCTAAGCAGAAGCGCGCTATGGGATAACCTAGACAAGCTCCCTCCTGTAAAAGACAACAAAACTCAGCTACCCAGCCCTCCTGCTGACAAACTTAAAAAACTATGTGAACTGTTTGAGTCAGGTGAATTTTTAGAAGCCGTAAATTACGGGGAAAAAATAGCCGAAAAACTCCCCTACTGGTTTGACGGCAATCGATATATCGCCCTTAGTCTTGAAGCTTTGGGAGCTGAATTTGAAAAAGCGAAGGAATGCTTAGAAAATGAATTGAAAAGTTTTATTAGCAGAGTGCCAAAAATATTGGATCTTGAGTATGCCAATGGAGACGCGTTTGCGAGTGACCAAAGTAAAGCATGGATAAAATCGTTCACGACCGACACCCATAATTCAGAAGCCGCTAATAGCGAAAGCACCGATGCCATCTCAAGCGCCTTTGCTGAAGCTAAAAAACTGGCTATAAGCGGTAAATTGACCGACGGCTTTACATTATTAAATAACTGCACCGCCAATACCAAAAGAGACCAATTTAAAATTAAAATAGCCTGCGCTGAACTGGCCTGTTTAAATGGAAAACCCAAAGTGGGCATTCCAATGCTAGAAAGAATGATTGAAGAAACTCGTACCTTAAAGGTCGCCGATTGGGAAAGTGACTTTTTGGCTAAGGCATTAGCACTATTGGTTAATGCCTATGAAGCATTAAACGAGTCAGACTCCAACAGCAAACAGCAAGAAAAAGATGCCGCATACGATCAACTATGCTGGTACAACCCTGCTCTTTTAACCAGTAATTCATAGGAGAAAAATTATGGCAGATGGAAGCGTTGCGCCCAAAGAGCGCATTAATATTTCTTATAAATCAGATACAGGTGGTGCCAGTGAAAACGTTGAACTGCCATTAAAACTGTTGGTTTTAGATGACTTTACTGGAAAGGAAAATGACAAAGTCATAGAAGATCGTGACCCTATCAATATCAATAAAGAAAATTTTAACGATGTTGTAAAGAGCCAAAATTTGTCTATGTCTTTCTCAGTACCTAATAAACTAGAAGAGAATTCATCTGACGACATTAGTGTTTCACTAAAAATCGACAGCATGAAAGATTTTGACCCAGGCAATATAGCTCAGCAAATACCTGAGCTAAATAGCCTACTTGAGCTAAGACGCGCACTACAAGCTTTACGCGGCCCATTAGGCAACGTGCCAGCCTTTCGAAAAACAATCCAAGCAATACTTGAAAACGATGACACTCGTAAGCAAGTAATGGAAGAACTTGGAATAGAAGGTTAAGGATAAAAATATGTCACAACAAACAGAAGACGCTGTTTTAGATGCTCCTAGCACAACCAGCCTACTTGACCAGGTTATGTCTGAAACTCGCCTAGCACCAGGCGATGACGGTTTTGAAACAGCTCGACGCGGTGTAGAAGCATTCATCAGTGACTTGCTTAAGCCCAATAAATCTTTCGATAAAGTCGAAAAGAAACTGGCTGATGACATGATCAATGCGATTGATCAAAAAATCAGTACTCAACTTGATGAAGTTATTCAAGCTGATGACTTTAAAAAATTAGAAGCTAGTTGGCGCGGCCTACGCTTCTTAGTTGACCGCACCGATTTCAGCCAAAATATCGGCGTTGAAATGATTAGCTCAACCAAAGATGAACTCATTGAAGATTTTGAGGACGCCCCTGACGTAACCCGCTCAGGTCTTTACAAGCATGTTTACTCTGCAGAGTACGGGCAATTTGGTGGTAAACCTTATGGTGCCATAGTCGGTGGTTATGGAATCAATCCAACCGCACAGGACATGAAACTTCTTCAAGATATGGCTTCCGTTGGTGCCATGTCACACGCGCCGTTTATCGCTTCAGCGGGACCAAAATTCTTTGGGTTAGATAGCTTTCAAGGTATGCCTGCCCTTAAAGATTTTGAATCAATCTTTGAAGGCCCACAATATGTTAAATGGAGAGGATTTCGTGAAACCGATGACTCCCGTAACGTAGCACTTACCGTGCCTCGCTTTATGTTGCGCTCGCCCTACGGCGAGGACAACCAAGTAAAAGAATTCAATTACGAAGAAGGCATTGGTACCAACTTTGAGAAATTATGCTGGGGTACTGCATCCTATGCATTTGCTTCAAATATGACTCGCAGCTTTGCCAAGTATCGCTGGTGTCCAAATGTCATTGGCCCACAAAGTGGCGGCGAAGTATTGGACCTGCCAGTACATAAGTACATTGAAAATGGCGAGACTAAAATTTACAGCCCCACTGAAGTCATGTTATCTGATCGACAGGAATTTGAATTAGCCGAACAAGGTTTTGTTGGCCTTATTGCCAGAAAAGGAACCGATAACGCTACTTTCTTCTCTGCTAATACCTGTCAAAAAGCTAAATTCTTTGGCAACTCTCCTGAAGATAAACTAGCAGAAACTAACTTTAAGCTCGGCACTGAATTGCCGTACTTATTCATGATCGATCGACTAGCCCACTATATTAAAGTGCTTCAACGTGAACACATAGGCAGCTGGAAAACTCGTAACGATCTAGATCGAGAGCTAAATACTTGGGTGCGTCAATACGTGGCAGATCAAGACAATCCGCCACCAGAAGTACGTAGCCGTAAACCATTGCGTGAAGCGCGTATCGTTGTAACCGACGATGAAGGAAATCCAGGCTTCTATCGAGTGGAAATGCATGTTCGTCCCCATTTCAAGTATATGGGTTCAAGCTTTACATTATCACTTGCTGGCAAGTTGGATAAAGAATAAGAACACACAAACTAAACCGTGTTTTTATACTTTCCAAACCTTAAACTTTAAAAAGGAAATTAAAATGGCAATTCCAGCCTATATGACTATCGAAGGTCAAAACCAAGGTGAAATTAGCGCAGGAGCTTTATCTGAAGACTCTGTGGGTACTGCTACCCAAGAAGGTCATGAAGATGAAATAATGATCCAAGCGTTTGTTCACAACGTACCTCGTGCTACTAATGACCAAAGCGGTCAGATCACTAGCATGCCTTCTATGAAACCAATGAAAATCACTAAGTTCATTGATAAAGCTTCTCCTTTATTGCATAACGCCCTAACTTCTGGCGAACAGCTAACCGTTACCATTAATTGGTACCGTATTTCTGCTAGCGGTGAAGAAGAGCTTTATTATGTAATGGAGCTTGAAAACTCTGTACTGATTGACATTGAAACTATTCTTCCTAGTGTTGGTGACCCAGCTATGTCTCACCTAGCACACATGGAAGTTCTTCACATTAATCCAGGTGCTATCACTTGGACTCACGAAGCGGCCGGCACTGAAGGCGCTTACCGTTTTGGTGCTAGCGCTGCGTAAGCCTAGTTTATGTGAAAACAAGGGTGGTAGCTTCGTGCTACCACCTTTCATGGTATTGATATGAAATTTTTAATTTTAGTAATCGTAACAATAAATTTAGCACTACTTACAGGGTGCGCGAGTAAAACCAGTTTAGAAGTAGCGCCAGAAGATTGGGTGTTTGAAGACAGAGCCATTCATATTCATCTTGAAAGTCCATCAGATTTAAATGCCATTAGTGGTCGACCACACTCTGTTGCACTAGGGGTATTTCAATTAAATGACCCCAATACATTTTTAGGTTTAGCTGAAACAAAAGAAGGCGCCTTACAATTATTAAATTCAGGGCGCATTGACGATACTGTGGCCCAATTTACACGAATTATTCTTCAACCTGGCGAAGAAAAAGTGGCTACATTATCAAGAGCCCAAAGTGCTAAATATATCGCCATTATTTCAGGTTATTACGGATTAAACATCGAGTTAGACGTTAAGGTTTTCGATGTGCCTATAAAACCCGCTAAAAGAGGTTTTGTTGATTTAGCACTGTCGAACATGGGCCTGATAGCAGATGAAGCAAAAGCGATCCCTGATAACATTTATATCGATGTTTCTATGGGACGAAAAAGTACAAAACGGTTTAGCTTATTTAAAGAAGAAGAATTAAATATATTAAGTTCAAGTAACTTTTAGTTTTAAGATTCCAATTTATTGCATTGAACCCATTAATATATCTAAAAATTAATTATTAAGGATGATCGAAGTGAGTAAATCCCAGCCTATTTATTGGCACCATGGAATGTTTTTACAGCCACACCACTTTCAACAAAGTGAACTATTTGCTCAGTCGCAAATTGACATTATCAAACAAAACGTTTCACCATGGTTATGGGGGTTCATAAACTTAGAGCTATCCAGTGCAAGTATTTCATCAAAACACATTGAAGTTAACGAAGCTGAGTTTATTTTTGAAGATGGAACCTATGCAAAAATTAATGACAATGCCTATTTAGCTTCACGCTCTCTTGAAGGAATAGAAATAGACCCTGAACGCCCTCTTACTGCCTATATTGCTCTAAGAAAGATGTCTTCATTTAATGCCAACGTAACCAAAATTCAGGACACCTCTGAAGCCAGCACGGTTAATAGTCGCTTCTTTACTTTCCATACACCAAATGAAATCAGCGATTTATATAGCAAAGGCGACGCTGCCCAGGCCCATGAACTCACACTAAAACTTGAGATAGTGTTTGAATCAGAAAAAGATGACTTCACTGATTACTCGTTGATGCCCTTTGCGAAAATTGTGTTAGATGGTGAAAACCTTGCCATGGTTTCAAACTACACGCCTCCTGCCATTAATGTGTCTAGTTCAAAGTTTCTTTCCTCTCAGCTAAAAGATTTAAAAGATGAGTTAACAGGCCGAGCCATTCAATTAAAAAGTGGACAGTCTATATTAGGAAACAACGCGATCGACAACAATGCTTTGCGTTATAGAATGAGCTTACAAGCACTGTCTCGATTTGTTCCTAAACTTGCCCATGAAGTAAATACTAAGCAAATGCACCCTTGGGGAATTTATGGTGGGCTATGTGAATTAATTGGGGAAATCAGCACATTCACTCAGGATATTAATTTGCTAGGCGAGAATGCCAATGGTGAATTACTTTTACCTGAGTACACCCATTTAAATATCTCTGAGTGTTTTACCAGTGCCAGAAGCCTAATTAATCAGTTATTAAACGATATTTCGGTAGGGCCACAATTCCTAGTTGAAATGAACCGCGAACAGCAAAGCTTTAAGGCCGAAATTCCAGCCGAATTCTTTGAAGACAGAGCTGATTTTTACCTAATATTAAACAGCAAAGAAGCCTGGGATGACTACAGCCAGTCTTTCTTTACCTCTGCAAAACTCGCCGCAAACAACACCATTGAAGTACTCATTGAGCGATCGCTACCGGGTATAGGCCTAATTCATAGCCCAAATATACCAACTGGGCTACCTAAAAAAGACAATGCCAACTACATACGCATAGACACACACGATGATGAGTGGTTGACCATCCAAAGGCAAAAAAATATATCCCTGCATTGGGATGAAGCACCACAAGATCTTAAAATTGAACTTGTTATTTTGAAACGATAGGTGAAGCATGAGACTCGTAGATTTCTATATCGATCCTATCTTACAGATAAGTCAATTTCAGACGGAAAGTGAGGAACTTGACTCTAGCTGGCAAGAAATAAAAGAAAGTTTCTGTCAGCTGTTAATTTCTTGCCAGACGCAAGCTATTAAAGCCGGGTTTAGCCATGAGATAAGTAACGAAGCATTATTTCCAATTGTTGCATACATTGATGAAGTAATTTTAACGTCTAATTGGTTAGAAAAATCCACTTGGCAGAAGAACTCTTTACAACGTCAGTTCTTTAACACAACCAATTCAGGTTATGAGTTTTATGAGCGCCTAAATAAGCTTAATCGGCAAGGTGATGATCGCAGCGCTAGAGAGATCTATTTGTTGTGTCTAAGCCTTGGATATAAAGGCCGATTCTACTCTCCTCAAGACCGTCCCAAAATTGAAGAAACGCGAGCCTTTAATATTGGTCTGTTATTGCCTAACGATGTAAATAAAGCCTTTGAGAAATCAACACTTTTTACCGATGCATACCATGAGCGAGACCAAATTAATGCCAAAAGAAAATCACGAATTAATTTAATTCCTTTATTTGCCATAACTCCTGTTGTGGTGGTTGCGGCAACCTTAATTATATATTCAATTCAAATTGGAAGTGAATTAGGCAATATTTTGGATTTGGTGAAGTAACATGAAAACTTTCTTTAAAGTACTTATATGGCTGTTTGTCGCCATACTGATAAGCGCGGTAGTATTAAGCGTCAATTACCTACTTGAGCAACCATTAGAAAATGGCCTGTTTATCTTGGCAGGTATTTTTACTGTTTACCTAACCTACATCATTGTTCGTAAAATCATTGTGCGCCTTAGAGCCAAAGCACAAGTTAGAGGCATCCTTAACCTGGGTGCTGCCGAAGAAAGTAATGATGATCTTGGTATGACCACCAGCGAACTTAACCGCTCTTTGAAGCAGCGCTGGAATACTACTATTAAAGCGCTAAAGCGCTCTCAATTAAAATTTCAGGGTGATCCACTGTATGCTCTGCCCTGGTTTATGGTATTTGGTCGCCCTACTTCTGGTAAAAGCACCAGTTTAAGAAACTCTAAACTGCTTCTTCCATCTATAGACTTCTCTGAACACAAAGATGGCTCAACACTGAATCTTGAGTGGTGGCTGTACGAAGAAGGGGTCGTAATTGATACCGCTGGTCGTTATGCCGTGCCAGACAAAATAGAAAGAGATAGAAAAGAGTGGAACTCATTATTAAGCATGCTTTCTCGACACCGCCAGAAAGAACCTTTAAATGGCTTAGTCTTAGCGATTGCAGCCAATCGCTTACTTGAATGTAGCGAAGAAGAAATACTTGAGGAAGGCAGACAAGTACGTAATAGCATTAATCATTTAATGGATAAACTTGAGGTTAAAGTTCCTGTTTATTTAATGGTAACGAAGGCTGATTTAATACCTGGGTTTAAGCAGTGGTCAAACTACTTACCAAATGAATTAAAATCCCAAGCCATGGGCTACCTTAATGATGCCACCACCAGTGACGTAGACTCGGTCATAAATACAGCACTAGATAGTATTTTAGATCGTTTAAAAGAAATACGCCTGCTCATGATGGAGCAAACAGAAAGCCCTGATCATAGCCTGCTAACCCTGCCCCGCTCCATGGAAAATGTACGCGAAGGTTTACACACTTTTATCAAAACAGCCCTAAAGGGCAATGCCTACCAAGAAGCCCCACACTTTAGAGGATTATATTTTAGTTCAAGCCTACAAGAGCAAGATGGAAAGAAAGTACCAAATGGCCTGTTTCTACATGATTTCTTTACAAAAATACTACCGGCAGACAGAGGCTCTATCGTTAGCCTTCCTAGCGCTTTGAGATTTCGTAGTGCCGCTCGAAAGTATGCCTTGGGCATTAGCGGCGCGGTTACGTTTAGCGCTATCGTCGGCTTAAGTGCGCTTTACAATTCAGATAGAAGCATGCTTCAGGATATTTATACAAACTACGCCGATTCAAATATAGAACTCAGTACAGAGCAAACCGCTAATAAGGCTCTAGAAACAGCCTACCGTTTGAAGAACTTAGTTGAGTCGCTTTCTGAATATAGCGAACAAGAGGTATTACCTTGGAGTATTCTACAAGGCGGTGACTCAAATGCTGATTTACGAATGCAGTACCTAGACTTTGTAAGGTCAAATATCATCAAGCCTTATGACATTACTTTAAAAAGAACCATTGACGCCCTTAAGGATGAAGATACCAGTTCTTTAGCTGGAGGCTTAGTTCGTAGAATTAACATCATACAGCGACGCCTGAATCCAGAGTCTGAAATTGAAGCCATGCCTATTGGGACTGATTACCTAGTGGTACAAGACCCATTAATCTATTCAGAGCAGTCTGAGTTATATAATGAAATATATCTAACTTATGTTGATTGGAGCCAATCACTAATTGACTTAGCGGAAGAAAAGAAAACGTTACAGACCGCACTTTTGTATTTGGTTAAACATAATCATGGTGACTACAATTGGATTGTGCAATGGGCCAACTCTCAAGACTTTGATGGCATTAAACTTAAAGATTATTGGGGCGGAAGCTACAAAATAGACAACCCTCCCTCTATTGATGCTGCCTATACTTTAGAAGGCTATAGTTTTATTCAAGACTTCTTAACCGAATTTAAACTCGCCAACAGTGAAGACAAACAACTGAGCGAAATTCAAAAAGATTTTGATCGCTTCTACCAGCGTCAATACATTGAAGCTTGGATGGCATTCGCCCAACGCTTTGATGAAGGAAAAATGCAGCAGCGTGATCGTAAAGAATGGCAGCAGTTACTTGAACGAATGGCCACTGCGGATAACCCATATTTCTCTTTACTAGGCTCTATGAATGAACAACTTAGCCCATTTCAAACTGTAGACTTTAATTCAAAACAACAATTAGAATTCTTTAAAGACGTACAGTCATTCTCGGTATCTGATGGACGCAAAGGCAAAGTCAACACAAAGGTCTTGAAAAAAGCCTTAGGCAAATTTGGTAAAGTGGGTAAGCTCGCCAAAAAAGCCATGAAAGTTCATAAGAAGGCTACCAAAGGCCAGAAGTCTGAAGACATTGACTCAGCTCTAGATGATGCGGTTGTTGCTGTGGATGCTTACAAACAAGCATTGGCGGAAATTGCATTTAAGGCAGATTCTCGCACTCAGTCTTTAAGTACATTAACCACCTTATTCCAAACTCCTGACACCCCTGAAATTGGCAATGGCTCGGTTGCCCAAGCTTGGACGTCTATCAAAGAGTTACAGGCGTTAATTGGAAAGCCAGTCTCTACTTCTAAGGTTTTCTGGCATCTGTTTGTAGGTCCTATGCATGCTATTTATGACTACATGCAAAATGAGTCAAGCTGCGAATTACAAGACCGCTGGCAGAACAATGTTCTAGCCACTATGGATGGGGTTGGCAGTAACCAAATGGGGAACCTGGTGGTAGGTGAAGGAGGTGTATTATGGAACTACTTAGATACTGAGCTAGCGCCCTTTGTTCATAAGCAATACAAACGAGGTATCGTGCGTACTAACGTCGCGCAACGTAGCCTTGGCTTAACTGAAGAGCTATTGGAAGTGCTTAACCAAGCTGAGAATGGTAAATTCATCGTGGGTAACAGCTTCGATGTCTCTATTAATGCACTGCCATCTGGCGCCAACCCGGGGGCTCGTATACAGCCATACGCCACATTCGTAGATTTACATTGTAGCGATGGCACCCAAACACTCGCAAACTACAACTACCCTACCCAACATAAATTCAAATGGGCATTAGAAACCTGCGGCGATACCACGTTAAGAATTGAAATAGGTCAACTGACACTTATTAAGAATTACTTAGGTGTTAAAGGTTTTAGTAAGTTCTTACAAGAGTTCCAAGATGGCCGCCACATATTCACCGCCAATGACTTCCCTAATCAGCAAGCGCAATTGGTTAATTCGGCTGTTAACTTTATTGACGTAAACTTTGAAATTAGAGGTCAAAATCCTGTTATTCAAATGCTGAATAGCGTTCCACTGGACTTGCCAGAAATGGCCGCTCATTGCTGGTAGATAAATCATGAATCAAAACAGTGTTAATGAGCGTATTAATTTAACGTTCAGTGATCATAAAGATAATAATGTTGAATTGCCGTTCAAGATACTGGCGATTTGCAACTTAACTGATGACCAGCGAAGCGAAGATGTTAACGAAAATGGCTTAATAAAAGTTGAGGGGGATATTAATAGCCTGTTGGCGGCTCAGAATGTATCTATCTCAATTAAGCTTGAGAACATTTTGAACCCGGCTTCTTCTGAGGTAATTGATTTTGAATATCAAGTTAGTTGCTTAGAGGATTTTACGCCTGAAAATATATTATCAGGCGTTGAATCATTAAGTAGCGCCTATCAATTGCATAATCAACTGGGTGACGATTCCATTAAATCTATTAGGCTTCAAGAGCCTTTATTAGAATTTGGATTCAATACTAGCGAGCAATTAGATTTTAACGATCGCTTGATGATTCAAGCTGAATTACAGCAAAGAATGAATGAACAACTGGACTTAATCATTCAAAATGATCGATTCAGTGCCCTTGAATCAAGCTGGCGTTCACTCAATTATTTGCATGAACATATTAACTATAAAGAAAATATCGAACTGATTATTCTTAATAGCTCCAAAAAGGCCGTGTTGGAAGACTTTGAAGACTCGCCTGACGTGACTCAGTCGACGCTGTTTCACTTGGTGTATAGCGCTGAATTCGGGCAATTTGGCGGGCGCCCTTATAGTTTAATGATAGGCGACTTTGAATTTTCCGAAAACGCCATGGATATTACCCTGCTTCAGAATTTAGCAAGTTTATCTGCACTTAGTCACTGCCCTCTTTTAAGTGCAGCTTCTGCAAATTTATTTGGCATTGACAGCTACGCTGACCTATCAAGAATACGAGATATCAGTTCCCATTTTGATCAACCCATGTATGCAAGATGGAACAGCTTTAGGCAAAGTGAAGACAGTAAATACGTAAGTTTAGTTTTGCCTAAGTTTTTACTACGCGCTAGCTATACTGCTTCTGGGCAGGGCTTTAATTATCGTGAAAAAATCAGCAAAAACAATTCAGGCTTATGGGGGAATGCCGCCTTTGCACTGGCTACCCGATTCGCTAACAGCTACGCGCACTTTCGCTGGTATATTAACGTGTCTGGTAGTGAATACGGTCTATTGGATGATCTGAATGTAAATTCATCAAGTAGCATCATGCGCACAAGTATCCCCACTGAAATTATGATTTCAGATCGAAATGCCAATGAGCTGACAAAAAATGGCTTTACACCTCTGATTATTCATAAGGCCAGCAAAAAGGCAGGCTTTATTTCAATACCGTCTTGCAAACAATTACCGCATTTTCCCGACACATCAGACGGTTTACAAAATGGTTTGAATCAAAAATTGGAATCGCAGTTGCCATTTATGCTTATTACCTGTCGTTTCTCCCATTACTTAAAGGTAATGCAGCGTGAAAACATAGGTTCCTGGCAAACCAGAAATCAGATCGAACAGTCACTGAATAAATGGTTAAAGCAGTTTGTTTCTGACATGGACAATCCAGCACCTGCCGTCAGAGCAAGACGACCATTGCGAGATGCTCGTATAAATGTAAGAGACATGGAGGGGAAATCTGGTTGGTTTTTATCAACCATTTCAATTACTCCCCACTTTAAATATATGGGTCAATCATTCACTTTGTCCGAACGTGGCCGCTTAGAAAAAGCTTAATTAAAAGGAGATTATTATGGCAATACCCGGATATATGACCATTAAAGCAGAGAACCAAGGCATTATTGAAGGTGATTGTGACCTTGAAGATCGCGATGGTTTTATTGTTGTATTAGCTGCTGATCACAGCGTGAAGCTACCAACTGATCAGCGCGGGCTGCCTAACGGCCGTAGAATTCATATGCCAATTACTATTGTAAAGGAAGTGGATCGAACCAGCCCAATGCTTTATCAAGCATTGAGTGATGGCGAGCTTCTGACAGAAGTGGGCATCCATTGGTACCGTATGGATGGCGCAGGCATGGAAGAACTCTATTACAAACAAACACTCAAAAATGCTCAAATAACGGCCATAAACTTCGACATGGACTCAAGACCTAATCTATCCAATTCAGGTCTTGGACATATGGAAAAAATTTCTCTTATTTATGATTCAATAACATGGACGCATGAAATTGACGGTATTGAATACGAAGACAATTTTGGGGCCAATAGCTAATGAGTCAAAGTCGTCTTTTAAAGAGGCTAGCCAGCTGGCAACAAGCAAAGCTTGTCAATGCAAATCCACTAAATGTTCAAGAGTTAATTTTGGTAGATGTTGAATGTTTGCTAAATAGCCAGCAAGGTAACGTTTTAATTGACGAAGAGATGGGACTTAACGACCTGCAGAGTAATTTTAACTCACATTCGGTACCCGATCTTGAAACTCTAGCGACACAAATTACAGCTCAAATAGCTCGGTATGAGCCAAGATTGATAAATCCACATTTAACGCTAGATGAAGATAATAGAAGTTTATCTTCTTTCTCTTGGCGCATGACCTGTAAAACGGATAGCAATTTAGACGTAATTGCTTTAATTAACGTTAATGCTGACGGTCGCGTCAGCATTAAGTCGGCAATTTAAATATGAAAACAAAAAGCTACCAAACGGAATTACAAGCCTTAAACGAAAATGCTAGGGAGTTTGCAAAAAAGTACCCTGCCCTAGCTCCTCATTTAGCTGGCAGCAGTAACGACCCAGATGTAGAGAGAATTCTACAAGGCACGGCATTTTTAAGCGCTGGTATTCAAGACCGGCTCGACACTGATTTTCCAGAGTTTGCTCAATCCATTTTACGATTAGTTGCACCAGACTATTTAAAAGAAATACCTGCAACTACCATTATCGAGTTTAAACCCCGAAACATTTTAAATAATGCTGTTACCATCAAAAAGCAATCGAAATTAGACTCTCAGAAGGTTCAGGGCGTTAGCTGCAGATTCCAAACATCAAGCAATGTTATGGTTCACCCATTAACTATAAATGCTTGCGAGCTAAATCAAGTGGGCAACAGTTCAGAGCTTGATATTATTATTAATAATACCAGCCTATCAAATACTGAAGTGTATATTGATGAACTTCCAATACACTTATCTGGTGACTATGTAAATGCAAGCCAACTTTATTATTTACTCACTCAGAAACTAGAATCTGTATCCATCGTTCACGGTAATAATACCGTTTCATTACCTGAAGCTACTTTAGCCTCAATGGGCTGGAATGAGAATTTTGATTTACTTGAGAACAATAAAACAAGCCTAAATAGTTATCGTCATCTTCAGGAATATTTCATCAACAAATATAAATTCCTGTTTGTAAATTTAAAGGGCTTAAACAAAAAAGTTGCCCTACCTAAAGCTTTCAAATTGCGTTTCAAACTTACTAAAAACACTGAAAACATTCAGGTGAACATCAATAGCTTTAAGTTATTTTGTTCACCTGCCATCAACTTATTTGATACCACTGCCGAACCCATACCCTTGGATCATAAGAACAGTGATTTAGTATTAAACCCGATACGTAATACAAACAATCAGCATACGATTTATTCAGTCCTAGATGTACAAGGTCAAAATAGACGCTCTACAAAGAAAACTCAGTACATTGACTTCTCACTTAATGCTAAACAGCAAAGCCAACTGCCTGTTTACGAGCTCATTCAAAAGTCTTCAAACAATAACGATTCTGCCAGCGTACTAAGAGTCAGCTATCCAAAGGGCTTAGAGTTGCCCATGCGTGAAGTATTAACAACCAATATCCGTTGTTCTAACGGACCTTTAACTCAGCAACTAAAAATTGGCGATGTAAACATAAATACGCCAGATGTTGCAGACTTAGTCAGTTTTAAAAATGTTTCAGCCGTTAGCGAGTACATCCCGCCACAAACCGACGGCAGAATATTATGGAACTTACTCGCTCACCTTACCGTTAACTATTTACCCATAACTGACATTTCAAACTTAAGGGTTCTTTTAAACTTATACAACCCTACCAACCATGCAGATGCCAAGGAACAGGCCGCCAACAAAAAACGAATAGATTCGTTAAAGCTAATCAATGTTAAAAAAACTGAAAAGTTGCTAAAGGGATACCTGGTAAGAGGTGAGAAGATAGAGCTTGAAGTAGATGGCACTGGCTTTGCCAGTCAGGGGGACCTCTACTTATTTGGTGAATTGCTTTCAAAACTATTTACGCAATTTTGTGACATAAATAGCTTTGTAGAGTTAGTGATCATCAATGAAAATACGGGAGAGCAGCTCACATGGCAGCCCAACTTAGCGAATCACTAAAAACCATAGAAGCAGACATTCTTGAAAACAGCTCTGAATACGAATTTTTTCAAGTTTATCGTTTATTAGAATCTATTAATGATAGCTACCCTATATCATCACGCCGCCCTGCTCGTAAAATAGAAGTTCGACCAGAGCTAACACTGGGCTACACAGAAACAGATATTAGCGACGTCATTCCATTAGACAAACACAAAGGCTTTGAGATCATATCTCAATTACCTGGTTTGTATGGTGTAGCTTCGCCTTTACCTGACTTTTATAATGAAGAACTGTTAGATAATGAGTGGGATGAATTAAACGCCCCTCGTGAATTCCTTGACATTATTCATAAACAGCTATTTCCTAAGCTTTTTCAAGCTTGGAAGCTTTACAAATTAAATCTAAATACTCACGAAAAGCCCAATGAAAGCTATTGGAATTTACTATTTAGCTTAATGGGCGACCCAAATTGTCATAACGAGGAAATAAAAAAGTTAAAACTTCGATATTTTTCACTTTTCACTAATAAAGAGCGATCAGCAGCTGGGCTGAAGATCATCATAAGTGACTTTTTAGGTCTTGAAGAACTTGAAGTTAAAGAATTTCAAAGTCAGACAGTTGCCATTAGCAATAATTTACGATGTAAATTGGGCAGTCAGAACCATATGCTCGGCGAGGCCCACATCGGCTCCAGCATTAGAGATAAAACACTAAAAGTTAAAGTCATTGCCAACCATGTTTCGTACTCTCTCTATCAACGAATAGTTAAAGATGAAGAAAAGTTAGCCCAGTTAAAAGTATTGCTTAAAGAATTTTTAAAAAAACCGCTGCAAATTGAACTTCAACTGAATACCACACTTGGGCATTCTGACTTAACCCTAGGGGAAAGTTGGAATCAATTAGGCGTAACCAGTGCACTTGGTCGCAGCAAATCAGATATTAAGTCCGTTAGTTTAAATTTACTTGACTAATTAAGTACTTGTTCAACAATCCCCTATTGGAGTTGTGTGTGGATATTATCCAGCCGCTAGATTTAGAAGCGGGTTATAGAACATTTAGTTTTAACAAAAAACACCACCTTGTGGTGACGTTAAAGCTGTATTTTCCGCTTATAGAAGAAGGTAGCCCCATTCTATTTAGCGAAGCTTATCAAAAAATGAGTGAGCTAGATGCCCCTTTTATTGATGAAGGCATGCCAAAACTAGCCAGCGAATTTTTCACCCTAGGGAATGCAATGAGCCCGCAAGGGAAACCAGTAAGTGCCCTTGATGTATCCACTGAATGTGCCGACCTTAAAAAACAATTACATGTTGTTGGAGATAGATATTGGTTGGGTGGCATTACGGGCACATCAACTCCTGAGCCATTTAGCACGCTTGGGTTAACATGGAAAAATGCCTTTGGTGGTAAAGATTTTCCACTTAACCCAGTTGGTAAGGGTATTGAAAAAGAGAAAACCGATATTGGTGAAGAGTTAATCAAAATGCCAAATATTGAGTACCCCAACAAAATGTTGACCAATAGAGGGCAAACTCCTCCTCCAGCCAGTTACATGCCATTACCCTTAGACCACCCTGAACGCAGTCAACACTTGGGTACTTATGATGATGACTGGCTTATCAATTACTTTCCAGGTTACCCAAGAGACCTGAATTTCAATGCATTTAACGCATCATCTACCGACCAAAGATACAATAAATTTTTAAGCGGTGGAGAAAAATTTGAAATTAAGAACATGCATGATCAACACCCTTTAATTACCGGTAAATTACCAAGGTTTAACGCTAGGGCATTTGTCATTAAACCCGATATCGAAGTAGAAAACCTGCAGGAAGATGATTTAGTTGAAATCAAAACTCACATTGATACGGTAACATTTTTTCCCAATCAATTAATGGGTATGTTGGTATATCGCGGTACTGTAGAAGTAAGCGAAAGCGACGCCAGTGATTACAAGCATCTAATGTGCGCCTACGAATCCCAACAGGCGACACCAAGAGAGAAAAGCCATTATTTACATTCTTTGGCTGGCAGACTTCATCCTGAACTAAGCATGCAATATGCACTTACCACCAAAGATTTGATCCCAGATAATATTCCGTGCGGCATGGCACGCTTAACACAGCAAGAGGCGCCTACTGAGTTTTTATTAGCAGAGCACCTCAAAAGTAAATTTGAAGAAACTGTATCGGAAAAATTAGGCGACACCCAACAGCAACTCACTCAACTTATCAGTCAACAAAAGCATCTAGGACAAGATACCAGCATACTGGAACAACAACTTGCAAACCTTTCTAACCCAGTAAAGGATGAGTGGCAGTTAAAGTTTGAAAAGGTAATCGAAAAGCTAGCACCTGGGGCTTCTTCCAATGGGGAGATTGACCTACAAAAAATTGATTTTAAAGCGTTTGATGAATTGGCAAAGCTCAGCGAAGAATACGCCAATTTTCAAAAGCTTAAAGCACAAGAACAATTACAACTTCAGATACAAGAAGCCGTAGATTCAGGGAACCAACCGCTAGCCAATGCGCTTGAAGGTGCCTTTCAAAAATTCAGCTTGCCTGCTGAGCTGCCTAGAGCCAGTAGCCCAAAAGTAAAATTAGCAGAACTTAAAAACGCATTTGCTCAACAAAACCAAGAACTTAACTTTTCAGAAATTGAAGCAAAGCTAGCTCAAGGTTATGCATCAGAGATTGAAAGTTATAAAGTGGGCGCCCATATGATGGAAATGGGCACTCCACCACTGGCTTCGCAACTTACCGAATTAAAGACGAATGCGCTCATCGCCTTAAGAAACGGTGAGAGCCTCGCGCACCAAGATTTAGCCGGTGTTGATTTTTCGGGAGAGGATTTACGCAATGCCGATTTTTCAAACTGCTACTTAGAGCAGTGTAATTTTAGCCATGCCAATTTAGAAGGTGCTAATTTAGCCGGTGCAATCGCTTCACGAAGCAATTTCTCCCATGCCAATTTAAAGTCGGCAAATTTAGTGCAAGCCAATATTGGGGCATGTAACTTCAATTACAGCGACTTAAGTCATGCTAAGACCAAAGAGTGTGAGTATGCAAAGTCAGATTTTTCACACGCCACCCTCACCAATTTGGATTTTTCTAGCACCTTAAATACCTTGGAAGTATGTTTTCACAAAACCGATTTAAGTGGTGTGAATTTTGGTGAAGCTATTTTTATAGAAACTGACTTTAGCGGCTCAAACTTTACTGAATGCCTAGCAATTTCGACTACTTTTCAAAAGTGCAATCTAAGAGCTTGTCATGGTAGCCAGGTACAATTGCAAGGCAGTAATTTCATTGAGTCAAACGTTAGCTTTTGTAAATTTGTTAAATCTGATCTGACTAACTGCCGTTTTTTAGATAAATCGTCACTGAATGAGAGTCTATTCATTGATTGCATATTGGCTGACTCAACGCTTAGAACCATTACGCTGGAACACTGCCAGTTCATCAATAGCACACTAAATGGCTGTAACTTTAGTGATTCAATCGCCACATACTGTGTTTTAAATGGCTGCCATGCCTTAAGTAGTCTGTTCATAAAAACTGATTTCTCTCACAGTAAACTTAGCAATACAAACTTCATGTATAGTAATTTTTTGCAGGCTAAGTTAACTCAAGCCAATCTTAGTCAGTCTAATTTTTATGGAAGTGAATTCATGGGAGCAAGCGTCGCGAAAACAGACTTTTCACGCTCTAACCTTGACGGTACTAAACTTGAGAATTGGAGACCTTCCAAATGGCAATAGATTTAGGCCAATTAAAAGCATTAATTAGCCAAGGGCACATGTTTGAGGGGGAAGATTTATCAAGCTTAAACTTTTCAAACATGACCATAGGTGGCGCTGTGTTTACCGATTGCACTTTTACGAAGTGTAATTTTAGTCAAGCACATCTTGAACAAGTGAATTTTATTAACTGCACTTTTTCAAGTGCACAGTTCAATCATTCTAAGTGGATTGATTGCAACATCATTGATTGTCAACTCGACAACTCTGATTTTAGCAAAGCACAGTTTACAGGGGTTAATATTACAAAACCCAACCTAGATAAAGCCACCTTTATTGACTGCGAGTTAATGGAAACTAATTTCATTGAGGCCAGTACTCGCCAGACTGACTTTACACAGTCTAATTTAAGCTTCGCTAGCTTTTTACAGTGCGACCTTACATCATCTATATTTATTTTATGTTCTTTAGAGCGCACAAACTTTATTGAATGCGATATGAAGTATATAAACTTTAAAGATGCCTATTTACAGCAAACCATATTTGAAAAGCCTCACTTAGAGGGGCATGATTTCTCCAGCATGCACCTTTGTATGACGCAGTTTCGAAGTGCAGTACTTAACAATTGCAACTTTTCCAATTCTGATTTAACGCAAGTTGCCTTTGTTGAAGCCGAACTTAACAATTGTGAGTTTATTCAAAGTAATGCACCAATGGCTCTGTTTAACGACAGCCAATTAAAGATGTCTAATCTAAGTCATTGCAATCTAGAGCAAGCCAGTTTTTCCAATTGTGACTTAAGTGGCTGTGACTTTACGAAAAGTAATTTAACACAAGCACAATTAGCTAACACGCGATGCATTGGCACTAGATTCACTAAATGTGAATTATCCTATGCAGACCTTTCTAATGCGGTGTGTAGCCATAGCGACTTTAGTGACTGCGCCTTATTTAGGACGAACCTGCATGGCGTTATTGATTCGGGTAGTGTTTGGAGCGGAAGCTCTAAAGGCCTCGCATTGGGTACTGATGACAAACTAGAAAAAGCGCAAAAGTGGCAGCCCAAAATAGTTAGTTTAACATCAGCGTAACAACATATTTAGGATAAGGAACTCAATGATGAATATTAGTCAACTGAACACAGAGCCATCGCTATACCATTCTAATGCAATGGAACAGCATGAGTATGCCTCGATCATCTCGGTTACTGAACAAGGATACATACTAAAACCCGACAATGGCTCATCTGTGATAGCTCAGCAAGCATTTGGCTGTCCTTTCACCCCGATCATAGATGACCAGGTTATGTTTGTACGCTGTGCAAATAGAGGCGTCTTTATTATTAACATTTTACAACGAAAGCATAATCAAGCAGCGGCTATTTCCAATAAGAACGGCATTGAACTTCAATCTACTAACCATATAAATATATCGGCTAACGATATCAATATGACCAGTAATAATACCCAAGTTATTAGCCAGCAATACTCCCACACCAGCCAAAAACTGGATGTGAAGAGTGACACTACGCAATTTTACAGCCGAACCATAGAGAGCATTAGTGAGCGTCTTGTACAAAAGGTAAAAGACAGCTTTAAAGTGATAGAGCGCCTAGAACAAGTAAGCGCCAATGATATCATTCAAAACATTAAAAATGCTTTCATACAACGCTCTAGACAAGTAGACATAAGCGCTAAGAGCGATGTGAAAATTAACGGCGACCGAATCCACATGGGTTAAGGAGAATTCTATGTTTGCAAATTGCCAAATGGGCGGCACCAATATGGCCATGCCTGACGTATGTAAAACGCCTGTAGGGCCGGCCATCGTGCCTATTCCCTACCCAAACATTTCCATGGGGGCCACAGCTAACCCTTCTTCTGCGGCCAAGAAAGTCTTAATTTCAGGTGGTCCAGGACACACCGTGGGCACTGAAATCCCCATGAGCAATGGAGATCAGCCAGGAGTAGCGGGTGGCATTATTTCAGGAAAGATTATGGGCCCAACTAAATTTTTAATGGGCAGTACCGCTACATTTTTTGGAGGGAAGCCTGCTGCGCGCCTCACCTCTATGACAGGCCAAAATGGCAGCAGTATGAATATTCCTGGCATTACTATGGCACCCGCACAAACCAAGGTGCTAATTATGAAGTAATTCCTATTTGGCCCCTAAACGATAATTATCACTGTCAATGACTTCATTATTTTCATTTAGCAGTGATATTGACACATCCTGTTTAGAGCCAATTATGGACAAAAATATTTGTGGGCCAAAAGCTTCTACTTCCAATGGCTTTGTAAAACTTGCTCGTATTTCATTAATGGATGTTAAAGCGCTTTCGAAGCTTGCTTGATGTTTACCAAGTGAAATTTTTAATACATTCATTGTGAGGTCTTAAGTAAATTGTAAGCGGCTATATTATCGGAAAAGCCTGCAAACTATATTGAAATTAGTTAGTATTTTGTATTAGACAGTACTTTATTACTAATTCACATAATGTGGCCCGAATTCGAGCCATTAAAATAAAACCAGTACACAAAAAAACAATGGCACACTAGCTAAATTAGGCAGTTTGCTTTTAAATTAATTATAAATTGTCAACTTTCGTTTTTGTCTAACCCGTCAAATTTATTGATAGTGATATAGAGCGTTATTGAAATAAGGATATTTTGTGGCCCAACCTGTATTTAATCTATCAAGTGATACCTACAGCAGTGAATTAGAAATCACGTCCATATCTGGGACGGAATCAATTTCTAAATTATTTGAAATAAAAGTAGACTTCAAAGTGGCTATCAGTATAGCCAATAGCCTGGATCATGTGTCGTTAACTCAAGATGACATCGTTATTGCAATTGATGGCATCACAGGCCGAGATGAGTATTCCATTAAAGGGGTTTTTAGCCAAGTAGAAGAGGTCTTTGAAAAATCCAACACTCATAAGTATTATTCCGCCACAATGGTGCCTTCACTTTGGCGCCAGCGTAACAATCAGTCTTATGACGTTTTCACCGACAAAACCACTTCAGATATTTTAAGCGACGAACTTAGTAATGACCTGATGCTGGATCATCATTTAAGCCTGACCCAGACCTACCCTGTTAAAGACTTCATATGCCAATACAGCGAATCAAATTTTAACTTCGTGTGTCGCATGGCCGAACATTGGGGCATATATTATTACTTCGATCACGATCAGGGCGGCAAATTAATTCTTGCAGATGACACAAACTATGAGCCACTTCCTATAGGCGCCATCAAGCTTGATCAAAGCAACAACCCTAGCAATAGCTATAATTCTATTCGCACTCTAAAACGACAGTTTAATGCCGTGCCAGACAGCGTCATCATTACTGAAACAAACCCCGAGCAAGCGCTTGAGTTGTTTCAAGGCATTGCGGGCGACATAACAGATGGCAAAACCAGTGTTAATATGGCAGATGAAGGTGCCGACAATAAGGATGAAGCAGAATTATTAGCTAAAATTCGTCTAGAAGAACTTCAAACTAATGCCACTGTATTCAGCGGCACAACAGGTTTAGCCTGTATAAACCCAGGGTTTGTTTTAACCGTAGAGACACCCAATGGTGCGGAATTTGAAATCCTTATCGTGAGCGTTAGTCACAACGGCAATAATTTAGACAACTCAGCTCGCGCACAAAACTCAGGAAGCCAGCCCTTTTATGAATGTTCCTTTACTGGCATTCCTAGAGAAACTCAATATCGCCCTAAACGCGACATACAAACCCCAAGCGTTATTTCAACCACTGCTAGAGTGTATTCAGCAGCTGATGATCAAACCCTAGCCCAGCGAAATGAGACTGGCCGATATCAAGTAACATTTGATTTCATGAATGGTGAAGAAGGTAAAATTTCCAGCTGGATTCGACATGCCAGTCACACTGCTCGTAGCAATCACTTTGATATGCCCCTAACACCAGGAACTGAAGTTCAAATCGGCTTTGTGGGGGGCAATCCTAACCGCCCTTATATTCTAAATGCTTTAGAAAATTCGCAGTCGGTCATTCACCCAGTTACCAATGAAAACCCACATCACGCTGCCATGATTACCGATGGCATGCTTTATACTGGCGCCCTTAAGTCTAGACAGTCCCTTCATATGAGCGCTGATCTTGACCCTACTGAAGTTAAAGAGCACATCAATAACAATGCCCTTCAACACTTAAGCAAAATGGGCTTAGACTCTGGCAACCCTGTTGACGTGATTAAAGGAGAGGTTCATATAAACCGAACCTATGGTGAGCGTTATCAATGGCGAGAAGGTGTTGATTTTAATTATGGCTTGAACGCTACCTACAATTTTGGCCAGCAATATATTGAAAACCATTCCGATGAAAAAACCGCTGACGCTGAAATATTCGATATACCAGGGCTGGATAGCACTGAATCCACTGTTGCAGGGAATACCGATGACGTTTTGCAAGCAGGACTAGCGGACGAACGTAAATCGGGCTTAATCACTAAAAACTTTGGCAATCAATACCAGTACGACGAAGGCATTACCCGTACATGGGCAAAAGGTCCTGATGCCAGCGGTCAGCATTCCACGCTGAACTTTGGCGGGCGGTATATTGAAAATCAACTCAAAAGTGACAGTGGTGATCCCGACACCTCTGGTTTAAACGGTACGGTCAGCGATAAAACCCTAGCCATTAAAACCGTGGGAGATGAGGCTCGTTATAACGAAGGTAATATTGACGTTCACCACAAAGGAAATTTAAAACGCGTTCAATCAGATGGTTCAGTATCTTCTGAGCTAACTGGCGATCAGGAAACAAAAGTAACGAGTGGTGCAGCTTCCGTTGAAGAATCAATATCTGGTGGCGCCGTCAGCAAGACGATCATGGGGGCATCAGAGGATAAGTTAGAAAAGACAATTACAGGAGATATAACCGAGACCATAACGGCAGGCGGGAAGATGGCCATTACTATAACTGCAGTAACCGAATATAACAAAATGGTTACAGCGCCAATGGCTAAAGAAACTATCACTGGAAACTTCGATTGGATAAAAAGCGCTCAAAATCAAACTGTTTTTGGAATATGCTCAGATAACTTCTTTGGAATGAAGTCATCCTTTCAAGGGGCCCTCGTTCAAGAATCGTTTGGAGGGGTTAAAATAGCCACACACTCTGGCGCCCTTATTGAAAACAAACAAGGTAAAATCGGAAAAAACCAAATGTCTATAGAAGATGTTAAATCTGTCTGCATGGACAAATCAATGACTAAGATACAAAAAGCAAATCTAATTTTAATTGGATAGAAGAATGTATATGCAAAAAAATATAACTATATTCACCATCATGACCTTAGTGCTAACCTACGTTTTTAGCACTAATAGCTACATGCTTAACAATTTCCCATGGGACTTTAACGCTCCACTCAAACACAACATTGCCCCATACATAGTTATTTTTCTCGCATTTATTTCGCCATATATATGTATAAACACACTATGGGGTTTGAAAGAAGCCACAATAAAGACTAAATCTCAAACGGCTAAATCCATAGGCTCAATTACTTCAATCGAATACTCGGGATATCGAGTAAACAATAAACCGAGATTTAAGGTGTCCGTTACTTACGAAGGTGTATCCAAATCATTTGATGCACTTTCAGAAAAGATTCAATTCCACTTCAATATTGGAGATGAGTCAATTATCTACTATAACCCTGAAAATTTGAAGGATGCTTTCTTTGACATGGAAGCGTCAATTACACATAACCAAAACAAAGCTTAATAACTAAAAAAGTAAACAAACACCTATAGCTTTATATAGGTTAATTTTTCCCAGCTGGCTATTAAAGTACAGTGTAAAATATTGACTTTAACTAATACTCTACACTCCATTGAAATACATAGTTGACAGTACCCATGACCTTAATCCGTATTAGTAAAAAAGCGTGTCACCTCCAGCCTACAAAAACCAAACTAGTTTTGGGTAGTCATACCGGTATTTTGAAGGCTTAAAACTTTCAAATAGTCTAGCTGGTGTTTCAGAAAATTTCGTGAGGGCGAAAATGGCAACCCATGCAGGATCAAAGACTGATGAAAAGAAATTATATATTCGAAAATCAGCCACCACCTTGGATAAAGGCGAATCATTTTTGACAAACTACAAAATCGGAAAACTTGGTTATAACTTAACACTAATAGGCTAGACAATGGATATTCAAAAAAAAGAGTCATGCGTTATATATTTGCCATTGCTCTGGTTCTTGTAATAAGCCAAGAAATATACAAAGTAATTTACCATAATCACTCTATAATGGGTGCGATTGTACTGAGTTTATTGGCCACCTTTGGTTATGGCACTACACATTTTGTGTTAAACCATGACATCAAAAAATTTGAACGCTGGAAAAAGCAAGCAAAGGAATACAAGTTAGAGGAAAAAGGCATTGTCTCTGACCTATCACTATCGTCAACTAGAGAAAATGGCAGAAATACCGTCATTTTATCTGCTACTTATAATGACTACGAACTAACCTTCAGCGGCATTAATCCAGATTATCAGTTTAAATACAAACTGGGTGATCCCATAGACCTATTGGTAAATCACGAGGACAAACAACGATTTGTACTTAAAGATTTGGAGTAAAAACACCTCAGTGAAGCTACTTAAAGACAATAGAAACAAAATACAAATAGGCAATTATCCCAAGAAGGCTTTGGTTTTTAACTGATTTATAAACATTAATACTTCTATTTAT
>CAJXRF010000070.1 GCA_913058575.1 uncultured Bermanella sp.
CTGAGTCTCTCTATGAGGTATACGAACAGAGTGAATATAACGACGATGTATCGGGTGCTCAAAAAATAGAACTAAATTCACGGGTAACCGGGCATCTAGCGTCACCTTCCGATTTTTACGACTGGTATGCTTTTACAGTTATCGCTGGAGATACTATTACGTTGGAATTAAGCGGTGAGCCAGAAACTGATTTTGACCTTTACTTCCACCATAATTTACAAGGACAGATAGGTGCATCCGAGCATGATTCAAGCGGTGAGAATTTAGCGCACACATTTAATGAAGACGGTTATTTATACGCCGTGGTTCGACTGTATGGCAACTCCCCTGAAGGAGACTATGAATTAGTGGTAAAGACAGATGGAGTGGGCTCTGCCGGAAACAAAATAGAAGCAGATGGGCAAACTATTCCTAATTTATTCTCACTTGGCCACACCCTTTATTGCTACTACCGGATGGAAGGTGGCTCAGAAGCCGTCTTTGATTATGAATCCTCTAACTGGTACTCAGGACAATGCCAGGGTGACTATGTCTCTGAATGTAAATTCACCTCAAGGCCTGTTATTGAGCAAGGCTTTAGCGGCAGAAACCGGACAATTCATTTGACTCAAGAGGCGGTTGATTTTTTAGGCGGCCATGAAATGACTGAACAGAGTTGTAAGCAATTAAAGCAAGAGAATAAAAACCTAACCTATGCCTACACAGCTTTTTAGTTCAGTACCGAATAAGATCTAGTATTCAGCTCAACTGTATTAGTTCCAACTAGATCTGGCACATATTCTTAACAAAGAGAGAGTTACCCGTTTTGATATTGGTGCCGAGTCATTAACCAAAACAAAGCTAACATGAATTGCAGTCCGTATCATTCAGTTAAACAAACGCGTGAGATACCATACTTTACGCCATTTCTTCGCGACACACCTTATAGAGGCAGAGACGGGTATCCGCACCATTCAGGAACTGATGGGGTATAAAGGTATACGCACTACGATGATTTACACTCACATCATAAGGAAGGATATGCACTCTGTCGCGAGCCCGCTGATCTGCTATAGAAATCAAACAATGGGGCAGGGAAGCCTTCGATAATCGCTATAAAAAGGATCATTCAAGATTGGACTGGCTTAGCTATAATGCCGTGAATTGTATTATTTTTGTCGCAGTTCTTACTTGATACTAAGGTTCATAATAGTGTTCCTGCTAGTTCCCCTGCTAAATTATTTGGCTGTATTCTCCCCGTCAATATCTAGGGGAGAGTAGGAAATGATTAATGCGCGCTTTAAAGGAAGTCGGCCTTAATAAAGTCATGAGGCTGGCAACTTATCCTTGAAGAAAGCGGTGGTAAGGGTTCTTTAAATTATGCTGCTATTATATGGAGAATCTCATCTCTGATAGGGGCGAAGGCTTTGTTTGTGAATCTAACCCCGTTAGCCCATAGCACAGAGGCGACACTTTCGCCTTTGTCATTCCTTAAGCCAAATATTTCAATATCCGAAAACGACATACGTTCAATGTTGTCTGACTTCGCTATCAGGTGAGCCACTGAATTACCTTCAGCGCCAACAAGCATTAAGATCTCTTTGTCCGTAAACATAAAATCTTCTTGCTTAACTTTGCACAGCGCCATCGAATGGGCAACACTATTACAAGAGTCG
Source organism: uncultured Bermanella sp. (assembly GCA_913058575.1). Lineage (GTDB taxonomy): Bacteria > Pseudomonadota > Gammaproteobacteria > Pseudomonadales > Oceanobacteraceae > Bermanella. The sequence goes on from CAJXRF010000070.1 coordinate 1,656, forward strand.
CCGTAATTAGTCAGTATGCTTTTTTCCGTGAAGGCTTTACCTTCTTCGGCCAAAACGTGCCCTAGTGTAACGGTTTCGTTCAACCTAATAACTTTCCGGCAGTACTCTCTTACGGTTAACGTTTCGCCAGAGTTATCTCTGTGTATTAATTTCCGAATATCGGTACTCAGAGGTATGGTTCTAATACGCTGTGGTGATTTTATAGCTACCGGCTTAGGGGATGCCTTTATAGTGGTAGGTTTAGGGGGTGATTTTTTAGTTGCAGGCTTGGGTGTGGAATCTACCTTTATCTGAGGCTCATCAATGGCGCTGAAGGCAGATTTAAGTTGATCTTCTATGGCCAGACCGGCATTGGGATTAATATTAGATTTATTTATTTCCGATCTAAGCTTGTCTTCATTAAAATCCAAATCACTATCCTTAAAAATTGTATATATTCTAAACGGCTAACAAAACAGCTTAATGGCTGAATCTTTAATCATTTGCTACCGCCAATTGGCTCATGGTTCATTATAATGATTTTTAAGGGCGTAAGTGAATTATTAATAAGAATGGGCCATATCAAGGTTTCCTAAAAGCGCTTTGCCCCCTATATCGTAAAGGGCTGTCATAATATGAACAGTTAACTTCAGATTATTAATGCCCATTTATCCTAATTCAACACATTTTATATTAATAACTGTATTCATATTTATTCCCTGTTTCCTTGATATATTGATTTGGTTGTTATTTGCCCAGTAAGTACCATGATGTTTACATACTCAATCAATGCCAAAAGTTAATTGATTAAATGGTGGCCCATTACTTTCTTGCTTTAAATACCACTTGACGTTTATTGCATTTGAAACACAGACCTAGCTGCTTAAGCTAAGTATTGTACATCAGTCATAATGTCTGGGTTGCCCCGAGCACCCCTAGATACTTTTTAGTTGTATAAAGGACTTTAAAGTAATTTCAAGAATTCTTAAAATACCCAATTTGTCTTTATCGCTTTCATGTTTCCTTCTGATTTTTCATAAAGGCATCAATCGTCGGTGTGAATTTTTAAATGGAGGTTGCAGCGGTTTTGTATCCGTACTTATCTTAACGTAGCAATTTGCAACCTTCATTGACAGCCAAGATGGCAGTACCTAACGTTGAACTATTCATTTTTGAATTGAATGAAGGGGTATCGAAGGTGAAGTATTTTAAATATTTAACCCAATGCTTAATCAGCCCAATTTTTATGGTTGTTTCAAGCAGTGTTCTTTCAAATGAAAACACGGGTATATCTCAGGTTGAAGCCGCGCGCTTTCTGGCACAAGCTAGCTTTGGCCCAAGTATGTCAGCTGTAGAGCACGTCCAAACCATTGGATACCAAGCTTGGATTGACGAACAGGTTAACATTGCACCCACCTTCCATGCCACATTGCATCAAGAGCCTCATCGAAATAGAAATGCAGTCAGAGTGACCGCTTGGATGAGGGCCGTTTTATGGGGGCAAGATCAACTACGACAGCGAATGGCTTATGCACTAAGTGAAATATTGGTGGTATCTCAAAATGAGGGGCAATTAATAAGGCATCAAGATTCACTTATTAACTACTACGACCAACTGGTTAGTCATGGTCTAGGAAACTATCGTGATTTGCTTGGGGTGGTGTCGCGTAATCCTATTATGGCCGAGTACCTTTCATTTTCGGGAAACGCCAAAAGTGAGGGTGCAGAAAAAGTGGATGAAAACTATGCCCGTGAATTGTTACAGCTGTTTACAATTGGTGTGCATAAATTAAATTTAGACGGCACATTACAAAAAGACAATTTGGGTAACCTTGTTCCAAATTACACTCAAGATACAATTGAAAACTTGGCAAAAGCATTTACAGGTTGGTGCTATAAAGATCCGCATCAAAATAAATTTTGCAATCTACACGCTCGTAACCTTACGGATCCATTAGTGCCTTGGGAAGAGTATCATGACACCAGCGAAAAAATTCTATTTGGCAATCAATCCATTCCTGCTGGCCAAACCGCTCAAGAAGACATGGATGCTGCACTGGATATTATTTTTGCGCACCCTAATCTAGCCCCTTATATTAGCAAGCTATTGATTCAGCGATTAGTTACTTCAAATCCAACGTTGAGTTACGTAGCTCGTGTGGCTGCAGTATTTAACGATAATGGCAACGGCGTAAAAGGTGACCTCACAGCAGTGGCCAAGGCTATTTTATTGGATGACGAAGCGCGCACGGGCCACATTACCACTGTGGACTTCTTTGGAAAAATGCGAGAGCCAATCACAAGAATGACGCATTTTTGGAGGGCATTGGATGTGCAAATACTGGCAGAAATGCTGGTGTTTTACTATTTACAAGAAGACATTGGCCAAGCGCCATTGACTGCCCCCTCTGTATTTAATTTCTTTCCTGCTGATTATGCACCAGAAGAATTGAGTGATCTTGATTTAATCGCCCCTGAAACTAAATTTAACGATGAGTCTTCACTTACAACGTTAATGAACTTTTTTTGGGGCCATATTTACGAAGGCGTGTACGAAAACACAACACAGGAAAGCTCAAAACGGTGGCGCCTTTACAGCCAGTATCAACCTTATGTGGATTTGCTTTCACAAGTTGATGGTACGTCACTCATCATCGAAAGAATAAACACCTTATTTACTTATGGGCAAATGTCCACGGGTTTACAACAAGTAATTACAGAACTCATTGAAGATATGAAAGTGGATACAAATCACCATAAGATGATGGCTTATGTGATGATGCTAGTGTTCATGAGTCCAGAGTTTTGCGTACAACGTTAGTTATTAAACGAATTGAATCTAGTACGGAAAATATATTGTAAAAGAGGAGTTCAATATGACACCTTATACGCAAACCAGAAGGCACTTTCTAAAAACGGCATTAAAAGGTGTTATGGGTACCGGACTTTTAGGCAGTAGCCAAATAGCCTTTATGAATCAAAGTTTTGCATCGACTACTAATGATTATAAAGCCTTGGTGGGGATATTTCTTTACGGTGGTAATGACTCTTTTAATATGTTGATTCCCCTGTCTGGCGACACTCTTTCTGGTTACCAACAAATTCGTACTCACTTGGTGCAGCCTAATCCGTTAGCCATTTTACCCTCTACACCCGTCACAGATGGCATAGGCTTGGCTCAATCCCTTGGTGCACTGCAACCGCTATTTTCACAAGGTAAATTGGCGATACAAGCAAAAGTTGGCACTCTCATTGAGCCCTATATTGAAGGCGCACAAAAACCTTTAGCCTTGCTATCCCACAGTAATCAACAAGACGCGTGGCAAAGAGGCGCTGAGCTTAACCAAGGCAATGTAGGTGGAACAGGTTGGGCTGGGCGAGTATTAGAAACTTTAATGCTTAACAGCAGCCAAGGGCATTTGCTTAACATGAGTTTACAAGGACGAAACTTATGGCAAGCCGGTAATTTACACAGCCCTTATTCCCTATCAACCAAGGGTGTTGAAATGCTGGAAGGTTTCACATCTTACGGTTTGGAATCTCGCCGTGCGCCAATAATGGAGCAATATTTATCCCAAACATCACACAGCCATAAAATAATGGAGCATTTTAGAAAAGCCATGCTCAGTACCAAATCCACAGGTGAACTTCTGTCTGCTCAATTAGCCGCGCTAGATAACGCAGGTACCGATGAGCTGTTCCCAAGCAACAACTCACTTGCTAATCAGCTTAAGACGGTGTTGGATCTTATACGCTTGGGAAAAGAGCAACAGGTTAATAGGCAAATTTTTTTAGTGGGGCTGGGTGGCTTTGATACCCATAACAGCCAATTTAATCGGCATAATAGTTTATTGGAAGAGCTGAGTACGGCAATGTCTGGATTTTACACTGCCACAGAACAACTGGGTTTTAGCGAGCAAGTGACATCATTTACCATGTCAGACTTTGGAAGATCCCGTACTCCTAATAACAGTGGCACCGACCACGGTTGGGCAGGTCACCAATTAATTTTGGGCGGATCAGTAAGAGGCGATCTGTATGGTGAGCTACCTACCTGGTCTACGGGAATAGAAGGAGACAGTGACTGGATACCATCCACGGCCAATGAGCAAATGTTTGCATCGCTTGCTAATTGGTTTGGGGTGTCAGAATCTGATTGCTTTAATGTCTTTCCCAATTTACAAAACTTTGGGTCGACGCTTGATGTGAACTATTTTACGAGTTGAGCTTGAAAAATAGGGAAGTGTATCGCCTGCTTCTAGTTTTAGTGACAGGGCGTTGCTGGTAACAATTTAGCGGTGGCTTCACCTTAGTTACTTTAATCGACAATCAAATAATACTGAGTGATAGTAACTTGTCATTTACTAAAATGACTAAATTTAGCTACAGAATAGTTTGTCTGCGCCTAAATAGATGTCACTTTACGTATGGGGCGCACTATGTAGATTCTATAGGTGCTTTAGAGAGGATATCTGAATAATCGGTCTTAAAGTCGTTCTTTTGAATGCAATTTCCTTAACTGTCTATTCTCACTTTTAGTTTTAGTAATCTGCGAAGCCATAGAGGTATTCATATGGTTATTCTCCTTTGATACGAATACTGACACTTTACATACAGTTTCTATACTAAATCGCCATTACGTATAAATTTATACCGCTATGCTTTCTATATATTTATCGTAAGTCTTTCTGAAATTCAGAATGGCAGTAGGTGAGTGTATGCGCAAATCGAATCAGGGTTATTATGGTTATGTTTGTAAAGTTTGGTTTGTGTTTTATCTGTTTGGTTGTTTACTTTCCTGGTCATCGCTGGTTTATTCGCAAGCACCCGTATCGGCAAGTGAGCTAAAAACGTTAATTGCAGAGAACCCTGCAGTGGTTTTTCCTGACGTACCTTTATTGGACGTTAATACCGTCGCAATTCAAAATGGCGAGTTTACTGCAGCTCATATTCCCCCTATACGCACCAGTAATGATGGCCGTGTGGGGATGTACATTAAACGTTTGTATGGTGCTACCCGCCGATTTACCTTACTTCGCCCCGAAGCACTTGATAGACCTTTTAATCAGTTACCCCCTGGTGTGCCCACTGGCTTAATAGCGGATTTTTATGATGAGAGCATAGGCCATGGACATCATGCAACCCTGTGTGATGGCAGTTCGGATTTTGCTGAAAAAAATACAAGCGTGAATGGAAAAACAAACCCAAGGCAGTGTGGTGAAAATGATTGTTACGACTTGTCGGTCATTGGAAATATATCCACCACTGAAGATGTAACCCTATTGGATGGCAGCACTGTTTCTAAAGCCGGTACAAGAATCACCCGTAATGAATTTGTTCTAGAAGTGGCGGTGCCTAAAACACAAAACGCAAACATCGTGAACATTACCCATATAAGAGAAACAAGAAGTGAATTTATGCCTCGTGTAGATACTTCCCTTGAGCCCATGTTTACAGCAGATGGACGGGTATTGGTATTTCGAATGAAGTCACGATTCACAGCCCAATTAAATATAAGCCAAGGAGAATTTGAGTGGCGGGCTGATAACGGTTCGGTAAATACGGGCACCTACGACATGGTGTATGCAGTAATACCACAAAGTGCCGAGCCGTGTGATGTGACGCAATTGCAAGGCCCGTTTCCAGTCTCCCATGCCCCATACCATCACTTAGTGAATCAGATGTATGGATTTGCGCAGCATCCATTTCGTGACCCAGAAGGCAATGAAATTGAAGACGGGGCAGAGCTAAAAGGCACCTACCCTTGGATAGATAGATCAGGGAGAAACCTATTTTTTACCGCGATACATTCACCTCTTTATTACAATACAGAAAGGATAGACCCCGTGGTGGGTGGCGGTATTTATGCGGCCCGTTATGACGCCCGGTGTATTGATACGTGTGACGAAATGGTGAGTCAAGATACCTTCCATACCCAGGGGGTTGTGGCCATGGGTGCCTGGACCAAAGGAAAAATGGTGATGCTAGATGGCGCATTTTCTAACAGTGATTATGGGTTAGCGGTACACTCGTCAGCTTTAAGAGATTTGGCATTATATAGCGATGCACAAGAGGGCAAAGTTTGGGAGCCCGTGGGAGCGATTCGAGAAACACAAGCTGAAAACTTACCACTGCAAGGTGTTAAAAACACATCCTTTATGGATTCTCTTGAACACTTGTTTAATGGCTATAAAAACTTTTTGCCGGCAACGCCACGGGATGTTGTCTGGCGATTCAGTACAGGTCGGGGCACAAGCGACGTGGCATTTGATGATTATATGAATGAACATAGTGTTATTGTGACGAACATGAACGCATCACTGACTCACGATGTAGGAACAGAGGGGCAGATTCCCGCTAGCTATACCCGTAACAAAACTAATATGCGTCATAACGATGGCTTTGAGCATTTTTATACCCATGGCGGCAAGGGCTTTACGCTGGCACCACGCATTCAAAATGCTGCCACCAAATTGTCTATTGAGGTACCCGACTATGGGCGTACCCACGGCAACATTCGAATTGAACCCATTGCTAAAGGCGGTATTGCAGGTAAAGGCTTGTGGTTGGATGGATCATCCGGTGTGTCGTTTGGTATGAGCGAAGGCTTATCTCAAAGTCAGCCAAATTCAGAAGTGTTTGTATCTGTTTTTGTAGATCTTCGCCCGCTTGATGCTGAACCAAAACGACTATTAAGTTTTTCAGATGGATCAGTTTTGTCATTATCTAACAATACACTTCGTTATTTAGTGGGTAGCAACGGTGTCGAATTTGAAGTTAGATTGCCAGATTTATCAGGCGATTCAAATAACCATTCCAGCACGCTTGACGGAGCCTGGCAGCATATTGCTTTACAATTTAATGGACCCAGAACCAACGTGGATGTGTTTTTTAATGGTTACGTATTAACACAATGGCTAACGCCAGCGCATACTCCTTTTATGCAGGGGGAACTCATATTAGGGGCGTTAGCTGAAAGCAGTGTGGGGGTGCGCGGTTGGCTAGATGAATTTAAAGTGTTTGCTTATCGCCCAGATTTAGAATCAGTGTGTAACCATGCCCATGGAAGTTTAATGGGGTTGGAAGCGAAAGAAGATAGTGAAAAGTGGTTTGCAGTGGCTTCCCAATACCTGCAGAGCAGCCATGATATTGTGTCACAAGCATTGACTGAACGTCAGTATACAAACCATAAGCTTTATGCATGTGTACATGACTATTCGAATGAAAGTGGCACCGCCAACGGGTTGGCTCTAGAGCAACAAACTTACCCATTATTAATGCCCTTAAGGCAAGCCATACAGTTTCCTGAAGGTCCACTACATTGGAATCAGCCTAGGCCAGACAGTCTTAAAAATGGTTTTTGCTTAGAGTGCCATTCTAGCAGTACAAATTTTTCACCCTTATCTTTACAGGCTTTAGTGGGACTACCCCACTTGTTAATGCAAGATGATTTTCGTCGTCAACCTATGCAGGTGCCAAGAATGGTCACAGGCCAAGCTTCAGATTTATTAGCGGCCTGCCAATTTAATTTTAGTCTATTAGGTGAGCCCGTAACCTTATCGGATGCGTGTTTTTTTAGTGTGCCAATGCCCACTGTTGAAGCGGATATAACTTACCGAATAATTCATGTGGCAAGCGCAAACCCCATTCGAGTTGAAACTTGGGATCAAGGTAATGGCCACGATCAACAAGGTTATCCGGTGACACTGGAACCCAATGGGTTGAATGCCTGTGAAGGAGCAGAGTGTGATTTTAAGGTGGAAAACACAAGTAATGGCTTGCAATCTATTAACCCCACCAATGGCATTATTACTCGCCCATTAGGTGTACTCGGTATGAACTATCTTATTACCCAAGGGCAAGAAAATGGTTCGGGAGTGATACTAAGACGCAGCGCTCGTTACATTGAAAATTGCCCAATAGGAGATTGTAACTTTACAATGGTATCTGTGAGTGCCAATCGCTTTAGAATTGAACCAGAGGCAGGTTATTCGCTCACGACTTATGAGAGCGATACCAGAATACAAACCATTAAAACTGAACATTGCCAATGGCAACAGTGTGACTTTGAATTTTTGCCGCTTGAATAAAGTGCTAAGAATATGCAAATAGTTACCGAATTAATATTTTGTTTATAAAGTCTGATGACTTGGGAGTGTTGTTGAAGTAAGGCAGGGGTTATGGCCTAAAGTTTATTATTTAATTTATAAATGACTTAAATGGAAATGGTTTTAATCTTTGTACGTCAATAGCAGCAGCTCATTCAATTGGGCGACCCTTGTCAAACAGTGAGTTTAGAATGTACAGTCTTTTTTTGAAAAAATTAATCTAGAGCACTTTCAGTGTTATTAAGTATCGATCTATATTTAGTTATGTGGACCTTAGTGGAAGTACAAGAATTTTCTCTAATCAATAAATGAAATTTCGTATAGATCTATGGATAGTTTTATTGAGAGGTTTATCAAATACTAAACTGAGAGGCTTCTTTGAAGCTGACGACTATCATTTCGTACTGCTCGATCCCCGCAACCTTCAGCGGAGATTTATATCTCATCTATAGGGCTTAAGGTTTATGTAAGTGCTCGGAGTCAAGGAGATGTTTTCTTCTTCGAAACGGATTCGAGTGACTTCAATGGCATTTAAATGAATCAACTTAATTGAATCGTGAATCATTATTGTCTTATAGTTTTCATTTAACGCATGTACTAGCCAAATCATAATCGTAATAAATTATAAGGTAGCGGAATTAACTAAACTTTTTGTTGTAATGGCCGATAACGGAACTAAAGGAGCACTCCGTGACTGAATTAGATCAATCCAATATCGTGTCAATTAACGCGCAACAGAACCTAGATGAAGCAACACCTCATGTAGATAGTAAGCCTGTTGTGAAAATTGAAGAAGAGACTCAGCTCGACAAATTAATGCACATTCGTGCGCTGGCCGTACAGGCGGCAAAGGCCACTACCTCTGATGCAGAGCGTCAGGCTCTGCAAATTCAAGTGAACCAACTAATCGAAGAGGTGAATCAAGCCTCTGGCAATAATGGCTGTAATACCGAAAAAGACTAGAAACGCTTAGGCTTGTCTTAAGCATAAGGCAGTAATTAACCTCTACGCTTATTTAGCAGCTTTGGCGCAAGTTAGGGTGGTTGCTCGTGGTATTTTTTAGGACATTGTTTTTATTTAATGTGAATTAGCAAGCTCCCGCTATGGTGTGAGGGGCTAGAATTTAAAAATCACATTAAGGGGAGAGAAAAATTAGCCGCTCCATAAGGGGAATTGGGAGCGGCGTTATGAGGGGCTAAGGCTGACGTTTGTAAATCGCGGCCTTAAACAGGTTGCCTTATAATAGTTTTAACGTGTCATTTAGTTGGGCTGCTCTTTAACACGTCAGGATAGTTTATATTTATTCTGGAATCAGTAAAGCTTGCCCGGTAAATGTAATGGGGTATTCAGGGGTGTCCTGTATGGGGGTGAGATCACTTAACTTAAGGGCACCATTAGGGGCGGTTGTTTTTACCACCTGGCTTGCGGGCAATGGATTGGCGTTTGTTAGATGGGCATACATCATGTCTAGGGATGTCTTAAAATAGTAATCAAGGGGCACAAAACTCATATTGCCGTAGGTGGCATAGGTTCCATTAAGTGAGTCTAAATGTTGCGCATTGGTCACCTCGTAATAATGAATATTGCCCTCATCTCCTTGTGCTATTTGACTTAACGCATAATAAGGTCTCGAAGAGTGGTTAACGGGAATAAGTGCATCGTTTCGCCCGTGAACGATGATGGTCGGAATGCCCTGTAAATTTCCACTGCCTTTAACTTCACTGATGCCTTGTAGTAAACGTTTGTTAAGTGGGTTTTCTTCATTAAAATACAGTTGTTGCCAGCATAATGCTCCTTCAAGATTGTAATCTTTAGTGCCATTACTGGAAGTAGCGAGTGACTGCTTAATTTTGCCTTCTTGAGCATCATCTTTTATTAATACCACGTTTGCAGTTCTAGGAATGCCATTGCTAGTGGCTGCAAGAGTCGCATAATGGCTATTTTCCATAGGCTGATTGTCTTCTCCAACCGCTGCCATACTGATATGACACAAAGAGTCTACGACAGAGCTTCGAGAATAGGCGTTGCCATAGGTGGCCAGCAAAGATTGAAACAAATCAATGCCAGCGTAGCCCACTAACAGTGGGTTAGACTCGGTTAAGTAAGCGGCATCATTTAACTTGGCAACCGATTGCGCTCCTAGTGCTTCATAGCTGCCTTCATTGAGTAAACCAGCCTCTACTAAGGCATCACAACGGGCATTCACTTCTCCTCGTCCTGCACCATTACCGGCCCATAGGCTATTGGTTAAGGTGGGGTCTTGGCTGGCGCAAGCTGCGAAGAGTTCCGAGATTAAAAAATACTCATAAGCAGGCTTACTGTGATTAGTCACTTCTTTACGATCGCCCATTTTAATGGTGAATTTTTGTGCGGATGTTTTTGGGTTTATATTGGGTTCTGCCACGACTACTGCATCGATTAAAGATTCAGTGTCTTGCTCTGCGGCTCGTAAGGCAGCGCCCCCGCCATTTGAAACACTGGCGGCAATAACCAAAGTATTTTCTGCTGAAAAAGTGGCCATGGGAAATTGATAATTAAGCTGTCTAAAAGCGAATTTAATGGCTTGTAGAGTGTGCAAGGCCCAATCTTTTTCGATATTTTTTTGAGAGTGAGCATGCTTAAACGCTAAGCGATGAGAATATGTTTGTTGGTATTGTTCGCGACTTTCTTGGCTGGGTACTGGCACACCTTGATAGTCATTTGAATTGGGTGAAGTGTTTTCTAGGGTAGGAATGCGAAATGTTAATTCGGTTGAGTGTGATAATTCAACTGCATTTAAGGTCATGTCATAGCCAATGGCTTGTGTTAAATCCACAGCCCCCGTGCCTTTATTCATATCGGTATAGGCCACTGCACATTTTTTTTCGATGCCCCAAGCACCGGATGTTCCAATGGCACCATAAACACCACGGGAGCCAGAAGAAGGGGCCGCGACGATACAAGGGGCCTGCATATTGAAGTCGTCAGGAATTTGCACCATTATTGTGGCACGGTTAATACTGCTGCCCACGTAGACTAAATATTCGTGACCAGGATATTTAGTGTCATCCTTTGGGCCGTATTCAATACCAAATAAACCGTCCCCCTGATTCACTAAGGCAAGGTAGTTAGCATAAATTGCATTTCTTCTAAGTTCAGATTGCGTAGGGGTGTTTGAATCTATGTACCCTGGTGGAATGTGGGAAGTTAAGCCGGTTAACCCTAACCCTGCTATTAGTCCATCGCTTTGCCCATCGTAATAAAGGGATTTAATGGCGCTTAAATTGAATTCTATAGCGGTATCTTCGTCAGTGCTTTTATCTGAATCCGAGCCGCAGGCTGCAAGGATTAATAACCCGATAAAAATCACGGGTAAATAAAATTGCTTTTTTATAACGGTACTGTTCATGACTCATCCTTTGAGTGTAAATGGTAATCTTTAAATTTAGGTAAAAACTAATTCTCATAAAATGGTGGGCTTATGACCCGTATATAGTGGCGGGAAACCAATTAACCAATGCAGGAAACATTAATATTAAGCCTAAGCCAATCAGCTGCAAAATAATAAAGGGCATGACCCCTTTATAAATATCCGTTAATTTTATATCAGGCGGGCACACGCCTTTTAAATAAAATAAGGCAAACCCCACGGGTGGGGTTAAAAATGACGTTTGTAAAGTAACCGCCACCATCATGACAAACCACACTAATTCTGGATTATCAATTACTCCATAACCATTAATGGCAATTTCCAAAGAGCTAATAACAGGGGCAACAAGCGGCAAAATAATCAGGGTAATTTCAATCCAATCAAGAATAAAACCCAATAGAAAAATAATGGCCAAAACAAAAAGAATAATGACATATGGGCCAAATGGCAGTGACACTAAAAAAGACTCAATAAATTCATCGCCACCTAGCTCTCTTAAAACCAAAGAGAAAACCGTGGCACCGATAAATATGGCGAAAATGTAGCCGCTCACGTTGAAGGTGTTGTGTAAACAATATTTAATAACAGAAACTGAAAGTTTACCGTTATACCAGGCCAATAACATGGCGGCAGCGGCACCCACAGCAGAGGCTTCAGTGGGGGTGGCTAGACCCGTGAAGATACTGCCTAAAACTGCAACAATCATTAGAAGTGTTGGTAATACCGATTTTAGTACTCTAACCCATAATTCTAAAGTAACCGGTTTTAAATCCGTAACCAAAGGCATAGATTTGGGTTTTAGTATGCCAAGAAAAATAATATAAAAAATGTACAAAGCGCCCAGTACTAACCCAGGAAATACCGCCCCCATGAACAAATCTCCCACCGATAATGCCAATTGATCAGCCATAATGACCAACATGATACTGGGAGGGATTAGTATGCCCAGCGTGCCCGAGCTGGCTACGACCCCTAAGGCAATTTTTTTATCGTAATTCTGTTTCAACATAGCGGGTAAAGACATGACCGCCAGTAATACAACTGAGGCACCAATTATGCCGGTAGAGGCAGCTAAGATAACGCCAATTAACACTACAGTTATGGCAAGGCCTCCTCGCACCCGTCCAAAAAGCTCCTGAAAAGATTTCATTAAGTTTTCGGCGGCACCGGATTTATCAAGCATGTTGCCCATAAAAATAAACATGGGCAGCGCCACTAAAATCCAGTTATCCATGATTTTATAAATACGATTAACTGACAAGCCTAAAGTTAGAAAATCTAGCCCGGTTAGGGTGTCTAAATAAATGTCGCAAAAGTAGCCAATGCCCCCGAAAATGACTCCCACCCCCCCTAGTACCCAAGCAATAGGGAAGCCACTAAAAAGTAAAACAAGAAAGCTTAACATCATACTAATAATGAGAATTTCATTTATAGCCAAAATTATTCACCTCTTATTAATAATATTATTTCGCGTAAAAGACGGCTTAAGGAGGTGATAGCCAGCAGCCCTATGCTAAAAGGAATGGCCGTTTTAATAAGCCATCGAAAAGGCAAGCCAGAGGGGGCATTTGATCGTTCAGCCATACGATAGGATTCGTAAACAAAATCTAGGCTGTGATAAAAAACAACATACAGAAAGGGCAATAATAGAAGGCAAATGCCTGTTATTTCTATGATATGTTTTATTTTTTTTGAGAATATATTTTTAAATACATCTACCCTTACGTGGGAATCGCTCGCTTGTGCATAAGACAGTCCAAATAATACGCCTATTGCATAGAGGTGCCATTGCAGCTCTTCTAAAGCAATGAACCCTGAACTCAGGCCCCTTCTTAGTATTACTTGAGTGATGATTACGATAATTAAAACCATGTAAACCCAAGAAATTCCTTGCCCTAATTTTTTGACAAAGCTGTCCATTGTATCAGGCAATAAAAGAGACGTTAAAAATGTGTTTTTATTCATTTATGAATGCCTACGTCAGTTTTCATGGAGCTTTAATCACATAAAATTAATCAAGTACCGATATTTAAAGCAGCACTTGATAGTCAAAATTTAGCTTCGAGTTAAAAATGCTTTTGAAGACCAAACTGCATAGTTTTTACGGAAGCTGTCTAAATCTTCATACACCTCTTTAAACATTGGGTCCTTTTTCTGTTCAATAACCACTTCTTCCCATGCAGCTTTAAAACTGTTGAGTATTTCTAATGGCCAAGTTTGAGTGATAACACCTCTATCTTGGTCATTTTTTTTCATAGCAGAAAATTGAATGTATTCAGATTCTGCTATGGAATTAGTAACGGATGCTTTACAGGTAGTAGAAATTTGGGCGCGTTGATTTTTGGTCATTGATTTCCAGGTATCTTTATTTATTAGTAATTCAAAGAGCGTGGCTTGCTGGTGCCAGCCAGGGAAGTAATTGTATTTTGCTACTTTATAAAATCCTAGTTTTTGATCAATGGCAGGTTGTGAAAATTCCGTAGCATCAATGGCTCCTTTTTCTAAAGCACCAAATATTTCTCCGCCGGGAATTAACGAGACAGAAACCCCAAGTTTTTGCATGACTTGGCCACCGAGGCCATAAAATCTCATGTTAAGTCCCTTTAAATCATCGATGGTTTTAACGGGTTTTTTAAACCAACCCGATGATTCGGGAGAGATAATGGCACAGGCTTCTACGTGAACATTGTACCCCGACTGATCGTACATTTTTTGATACAACTTCATGCCATTACCGTAATACATCCAAGCCATAAACTCTGGTGCTTCAGGGCCAAACGGTACGGTTGAAAATATAGTAGCTGCGGGCATTTTACCGGCCCAATAACCTGCAATAGCGTAACCTGAGTTCACTTTGCCACTTGAAACCGCATCCAATATTTCAAGTGGTGCCACCAGTTTTCCAGGTTCATACACTTTCATTTTAATCTCGCCAGCTGAAATTAGAGAAAGTTGTTGTTCAACCCACTTTATTGGGGTGCCTAATGCCGGGAGGTGGGAGCCAAATGCAATAGGGGTTTTAAGTAATATGGGTTTAGCATGACTTATGCTGGCGCTTAAAAAAAACAAGCTGAAAACAAATAGAAAATATCTGATTTTTCTCATGTCTTTAACACTCCGTTTTTATTTTTATCAGGCCCGTTGAGTCTCTAAAAGAGACTTTTGGGAAGCATTGACTATAAAGGAGATGAAGAGAGGGCAGCTATCCTACTTTGGTATGAGCCATTTAAATTAAACTCTGAATATTACACTGGTTAAGAAAGTTAATTTCATGGGTGTAAATGATTTTCTATTAAGTTAAGTGGCGCTGGCTTATATTGTTTGGGTGGCTATTTGAAAATAGCGCTGCCTTTTTAAAGTTAGGCACTGGTTTAACCTTGTTAGGTCCGGGCCTATTTTAATGTCATTGTTTTAGAGTGTATGAACATGGAATGTTTGTGATTGATTATCTGCATAATACTTGGTTGGTGGCGAGCATTTCATTAGCTTATATTGGCCTACTGTTTGCCGTAGCCATTTATGGTAATAAAAATAGCACTCCAAAGTGGCAACCCTACATATACAGTTTAACGCTTGCCATATTTTGCACCAGTTGGGCTTATTATGGCGTAGTACAGCAATCTATTAAAACGGGTTGGCTATTAGCCCCCACTTATTTTGGGGCAATATTACTGATGACCTTCGGCTGGAAGATAATGAAGCGCATTATCACTCTGGCTAAAAGGGAAAACAGCACCACCATAGCGGATTTTATGGCCAGCCGTTATGGTCATTCAAGAGGCATCGCCATTCTGGTGACCTTGTTTTGTTTATTTGGCATGCTTCCCTATATTGCCTTACAGCTAAAGGCCGTATCCGGCAGTTTTCAACTCATTACTCAGTCAAATCACTCACAACCAAGTTGGTTTAACGACCCGGCTCTGGTTATTGCATTGTTAATGGCGGTATTCAGTATTCTATTTGGAACTCGCTCGATCGATTCCAGTGAAAGTAATCGAGGAATGATGCTGGCAATTGCCTTTGAGTCGATTGTAAAACTAACGGCATTTTTAGCGGTGGGGATATTTGCGATTTATGGTTATTACGATGGCTTTACCGATCTATATAATAAGGCTTTGCAAGAACCTAGGCTAATGGAAGTACTAACGGATTATAGTAACCCAAGTGTTTATTTTACTCATGCAATGATTGGAGCAATTGCAATATTTGCTTTGCCCAGACAGTTTCATGTTGCGGTCGTGGAAAGTACCAGTTCAAAAGATTTAAAAACCGCTAGATGGATGTTCCCTTTATACCTGTTGCTCATTAATTTGTTCGTATTGCCACTGGCGGTCTTTAGTTTTTTACAGCGACAAGATTTCCCTTCATTGGAATACATAACTTTACAAATTCCTTTGGTTTATGAGCAGTCATGGCTTGCTTGCTTATCCTACTTGGGAGGGCTGTCAGCGGGTACTTCAATGGTGATTATTACCTCCATTACGTTAGCGACCATGATATGCAATGAAATAGTTCTTCCGTTTTTTATTAGAATTAATTTTCAAGCTAATAATGAACCTTTGCAGCTTAAAAGACGAGTATTAAGAATTCGTCGCGTAGCCATTATTTGTATTTTATTTATGGCCTTCCTTTATTACAGGGTTTTATCAAGATACAACTCATTGTCTGAAATTGGCTTGTTATCGTTTGTGGCTATAGCACAATTTGCCCCTGCAATACTCATAGGCCTCATTTGGCAAGGAGCCAATCATAGAGGAGCCTATTGTGGTCTGATAACTGGCTTTATAGTGTGGTTTTACTGCCTATTTATGCCAGTGCTTGCGGACGCAGGATGGATAACAGGAGAAATAATGCTGGGTCCTTGGGGGATAGAGTTTTTGCGACCCTATGAGCTTTTTGGGTTTAACGGATTAGACCATATAGTTCATGGAACCTTTTGGTCTTTACTGCTGAATACCATAGCCCTAGTTGTTGGTTCACTTTATTACAAACCTAGTTTTTCAGAAACAGAGCAGGCCCAACGGTTTATGCTTGTGGACAACCCTTACGTGCGTTCAGAAAATCATCGATATTCTATTTCTATATTCGATCTTAAAGCACTTCTTGCAAGGTTTATAAATGAAGAGAAAGTAGAAAGCTTATTTAGTCAGTACAGTAATCCTATTACTGGCCGAATAATAAATACCACCAAAGTAGATGAAAGTACCTTAAAGTCTGCTGATAGGTTGCTTAGTTCAGTTTTAGGACGCAAAGGGGCAAATTTACTGATTGGTAAATTAGTGAATGGTAATGTTGATTACTCTAGCAATCTAAGTCATATGATGGAGGAAGTCAGCGAGGCTGTGACTTTTAATCGGGAATTGTTAACGTCAGCTTTACAGAATATTAACCAAGGAATTAGCATTATCGATGAAAGGATGAATCTTATTGTATGGAATAATAAGTTTACAAGTCTTTATGGTATTCCAGATTCATTTTTGTATGCAGGGGTTTCTATTGAAAAGGTGATTCAATTTATTGGTCAGTCCGGTGGCTTTGGAGATCTCAATATTGACGAGTTAATGGTGCAACGCATAGACGAAATACGTTCAGGCTCAGCGCACTATTCTGTTCGCAAAACAAATGATGGTCGTTATATTGAACTACAAGGCAATGCCATGGGGGAAGGGCGTTATGTGACGACTTATACGGACATTACTTCCCATCGAATTATTCAGGATAAACTGACACGAACCAATGAAATACTAGAGCAACGAGTACAGTCTAGAACTCAAGCTTTAACAGAAGTAAATGAAAGTTTACATAAGGCTAATAGTAATAAAACGCGTTTTTTGGCCTCTGCAGGCCATGATTTAGTTCAGCCTTTAAATTCAGCATCGTTATTCTCAGCTTCAATTTTGCAAAAGCTAGCTCGGTTGGATTCAACTGATAATGGATCGAAGGAAAGTCTAATTAAGGTGGCATCAAATCTTGAAAAATCACTTAATTCAGCGGAGTTCTTACTAAATGAACTATTGGAAATTTCTAAGTTAGACGCAGATATAATTAAAGCAAATATAGAAGTGTTACCCATCAATAAGGTATTAGCGCCTTTGTATGAAGAGTTTTCATCCTTGGCAACAAAGAAAGGGTTGACGTTAAAATTAGTGAGATCTGAAGTGTATATAAAAAGCGATGCTATGTTACTCAGAAGAGTCATTCAAAATTTATTAAGTAACGCACTTCGATACACATTTGCAGGTCAAGTCACTATTGGTGTAAGGGACACCAAGCAAACCGCTTGGATTGAGATACATGATAGTGGCATTGGTTTGCCGGCGGATCAAACAGAGTCAATTTTTGATGAGTTTCATCGATTGGACAGTACTATGCATCTTAATGAAAAAGGGCTTGGACTTGGTTTATCGATAGTGCAGCGAATATGTTTACTACTGGATCACGACATTGTAGTGGAATCTAAATTGGGGCAGGGTAGTTGTTTTTCTATAAACGTACCGATGGTAAGGGGAGAAAAGTCTGTTACAACGCTCAGGCCAAAACCACTTGAAATGAACCACCATAAAGGACAATTGATACTGTGTATTGATAACGAACAGCAAGTTATAAACGGTATGAGTAGTTTACTAGATGATTGGGGTTTTGAAGTACTAGCGGCTAGCAGTGAGCATCAGGCTAGAGGGCTATTAGCCAATAAAGTGCCTTCTATGATACCTAATTTAATCATCGTTGATTATCATCTTGATTCGAAGGTAACGGGTCTGCATGTTATAAAAAATATGCAACGTAACTGGAATAAAAAAGTTCCTTGCCTCGTCATAACCGCAGATTATACCGAGGAAGTAAAAAAAGAAATTGAGAGTCAAGGGTATCAGCAGCTAAGAAAACCAGTAAAGCCAATGGCGTTAAGATCACTTATCAATAAGTTATTGATTTAAGGCTGAAATTTCATCCCGTTTTATGGTTAGTTTTTGCAAGATTAAAGCGGCTTGAGTACGGTTACTTATTTCCAGCTTGCGAAGAATTTCGCTAATATGTGTTTTCACAGTGGTTTCTTTAATTTCCAATTTGTAAGCAATCTGCTTATTTAAAGCACCTTCTCCTATCATCTGTAATACTCTCAATTGCTTTGGTGTGAGCTGGTTAAGTTTTTTTAGAAGGTGATTATCTTGCCCGTTCGAATGATATTCAGGGAATGATAACTCTCCTGATAATACGGCCAGTAGTGCTTGATGAATATATTGGCGCTTGGATGATTTAGAGATATAACCCAATGCACCCATGTTAAAAATGTCTTTAATGATTTCATGATCATCGTTGGCGCTAATAACCACAATGGCTAGGTCAGGGTGATCGCTCCTCAAACGTAATATGCCTAATAAGCTTTCATTGCCAGGCATGCATAAATCCAGCAGTAGTAGATCTGTTGGATATTTGGATAGATGGGTTTGTGTTTCTAAAAAAGTAGATGATTCAGAAATATGAAACTCCACCTCCATTTCTCTTAAAGAATCAATTAATGCGGCTCTGAATAGCGGATGGTCATCTGCAATGAGTACTTGATGTGTCATTATTATATTTCTTTATTGTTTGTGAAATTAACACATTTAGGTTATTTAAAGGCAAGAGCTCGTCAGTAAAAGTGTTATTTATCGATCTAAAGTAGCAGTTAAGTTACGACAATAGTTAAGCGAAAAATGTTTATGACAGCATGCCTCCTACTAATGTATGAGCCCTATTAAAGGTGATATTGAGTATATTTTTAGTTGTGCAGATTTAAAATCACTCACAATTCATTACGGTATTTTAATTAAAGGACTTAATGATGAAAAATAATAAAAACAGTTCAGCCATTAAATGTTTGACTTCCTGTCTATTGCTTTCCTCCTCTGTGATCGTCATGGCTGCAACGCCTGTCACTACAACCCAAGTGAGTGGTTATGTGAAATTTGACAGTATCTACAATGATGAAAATGATGCATCCGGTGCGTTACGCGAGCAAGCCTTACTCACTTTAAATGGCGATGAAGCCAATGATGAAGAAGGAGATTTGTATTTATCATCTTATGAGTCACGTATTAATTTTACATCTCAAACAACAGGTACTCCTGTAGGTGATCTAAAAGCTGTGATTGAGGGTGATTTTTATTCTGGGCCTGCACAAAATGTTGTGAATCTGCGACATGCTTATTTTGTTCAAGATAAGCTGACCATAGGGCAAACGTGGTCAACCTTTATGGATCTAGCATCACTTGCTGAAACGGCTGATTTTGGTGGGCCAGCGGGTCGTATTTTCACTCGCCAAAGTTTAGTTCGCATTAATTTGGATATGGCCGGAGGGGAGGTTGATTTAGCGGTGGAGGACCCCAAAAATGGTGTCGCCGAAGAACAAGACCCTACCGCCCCAGATTTAGTGGCTAAGTTCACTCGTGCTTATGATTTTGGACACCTTTCTACGGCCTTACTTATTCAAAATTTAAAATACGATGACGGTACCAATTCCGACTCTGCTGTAGCTTTTGCTGGTAGGTTGTCAGGCCGAGTGAATGTTGGCTCAGATAATATTAAGTTTGCGCTGATATCGGGTCAAGCCATGGGAGGGTACTTGAATTTTGGAGACGTCCAAGCAGCTGACTTTATAGAGGGTAAAATTGAATTATCTGAACAAACCGCCACACGTATATCGTACCAGCATTTATGGTCACAAAGCTTTAGAAGCACAATACGTTATGCGATTACTACCAGTAAATTAGATGGAGTAGATCAAGGGGATTTTAACTCCCTACATGCTAACGTCGTTTACAATTTATATAAGCCAGTAAAATTTGGCGCAGAAATAATCAATGCAAAGAAAAAACAAGCTGGATCAGAGAGCCTTAACCTTTCAAGGTTTCATTTGTTTGCAAAATATAATTTTTAGAAGGTGGAAAATAACTGCACTTGCAAAACGTTATCCTAAAGTGCAGTTATTTACTTTCTGCTATCGAGACATTCACCTTGGTTTTAAGTGACATTAGACACAGCAAATGGATAGGAAGGCTTAATGAAAGTTAAACAGGTATTAATCACAGGAGCCGCCAGCGGTATTGGGCAAGGTATAGCCCATATATTGGCTGAGAACGGTCATCATGTAATAGTGACGGATACGGATGAAAAGGATGCCCAACAAACAGCGAAGTGTATTATTGAAAAAGGAGGCTCAGCTCAGTCCTTTAAGTTGGATGTGACATCCCAAAAGGATGTCACCGCCCTTATTAATAATTTATCAACGCCAGTTGACGTTTTAATAAATAATGCCGGTATGCAACATGTAGGTGCTTTAGATTACTTTCCAATGGAAAAATGGGATTTATTAATTCAGGTTATGCTTGTGGGCCCGGCAAGATTAACTCAAGCAGTTATGCCTGGCATGAAGCAGAATAATTATGGGCGTATTATTAATATCGGGTCGATTCATGCGTTGGTAGCATCGCCTTTCAAAAGTGCTTATGTGGCTGCAAAACACGGTGTTTTAGGTTTTTCCAAAGCCATCGCACTGGAGGTTGCCGAAAAAAACATTACCATAAATACACTTTGTCCTTCTTATGTTAAAACGCCTCTGGTAGAAAAACAAATAGTCTCACAAGCCAAAGAGCATTGCATATCAGAAAAGGAAGTTGTAAATCAGATAATGTTAAAACCAATGCCTAAGCGAACATTTATTGAAATTAAAGAGTTAGCCGAAACCTGTGAGTTTTTAATTAGTGATTTATCGAAAAATATTACGGCACAGGCTATCGCCTTGGACGGAGGTTGGACGGCTCAGTGAGTTTGGCGTTCAGTAATAAATTTTTAGTGTGACTATTGATTACATATTAATTTGTTTAAGGTAGTGACTTATAGCTTCCCTAAGTAGCCTGGTATTTTCAGTGGTTATTCCTCTATTGGAAATCAACCTCATGTAGATGGTTATGCGGGGCTAACATTTTAAAAGGGGTGTATGGGGGCTCTATTTTATTTGGGGATATCACTAAAGAAATGTTGGTGATTGACATGACCTTATTTACTACAATGATAGCGGCTATGATGTTTCGGGATGAATAATTGAAAGGAAGTTCAACGGTCTTTAAGTGAAATCATTTTAAAGTTTAGCATGCGGGGTTAAGAGATTGTTGAAAATGGGGCGATTTATTAGCAGTACGAGTTTATAGAATGCCTATAAACTCGTTAGCTTGGTAGTCCCACTCTGATCTGTTTATTTCTTATTGATGGCCTAAGCGCCAGCCTTTTCTTGAGTGATAAATGGGTGGAACAGTGGTAGGCGTTTTTATTTTTTTCACGCTCTCTTCTTCATCAACTTGCCATTCTAAATTACTTATAAGTTCGGAGTTAGTCTCTAAAGTAGGTTCTGTTACCTTATTAAGGGAATACAGTTTAAATAGGCTTTGGGCATCTACCGAAGCGGAATCATTTGCAGTGCCGCTATCGATTACCGTTGAGCGGCTGGTGACTTCAGCATTAGATAAGTTGGCAATGTATATACTGCCATTAGACTCAAGGGTAATCTCGCCATTATTCTGAGCATCGATTACGATAGGACTATCGACCCCCGAGCCTATTTGGTTTGAGGCGTAGATGCTTTGGTTCTCACTAGTGATATTGACAGACGTGTTTGTATTGGAAATATAATCATCAATGCTATTAAATATCGATCCTGCCTGCGCATTAATATCAACGAGTTCAAAAGCATTTAAGGTGCCAATGGAAATATTACCTGAATTAGATGAAAGACTTATATTACCAAAATTTGCATTTAAAGCAGCAACGCTAGACATGGTCATATCGCCTTCAGAGGCTAAGTTAATGTTTAGACCTGTGGTTGTAATATTGCTATCTAATAATATTGTGTCAGCATTAATATTGGCGGAACCCACTAAAGTAATATCATGAGTTAAATTTAATGCACCGCTGCTGTAGATATTTAAATCTTGTAAAGCGATATTGCTTCCAATGATGCCAAAAGTTGGTTGATCGCTATATATAGTTAAACTATAGGTTCCATCAATGGTTGCGTCGCCAAAATTAACAAGCGCTGGGGTTTCAGCACTGCCAAATGTCATATTTTGATGAATTTCAATGGCGCTTAAATTTGAAAAGTCGTAATTAGGTTCAACGAGATTAATATCACCGTGTAAATTTAGCTTCCCACTAGAATTGATAATTAAACTAGTAATGTCTGAGTTAGCTCCTACGTTACCCAAACTTATGTCGCCTGACGCACTGGTGAATGTTAGTGTTCCGCTGCCATTAATGTTGGCACCTTCAAAATTAATGTCGCCATCATAATTGAATTCGCGGTTTTCACCCACGTCAAATTCTAATTCACCTAAAAGATTCAATCCTCCTGAACCCTGTATATTAGGCATGTCTGTAAAGTAAATATTGCCTGTTCCTTCGATGCTTAAAGAATTTAAACTTGTGGTGTTTCCAAAGTCATAAACGTAAATGTTTTCATTGGTAGCATTCAGGTAAAGATTGTAAGTGCCATTTATAGTGGGTTTGTTTTTAGAGTCGGTAGACGCTATATCTAGGAAATTAATATTGCCAGATAAAGATAAATTGGATTCTAAGTTAATACTGGTCCCTACAAAATTTAGGGAGTCAGTGGCAGTGATATCTCCATGTAAGTTGCTTTGGGTTAATTCATCTGGTGCCGTTTCAATTTTATTGGACAAGGTAATATTTAGGGCGCTAATGCTTCCCAAATTAGCATGATCTGAAGTGACAATGCTTAAGTGATGCGAAGGGTTTACTAAGTGACTTTGTGTTGAATCAAATGTGTTTGCTGTAAAGGTAATGTCGTTACCTATATTAACATCACCAAGATCATTCAGAGCAATGTGCTGATTAACGTTAATGTCCCCTAGTAATGAAATACCACCCTCTGTACTAAGTGACTTGGTGATGGAAAAGTTATCAAGTCCAGTCACTTGATTGACAGCAATATCCCCATTGAAAGTCGTAATTGTTAAAGAAGAGGGTGTGTTCTCATCGGTTTGAGTGTGCCCATTAAGGCTGATGGTGCCATTGCCGGTATTCTCAATTAATAGTGCTTCCTGGGTGTTAAGGGTTTCAGACTTATTAATAAAGATATCAGTGGCGGACAGGCTAATGTTGCCCGTGCTGACTTTAATATCATTATGTAGGTATAGTTTACTAAATCCCTCGGCTGACAAGCCAATTATTGATGAGCTATTACTAATACTGCCAATATTAGCAATAGAGTCCGTACTATCAGTGCCATTAATGTCTAAGTTGTAATTTCCATTGATACTTACATTTTTGGTATCAAATTCGTTCACGGAATTTAAAATTAAGTTATCCGTTAAGGTCATTTCAACAGTGCCAGTATTTTCAATGTTGGCCATGAATCGCTCTGCCGTTAATTCGCCGCTAATGAATACATTGGAAGTATTGTCTGCACTGCCTTCAATTATTAAACCTTCTATGTGGGTGAGCTCATCGTTGGTGCCGATATTGACACTGTCGGATAGGTTATTTAATTTAAATTGACCATTGCTTTCATTAGAATTAAGCGTAAGCGAGTAGCCAGCTTTGCCTGTAGCATCGCTGCTATCATAATAAGAAGCCAGATTTACACCACTCAAATCAATAACACTTGATGATAGGGTAATATCGCCATTTAAATACAAGTCACTTTCCCCTCTAGTGGAAACAGTATTAGCAGTGATATATGCGTCGTTACCTTTGTTTGAAGTGTTAAAAATAATATTAGAAGCGTCAAACTCAACGGTGTCAAAACCAGTTATACCGGCCAAATTTAAAGTATTGGTTTCCAAAATAATGGTGTCATTAGGTGTGCTGGATTCTAGTGCTTTAGAAAAGCTAATGGCACCATCACTGTCGACAGTATTAAAGACAATTTCATTTGAACTATCGTTGCCGGCATAAATTAATTCAGAATTTATATTGATGTTTTGAATAGCTTTCATGCCGCTATGTATCGTAGTACTGCCGTTGCCGCTAGTATTTGATGATGTGTCTATGTTAATAGACTTTAAACCGCTACCGCCTTCTCCGCCGCCCAGTGAAACACTTGAATTCGCCGAACCAATGGTGATGGTTTGAGCGTTTAGGTTTAGATTTAGATTGCTACCTTGAATACTGGATAAAATTTGCAGGTTGTCAGTAGAGGTATCGGTAAAAGTTAAACTTCTTTCAGTGTTGCCATTATAAATGATGGCATTATCGGATAGAGCTAAGCCCTCACCGTTAACATCTATATTGTAGTCTTCTAGATGACTATTAAAATTAATTTCTGACATGCTTGACGGAGATTTAATGGCACTTTGAACAATGGTTGAAAGGTCAGATGAAGTTAACAATACATAGTTGTTGGTATTGGCTGATGAGTTTCCAGTAGAAAGGCCTGATGTTGGCACTGAAAGATTGGCATCTAGGTTACTGGCAGTAAGGCCGCTAATATCTATACCAATATCAAGTCCATATAATTTTATTGTGCCTTGATTTTTAGTGCTAAGGAAAACGCTACTGTCTTGAGCCTTGAGATTACCTTCATTTGAAATATTTGAAGCGAAAATAGCTATAAAGCTTTCGTTTTTATTATCATTGGCTGTATTTGAATCGCTATCAGTGTTGGTAATAACACTTGCACCACTTTCAAATATAATTGATGCTGTGTTATTTGGGTCAGATAGTGTTAGGTCATTGTCTGATAATACCATATTGGAGGTCGTGGCTAAAAATGAACCGGTATTGACGCTGGAGTCTGAGCCAAATAAGAACCCATTTGGATTACTTAAGAAAATCTGTCCATTTGAAGTGATACTGCCTTGAATATTACTGACGTTGTTACCGCCAATATTATTAATCGCAATAGAAGATGTATTGGGCTGATTAAAGGTTACAGTCTCACCTAGCTCTACATCAAAAGACGTCCAGTCGATAGTGACGTCTTGACTTGATTGATTAATCGTTGTGGCTTGTCCGTTAGTGGCAATGGTTGCGCTTCCATCGGCAATGCTACCACCTTGAGGAGCTGCATTTGACATTTCAATATTAATACTAGAAATAGCCAGTGATAGCGCTGAGAGGGACATCAAACGCATAGCAGTGCTGTGCTTTAAAAACATATTAAAATCCTCTATTAAAGTTAAACAGCACTTCAAATTGTTTGTTGTCTGAATCGCCCACGGTAGTTAAAGGCATGGCAATTTCAAGCTTGCTGCTGAACTTACCTTCTTTCAAAAATTGCGCATAGCCACCAACGGAGATCATTTCGGCAGATGATTGTTCGCTCCCCGCCAATGCATCAATGCGTGTGCCGATACCATAATCTATGAATGTAGCTAATTTTAAATTGCTAATGGGCAATACTAATTTTCGGGCATTGGATTGACTAATTATCTCAACACTAATTATGTTGGATGTATCACCAGTAAAGTCAGAATTAGCATAGCCTCTTACTGATGTGGCTCCGCCGAGACTTGATTGTTCAGATGGTAAAAGTAAGTCGTCGGTATATTGGGAGGTCAATCGTGTGATGAGTTGATATGGGCCAACTCGCTGATTTCTACTGACTGTAAGGTTGAAGCGAGTAAAGTCCATTGGGGCTTTTACTTCGTTTTTACCTTCTCTTGCGATGTCCTCATCATTGTTTTCCATGGCCCCTGCAAAACCAGGTAACCCTCTATGATAGTCAAAACGAATAATATTGGCAGACTGTGATCCAATAAAGTCATTCCAGCGTAGCGTTGTCCCCCAGTTAAAGATACTTAGCTGGTTATCAATTGTTTTTGATGTCGTATCATTTCCTTCAGTAGTTTGCGCTAATTTTTTACTGAGTTTAATGCTGGTATTCAATTTGTGACTATTTCTTAAAATAAGATCTTTATCAAATTGCAAGTAAAAGGTGTTGGCTTTCCCTTTATAATTTAGACCCTCAAAATCGCCACCTACTGTATATTGGGTTTCTTGGTACCCAAATGTCACATTAACGCCATGTTTAAAAAAATTGTTTAAACCTGGGTCGTTATAGTAAGGAGCCAGTTTAAACCCGTAATTAGCGCCTAGATAAAAAGAGTTGGTTGGGTTAAAGGTGGCTAATGCGTTGATGTTTAAACGATCGGCATGATCGGTTAAATTATAAAAACTGGCACTTAGCGTGCCTCGCATAGAGCCGGTATATTCGCTGCCATAATTATCAAAACTAAAGTTGAAATCAGACATGTGTTCTTCTTTGATTAAGATATCAATTTTAGACTTCCCGATGGCATCTCCTTCTTTGAAGCGTGTATTGATACTTACACCTGGATAATTATTGATTTCTATCAGCGACGACTCAAGAGAAGGTATGAAAGCAGGTTTATTGAGTAGATCCATAAAAGGTCGAATCAACCTTTCGTTGGAATAAAGCTCATTTTTGTTAACAGTTACATCCTCGATTTCACCCAAGACCAAATCTATATATAAGGTTCGTTTTTTTATGTTTTGAGGGGGAAAATAGACCTTAGTTAAAATAAGGCCTTTTTTTCGGTAATAAAGGCTGAGTTTATCTGCCAGTAACTCAAGCCGTACCAGACTGTAGAGACTATTATTTTCTTTTTGATCTTCTTTAACGATATCTTCCAAATCTTGAGACTTTATTCCATATTCTTCGATATTTTTAAGTCTAGATAAATCAAACGAGTTGATTTTAATTAATGGGTTCTTAGCATTCAAATTGCTGCTATTCGTTTTGTTTTGGTAAACGGTGGAATTGTTGTCGCTAAAATAGTCTTTAGCAGAATCGGCTAAGCTGAAGCTAGGCAATAGCAGAAAGGCAGCAGCTTTAAGTAGCAGAGTCGATTTATTATATTGTTTAGCAACCACTTAAAATTCTCTTTCAATAAGGGTAAGGCTAATACAAGTAGGAAAAAGTAGCGGGTCAGGTGTTAAAGAAGAGATAGCATCCTGCCCATGTTACAAGAGTGTATTCTTGCATTCGACTTTTTCAGAAATCCTTGCTGTTAGCCGACTGATTTGTTATCAATGCCCAATAAATAAGACAATATAAGTTACAAGCCAGAAAATTAATTGCGCAGTATATAGAC
>CAJXRF010000071.1 GCA_913058575.1 uncultured Bermanella sp.
CCTGTCTTTTGTATAAGCTACTTCCTGTAGGTACCTCTTGCATGTTCCCGACGCAGGCTCAGTACCTATTTCCTGTAGGCACCGCTTGCATGTTCCCGACGCAAGCTCAGTACCTACTTCCTGTAGGCACAAAAAAGGCCAGCAAGCTGGCCTTTTTTCATAGTGATTGCTCACTTTTAAACGTCTGAATTAGCCTTTAAGGGCTTTAACAGAAGCGTTTAAACGGCTCTTGATACGAGCTGCTTTGTTCTTGTTGATGATGCCTTTAGATACCATCTTGTCAACGTAAGGAGCGGCTACTACAAGAGCGGCTTGAGCATCGTCATAGCTTTTGGCGTCGATGGCTGCACGTACTTTTTTGATATAAGTACGAACCATTGAACGTAGGCTTGCATTGTGAGTACGACGGCCAATTGCCTGACGAGCGCGTTTACGAGATCCAGCGGAATTTGCCACTATCAGGCTCCTTCAAAAATTTGATTAACATGAAATTGAGGCGCGTGATTATCCTGAGCCACACTCTTTTTGTCAATCGCTTTTACGTGTATAAGCCCCTTCTTGGCATTTAAACTTGGGGATGTGTGCTCAAAGGCGCTCAAGCCTTAGGTTTTACTCGTTTATACTGATTGGCTTGATTACAATGCGCGCCACTTTAATTAATAAAAACTAAGGCTTGAGTCATTTATTTATGGCTGAATCTAAGCAAAAAACTACTCAAAACGCTCCTCAAACCCCTAAATCTTCAGGGTTGTTAAGATCGTCGTCCATAGTGAGCGCAATGACCTTGTTGTCTCGAGTACTTGGCTTGGCGCGTGATGTGTTTGTGGCTTCCTATTTTGGCGCCCGTGCTGATGCCTTTTTTGTGGCCTTTAAAATCCCCAATTTCTTTCGCCGCTTGTTTGCTGAAGGGGCCTTTAGCGTAGCCTTTGTGCCTGTGCTGAGTGAATACAAGGTACAAGAAAAAGACATTCGTTCTTTGGTGAAATCGGTTTCTGGCACCTTGTTGGCCATTCTTGGGCCTTTTACCATATTGGCAGTGGCAGCGGCGCCAATTTTAACTTGGATCTTTGCCCCAGGCTTTGCCAGCGATGCCAATAAATTCGCCTTAACCAGTGATCTTTTACGCATCACTTTCCCTTATTTACTGCTTATTAGCCTCACCGCATTTTACGGCAGTGTGCTTAATACCTACGGCCAATTTGCAATTCCTGCCGTGACACCGGTATTGCTTAACGTGTGTTTGATAGTGGCAACCCTATACTTCACCCCGTGGTTTGATGAGCCACTTATGGCCCTTGCATGGGGAGTGTTGCTGGCAGGTGTGACTCAGCTGGCTTTTCAGTTGCCGTTTGTAATGAAGCTTGGTTTGTTGGCCCTGCCAAAGCCTGCCTTTGCAGACGTGGGGGTGCGTCGTATTCTTAAGTTAATGGTGCCCGCTTTATTTGGGGTGTCGGTGAGTCAAATTAACCTGTTACTGGATATTTTATTGGCCTCATTTTTAGAAAGCGGCAGCGTGAGCTGGCTGTATTACTCTGACCGTCTTACTCAGTTGCCCCTTGGTATATTTGCCATTGCCTTAGCGGTGGTGATATTGCCGAGCCTTTCGAAAAAACACGCCGAACAAGATCAAAGTCAATTTGCCGTAACCCTTGATTGGGGGGTGCGCATGGTGTTGTTGATCGGCTTGCCGTCGGCATTGGCGCTTATTGTGTTGGCGCAGCCGCTGATGATGACCATTTTTTATCGGGGAGAAATTACTCCTTACGATATTGAAAAAATGTCCATGAGCCTGCAAGCCTACAGTGCTGGCTTATTGGCTTTCATGCTTATTAAGGTGCTGGCCCCTGGGTACTTTGCCCGCCAAGATACCAAAACGCCGGTTAAAATTGGTATTAAAGCCATGGTGGCGAATATGGCGTTAAACATTCCGTTAGTGCTGACATTAGCCCATGTGGGCTTGGCTTTGGCCACGACCATATCAGCGTATTTGAATGCAGTGTTGTTGTTCTTGGGGCTTCGTAAACTGGGTGTTTACGTGGTGCAAGCAGGCTGGTGGGCTTGGATATTGCGGATAATCTTCTCAAGCTTACTCATGGTAATGGTGATTTGGGCCCTAAACCCTAATGAAGAGGCTTGGTTTGCCTTTAGTGAATGGCAGCGCATGGGGTGGACCGGGTTGCTGGTGGCTGCTGGGATGGCTTGCTATGGGTTAAGCCTTGTGGTTTTAGGGGTTCGCCCTTCACATCTTGTGGTGGCTAAATCTTAATGGGCTTTTTTTAAGCGGACATGACATTTTGGTTTGTGTCAGCTTGCCTTAAATAGTCGCCTGCTTGGCTATCCAGTGGCCCTTTGCTCCTCTATAATGCGTGCTTTTATTTTTAATATTGATGTATGCAATTTTTTCGCGGACTTCACAATACTCGACCTTTTGAGCAAGGCTGTGTGCTTACCATTGGCAACTTTGATGGTGTGCACTTGGGTCATAAGCAAATACTGCATAAGCTCAAGCTGCGTGGAGAAACCCTTGGTTTACCTTGTGTGGCCATGGTATTTGAGCCACAGCCCAGAGAATTATTTGATGCAGCCCAAGCGCCAGCACGGCTTTGTAATTTGGGTGAAAAGGTTCACTTATTCGCAAAAGAGAACCTAGATGGCTTGGCCTGTATGGCGTTTAACGCTCGGTTTCGCAAATTAAGTGCCTTGCAATTTGTAGAACAAGTATTGGTAAATGGCCTGAACATTAAGGCCTTAATTGTGGGTGATGATTTTCGCTTTGGTTGTGATCGAAGCGGTGACTTTGCTTTCTTAAAAGAGCAGGGTAAAAAATTCGGGTTTGTGGTTGAAGATACTCAAACCGTTCAAGACAGTGGCCAGCGTATTAGCAGTACCCTGATTCGTGAACAGCTTCTGGGTGCGAACTTGCTAGAAGCGCAACGACTATTAGGACGCCCATACAGTATTTCTGGGCGGGTGGCTCATGGCCAAAAGTTAGGGCGCACACTGGGTGTACCGACTGCCAATGTATTATTGAAGCGTGACAAGACTCCTTTAGTGGGGGTGTTTGCTGTGACGGTTTCAACCTCTCTTGGGGAGTATAACGGCGTTGCCAATATAGGCATGCGTCCAACGGTGGGGGGAGTATTGCCTATACTTGAGCCTCACTTGTTTGATTTTGCTGGTGACTTATATGGCCAGCGCATATGTGTGACCTTTAACAAAAAAATCCGTGATGAAAAACGCTTTAATGGTTTAGATGCGCTTAAAGCGGCGATTCACCAAGATATTCAATTGGCCAAGGCCTATTTTGAACAAACAGATAAAGAAGCGAAATGACCGACTATAAGCACACTCTTAATTTACCCGAAACCGATTTCCCAATGCGCGGTAACCTGGCCAAACGTGAGCCAGAAACCCTAGCCCGTTGGGCTGAAATGGACTTATACAAAGCCATTCGAACGGCTCGTGCTGGTTGTGAAAAATTTATTTTGCACGATGGCCCTCCATACGCCAATGGTGACATTCACATTGGCCACAGTGTGAATAAAATATTAAAAGACATCATTATTAAGTCTCGTACGTTATCCAATATGGATGCACCCTACGTACCGGGCTGGGATTGTCATGGTT
The DNA here is from genome assembly GCA_913058575.1 of uncultured Bermanella sp. Lineage (GTDB taxonomy): Bacteria > Pseudomonadota > Gammaproteobacteria > Pseudomonadales > Oceanobacteraceae > Bermanella. The sequence goes on from CAJXRF010000071.1 coordinate 3,628, forward strand.
TACCTATCGAGCTTAATGTTGAAAAACAAGTGGGTAAAGCGGGCGATAAAGTAAACGCCAAAGAGTTTCGTCAGAAATGCCGTGAATACGCGCAAACTCAAGTAGACGGTCAGCGTAACGACTTTAAACGTTTAATGGTTTTGGGTGATTGGGAAAAACCTTATCTCACCATGGATTTCAAATTTGAAGCCAACATCATTCGCACATTAGGTCGCATTGCGGGTAATGGCCACATGCATAAAGGCGCTAAGCCGGTTAACTGGTGTATGGACTGTGGGTCTGCCTTGGCGGAAGCGGAAGTGGAATACCAAGATAAAAAATCGGTGGCCATTGACGTTAAGTTTGAATTTCAAAGCACACAAGAAATTTTAAATCGTTTTACATTTACAGATGCCAACAAAGATGATTTTGCCAACAAAAAAGCCAGCATCGTTATCTGGACAACAACGCCATGGACCTTGCCTGCTAACGAAGCTGTCTCGGTACACCCAGGTATTGAATACGCGCTGGTACATTTAAAAGAAAATGATGAGCTATTGGTATTGGCCGCTGAATTAGTAAACGATGCCATGGGCCGTTACGGTATTGAAGCGGGTGGTTTTAATACGATCGCGTTTGCCAAAGGTGCAGATTTTGGTTGGGTGCTGGAGGGGGAAGTAACCACAGAGCCCACTAAAGTTAAGCATCCATTCATGCCTAACGATGATGACGCCAGCCAAGATAAATTTGTGCCAGTTATTACCGGGCTACATGTTACCGCCGATTCCGGTACTGGCTCTGTTCATACCGCGCCTATGCACGGTGCAGACGATTATACAGTATCTAACAAGTACGGCATCGCTTCTAAATTAATGCTGGTGAGCGATGAAGGATTCTTCATCGAAAGCGAAGCCATGCAAGCACTAGAGCTAAGCGGTTTAAGTGTTGCTGATAAAGGCAACTTTAAAGTACTGGGCATTTTGAACGAAAAAGGCGCGTTACTTAAAAAGTTAAATATCAAGCACAGCTACCCACATTGCTGGCGCCATAAGAGCCCCATTATTTTCCGAGCTACGCCGCAGTGGTTTATTTCTATGCAGCAAGGCGGGTTGTTAGAGCAAGCCATGCACGAAGTAGAAAATACCGTTGATTGGCGTCCAAGTTGGGGTAAGGCACGTATTGAAGCCATGATGGGTACGCGCCCTGATTGGTGTATTTCTCGCCAGCGTACATGGGGTGTGCCCATTGCATTGTTTGTTCATAAAGTAACAGGTGATTTGCATCCTGATACGCAAAGCCTAATTGAATCGGTTGCCAAAAAAGTTGAGCTAGAAGGCATCGATGCTTGGTTTGATTTAGACCCTAAAGAATTGTTAGGGGATGAAAGCGATCAATACCAAAAAATTACCGACACGCTAGATGTTTGGTTTGATTCTGGTGTAACCCATGCGGCCGTGTTAGAAGAGCACCCTGAACTGCATGTACCTGCTGATTTATATTTAGAAGGCAGTGACCAGCATCGTGGCTGGTTCCAGTCTTCATTGTTAACCAGTGTAGCGGCTCGTGGTAAGGCACCCTATAAAACAGTATTAACACACGGTTTTACAGTGGATGGCGACGGTAAAAAAATGTCTAAGTCATTGGGTAATGTTATGTCACCGCAATCTGTGGTGAATAAATTGGGTGCGGATATTTTACGTTTGTGGGTAGCCTCTACCGATTACACATCTGAAATGACGGTAAGTGATGTAATTTTAAATCGTACCGCTGATTCGTATCGTCGTATTCGTAATACTTTACGTTTCTTACTGGCGAACATTAATGGCTTTGATCCAAAAACAGATATGTTAAAGCCTGAAGAGTTATTGCCGCTAGACTCGTGGATGGTGGATCAGGCTCATAAGCTGCAAGAAGAAATTCGTCATAATTATGATGAATATCAAACCATGAATATTTATCAAAAGTTGCACCATTTCTGCGTGAATGAATTGGGTGGTTTTTACTTAGATGTCATTAAAGATCGTCAATACACCACTCAAGAAAACAGTGCTGCACGACGCAGTGCGCAAACCGCCCTTTACCATGTGGCAGAAGCCATGCTGCGCTGGGTTGCGCCTATTCTTAGCTTTACCGCTGAAGAAGCTTGGGATCAAATGCCTGCCCCTGTTAATGGTGAGCGTGAAGAGTCGGTATTGCTGTCTCTTTGGTATGAAGGTTTATTTGCGTCAAACAATCAAGAATTCGACGACGCATTTTGGCGTCGCATCATGACGGTGAAAACCGAAGTGAACAAATTACTTGAAAAAGCCCGTAATGAAAAAACAGTGGGTGCTAGTTTAAGCGCAGACGTTATCTTGTCGGTGGATGGCAAGTTAGCAAATGACTTAGCAAGCTTAGGGGATGAATTGCGTTTTGTGACCATTACCTCCTCTGCCAAAGTGGTGGCATTTGATGAATCACTGGGTGAGCAAACTGATTTAGAAGGTTTGCGTGTTTCTATTACCGCAAGCGAAGAAGAGAAGTGTGATCGCTGTTGGCATCACAGTGAAGACGTTGGCAAGCATAAGGATCATGAGAGTTTGTGTGGCCGTTGTGTTGAAAACGTAGACGGTACTGGTGAAAAAAGGGCGTTTGCCTAATGTTTAAAAACCTATGGCAGCAAGCCTTTGAAGGCACTCAAACCACACGCCTTAAATGGCTGTGGTTAAGTGCATTGGCCATTGCGCTCGATTTTGCCACCAAACAAATGGCTCAGCACTTTTTACAATTCGCTCAGCCGGTTTATGTGTTGCCGGTATTTGATTTAACCTTGCTTTATAACAAGGGCGCTGCTTTTAGCTTTCTTGCCAGTGAATCAGGGTGGCAACGTTGGTTTTTTACGGCGATTGCTATATCGGTTAGCGGCGTGATGACGGTTTGGTTAATGAAATTAAAACCTGATGAAAAATGGCTGGCAGCGGCTATTGCTTTGGTGATCGGCGGTGCCATTGGTAATCTTTATGATCGTATCGCTTATGGGCATGTGGTGGACTTTATTCATGTTCACTGGGGAGAGCATTATTTCCCTGCGTTTAATATTGCCGACAGCGCCATTACGCTTGGGGCTGGCATGCTAATTATTGATAGTTTAATTTTTTCTCGTAAAAAAACAGAAGCGGAATGAAATTGATGCAAATTCAAAAAGGCTCGCAAGTAGTATTGAATTTTGCCTTGTCTCTTATGGATGATCAGGTAATTGACAGCACTTTTGATAAAAAACCAGCCACGTTAATTGTGGGTGATGGTAACTTACCAGAAGGTTTTGAGGGTCTTTTAATGGGTCTTGAAGCAGGTGCTAAGGATACGTTCTTAATTCCCCCTGAAAATGCTTTTGCACAGCCCAACCCTAATAATATTCAAACCATGAAGCGCAGCGAATTTGCAGCGGACATGGAGCTTGAAGTGGGCATGGTGGTGTCATTTGCCGATGCGAATCAAGCTGAGCTGCCTGGTGTGATTAAAACCCTAGAAGATAACCTTGTGCAGGTGGACTTTAATCATCCGCTAGCAGGAAAAGAACTTAAATTTCAGGTGGAAATACTGGAAGTAAATGAAGCCCCTTAAGGCGCTTTCATTTATACAGCTTCACTTGATGAACCATATAGTACAGACAGACGCAGGTTATTAATGGATATCACGCTAGCAAACCCACGGGGTTTTTGTGCCGGGGTTGATCGTGCAATTGATATTGTAAATCGGGCTTTGGATTTATTCGAAGCGCCAATTTATGTGCGTCATGAAGTGGTGCATAACAAATTTGTTGTGGATAATTTACGTGATCGTGGCGCTATTTTTGTTGATGAACTTGATGAAGTGCCTGATGACAAGATTGTAATATTTAGCGCCCATGGTGTTTCTAAAGCTGTGCAGGATGAAGCTAAGCTGCGCGGCTTGAAAGTGTTTGATGCCACTTGTCCGTTGGTGACGAAAGTGCATATGGAAGTCATGCGTTATTCTACAAAAGGTAATGAGGTGATTTTAATTGGTCACAAGGGTCACCCTGAAGTAGAGGGCACCATGGGGCAGTACGACGATAGTGCAGGTGGTAAAATTTACTTGGTGGAAGATGAAGCCGATGTAGAGGCATTAACGCCTAATAATCCTGCAATACTCTCTTATGTTAGCCAAACAACGCTTTCCATGGATGATACGGCTAAAGTGATCAATGCCTTAAGGGAAAAATTCCCCAGTATTCACGGCCCTAAGACCAATGATATATGCTACGCCACACAAAATCGTCAAGATGCGGTAAAAGATTTAGCACAAAGCACCGATTTAATATTGGTGGTGGGTTCACCTAACAGCTCTAACTCAAACCGATTACGAGAATTGGGTGAGCGCATGGGCAGTAAAGCTTATTTAATTGATAACCGAGATGAAATAGAAGCCAGCTGGTTTGATGGCATTAAAAAAGTAGGCATTACCGCAGGCGCTTCGGCTCCAGAAGTGTTGGTTAAGCAGGTGGTGGCTCGTGTTCAAGAGCTAGGAGGTAATATTCCTGTTGAGCTTGATGGCCGCGAAGAAAATATTGTTTTTCACCTTCCTAAAGAGCTTAGACTTAAAGAAGTATAGGCCTTGTTAAGCAAGTCGAGCATGCTTTAAAACATGCTCGTATAAATTCTCCCTGCTAATTATTGATTATTTTGTAACAAGGGATGTATTGCTTACCAGGCAATTTCATTCTTTGTTGTTGTACCATGCTAGCCAATAAAACTTCCATGGGTTTAATGATGTGATCATCGCCGTGTAATTCAAACGGCCCATTTTTTCTTACCTCTAATATGCCTTCTTCTTTTACGTTACCTGCCACTATGCCGCTAAAAGCCCGCCGTAAATTGGCGGCCAACTTATGAGAATCCTGCTGTTTGTGTAAATTTAAGTTAGCCATGTTTTCATGGGTAGGAATGAAAGGGGTTTGAAAATCGGGGTCTATGGTGAGCATCCAATTAAAAAAGAATGCATCATTATTTTTTTTACGAAACTTGGTCACTTTATCAATGCCCTTTTTCATATGAGTGGCCACGGCACTGGGATCATCAATAATTATTTTATATTTTTTCTGTGCCTCTTTACCCAATGAAGCGCCAATAAAGGCATCAATTTGTTCAAAGTATTCTTTGGCTGGGGCAGGGCCGGTAAAAATAAGCGGAAAAGGAATTTTTTGGTTACTGGGGTGTAGTAATATTCCTAGCATGTATAAAATTTCTTCGGCGGTGCCTGCGCCACCTGGAAACACAATAATACCGTGGGTACTTCTGACAAAAGCTTCCAGACGCTTTTCTATGTCAGGCAGAATAACCAGCTCATTAACAATAGGATTGGGCGCTTCAGCAGCAATGATGCCCGGTTCAGTGATGCCCACATAGCGGCCACTTCTGTTGTGTTGCTTGGCATGGCCAATGGTGGCTCCTTTCATGGGACCCTTCATGGCACCAGGCCCACAACCGGTTCCCACGTCTAAACCTCTTAATCCTAACTGGTAACCGACTTTTTTACTGTAGCTATACTCATCATGGCCAATGCTGTGACCGCCCCAACACACCACTAAGCCTGTGGGTAATCCATATTTAAGCATGTTGGCATTTCGTAAAATATGAAAAACCATATTAGTGATTTGTTCCCCTTGAAGAGGCTCGAATCTTGGGTTGTTTAGAATCTCATCGTGGGTATAAATAATGTCTCTTAATACTGCAAATAAATGCTCACGAATACCAAAAATAACTTCGCCATCGACAAAGGCATCGTCAGGTGAATTAAAAAGATCTAACACTATGCCTCTATCGAGCTGTACAACTTGTATATCAAACTCCATGTAGCCTTCCTGTTCGGCTAGGCAATCATCCCCTTCATTTCCACAATTTAATACAGCGTACGCACAGCGTTTAAATATTTCGTGTAGGCCGCCACTGCTGGCATCTTTTAAGCGGTTAACTTCATGGCGAGATAAAACACGTAAAGCTTTACGTGGTGTAATACGGGCAAGACCGACTGTCATACAGAACTTATCCTTATTCTTATTTAACGTAATTAGTTTAGCACTTTGCAGGTTTAACTTTAGAAAAGTTATAAGTCTGCTTAATTAAATTAACCATGTTTTATGCCAAAACTAGAATTGTGGCGCTTAGTGTCTTTTATTTCCCCCCCCCTAAAAAATTAATTAATCAAAGCCATATGTTAAGTGTGGTTAGGCCCAAAATTCCATAGGCCCATAACGACTAATGAGTTTGAGAATATCGCTGCGGGTAACGAGTCCAATTAATGCTTGTTTGTCATTTATAATGGGCATACTGCCGATGTGTTGATCAAACATGGTATGAGTAAGTTGATGAATGTCAGTGTCTTCGGTGGCGGCATAAACCTTTTTAACAAACCAGTTTTCTTTTGGTGCTACTTTAAATGCAAGGGAGTGTAATACGTCGCCAACACTAATTATGCCAAATAACTTTTTGTTTTGAGTCACAGGTAAATGCTTAATATGATGGCGTTGCATTAATTCCCATGCCTGTTCTGGCGTTGCATTTTGGCTATCTAAAAAGATAACTGGTTTACTCATGAGCTCTTTAGCAAGATAAATTCTGTGTGGGCTAAAAGATTTATTGATGTAAGGGTTTTCGAAGGGGGCGGCAGCTTGGTTTTTATTACTTAATGTATGTTTGGATACGTTTTTTGCTGCCGCACTTTTAGTGACGCTTACTGTGCCTTTTGGAATATTGTGCTGGTAATTGGCAATGGCTGGGTGGCCATGGTCAATAATGATAAAAGGCAAAGTGACTCCATCTTAACAAACACCAATTTAACTCATTATTGTAATGAGTGACTTGGTTGATTAATCGCATTCTTCCACTTTATAAATTGTTTTCTTTCATGCTGGCTGGCTTGTTGCCACCAGTACTTAAGTTGCGCTAAGCGCGGTAGTTCAACCTCACTTTGAGCGCTTTGTGAGTTAAATTCAAGGGGGTTGTCTTTTTTAATATGACTTGCCTTAAAAGAATGCTGGCTACCTTTTAAAGAAACATTAGGCTTTTTAGAAAACGCTTGAGCTTTTTCTAAGGTGGTGAGAGGGGGATAACTTAAGGTGTAAACTTCCCTAGGCTTCATTTCTGCTTCAATAATGAGCTTGCCACTGGTTATTTTTTCATGATTTTCATCATCCACTTCCCATACGTCTTGGTATTGAATCACTAAGGTGTGGGGGCCAGCTGGCAGTTGAATATTAAGGTCATTGTTTCTAAATCCTTGTGTGAATGAAGAGACTTCGCGGCCATCAAGGCTAAGTAAATTAAATTCAATGGGTAAAACTAGCTTGGATTCTAAGTTCTCACCTAATGATGGACCTTCATATAGGCGTACATTTTGTTGAGTACTACAGCCAATTAATAGGCTAAGAATTAAAGTGACAAGTAGGTTTTTATAAGACATAGACTTCTAAGTTTTAATTGGGCTGTGTTATTGTGGCGCGCAATAATGGTAGATACAAGCTGTGTTTTAGCGGGTGATATAAATGGAACAAACTTATAGATTGATTATTTCTTGCCCAGATCGTGTGGGCATTGTGGCATCGGTGGGGCAATTTGTATCAAGTCACGGTGGCTGGATTGTTGAGGCTAATCACTATGCTGATTCTGAGAGTGGCTGGTTCTTCATGCGTCACTGCATCAAAGCCAATTCGTTGCCGCTAAGCCTTGAGCAGTTTAAAAAAGAGTTTGAGAGCATTGCGGAAGAATTTCAAATGGATTGGGCCATCACAGATAGCGATACGCCAAAACAGGTGGTGTTACTGGCCAGTAAAGAAAGTCATTGTTTGGTTGATTTGTTATATCGCTGGCACAGTGGAGAAATGAAATATGATATTCCCTGTGTTATTTCAAATCATGATGATTTGCGCAGTTTAGTGGAGTGGCATGGGATTCCATTTTTTCATGTGCCGGTGGATAAAAACAATAAGGCAGAGCATTTTCATCGTGTTAGTCAGCTGATTGCTGAACACCGAGCCGATACCATTGTGTTAGCTCGTTATATGCAAATATTACCCGGAGACGTGTGTGAGGAATATGAAGGGCGTATTATTAATATACACCATAGTTTCTTGCCCTCATTTGCAGGGGCTAAGCCTTACCATCAGGCTGCCCAGCGTGGTGTGAAATTAATCGGTGCCACCTGTCATTATGTTACTCAAGAACTAGATGCTGGCCCTATTATAGATCAAGACGTCATGCGTATAAGCCATAAAGACAGCGTTGAAGATATGGTGCGTTTGGGTAAAGACGTTGAGAAAATGGTGTTGAGCCGTGGGGTTCGACTGCATCTGGAAGATAGAGTGTTGCGCCACGGCAATAAAACCATCGTGTTTTGATCGCTAGCTACTTTAAAGTAAGTAAATGAAAGACATAAAAAAACCGAGCTTAGCTCGGTTTTTTTATGTTTGGGCTTATTCTTAGTTTCTATTTAACAAAGAAACACTGCGTCCGGGGTGTAGGCTAATGCTAGGCTCTCCATCGGCTACTTGCTTGTAGCTATGACGTAGGCGGAAGCTTTTATCAATACGGCGAACACAAAGCGTTAGGCGCACAGTTAACCAGCGATAATCTCGTGTATTACGGGTGTGTAATACTACAGATGCTTCGTTATCCAAGATTTCTTGGCAAATCGGCATCAGTGCGTTACGAATTTCACGGGTTTCACGGTTATCAATTAAATCTTGGTTTAAGTCAAAGTCGGCAATAGAGCGGGTTTCTTGCTCTTTGGCTAAGGCAGCTTGTGCAAGAGCTCGCTGTGCGTTTAAGGTAGCTAGCTTATCAGCAGCTTGGCGCTTGGCTTCCATTTCTTTACGCTGAAGCGCTAGTGCCCGCTCCTTTTCTTCTTTGGCTTGTAATTCAGCTTTGGCCACTTTAGCCGCTTGTTGTTTGGCTTTTTTAGCCGCTGCTAATTCTTTTTTACGTTTGGCTTTTGCAGCCGCCGCCGCTTTCTTTTTATCTATTTTAGCGACTTTCTTAGGGGCTGGTTTCTTCGCGACTTTCTTAGGTGCTGCTTTTTTAGTGGCCTTAGGCTTTTTAGAACTCTTAGCGATTACTGAGCGACCACCTTTGTAGACCTTGTCTAAAGAGTCTTGAGCGGCTTCAAGGCCAGGTGTTAAATAGGCCAACATCCAAGCTTTATCAAGGTATAACTGGGCCTGACTGTACTTTTTGGCAGAGGTACTTTTTGTAGCAAGGGCCACATAAGAGACACCTACGTCATAGGCGCGACTATTAATACGTTGATCGTAAGGGGCAATGGCTTTAAATTGCCAAATTTTTTCAATGGCATTGTTGCCAGCAGGGTTACTGAGGCGTTTGGCACTGATGTCAGCGTCTATGGCGGCAAGCATCTCATCGAGCTTCGCATCGGCCATAATGGCGGACGAAAACAGACCCAGAAAACAGGTGATCAGTGCTGATTTAAAAAAGACTTTCATAAGCAATACTCATATTTTTCTTTTTATTGGTGTATTTTATATGGCTCATATTGCCTAGAGCTATGGGATAATGCAATGCTTGCATTGATCAAAAAAGCGCTAATTTTAGCCAATATTGTTAAAAAACGATTAAAAGGTGACCCAAATGTTGAGATGGGGGATGATTTTATTATTTATGCCCAGTGTCGTTCTAGTGACACTTTACATGATTGAAGCGCAAAATGTAGCGCGTTGTGTTCAAGGGGGTGGCAGCTGGGACTTTGCTCTGACCGTTTGTGACATGAATAATACCCACGAGTTTAGTACCTACATGACACGCCATGGTATTTGGGTGAATTTAGGCATGTTGGTTTCCATGGTGGGTTTGGTAATGGGAACGTGGGGCATGATTACCAAAGGCATGTCTACTCCTAAAGATGAAGGTTGATAGATTTAGCCGCCGCTATATTCAAACTTCAAATTTTTGTAATAGCGGTATAGTGAGGGGGAACTTGGGATTTGATAACGAATAACCCCCCTTATTGCTCGTAGCGCAGAATCGTCTAAATCTGGGTTGCCACTTGGCAAGTGCACCCAAGAACTAAGTAGGTAGCCCTGCGGATCTAATTTTAATTGAATAACCCCTCGAGTATGAGCGCTGGCCCCTTCAGGTTTTATCCATATGTAGCTGACTTGCTCGCCAATTCTTTTTAGTACCTCATTGTACCAACGGGCCTTTTCTTCTTGAGCCTTTGTTAATGGAGATTTTACTAAGCTATTGTCTAGCTCGTCATCACTCACTTCATTTAACTTGGCTTCGTTACTTTCTTTAGCTCCTCCTGCAACTTTAGTATCTTGACCAAATATTGACTTTAAAGCCTCCGCCTTTTTAGCTTCTTTTTGGCTTGCTATTAATTGCTTTTCCCTGCTGGCCTTGGAAGTTTTGGTTTCAGTCTCACCTTTTTGTTTTTTTTGAGAAGGCTTTCCACCCGCTTTTTCAGCCACCCCATCGCTGCTGTTTGCTTTTTCAATATCATCTTCTGTATGCCTAGGTGGCGGCGGTTTGTCTTCAGGTTCGGGTTCAGCAATAGGAGGCATGATGATGTTAGGCTTCGCCTGGGTAAGGGTAATTTCTACGGTTTGATCTTTAGCTGGGTTAATCGAAGCGGGTTGTTGAGGAGCGTGCGAAGGCCAAGGCCATAAAAAGGCCAAGTGAATGACAAGACTGAATGCAATGGTAAATTTTATGGTGCGATTCATCTGGGCTTAAACGTATTATTTCATTATTGAGTGCATAAAATTGATTTGAGCAGTTCAGGTTAATGGAGTCTAGGGCTTTTATAAGACACTGTAACTAAGCATAAATTCACAATGAGCAAGAAAAAATAATAGGTGGTTGAGGGCGCTCAATGACTTGATTAATTAGTGAAAAAGGGACAACTTATCCAGCGAACTTGTTTCGATAGAGGCCGTATGTCCCATTACATTACCCCCAGTTTTGAATATTGCCCCAATTGTGGCGCCAAGACACAGCTAAAATCTATAGAAGAGCAGCAGGTAAAAACCTGTGCTGCACAATGTGGTTTTGCGCATTTTAATAACCCAACACCGGTGGCAGCTGTGATTGTTGAAATACCACAAGGTGTGGTGTTGGCTCATAATGTTGCCTGGCCTCAAGGCATGTTTAGCATTATCACAGGTTTTGTGGATCCGTTAGAATTACCCATAGATACTGCCATTCGCGAAACCCAAGAGGAGCTTGGCTTAAAGGCTTACGATGTTAAATACGTGGGGCAGTATATGTTTAAAGCCAAAAACCAATTAATAATTGCCTACAGTGTGAAGGCGCAGGGCAAAATTGAACTAAACCATGAATTGGATGAATACAAAGTAGTGCCAGTAGAGAAATTAAAAGGCTGGCCGGGTGCCACCGGTGAAGCGGTAAGTGATTGGATTCATTCAATAAAGGGGTCTCGCAAAACCAGTCAATCATAATTGCTTTGAGCGGATTTTAAATAACACTCAGCCTTTAAGTTTAACATCGAGAGCTGAGTGTGTTTAGTGGTTAGCTGCTGAGGGCACAACATTTCTTATATTTTTTACCACTGCCGCAAAGGCAAGCCTCATTACGTTGCTGCTTATACTCAAGGATGTGAGTCTCGCCAGAAACATAAAGCCATTTTCCCTTTTCTAAAACGAAGTCGCTTATTTCTTCTAGCAAGCTGTAATGATCGGTTGCGTTAGGGCTATGGTGTTCATTTTTAAAATAGGCTTTAAAATGTACCTGTTTTTGGTTACTTGAAACAATATCCAATTTTACCCATTGATCATCACTCTCAAGATTTAAATCATCAGGACAAGTACTAATATGCCAAGATTGCTTAACGTAGTTACCCAATCCCATTGCATAGGCACTGAATCGAGAGCGCATAAGTTTTTCAGGTGATTCAGCCACCCGGCCTTGATGATAAGGCTCACAGCAAAGCTGATAAGTCTTTGGATTACTTTGCTGCTGCTGACAGGGGCAAATCAATTGGACTTTCCCATAGGCTTTTGCATTATTTTTTTGAATCACTTTTTAGACTCAAGAAGGGCTTGCAAAGCTTGCGCTAAAATTTCTGGACGGTGTTGATTACGCAAAACATTGAGTAATAAATTACGGGTACCAGGTAAATACAAAAGGTCACCCACAATTTTAATAAAAGAATTAAAATTGCCATTTAGGTTGGCAAGACTCACTAGAAATTCTTCTATGTGCTCTGGGATAAATGCAAGGTCATCATAGTTTCGGGTGGCAAAGGTAAGCATGACAGCTACCTCCTCTTTATACACGCTTGCCAGCCAGAGTTTCCAGGTTTGAATGCGTAAGGCATCGCTGTGACAAGAGCCAATAATGCGCATGCCTGCTTCAACAGCGGATACAAGCCCGGCTTGTTGCAGGTCTTTTTCTAAACGAGTACTCACCGCTTGGGCGATGTCATGAGGAATAACTTGATGCTCTAGACATTGCGCAAAAGCCAAATACACTTCACTGGGCATTTTAGGCAAACAATGCACAAGACTGCTTTTGTGATTATCTAAACGTGCAGCCACGTCACTGATGCCTTGCATGCCTAAATGCTGCCATGCATTTAAATGCTGTGGATTAAGCGCACTTGCCTGTAAAAAATTAACCACCGTATCATAATGCTCAGAAGGTTTTCGGTGCATCTGCGCTTGAATCAAGCTGTGTAAATTGGCGCGGCGGATATCATCTGGATTAAAAGAAAACGGGTTGTCTTTTAAGGGGTCTTCCATAGAAGAATCGGTTGTTTCAGGTTGCTTATCTAATGCCAATAAACGTCCAATTAAATCATCGCGCACATAGGGAATGATTTTCCCTTGCTCATCTAAAGGCCACTTTAAAAACCACAGAGTTTCATTGCCAAGCTGGCCTTTTTGAGTGATAAATAAAGCCAGCCAAGCATGCTGCAAATACGGGTATGGGTAAGGAATTTCCTGAGCTTCAAAGTGCTGGAATTGATTTTTATCCAGTTTACGAATGCGACGGCCCACATCAAAAATTCGATACTGCCCATCGAGCTCAGATAAATAACGTGTTAAATCCATGGGTAAATGCACTTAGGGAAAAAGTGCCATTATACCCACAGCAAAGGGCGAATGCATTTATATTAGCCCTAATTGAATTAGGAGGGATTTACGTTAAGGTGGCAATCAATACCCAGTAAACCAGTACTTCTTGAATCTGTTGGCTGGCACCAAGCGCGTCCCCGGTATAGCCCTGTAGCCTGTGTTGAAACCATTGGCGAATCATTATCGTGGCCAGTAAGCCCACAAGCATGAGTGAGCAAACCGTATACATGGGGATAAAAAACAGTGGAATAATGGCCCAGCTCCAAGCTAAGGCTAAATCCTTACCATGCCATTGAAGAGCGATGGGCTTTGCTTTGCTTTGGCTGTCGGCTTGTACATAAGGCAGAAAAGCAATAAGACTAATAGACCAAGCTCTGCTGAGGGCGTGGGCTAGAATCAAGCTGATAAAAAGGGATTCTAAAGCGATAGATGACAAACTGACCCATTTAAGGGCCAATATAAAGAATAATCCGCAAACACCGTAGGTGCCTAATCGACTATCTTTCATGATGCGTAAAATATCAGCCTGCTGCCAACCACCACCAAAACCATCACACAAATCGGCAAAGCCATCTTCATGGAAGGCTCCTGTAATTAATAAGCTAGCCGCCATGGAAATTAATAAACTCAAATCGAAAGGGAGGGCCATATGAGCCAGCTGAAATACTCCGTAGCTTAAACAGGCCACTAATATTCCCATTAACGGAAAATAAGCACTGGCACGATTTAAATTGTTTTCAGAGTAAATTACCCATTTAGGCGCAGGTAAGCGGGTGTAAAAGGTCAGAGCGTTAAAAAAAATGTGCAGTGGGTGCTTGATCATTTCGGGCATATCAAAATCAACGGCCACAAATAATATAGCGAACCCATGGCACATGCCAATTTAATGGATGTGAAGCCATTATGGACGACTTAGTAAAAGCCCATTGGAGAACTGGGGCACTAGCGCTAGAATGGCCAGCAATTTTTAAAGAGACCCAAAATATTTTGCCGTTATCTCGCTCTCATCATTCCCTAGCCTTACTTCTGGGTGATTTGCAAACCGCCATGAAGAGTTGTGGTATTTGGTCAGCTGAAGTGCCCAGTTTGGAGGCATTGAGCAGTACACAGCCTTTTTGCGTGGATACCCTGAGTTTTGAGCTGTGGCTGCAATTTGTAATGATGGCCAGATTCAAAGAGATAGTTAGTCATACTCTTCCTCTTCCAAAGCAATGTGATATTACCTCCATGGCTGAAGAGGCGTTTAAAGGGCGGTCATTATCTAGGGTAATAGTGCTAATAAGCGCCATAGACAAATTAATTAACAATAACCCCGAGAAACAGGACAATAAATTGACACATGATGTCTAAAAGTGAATAAAAAATTCCTGTGACCAAAATAAACCCCTGAAATCTATTGACACAGGTATCCCAACAATTGCTTTATGCACAAATTCTGTAAAACCCCCATGAGTACTGACCTTTTTATCAGTAAGGGTTTTAAAATACCTTGTAAAATAATGTAAGTTATTGTTTTTTAAGGTTTTTTTGTAATGGTTTAAAAAGTGAGCAATTTGTAGGGAGCCCTTAAAACTAGCGCTCTGGGGCATGTTTTCAAAATGTTAATAACAAAGTTATCCACAGAAACTGGGGATAAGCAAAATTGTATTTTTTTTGACACAATTAACGTGTCTTTTCCACAAAGGTAGGAGATTGGTGATGATTTATTTGGCTGTTTTAGGGTTATTAGTGGGCATGCTGTTGGCTTATGGCCTTTTTGCTTATCCAGCTCGAAAGTCTTTGCTGGTACTAAACGAGGACTTAAAGTTATCTAAAACCTTGTTAGAGGATGTGCAAAAAGATCGAGAGCAGCTCAAACAGCAAGTGGCCGACCAGCAATACAAATTAAATGAACTGGAAAAAGACCTAGCGTTTGAGCGCAGTAAAAAAAGCTCATAGTGTGTTGGGCTTCCTAAGTTCATATTTACTTAAATTAACTAAGTGGCAAGGAATGGATATGTCTGTACTTGATAAAGTGTCGAATCAAAAGCTCATGCTGGTGGCTTTATTGTTACTGGTGGTTTATCCCGTAGCCATTGGCGCTGCTCGACTAGATATTTGGCATTTTCGCACCAGCTTTTTATTATTTATCGTCTCTGCATTATTGGGTTTTGTGGTGCTGGTGATGGCCATATTTAAAATGTCTAAATTAGGTTCAGCCAACTCTGAAGCAGAACCTGCTCGATACCTGTTAATTGCAGCAGCCTCGACACTCATTCCGCTTATGGTGCTGGGCAGTAATATTTATAAGGCTCAGCAGTATCCTTTTATTCATGACATCACTACCGATACTGTAACCCCCCCTCAATTTGAGGCTGCCATCACCGACAGGCTTGAGACTGATCATGCTGTGGCCTATGAAGGCGCTGCCTTAGCCGATATTCAGCATAAGGCTTACCCCAGCATAAAACCCCTTATTACGAATACAGATATAAGTCGTGTCCTGAACGCAGTGCAGGCTCAGGTGGCACAAAGTGGCTGGCTGTTATTAAATAGCCAAACTGAACAAATGCCTTATGTGTTGGAAGCGGTTACCAGTAGTGCTTTATTTGGCTTTAAGGATGATATGGTGATTCGTATACAAGCCCATGATCAAATGGTGCAAGTAGACATGCGCAGTATGAGCCGACAGGGTAAAAGTGACTTAGGCATGAACGCTAAGCGTATTCAAGAATTTTTAAGTGCTCTGCAAGGGCGTTTGCAATAGAGTTTACGTGGCCCTTTCCATTAAACGAGTGGTTAATGGAGGGGCGTATGCTTAATAGCAACTTAACTGGGAAAACTTCCTTTTAGGGGAATACCCAATTCACAGATGTTTAACCTGTGAATAACAGATAAGCTGTGTCGCACTAAGGTAATGTTATTATTGCCTAAATGCAGGTAGCAGTAACTTAAACCAATACTACCTGTGTGTTGTTTCAAGAGGAAAGGCATGGCCGCACCATTTGTACACCTTCGAATTCATACCGAATTTTCTTTGATTGATGGCATTGTTCGGGTGAAAGACCTGGTTAAAACCATCACGGCAGACAATCAACCAGCCTGTGCACTGACCGATCAAAGTAATATGTTTGCTTTGGTGAAATTTTATAATGCTTGCTTAGGCGCTGGGGTAAAACCTATTCTGGCGGCTGATGTGTATGTCGAGAATGAAGAAGACCCTGAAAACCCTTATACCGTTACTTTATTTGCCCAAGACTCAGACGGGTACCGAAATCTCACTGAATTGGTCAGTTCAGGTTTTACCCAGAATCAACATCACGAAAAAGCCCAGATAAAACCTGAATGGTTTGAGGAAAAAAACCAAGGCATCATTGTGATTTCTGGTTTTCAGCGAGGGGATATCGGTGAGGCGCTGTTAAAGGATGATTTGCCATTGGCAGAGCAGCGACTAGCGCGCTGGATGAAATGGTTTCCTGGACGTTTCTATCTTGAACTGCAAAGAACCGATCGCCCCAATGATGAAGAGTTAGTTCAAAAAAGTGTTGAATTGGCGGTTAGTAAAAATATACCTGTGGTGGCCACCAACGATGTACGCTTTATTAAACAAGAGGATTTTGAAGCCCACGAAACCCGCGTATGCATTGGTGATGGGGTTACCTTGGATGATCCAAGGCGAGTTAAGTCGTATTCAGAACAGCAGTATTTAAAAAGCTCTGATGAAATGATGGAGCTGTTTGCCGATATTCCTTCTGCAATCAGTAACACCTTAGAAATCGCTCAGCGCTGTAGTGTACAAGTTCGATTGGGTAAAGAATTCCTACCCGATTTCCCTATTCCTGATGGCCTCACTGAAAATGAATTTTTCCGAAAAATTTCCATTGAAGGGCTAGAAGAGCGTTTAGAATTTATTCTTGATGTTAATCAGCCTGATTATGACGAGCGCCGTAAAGAATATTTTGATCGTTTGGAATTTGAATTAAAAATCATCATCGATATGGGGTTCCCTGGTTACTTCCTTATCGTAATGGACTTTATTCAGTGGGCTAAAGATAACGACATTCCGGTGGGGCCAGGTCGTGGTTCAGGCGCCGGGTCGTTGGTGGCGTATGTACAAAAAATCACCGACATTGACCCACTTTTATATGATTTGCTATTTGAGCGATTTCTTAACCCTGAGCGTGTTTCCATGCCCGATTTCGATATCGATTTTTGCATGGACCGCCGTGAAGAGGTTATTCAATACGTGGCCGATGCCTATGGCCGTGAGGCTGTATCCCAAATTGTTACTTTCGGCACCATGGCCGCCAAAGCGGTGGTGCGCGACGTGGCCCGTGTGCAAGGTAAAAGCTATGGCTTGGCCGATAAACTTTCTAAATTAATTCCATCTGACCCTGGCATGAAATTGAAAACTGCCATGGAGATGGAGCCGGGCATTAAAGAGTTTCTAGACGGCGACGAAGACGGCCAAGAAATTTGGAACATGGCGGTGAAACTAGAGGGGATTACCCGCCAAACCGGTAAACACGCCGGTGGTGTGGTAATTGCCCCTACCAAGTTAACCGATTTCTCACCTACCTTGTGTGATGAAGATGGTACTGGCTTAGTTACCCAGTTTGATAAAAACGATGTGGAAGCAGCCGGTCTGGTTAAGTTTGACTTCTTGGGTCTAAAAACTTTAACCATCATCGATTGGGCCCTAAAAACCATTAATAAGGTGCGCGCTAAAGACGATTTAGAGCCCATTTTAATAGAAGAAGTGCCTCTTGATGACAAAGCGTCTTTTGATTTATTAAAAGAAGCAAAAACCACCGCCGTTTTCCAATTGGAATCCCGCGGAATGAAAGATCTGGTTCGCCGCTTGGTACCGGATAACATTGAAGAAATGATCGCACTGGTGGCCTTGTTTCGACCGGGCCCACTAGAGTCGGGCATGGTAGATGACTTTATCAACCGTAAACACGGCCGTGCTGAAGTGGCTTATCCACATCCTGATTTCCAGCATGAAAGCTTAACCAAGGTATTAGAGCCCACTTTCGGGGTTATCGTTTACCAAGAACAAGTAATGCAAATCGCTCAGGTGCTAGCAGGTTACACCTTGGGTGGGGCCGACATGTTACGTCGAGCTATGGGTAAGAAAAAACCCGAAGAAATGGCCAAGCAGCGCGAGACCTTTCGCTTAGGGGCTATTTCAGTGGGGGTTGATCCAGACCTGGCCATGAAGATTTTTGATCTGGTGGAGAAATTCGCTGGCTACGGTTTTAACAAATCTCACTCTGCCGCTTATGCGGTGGTGTCTTATCATACCCTTTGGTTGAAAACCCATTACCCCGCGCCATTTATGGCGGCGGTACTCACAGCGGATATGGGCAACACCGATAAAGTGGTTATTTTTATCGAAGAATGCCGTGAAATGGGCTTAGATTTAATTCTGCCCGATGTGAACCAAGCTGAATTTGGCTTTACGGTGAATGATGAAGGCTCAATCGTTTATGGCTTAGGTGCCATTAAAGGCGTGGGTGAGGGGCCTATTGATGCGATCGTTGAGGGTCGTAGAGAGGCAGGAAAATTCACCGATATATTCCATTTCTGTAAATCCATTCAAAAAGGCAAACTTAATAAACGTGTCATGGAAGCCTTAGTTCGATGCGGTGCGTTTGATGCTATTGGCCCAAATCGCTCTGTGTTATTTGCCAGTATTCCAGATGCCCTAAAGGCTGCCGAGCAAAATGCACAAAATAATGCCGCTGGCATTATGGATATGTTTGGTGAAGTAGAAGTTGAAGAGAACAAAGACCCGTATTTTGATTACGAAGGAAAAGTAAAAGACTGGAACCCTAAGCAAAAACTAAAAGGTGAGAAAGACACGCTTGGGCTTTTTGTGACAGGCCATCCGTTTGATGAATACGAAAAAGAAGTGCGCCGTATGGCGCGTACTAAAATATCCAGTGTGCAGGCGGATAAAAAGCCCCAAAAATTAGCCGGTATTATCGTGGCCATGCGCGTAATGCGTACTAAGCGCGGTGATAATATGGGCATACTCACCATAGATGATCGCAGTGGCCGTATAGATGTACGACTCTTTAGTGAAACGTATGAAAAATTTAAACACCAACTGATTAACGATCACTTAGTTATCGTGGAAGTTGAAGTGCGCCATGACAGTTACAATGATTCCATTAGCGCTAATTTAAGCAATTTGTGGACAGTAAGCGAAGCGAGAAACGATTTTGCGTCAGGCCTTAAAATTAATATGCATCACTCACAATTAGGCAAACACTTTATTCGTGAGTTAAACGATAAGTTGCAGCCATATCAAGCCAATGGAACCCAGGTATTAATTGATTACAACAGTGCAGATGCCAGCGCTCGATTAACCCTTGGGGATGATTTCAAGGTGGAGCCAAACGATGATTTACTGTATCGATTGAAGGATCACTTTGGCATTGAGAATGTGGAATACTATTATGAATAACCCTCTATCGTTTCTAAATTAGGCTGGCCTATGAGTACGCCATTGCTAGAGAATATTTTACAGCAGCAGTTAGTACAAGCGGATTTTAAGCGGGTAATAGTTGCGTACTCGGGAGGCCTAGACTCCAGCGTTCTATTGAATGCCGTTGTCGCTCTCAATTTAACAGTACCCGTAATGGCCATTCATATTCATCATGGTTTATCTAAGCACGCCGATCAATGGCTAGCCCATTGTCAGTCGGAATGTCAGCGCCTTGGGGTTTCGTTTCATTTTGAAAAAGTTAATTTACTCAATAAAAGTGCCACAGAGGGCATTTCATCCGATATGACATCCGGCATTGAACTGGCTGCCCGCCAAGCCCGTTATCAGGTTTTTAATCAATACTTGCAAGTGTGTGATGGCATTTTAATGGCTCATCATCAAAACGACCAGATTGAAACTTTTATGATGCGTCTAATGCGTGGCTCGGGCTTAACAGGGCTTTGCGCCATGGATAAACAACGTGAGCTAGGGCAAGGGCAACTTTTGCGGCCTTTATTAGACTTTTCTCGAGAAGATCTTGAAGAGTATGCGTTACAAAATAATATTTCTTATATTTATGATGACTCCAACCGTAATACCGAGTTTGATCGTAACTGGTGGCGCCATGATTTATTGCCCAAGCTTAAGGGGCGTTTTACTCAAAGCGATCAAAGCATTCTAAAAAGTATAAGCGTGCTAAGAGCCGAACAGCAATTGTTGAGAGATTTGTTAGAGCCCATTTACACAAGCATTAAAGATGCACAGGGTTGCTTAAATATTTCCAAGCTTAAAACCCAAACTCGCTCCATTCAAAATCAAGTGATTAGAAATTGGCTTGAAGAGCATGGTTTGTACCCGCGCCTAGCCGATAAACAGCTAAAAGCGGTTTTAGAAGATGTTATTCATGCTCGTCAAGATGCCGAGCCAGTTTTTAAGTGGCAGGCAAATGAAATTCGTCGTCACAATGACAAACTATACTGCATGAATTCATTGCCGATCATTAACTCTGATGTTTTTCCACTAATCTATGATGGTAATGAATATTCGAGCTTACCTTTGGGTAAATTAGAGCACCGTTTAGGGTTGGGGTTAAAACCTGGTCGCTACGAATTGTCTTTATATGATGCCAGTGCGAAAGCCAGGCCTGTGAACCGCCCTAATAAAAATCTCAAAAAATGGTTTCAAGAGTATTCTATTCCCCCATGGCAGCGGCCTTACTGGCCGGTGCTCATTAAAGAAGGAGTAGTGGCAGCTGTTCCTGGATTATTTGTATGCCAAGGGTATGCATGTGAACAAGGTTGGCAACTAAGATTTAAGTTGTAGTTTGTTTTTATTGTTCAGTGAATAAGTTGTATAAATTATCAACAATTTGAGCGTTTCAGTAATTGCTTTTTAATCTTTATCCTCTTTTTAATGTTTGGGCCTGATTTTTTTATTTTTTCAGGCATACTGACTCGAAAATTATTATTGGGTGAGTGCAAACTTCGCATACATCCATGATCTCATATGTAAAAAATAATAATGGTTTTGTTCAATGGCAAACAATGTAGTTAACACGCCTTTATTTTTGTTGATCCTGTTGGCATCAAAATCGGTATTTTCGCAATCATTTGACGATAGTTTAAGTGATGATGCCTTTGCAGATATGTTTGCCGAGCCCGCCATGGATATTCCGGTTGTGCTAACGGCTTCCCGCTTACGCCAGTCTCAACTAGATGCACCGGCCTCTGTAACGGTGATCGAAGCCGACACAATATCCGCTTTGGGTTTTAAAGATATTGAAGAAATCTTTCGTCTTGTTCCCGGTATGCTGGTGGGTTATCACAGTGGCTTTGGTGAAAAGCAACCCACGGTCAGTTATCACGGCACCCAAGCGGCCGAAAATCGTCGCATGCAAGTGCTGATTGATGGCCGCTCAGTTTATAAGCCTGGTCTTGCTCGGGTAGAGTGGGTGGATCTTCCGTTAGCCGTAGAAGACATTGCTCGCATTGAAGTGATACGCGGCCCTAATGCAGCCACCTATGGTGCAAACTCCTATTTAGGGGTGATAAATATTATGACCAAACACCCTAGTGAAAAAAGTGGCACCACCATAAAAGTACGTGGCGGAAGCCGAGATGTATCTGACTCTTATGTTAATGTTGCTCATCAGTTGGGGGATACCAGTATGTACTGGACCCTAGGCAGTAAAAATAAGAGTGGTTTTGATTACCTAAATGAAGCAGAGACTCCCAATCGTGATTCAACCTCTTCTGTATACACACAGCTGCGTACGTTTACGCAATTTAATTTAGCTTCTAGTATTGAATGGCAGGCTGGTTTTACAAGTGGCACCAATCAGCAAAGGCAGTCCATGTTTGAATCTTTTAATTACAATGATGAAGAAGATATTGAATCAAAAGATGCGTTTATCTGGACAAAGTACAACTATGAGTTTTCAACAGCACAATTTTCTCATCTGCAAATCTATAGCGAGAACTTTAAACGAACTCAAAAATGGAATGCATGTTCTATAGAAGCCCCTTCAATGTGTGGTGACTTTAATTCAAATATTAATGAGACTAAGTCGGAGGTGGAATATCAGCATACCTCGATTTGGTCGAGTCAATTACGAAGTGTTATGGGGGCTCGATTACGGCTAGATGAATTTGAATCTGAAACGTATAACGATGGCAGAACTGAAAATAGAAACTCCAGTCTTTTTTCAAATATCGAATATCGTTTCAATAATGACTTTGTTGCCAATATGGGCGGCATGTATGAAAAGGATAAATTAAACGGAGAGTATTTTTCACCGCGTATCGCGCTTAATTACAGTATTAACCCCTCTCAATCGATTAAACTTATTTATTCTGAAGCTATCCGTTCTCCAAATTTATTTGAGCAAGAAGGTGAAGTGAATATCACCTTGAACAATGTCACGTCAAATAATGCTTCTATTCAAACAGGCTCTATTCCGATTTATATTCCTGATTATGATGCGGTTATAGATTTTGATGTTGTAGATGGCAAGGTTGTCTTGCCGAATGGTGAGGGTGATGGTGACTTAAGTTATGAAAAAATTTATAGCCATGAGCTTAGTTATTTTGGGCTAATTCCTCAATTTGATGCGCAACTTGATATTAAAATTTTTTACGATGAATTAAGTGGCTTAATTTCCCAGACCATGGATCATTCAGATACTCTGACCAACGAAAATAAATTGGTGCAGCATGGTGTTGAAGGGCAATTTAAGTTTCAATTAAATGCAGATAACCAAGTGTGGTTTACTTGGGCCTATGTGGAGTCAGATGATGACTTCGCTGGCAATAACGAAGACATTAATAAAGAGCAGCGTTTATCTGCTAAAAAGAGTGGTTCACTGGTGTGGATGAGTGCATTAACTCGAGATACGCAATTCGCAGCGGCTTATTATCATGTGGATAACTGGAATAGTGTATCGGATATTGGCGGTTATCGATTTTCAAGACTTGATCTAAATATAAGCCAATCGGTTGCGTTAAGTTCAGGGTATTTGCTTAAGTTGCAGGCAGCCAGCCAATATCGCTTAGATGACGACCCCTTGTTATACAGCAGCAATGTTTATGAGGATAAGCTACATGCCTATATATCAGCAGAGCTAAACTTCTAATTATTCATTTAAAACCCCGTAATTTAGCTTGTAGCCCAGAAAAATGAGGGGTTGTGTCTGGTTAAAGTGAGTTTAGATTAAAAAATAAACAAATATTGCACCTTTTCTCTGGCGCGATTGCCCCAAAAGTGCGAGAATGCGCGCCGTTACCAAAGTATCCCCAATTTCCAATCTAAGTTTCAGCGTCTACTACCTGTAACTTAGCCAAAGCGCGTTCGCTAGTTAGCGGGATGTCGGGATCAATGGTCAAAATTTACTGTGAATGAATTTTGGTTGTGCCGTCCCTGAGCCACAAGCTCCTCCGTGCCGATCTTTATGTATTCCCCCCAAAAAATAGGTTTTTCATGTCTGAATCATCTACTGGTTTTGCCAGTTTAGGTCTTCCGTTTAATCTTTTGCGTGCCATAGAAGAGCAGGGTTACGAAACCCCATCTCCTATTCAAGAACAAGCTATTCCACATTTATTAGAAGGTAAAGACGTTTTAGGTCTTGCCCAAACCGGTACCGGTAAAACAGCCGCGTTTACTTTGCCTTTATTGGCTCGTACTTCTGCTGAAGCTCGTTGCCCACAAGTATTGGTATTAGCCCCTACTCGTGAGCTAGCCATGCAGGTAGCTGAAGCGGTAGAAAGTTACGCTAAGCACACTCCAGGTATTAAAGTCGCAACCATCTATGGCGGCCAAGATTTCAGTATTCAGTTACGTCAAATTAAAAATGGCGCGCAGTGGATTGTAGGCACTCCGGGTCGTGTGATGGATCACATCCGTCGCGGCACGTTAAAGCTAGATGACATCAGCGGTGTGGTTTTAGATGAAGCCGATGAAATGTTACGTATGGGTTTCATTGACGATGTTGATTGGATTTTAGGTCACGTACCTAAGAGCCGTCAGGTAGCACTATTTAGTGCCACCATGCCTCGTCAAATTCAGCAGGTGGCCGAAAAACACCTTAACAGCCCAGTTGAAGTGAAAATTAAATCAAAAGCTGCTTCTAACGACTCCATCTCTCAGAAATTCTGGATGGTGCGTGACGTAGATAAAAGCGATGCCATGGTTCGTATATGCGAAACCAGTGACATGAATGCCATGATTGTGTTTGTACGTACCAAGCAAGCCACAGAAGAAGTGGCCGAGCACATGCGCACCAACGGCTTTAAAGCGGAAGCCCTTAACGGCGACGTTGCTCAAGCACAACGTGAGCGTACAGTTGACCGCTTGAAGAAAGGTCAAATTGATATATTAGTGGCTACCGATGTAGCTGCGCGTGGTTTGGATGTAGAGCGCATTACTCACGTAGTGAACTATGACATTCCATACGATGCTGAATCTTATGTTCACCGTATTGGCCGTACTGGTCGTGCGGGTCGTACTGGTGAGGCGATTTTGTTTGTACGCCCACGTGAGCGTCGTATGTTGGGCACCATTGAGCGTGTTACCAAGAACAAAATCAATGAAATGCAATTGCCTTCAGTTGACGATGTTAATGCTAAGCGTCGTGAGCGTTTCAAAGTGCGTATTGTAGAAAACATGGGTGGCCAAGACATTGAGATCTTTAAAGGCATTATTAAAGAGATCATGAGCGAAAACCCAGAGCTAGTGGCTTCTGATGTTGCCGCGGCAATTGCTCAGCTAGGTCAAGGCGGTAAGCGCTTGTTCATGCGTGAAGGTGATCGTGTTAAGCGTCCTCGTCAAGAGCGCAGTGATCGTGGCGAACGCGGTGATCGTGGTGGTCGTAATGATCGCGGTGGTCGTGAACGTGGTCGTGGAGATCGTCCTGATCGTGGCGACCGTGCTCCTCGTGGCGGTGCCGACAAGGTGATGGATCCAAACGCCATGCCCTTAAAAGGCCAGCCGGATATCACCATGGAGCGTTACCGTTTAGCGGTAGGCTATAACGATGGTGTTAAGCCAGGCAATATCGTAGGGGCCATCGCGAACGAAGCTAATATTGAAAGTAAGTTCATCGGTCACATTGAAATCTTTGATGGTTTTGCCACAGTGGATTTACCTGGGGACATGCCAAAAGATGTGGTTGAGCACCTGAAGAAAACCCGTGTTTGTGGTCGTCCACTAAATTTAGAAGTAGCCAGTAAAGCGGCTGCAGGAGGCGATTCTAATAAGCGCGCTCCGCGTGGCGATGCTAAGCCTCGTGATGCACGTCCACGTGATCGCAAGCCAGCGCGCAAGCCTGAAAGCAAAGGCGCCTAATTGTAAGCATTAGCGTTTAGCCTTTCGATTTAAAAGCCAGCTCACGCTGGCTTTTTACGTTCAGGGATGAACGGTACCCTAGAATTGCAGGAGCAAATTCTAGGGTAGTTCAGGGGTAAGCTGTATCTTGATTTTGCAGGAGCAAATTCTAGGGTAGTTCAGGGGTAAGCTGTATCTTGATTTTGCAGGAGC
>CAJXRF010000072.1 GCA_913058575.1 uncultured Bermanella sp.
TACAATATTGCATCAATAACCCTGTAAAATGCTCTTTTGTTGCTCAGTATAACCAAATAGAAATCCAAATCTTCCTCCCTGTACAATCAGTAGCCCCATAAAACTAGGTATGGCTCTGATTCACCTATTGGTAGTTATTAATTGATCAAGTTAGGAAAATTCTAGGCAGAAGGCATGGCAGCAATGGCAACTTCAACTTTTTGGTTCAATCAATAGCATCAGTGTGAATATCAAGCAACTAAATAGAGATAGGGAGCGAATCAATTAAACTCCTATGTCTTCATTCCAGAGCTTAGGGTTTTCTTTTATAAAATTCTCCATCAAGGAAACACATTCTTGATTGTGTATGACTTCTAGTTTAACCCCTCGGCTCATCAGCCACTCCTCTTCCCCCATGAAGGTTTGATTTTCAGCAATAACCACTTTACCAATGCCGTATAAAACAATGGCACCAGAACACATGGCACAGGGGCTTAGTGTGGTGTACAGAACGCTGTTTTTGTACACATCACCTGACAGCCTTCCGGCATTTTCAAGGGCGTCCATTTCACCATGCAAGACACAGCTGCCTTTTTGTATTCTGCGGTTGTGACCCCTCCCTAGTACCTCTCCCTTATGCACCAGTACTGAGCCAATGGGGATCCCTCCTTCTTCTAAACCTTGTTTGGCTTCATCAATGGCCATTTGCATGTACTTATCCATAAAACTACCTATTTAGCCTTCACTTTTTTCATCACCATCATCGGTTAAAGCGTCTACGTCTATGTCGTCCAATTCACTTTCTAGATTGGCCAATGCTTCATCAATGGCGGCCTCTCCATCTGAAATAACTTCAGGCTCTTCTTCAACCGGAGCGGGGGTCTCTTCTTCAAGCTGAGGAATGGCCTCTTCTTCATCATCTCCCAAACTGTCTAACACACTGTCCAGTTCATCAATGGCCGCAGAGGTATCATCGCCCTCTGCCTCTAAGTCAGCCCCTAAATCTAAATCAGGGTCCACGTCAATATCAAAGTTTTCATCAAAGTCAGGGATTTCATCCGTCACACTTTCAGTTTCTTCATCCAATACGCCTTTAATATCCTCTAATGCTTCTTCTTCGTCGTCATCATTAGAGAGGTCTAGTTCATCTAAATCATCTAAATCATTGCCCTTAACTTCAAAATCTTCTTCATCATCGCTGTCACTTAAGTCAAAGTCATCATCAAAATCTTCATCGTCCATACCATCATTTAAGCTAACAGACGGAGCAGGTTCTTCCATGGCGCCACTGGGTTCTTCTAATAAGTCATCATTGCCTTTTTTCTTACTGGCTAAATGCCTATAAATAAAGAAGCCTCCCAACCCTAATCCAAGGGTTAAAAGTGGAATTAAAATATAAATCCAAAATGGAATGGATGCATCTTCCAATGGCTCTATTTCATCAGCCACCTCTTCCATGTCATCTGCCACTTCTTCTGGCTTAGTCTCATCAACTATTTCTTCAGCAGGAGGCTGCTCTGCTTGTTCCTTCATTTTTTCAGCTAAGTCCGGCACCATTTCTGCGGCTTCAGGCACAACTTCTTCAGGTGCAGGGGCTTCCAATTCAGCTATTTGAGCTTCAGTAAGCTCCTCTTTTACAAAGTACTCATGGCTAAAGTCTTCTGGCACAGGGAAGGTTAGTTTAATGCCGTCTGGCTTAATTCTAAATTCTTGATCTTCCGCGAAACGCCCTTTCACGTTCAAAGCCACTTCATACACGCCAGGGCCTTTATTTTGTTCAATGATGGTTTCCCATACCCCTTCTTCAATCCAAGGAACCGCTTGAATGATAGAGTGTTGGTCAGGGCCTTTTAACTTACCAATTACTCGAGTTTTAGAGACTTCAATATCAGGCACCTGTGGTATCACTCTTACGGCATAAGCCATTTGGTCGTTAACCAGACGCTTACGAATTTCAAACCCAATGGGCTGGCGCACTTGAATGTAGGCTTTTCGCATGCGTTGAAAAGTCTTGCCATCCACTGTGACTTGCAGCTCATATTGCCCTTCTTTGCTTAGGCGCTTAATGCTTTCATGGTAACGTCCATCGGTTGGAATATTTTCAGGGTCACTGATTTTTTTAACTCCACTGCGCCCTGACTCAGCTGTCATTTTCATTTCAATGGACATCAAACGAAGGAAGTCAGGATTAGTGAGTACTTTCCCTTCTTCGTGAAGATACACCTCAAAGTCCACTTGCTGCCCTGGAAATAAGGTGGTGGGCAAATTTACAATTTCCATCTTCAAGTCGCTGACCACAGTTACTCTGTTATCAGGGTCTAACTGTGCATTAATTTTCCACGTCCCCCCTTGCGGGTTTTTAATGGTGACTAAATCGTAAACTGATTCACTAAACCAACGAGCATTCTCATTACTTTTAATCTGGCTAATTACTTTCCCTTCAGGGCTCACCAGTTGCGACGGTGGGGAATCCTTTTTTCGAAAAATAAGCGCCGTAAATTCCTCAATACTTTCGTCTATTTCAAATGTATTATCTTGCGATAGCGGTACTTGCTCTGCCGCTTGTGGGGCGGCTTTTTCAAACGCTTTAAGAAACGCTTTCACCAATTGCTCTGAGCTATTAACGACCTCATTCATGCCAGAAGTATCAAGAGACAATCGTTCAAGCAGTACTTTATCGGCGTTATCCGAAAGAGCTATTGTGTGAATCTTCACACCTAATTCTTGGTACTTTTTTAATATATCGTTAATGATGCGACGACGTTCCGCTTCGTTTTTTTGAGCCTGCTCAGGATCACTTTCTTTGGCAATATCGACCAAGCCATCTGTGAGTAAAATCACATGTTGTTCAAACTCAGAATCACTTTCAAACTTCCAAGTGGCTTTTTCCATGGCCTCACCAATATTAGTGCGCAGCCCATGGCTATTAATGGTTTTGGCCTTTTGCTTGGCACTCTCTCGCCAAGCTTCGTTCACTTCTTTGGGTGGGATTAACATATTAACCCATTGCCCAAATGTCCAAACGCCCGCTTGGGCCCCTTCTGGTAATAATTCAATAATTAAATTAACGGCTGGAACCCGCAGATTCTCTGGATCGTTTTGGCGCATGGACCCGGAAATATCAACAATCACACGAACATCTGAGGCTTTTGTGGTGGGAACAATTAGGCTTTTAGGTGCAGGCTCTGGGGATGTGGCCGTCTGATCGTCATCTGCGCTCCATACAAAGGCATGCAGCAACATGCCCAACAGCACACCGACAATTTGCAAAGGGTTTGCGTTGCGAAACTTCATTGTCGGCCTCTACTTCCTTGTTTAATAAGTGCCGTTTGTTAGCACTTAAACCATAATGGCAAACCTTCAACTTTAATCGGCTTTACCACTTATCACTACATTTGGCTTTCTAATACTCGGCGCCCTTTTTCAGTAATGTGCCAACGAACGCCATTTTTACCACTCACTTTACCCGCCATACTGCGAGTCACTAAAACGCCTAATGTTTGCAGCATGGTAGATTCATCATTATTAGATTCACGACATAAACCAGGCAAAGAACGGAAAATATAGCGCCCTGTGGCAAGCATTTTTAATGCTCTGGAACTGGTAACATCCAACTCCTCTTCTAGCTGCATCACTTCAGGCTCATCTTCTGGTTCTAGCTCTTGTTCAGTTTCTGTATCAATTAGCGGTAATAATTCATTTTTTATCACCCTTAAATCATGGTGCACCGAGTCAGATTGCTCCTGAGCGTGACGGGCAGCGTCCAGTATTCGGTCTGACATATTGGTAATGAAAAATCGGCTGGCAATGGCTGATATAAGGCAAAAACCAGTAAAAATAAGTAGCCGTGAAGGATCCCCCTGAGTCTCTAGAATCAGTTCGCTATTTACTAAATCAAGAATGACCGGCACTAAAAAGGCCGCTCCAATCCCCACCACCAAACACCGCGGTAAACTCGTGGCGTCTGGATCGTTCTCACCATACATATAGTAATTGACCAAACCACCAAAAATGCCCGCGAGCAGCATGACGGTGGCTAGAATAAAGATATGATTAGCCATTTTAAAACCTCTTATCCATTAGAATTGACTAAAAAAAGTCCTCTAATATTCCCTTATGCAATTTTGAAAAAGACGGCTACCGCCTAACGCACGCCCTTTTCAGCCTGTTTTAATCTCTGATAAATAGAATCCCCACTAGTTATAAAACTAGACCCATTTTGAAATAGCGCAAAAAAACGTTGCAATACAACACCTTAAGTAGACATTTAAGGCCATTAAATGAATTAGGACGCCATATCCCTTTAGCTAATCAAAGAAAATGCCTGATATAATGCACCGCTAAAAAGGAGTCCTCATGGATTTAAATGCCCTATCTCATTGGCAACAGTTATCTTTTTGTGCGGCTCTATGCGAACGCAGTTTTCCTAATTTTCAGTTGTTTTGTGAAATGGAAGGGCAAGAGGAAGAATATAAGCAAGCTCGTAAAATATTAAATAAAGCTTGGGAGTATCTGCGCGGACAGTTAAGCAGCCTTAAGAATATTGAAAAACAACTTGAGCCTCTTAATGAACTCATTCCTGAACCTGGCAACTATGAGCACTTTGGGGCCTACCCAGCCATGGATACCATGATTGCTTTGCAAAGTTGCATTCAAGGCATATTAGACGACAGCATTCACGATGCTTGTGCTCTACAAACCATGACCCATGAACGTTTGGAAGAAGTACTTGAATTACAAGGGCAAACCAAACAAGACAGCGAGTTATGGGCGCGCCAATTAAACTTTGAACAAGAAGCCCTAGACATTATTGAAGCGAAAATTAGCCATGCTGAGGCCATAAAGCAACTCATTCCGTTGAGCCATGATCAGGGTGTTAGCCAGCTGGGAATTTGCCTGAATGATTAAACACAAAGCGAGGCTTTATTGCTTAGTAAGCCTATTGTTATTTTCATTCTGTCACTCACTTTACGCTGCTAAAGAACATAACCACAGTGCTTCACACAGCGATGATTTATTGTTTTTATTAGGTGAGAAATTGGCCATAAAAAAGCTCCAAGCCCAGTTCAACCAGGAGTTATCAATTGAACAAAAAACGGACAATCTTAAAGAACAAAAACAGCGTCTAAACGATGCATTGCCCGTGCTAAATGAATATATGTCTAGAGCTGAGTCGCGCTACCCCAACATGCAAATGTACCATGACAGCCTAAAAAGCAGAGGCGTCATTTTAAGTGACTTTAGCCGCTTAATTAATGGCTATTTTCAAGGAATTACAACTCAGTCCCCCACACTGAGTCTCGCCAAATAAGTCATCGCTATTAACTGCCTAGATTGATGATCAAGATCAATTCAGGCACCGCTCATCCCCTTCATAATTCGCGCCTTTTCTGAATACCACCCCTAGGCGCGTTGAATTATGGCCATTGAATTATTAAGCCCTGCCGGCACCCTCAAAAACATGCAGTATGCCTTTGCCTATGGTGCCGATGCCGTCTATGCAGGCCAGCCCAGATACAGCCTACGAGTGCGTAATAATGAATTTGATATAGAACACCTTGCCATGGGCATCAGCCAAGCCCATGCCTTAAATAAAAAATTCTATGTGGCCAGCAATATTGCCCCACACAATAAAAAAATTAACAGCTACATGCGTGATATTGAGCCTGTGATTAACATGAAACCCGACGCGCTCATTATGTCTGACCCGGGCTTGATCATGATGGTGCGTGAAAAGTGGCCAGATATGCCCATTCATCTTAGCGTACAAGCCAATGTGGTCAATTATGCTGCGGTTAAGTTTTGGCAAACTCAGGGGATAGAGCGCATTATTTTGTCCCGCGAGCTATCGCTTGACGAAATTGAAGAAATTCGCATGCAAGTGCCTGACATGGAGCTAGAAGTGTTTGTTCATGGCGCATTGTGCATTGCCTATTCTGGTCGTTGCTTGTTGTCTGGTTACATCAATAAGCGCGATCCTAATCAAGGTACTTGTACCAATGCTTGTCGGTGGAAATACGACAGCCACAGCGCTAAAGAGACCGTATCAGGTGATATTATCCCTCTCAATGCCCCAGAAACCTGGTCACCTAAAGTTCAAGAGCCCACATTAGGCTTAGGTAAGCCCAGTGATGAGATCTTTTTATTGCAGGAAGAAAACCGCCCAGATGAATTTATGCCCGCCTTTGAGGACGAGCATGGCACTTACATCATGAACAGCAAAGACTTACGGGCCATTCAGCATGTTAAGCGTTTAGTGGACATGGGGGTCCATTCACTAAAAATTGAAGGTCGCACTAAAAGCCATTATTACGTGGCCCGCACGGCACAAACCTACCGCCAAGCCATAGATGATGCGGTAGCAGGTAAAAGCTTTGATATGGGCTTAATGAACACCCTAGAGAACCTATCCAACCGAGGTTACACGGAAGGATTTTATCGACGCCACGTTCACGACGAGTATCAAAATTACCAAAGAGGCACGTCAGAAAGCACTCAACAACAAATTGTTGGGGAGGTGATCCAAGAGATTCACCCTGATTACTTAACGATTAATGTTAAAAATAAATTTCATGAGGGTGACTCTTTAGAGCTAATGACGCCCCAGGGTAATCAAAGCTTTATTTTGAAGGGCATGCTCGATACCAAGCAGGAGCCTAGAGCACTAGCACAAGGCTCTGGGGTTAAAGTGCTCATTCCTAAGCCAGAGCATTTTGTATTTAGCAATAAAATCATGCTGATGCGCAATTTTACTTAAGCGTAAAGGTAAGCTTATTTTTAAGCACTGACCCCACGTCCCTGACAGTCACCTAGAGTCTGCTATCTTTAATATAAGAGCCTAAATGGGCTTTTATATTTTTTCATGGAAGACGTCATGCCTCGTTATTTATTGTGTCTAATTCTATTACTCCCCAGCATAAGCCTTGGAAACCCAGAGCAATTGGTACGCGATACTCTGGGGCAACTGTCTACCCAGTTATCAATGATTGATAATGATTCAATGGAAGCCATACAAAAGGTCATAGAGAATTACCTAAAACCCAAATTAGACATGGAGCGCATCAGCAAGGTGGTTTTAGGCAACCATTGGAAGCGGGCCAGCCTCAAACAAAAAAAGACCTTCATGGCGTGCTTTAGCCGCCAGCTGACCCATAACCAAGCTGAATCTTTTCAAAAGTGGCATTCTGGCGAATGGAAAGTTATCTCCACCACCTACAACGACAGCGGATCAAAAGTGGCGGTCAATTTAGAATTGAACAATTTAGCCACGAACATGGAAGTGGTGTTGCGTTTATATAAAAGTAAAAACAACTGGCTTATTTATGATGCCGCTCTTAATGGCATTAGTTTATTAAAACAATTTAGAGATGATTACGCCCTAAAGGTAGAACGCCAAGGGCTTGGAAAAACCTTAGCTCGCTTATGCCAACTACACCCTTTGGTGGTTAAAACATTACACATGGCTGCCAATGAGTGGCCCCCTTATATTAGCCGCTCACTTCCTGGCCAGGGCTTGGCAGTAGAGTTAATCAGTCGAGTACTGAAGCAGGCTGGCTACGAAGTCAATATGAGCTTTACCCCTTGGCAAAAAGTGGGCGATGGCATGCAAAGTGGGCAATTTGATATAAGTGTAGCCGCCTGGAAAAATGCCAATAGGCAAAAGTCGCTATTATTTAGTGACCCTTATTTTCACAATCAGTTAGTCGTCATCAGCACTGACGAAGCCGTAGATACCCTAAGTACCTTTCAGCAACGCCTTACGCAGAACAAGCAAATTGTCGGGCTGATGGAGGATTATGCCTATGGTGAGCTAATCCCAAAACATGTGCGTACGCAATACCACCGACACTACAGTACCTTACTAAGAAATTTAGCCACTAAAGAACTGGATATGGCATTGTCTGATTTAAATGTGGCGCAGTTTTATTTGAATAATCATGCCAACCTACAATCTAAACTAAAAATATCCAAGCAAGCTATTCAAAGCAGGAGCCTGCACATCACCATGTTAAAAAATCACCCTGTAGGGCTTCAAGTAATTAAAGATTTTAATCAAGCCTTAAAAGCCTTTAAGAAAACAAAGGCCTATAAAACATTGCATGCAAAATACAAGCTCAACCCAAAAAGAAACTAATACTTTGATTAAAATTGCAGGCTAATTCACAAAGAGATGGCTGGCTGTTATAACAATTAATTACAAGGCTTACTTTTTTTTGCTTCCCTATGTAATCAAACTAGCTTTAAAGGTATGACTAGATTCCCCCGAAACTACGTAAAAAAACAATTCACCATAGCGGTATTTTGTGGCCTGCTATTTTCTTCATTTGCAAGCTCCGCTGTGCAAGTTATACCCCGGGGTTATAACGACTCCACAGGAAATACCGGCAGTGATAAAACCCTGTCAGAACAACAATTAAGGTCTAACTTCAAAAAGGCCGTAAAAACCTATCGAAGTGAATTACGGGCATACTGGCCAGATGCAGAAGTAAGCAGCAAGACCCGTTTAGTGTTTTATTCTGAAAACCTTCAACAAAAACAAGTGATAGATTTTAAATCAAATGAAATTCAAGTGACCACGCCAAGCATTTACCAAGGTAAGACCCTTAATTATCGGGAAATGCAAAGCCACCTAAAACTAACTATTAAAAAACTGCTAACTATGAACTTGCAAGCAGCCGTTAGCCAAGACCCTATCAATGCCACTATGGAGCAGTTATCTGGGATTCGCTATGCCCAAGATCTAGGCGCCATGGGTAAAGATCTCATACTTGGAGAATTATTCAGAGACGAAAGGCCCTCCATCAAAGCAGTAGAGAGAATGGCCGCCAAACTGAGTAAGGCAGCCTATATTCGCTACCCTGCAGTGGCGTCGTTAAACTGGGCTTTTACATCAAATAAACGCACTAGTTATATTATTTCCTTACCCGACGGCCGAACTCGCACCAAAGCCACAAGGTATAAATCTTTTATATACGACTATGCGCAAAAATATAGCCTGCCTCCATCTTTGGTATTTGCCATTATTCATGCAGAAAGTCATTTTAACCCATTGGCCCGTTCACAAGCCCCCGCTTTTGGATTAATGCAAATCATGCCCCATACAGCAGGGCTGGATGCTTCTCACTTAATTTATAAAAAACAAAAAGTGCTATCCCCCAGCTACCTTTATAACCCTAAAAAGAATGTACAAGTGGGAGCTGCCTATTTTCATATTTTGTATTACCGTTATTTGAAAGGCGTTACGGATTCTAAAGCTAGATTATACTGCGCGATTGCCGCCTACAACGCAGGCACTACCAGCGTGATGAAAGCACTCACAGGCAGAAATAGCATTAATAAAGCAGTACCAAGCATAAATAACATGTCAGCCAATGATGTCTTACGAAAACTACTTAGGCACATGCCTAGTTCAGAGACTCGAAATTACTTACAGAAAGTCTTAAACTTGCAGAAAACATATGCGCAACTTTAATTATTTTAGTAGTTTAATGTTAGGCTCTATCTTTTGCGTGAGCTGTACAGATACCCAACAAACTGGTTTTTTTAATAACACCAGTGTGAATCAGCATAACCAAGTTGAGTTTCAACCTATTCATCAATTGGAATTAACCATTTCTGACCTACATAAGGAGATTGATGAATCGGGATTTTCACCCATATTAAAAAGTCACTTTCAATTAAAAAACTTACAGCACAGTCAATGGCCCCAAGCTTGGGTAGTCTTTAGCATTAATGTGTTTATAAAAGATTTAGAGATTTTAAGCGTGACACAATCTAAAGCACTTCAAAACAATCTTCTGCAAGTGTCTTTTGAACAACCCTTGCCAAGCTTTGGCATTAACAACGATCAGCTCACCATTCGTGTTACCCCCATTGCTTGGATGCCGACCTTTCCTTTGCATTTTTTAGATAGCCCGCCTTCCGGCTCACCAAACTCAAGTTCGCCATTAAAACCAGCCGATAAGACCATGCCCTCTTTAAGCATCAACTATTAGTATTTTAATAAAAACACTCATCTGACTCGAGTCAACTGGCTTGGCATAAAATGCTAACTAAGCCTTACTGAACCGCCATAGATTCAAATTTTAGGAGTGTTACACTCAAGATAAATAACAATATTAATGAGCCATATATGTCCGCACAAAATACTCCTCTGGTGCAAGCTATTCAACAACGTCGCTCTGTTCGAGGCTTCACACAGGAGCCTGTACCCAGCGAGATCATTAATGAAATTTTAACATTAGCGCAGCAAAGCCCTTCAAACTGCAATGTTCAGCCTTGGAAGGTACTCATGGCCAGTGGCGAGTCATGTAATGAATTGAGAAATACATTAAAACAGGCATTTGTCTCAGGCACCCCTATGAATCCAGACTTTTCCGCTTTGCCTAAGTTTGAAGGTGCCATGCGGGATCGCCAAATGGACTGCGCTTTTGCGCTTTATGGTGCAATGGGAATTGAAAGAAGTGACAAACCTGGGCGCCTACAAGCCACAGCTCGAAATTACGAATTTTTTGATGCACCCCACGTATTATTTATTACTATGCAACGGGATTTCAGTCCATCTATTGCTGTTGACGTGGGCATGTATGCTCAAACCCTCATGTTATTAATGAGCGCCTATGGTATTGGTAGCTGTGCGCAAGCCAGCACGGCTTATTACCCCGACATTGTTCGTGACTTTTTTAATGAGCCACAAGAGAGTGGAATATTATTCGGCATTAGCTTTGGTTATGAAGATAAAACCGTAGCAGCTAATAAAGCCAGTACTCAGCGAGCAGATATTAGCGAAGTGGTTAAAATTAAATCTTAATAGGCTTTTTTTGAATGGAGACGTGAGATTTTAAATAGGGTCGCTCTCAACTGTGACTCTATTTATAATTTTCTTTAAGAGATGCCTTTGGGCAGTTGTTTGCTTCCTTTTACTTTTATCCAACTCACCAATAGCTCCCCTAACAATGCTTTCTTATAGGGCTTAGCAAGAAAATCATTCATACCTACTTTCAAACACTGATTTTTGACATCGTAAAAGGCATTAGCGGTTAACGCGATAATGGGGGTGTCCTGATTCAGCCCTTCTTCTTTACGAATTGCCCGAGTGGCTTCATACCCATCCATATTAGGCATTTGCAAATCCATAAAAATTAATTCATAAGAATTTTGCTTACATAATTTTAAAGCCTGAACCCCATCAACAGCCAAGTCACATCTCAATCCAAATGACGTTAACATTTTAATGGCGACCTTTTGATTAACTTCATTATCTTCTACTAATAAAATGGCAACGTTAAATTGCTCTGTATCCAGAGCAATACTGTCATTTTTACTATCCACTTCATGATGAGCAATACAATCCCAAACAAATTGACAAATAAAACGAGAACCTTGATTAAATGTACTCTGTACCATTAATTGACCATTCATTTTTTCTACCAACTGCTTTGAAATGGCCAAGCCTAACCCGGTACCACCATATTGCCGAGAAATAGACGCATCTTCTTGTTGAAACGCATCAAAAATTCGCTCTATATTATCTTCACTGATGCCTTTGCCTGAGTCACTCACCACAATATTTATTTTGACTTTATCGTTTATTAACTCAACTATCTCAACCGATAAACTCACATAACCTTTCTGCGTAAACTTTACGGCGTTACCCAGTAAATTCATTAAGATTTGCCCTAGTCGAGTTTCATCCGCATTCACACTTAAGTGCTCTAATGCGTCGAAATCCATATCAAAACTCAAATCTTTCGCATTGGCGATGGCTTTAAATCCATCTGAAATTCTTTGTAAAGAAGCATGTAGATCAAAGTATTTATTTTCTAATTCAATATTACCCTGCTCTATTTTTGAGAAGTCTAAAATATCATTAATCAATCCTAACAGGTGATCACCTGAAGAAAGCGCTATCTCTACGTATTCTTCTTGCTCTTTACTTAAAGTCGTTGATTGCATCAGTTGAAGCATTCCCAGTACGCCATTCATGGGTGTGCGCAATTCATGGGTCATAACAGCTAAAAATTCGCTTTTGGCTTTATTAGCTGCTTCCGATGCTTCACGTGCACTGATTAAACTATCAACATAATGCTGCTGAACTTGCTCAGACTGCTTTAATGCCCCTGCTAGCATATTTACGCCTATTTGCAGTTGCTTAACTTCACCACTGGCGGTTTCATCGGTGCGCACGCTGTAATCGCCCTGCGCCATCCGGTCTACCGTGCTGGAGAGGCGTGTAATGGGATTTGCCAAACGCGCTGCACTTAGCCAGGCAATAAGTGCAGAGATCAGCATAGCAACAGCAGCAATTAAAAAAGCATGCAGTAATATTTCATTTTGCCTATGCTCCATATAGCTTTCGGAAAGCCCTACCCGAACCTGCCCCAACACTTTTTCTTGGCTGTCTTTTGCAAACCACTCTTCATCATCGGTTAATACATCGTATTGAATAATATCCGCCTGATACCAGCGCAGTAATCCCCGCATGCTAGGGTCGGGCTCCATTAGAGGGTTTTCATCACTCTGGCTATAAAGTAGCCCCCCTGCAATATCTTCTATCTCAATGAACTGAACGTCTTTATCTTCAAGTAACACACGAGTAAGAGGGGAAATAATGGATGGGTTTCCCGTTAGCACAAAGTAATCTGAAGTAGAGGCTAACTGAACAGCGATAAGCTGCCCTTTGTTATCAAGCTCCTGTTGAACATCTTGAATTCGTGCACTGATGAAATAGCCGCCAAGAATAATAGATAACACCAAAGCAGGACCTAAGCCCAGTAACAGTGTTCGACTATATAAACCCCAACCATTTTTAAAGTTCATTTCAGCAACCCTTTAACGGCTTTCGCCACTTGGTCACTGTCCTGAACCACTATATTTAAAGAGCGGGCAACCTGCGCATTAATACTGACATTAAAGTAAGGGTTTTGAATATTGGCAGGCCAATCTTTTATGTCTTTTAATAAATCAGTGCAGATTTTTAATGTTTCCGGCATCCCAGAGTAAGTGCTGGCGACCGCACCCGCTCTAACATAACCTTTATCAGGCCCGATTAACGGCCTACCAGCACGATATAGCCGCATCAGTATGCTGCGTATATTGGTTGCATTGTATATGGCACTGTCTTTAAGGCCCAATACGAGGTCGGAGTCTTTAAGGGTTTTCAACGCGCCTCTTTTCCAATTAAGAGGGTCTGATAGCTCACTGGCTAATAGCTTTAGATTTAATTTTTCGGCCAGAATTTTTAACTCAGCTATTTGCTCTTTACCCTGAGCTGAGAAAAATACCGCCACCTGTTTTACTTGAGGGTTCAGTACTTTTATCAAGGCCAATTGGCGATCTAAAGTAGGAGTATTATCAAGAGTAGAGAAGTGTCGATTAGGGTTTTTAGACCTTAATTTTTTTACAGATGCTTGGGTAATAAAAAGAGAAAGGATAGGCTGCGTATGATTAGGCCATTCAAGTAATTTAGCGAGGGCTTTTGGTCCTATCGTAAACCATGCATCTATTAGCAAAGTATCAGACAACAAGTCTGGGGTGATTAAGCGGATATCATGTTGAGGAGAAAACTTTTTAAGGTGCGCTTGAAAGGAAAGGGCTTGATCACTTTTACTGTCCACCAACAAACCTACCGTTGCCCCCCAAGAAAACGCAGGACAAAGTATCAGGACAACAATAAGTCCTCTGATGAGTTGAATATATCCTGAGCTTCCCATGCTCTAACGTTATTTTTCCCTGTCTAAATTGTCAGCTAATTGATCTTTAAGCATAGTCGAACATTATGCCCAAACCTTCCCTATTATGCTTGCTCTAGCTTGGCCGTTTTTTTGGGCATAAACTTACCGTCAAGGTAACTCAATATATCTTGAGATTCATATAGCCAGCGACTGCCCTTAGCGGTCTCTATCCTTAAGCAAGGCACCTGTGCACGCCCACCACCAGCCAGTAATTCTTTTTGATAAGCGTTGCAACGTTTTAGGTTTTTTACGCCAACGCTGATATTTAACTGCTTTAAATGTCTATGAACCTTAGCACTGTAAGGACAAGAGGATAAAGTATAGAGGGTCAGCCCACTTGCAATCCGGTCTACCCTCTTCTGATCGGCGCTATTTCGCTTAACAGGGGCAACAATAATGGTCGGCAGCAAAGCCAGTATTTCTCGAAACCAAGGCATAACAACGGCTAGATTGAAAGTTTGGCGCTATTCTACTGAGGCACTTACAAATTACCAGTACATTTCACACTTTTAAAGTGGCGAACGCGTCTTGAGTGGGTACTACGAAGGTGATAAAAGTGACAGGAAACGTTCAAAATAAGAAGTTTGTCAGGGCTACACCTGCGACAACTGACATAACGGCACAATATAAAAAGATCCAACGCAGCATGATGCATTTACGACAGGGCTTACTGTTTGCCATACTGATCCTCCAATATCTGAATGATCAGTATAGCAGGTGATTGACATCACCATTAAGCACCCAGAAGGTACATAGAGGAATGGGCACTTATCGCGCCCTTTGGCACTTGCCAGCTTATTTAATGACTTTATTGCGGGAGAAGCTCGGTAAGCTGCTCCAGTTCTGCCAATGCATCCATACCGCGAAGGCCTTACCAACAATATTCTTATCTGGCACAAATCCCCAGAAACGGCTGTCTCCGCTATTATCCCTGTTATCTCCCATCATAAAATAATGCCCCATAGGAACGGTCCATTCTCCATCACCACGGCTAGGGCTGTTGTTATATTGTTGGATCGGGTAATCATTTTCTTGGTAAACGGTGATTTTAGGGGCATTCTTTGGAATCTCATCCAACACCACCTCCTCTACAAACTCACCATTTATATATAAGCGTTTATTGGCGTATTTAATGTGGTCACCGGGTAAACCAATGACACGCTTAATGAAGTATCTTGGGTCATGAGGTGGAATAAAAACCATTACATCACCGCGCGCAGGATCATCTACTTCAATCACCTTAGTGCCCAAAACAGGTAAACGGAAACCATAAGCAAACTTATTCACCAATATAAAGTCACCGTTAATTAACGTGGGCTCCATTGAAGCTGACGGAATTTGAAAAGGCTCCACTAAGAAAGAACGCAGAACCAACACAAGCGCCAGCACTGGAAAGAAGCCCTTACTGTTCTCGATAATCCAAGGCTCTTGCTGTGCCTTTTCAATCATGTCTTCAGAAGCATCCGCCCCCAAGGCTTCAGCCGTCACTAATCGACGCTTTGAAAAATACACTTTATCGGCCAGCGCTATTAGGCCCGTCACAAAGACCGCAATCACTAAAATCAGAGGAAAATCTATATCCATGAAATGCTCAGTTTATTATATTTGAATAAAAAAGAGGGCCATTCTAGCAAGCCTTTAAGAAAACTCACATTCCCTTTTTGCTTTAAGTCACAACCTTATGCAGTAAGGAAAGCTGCCTACCTACGCCATCAAAGCTTTAGACCTCGAATCGCTTGTGCTAACTCAACCGCATAAGAGTCCGTCATGCCAGAGATATAATCAACCACCCGCAAATAAGCTTGGTATTTAGGCCAATCGGGTTTAGGAGCGTGACGCCCTATTAATTCTAAAATCCGAAGCGATTTATAACTCACCGCATCACCGGATAGTACTTCATCCACCGCAGTTAAAAATGTCACTAGCAAACTCCCTAGGGTTGTATAGGCACCTATTTCAATAAGGGCTTTCTTAGGGTCTTTAAATATTTTATGTTTAGCAATGGCTTTGGCGCTGGCAATGCAATTTGCAACTTTAGGGCTCGACAGCGATATTAAATCTGCTGTTAATTTCCCCTGTAAAATGTCTGACTCATGCCGCACAAACACATTAGCCACTTCATTCACCATTAAATCGATGGCTTTTCCACGTAAAATTGCCAAGCGACGCCTAGCAGGGTCCCCTTCATCAGTATCAAGATAAGACCGTGGAACATCGCCGCCAATCAAATCCATTAGCAAGCTTTCGACCTCTTGATACTCCAAAAGGTTCATTTCAACGCCATCTTCAAGATCTATTATGGCGTAGCAAATATCATCGGCAGCTTCCATCAGATACACCAGTGGATGCCGACAATAACGATCCTCCCCTTTTGGGATTAAACCAAGCTCCTCTGAAATTTGGTGAAGTAGTGGTAAATCAGATTGATAAACTCCAAATTTCTCTCCTTTTCTAGGGTCCTGATAACCACTGTGCCAGGGGTATTTCAAAAAAGCCCCAAGCGTAGCAAACGTTAAGCGCATGCCCCCATCAAATCGATGGCATTCTAGCTGAGTCAGCACTCTTAAGCCCTGAGCATTGCCTTCAAAAGTCTGAAAATCCCTAATTTGCTCAATGCTTAATCCTTGTAAAAAAGCTTTGTTTTTATTGTCACGAAACCAATGGCGAATGGCATCCTCGCCAGTATGACCAAATGGAGGATTACCAATATCGTGTGCTAAACAAGCAGCCTGCACAATGGCCCCTAAATCAGCAGGGCTCACATGATTTGGCAATCTTTCAGCCAGCATTTCCCCCACTTGAGCCCCCAAACTTCTCCCAACACAGCTCACTTCGAGACTATGGGTTAAGCGACTATGGATATGATCATTATCCCTTAATGGGTGAACCTGAGTTTTACGCTCAAGCCGTCGAAAACTACTCGAAAAAATAATCCTGTCATGATCTTTATGAAAGGGGGTTCGCATACAGGTAAATTCACTTTCGCTAGGCAACCCAAACCGTTTTGCACTTAATAATCTATGCCAATCCATTAACATCTTTATATCCCTACCTATTTAAACGGAACTCATGGGCCGTATATGTACCAAGCCAGCGACATTCTGAGGCATAAAACCGCAATTCCTCCATGGCCCTATCCATAGCATCTGACTGAATATGGTCATTAATATCAATGTGAAATTGACTGCTATTTAACGTTTTACCGTCCATGTAACTTTCTATTTTTATCAGGTTTAATCCATTGGTAGCAAAACCGCCCAGCGCCTTATATAAAGCAGCAGGGATATTTCGAACTTTAAAGAGTATTGAGGTGATGTATTGCTGGCCTTGCAGCATTTCTGGGGGCTCAGCCGCCTTCATCAAACAAATAAAACGCGTGGTATTGCCAGTTACATCTTCATAATGACGCTGAAGTATCTCTAAGCCATACAGACTTGCCGCTAATTCAGAGGCAATGGCTGCCCCTGACAAATCATGAGCTTCAAGCAGTAACTTGGCTGCACCTGCGGTATCAAATTCAGCTTTTGGTGAAAGGTTTTGACTTAGTATACGGTCATGGCACTGTGCCAAAGCTTGTGGGTGGGACATTACCCATGTGGGCTTAGCCTCAGGCAATGCCATTAAACAATGATTCACTGGCTGAAAGTGCTCTGCCACAATATGCAG
Source organism: uncultured Bermanella sp. (assembly GCA_913058575.1). GTDB lineage: Bacteria > Pseudomonadota > Gammaproteobacteria > Pseudomonadales > Oceanobacteraceae > Bermanella. Next base: position 17,379 of record CAJXRF010000072.1, read on the forward strand.
TGCGGTTTTGGGGATTTGCCTGTAAATCTCTTCCACTCGACCGGCCGTGGAGTTTTCAACGGGAATCATCGCCCATTTGGCCTTCCCTTCTTCTACAGCCTTAATGGCCATGACAAAACTATCATAAGCAATTGGCTTAGCGTTTGGCTGCAACTGCGTGCAGGCTAGATGGCTGTACGCCCCTAACTGCCCTTGAAATGCAATACTCTCCATTTACCAACTCTTTCCTCATTTACGGTACGTTCAAAATATTTTTGACAGTCTTGGCTGCACATTAGATTAGTTAGCAAGCTTATCTATACTCAATTTAGACCTGAGATATAAGCCTAATGCTAAAAAAAATTGCCGTAGATAAGCTCAAGCCCGGTATGTACGTTGCTAAAATAGCCGTTCAAGGTATTAGCCTACACGAACACGAACGCGAAGGGCGCATTAAAGACCAGAAAACTATCAAAGCCCTGTCCCAACGGGGCGTTAAAGAGCTGTATATCGATACCGAGCAAGGCATCGACAGCCCAGATGCCATACCTATGGAGCAAAGCGAAAAGCTACTGGACAGCCAAATAAAAGAGATCGCTGATATTGGTCAATCACAAGACCAAAATGTAGAGTTTGAACAAGAATTTGAAAAAGCCAGCAAGATCCACACTGAAGCCTTGGGCATGGTAGGCCATGCTCTTGAAGCGGCAAAAATGGGAGAAATGATTGAACTTGAAGGTTTCGAAAACATGGCTGAAAATTTCATGGATTCGGTCAAACGCAATCAAAATGCATTAGCCTGCCTATCTAGAATCAGAGATAAAGACAGTTATTTGATGGAACATAGCGTGAATGTGGCTGTTTTAATGTCTGTTCTGGGCAAGCACTTAAAATTAGACCGCACCTATTTACATCATTGTGTCACTGGCGCGCTGTTGCATGACATTGGAAAAGTATTAATTCCCGATAAAATCCTGCATAAGCCAGGTAAGCTCACACCCGATGAGTTCAACATAATGAAGCGCCACTCTTTATATAGCCGTAAAATTCTTGAGAAAAATCATGGCTTTCCACAAGCAGCCATCAATGTAGCTGGACAACATCATGAAAGGCTAGATGGAAGAGGTTACCCTGAAGGCTTAAAAGGCGACAACGTTAGCCAAGAAGCTCGCATGGCCTCAGTTGTCGATATTTACGATGCGATAACCGCAGATCGGGTCTATCACAAGGGGCTACCACCCTCCACAGCATTAAAGCGTATGCTTGAATGGTGCGGCCCTCATTTAGACACTCAATATGTTCATGCCTTCATAAAGGCTATTGGTGTTTATCCTGTGGGGTCATTAGTTGAACTTGAAAGTGGCCTGGCAGGCATTGTTGTGGAAGAAGTACCCGGCAGCATTAAACCCATCGTTAAAATCATCTATAGCCTTAAACAAAACAATTACGTCAAAGTCATTAAGAAAGACCTTAGCAAAAGCAATTGCAACGACAAAATTGTTAAAACCCTCAACCCTGATGACTATCGCATTAACATCCAAGACTTTATCTTGTAGATCCAGCACTAATGATTGTAAGTCATTGTATTTACATAAAAAGATTCAAAAAAAGTATTGACCCTTTCCATAAACATCCCTAAGATACGCCCCGCAGTTGAGGCAAAGCCCCAACAGCACAGAGTTCCTCGATAGCTCAGTTGGTAGAGCAGTAGACTGTTAATCTATTGGTCACTGGTTCGAGTCCAGTTCGAGGAGCCATTTTCGGAACATAGCGCAGCCTGGTAGCGCATCTGCTTTGGGAGCAGAGGGTCGGGGGTTCGAATCCCTCTGTTCCGACCAACTTTTTTTAAGTTGGACATGTAGTGCTCAAAACTTGTTTGGTCGTCCTAGTAATCCTGAAACCAACAACAGGAAAGCGAAAGACATAAAGATTAAACTAACCTTGAGAATATAAAAATATTCCCAATATTTTTATAAGCCACTGACTCCCAATCAGTAGCAATATAGTTCCTCGATAGCTCAGTTGGTAGAGCAGTAGACTGTTAATCTATTGGTCACTGGTTCGAGTCCAGTTCGAGGAGCCATTTTCGGAACATAGCGCAGCCTGGTAGCGCATCTGCTTTGGGAGCAGAGGGTCGGGGGTTCGAATCCCTCTGTTCCGACCATGAATCACCCCGATTTATCATTGAAATAACCTCAAGTTTTTTATCTATCTTAAAACCCCCTTACTTTTTACATTAAAAAATCAAGCCTTACTATTTCCACCTTATAAATCAAACCTCTAAACACTCCACTTATTTTAGGCGAAAAAAAACCCAGCTTTCGCCAGGTTTTTTAAAAAGAGCCTAAATTACGACTTCTCAATGCTCAACAACTCAACTTCAAATACCAACGCAGAGTTTGCAGGGATTTTAGGGCTAGGGCTTTGCGCACCATAAGCAAGCTCAGATGGAATAGTTAAGCGCCACTTATCACCCACCTTCATCAACTGTAGTGCCTCAGTCCAACCTGAAATCACACGATTAACTGGGAATTTTGCAGGAGATCCACGCTCCACAGAACTATCAAATACAGAACCATCAATCAGCGTACCATGATAATGAACCTCTACTGTGTCTTCTGCCTTTGGTGACTCACCCGTACCACTTGCAAGCACCTCATATTGAAGACCGCTTTCAGTAGAGCTAACCCCTTCTTTTTTAGCGTTAGTAACTAGAAATTCTTCACCCTTTTTTACCGCACCTTCAGATTCGATTTTCTGCTTTTCCATTTGTTCTTCACGAACTGCGGCAAATGCTTCACGAATCACTTCTTCTTCAAGTTTTGCAGGCTTATCATCTAACACATCTTGCAGACCAGCCAACATAGCAGCGGTATTAATATCAATTGGCTGACCCTTCACACTGCGGGCCATACTCATACCAATACCGTAACTCATTTTGTCAACATTGCTCTCTAATGCCACTTCTTTCTCAGCATTACAACCCGCCAACAAAGCAGCGGATACCAAAGCAACCATAGGTAATTTACGCATTCTAAAAACTCTTATTTATTCAATATTATTAATTGCAAACAAAGCGCCCTTCATCTTTTAGTCGGCGCTTGCATTCACGATGATAGTTACCACATATTAAGGCATCACTAGGATTCTGACTGAGTGCATAATCACACTTGTAAATTTCTTTCCTCAGATCATCATCACTTAAACGACTTAAATTATTACCACACCCCATTAAAAACGTGGTCACAATTAAAGCGAATGCCCCAATTTTTATTCCCAATTTATACCGCACAGGAATCACCAGCCTTAGGACACCCACAGTAACAAAAAGTTACATGGTGCATCCCACTTAATTAAGGAAATAGTAATATTTTATTAAAGGTGCAAGCTTAGACCAATGTACGGACCTGCAACAGTAGCCTCGGCTGAAAGATCACCAAAATCATCTTCATCCAATTCAAAATCAAAACTACGGTAGCCGGCAGTAATACCTACATCCAACAATGGAATCAAAGGCAGCACATAGGTCATATTAAGGTCATAATCTGTAATTCCAGTATCACCAATGGAGATCACATTAATATCACCACCTAAAGATAAACCAGTTAGAGGAATATCAACACCCGCTTTTAAATAACCCATGGGAACAATGAAATCTAAATCTTCCGCTACATCGCTACTACCCGCCTCTGGAACGGTTGCAATAGATGTAATGGATCCATCGAATTGACGAAGTGTTAAACCAAAATCAAAAGTAACAATTGGAAGAGGCAGGCTCCAGTACATAGTGTAATCAATATGAGTCAAATCTAACTCACTCGCAACTGTACCTTTTACATTATTACCATCAACAGTAAAGTCTACATTTGTACCAGTACCATCAGATGACATATCGGTACTTTTAATTTTTAAGTTAGGCACTACTGGAATTGGATGCTCAAAAGCCACATACAATACATTCTGACCACCAGCATCAAGATTAAGGTCATCTTCCAAATCGGCCTGACCATTACTCACATCACCTGTTATCGTTTGATCCCAGTAATAGCCGCCCGCATAAAAATCCACCAATGGCAAAGCACTGGCAGCTTGTGGCAAGGCAGCAGCCAGAACTGCCGCAGAAAGGATTTTTTTCATTCTTGTATTCCTAATTATTATAATTACCGCAATACGTACGCTATCACGGCTTAGAGTAACATCCAAATTTTATCCGTGTATTGCACGGGTCAAAATCGGCCACAGATCACATATCTGTATTTTCAAGGTCGCCTACACTAAATCAAGCTACTTCACACCAGTCAAAACCTGTATCCTGATCAGCTACAATAACCCAATCAGCTTCGCAATCTAAACTTCTGCGAATGCTATTCACCGCATAATCAACACGATTATTTTGCCCACTAATATGAGTTGCCACCACAAACTGTAAATTTGAGGTATCTACACTCTTCAAAAATTGAGCTGCCTGCTCGTTATTTAAATGCCCCAAATGCCCCTCAACCCTCTTCTTTAAACGGGCCGGATAAGGACCATTACGCAACATCTGCACATCATGATTGGTTTCTACCAGCAAGGCATGACAGCTTTGGTATTGCTCAATAATATGAGGCGTTAAACTGCCCAAATCTGTCAACACGCCTACTTTATGCTCACCATTTGAGACCACGTATTGAGTTGGTTCACGAGCATCATGAGGCACAACCACAGGCATAATCGTTAACTCACCAATAGAGAATGCCTTATGGCTATCGAATATTTTTAAAGATGGGATTTTTCCAAGACCCTCATGCTGAGCGGTACCGTGGGAGATGTAAACGGGAATTCGGTATTTACGCGCCAGCGGGCCAACGCCTTTTATATGGTCACCATGTTCATGAGTGACCAAAATAGCACTTAGTTGAAGAGGGGTTAGACCTTTTTGAGCCAGCCTAAACTCAAAATCTTTTACGGTGAAGCCATCATCAATAAGAATACAGGTTTCACCTTGCTGAATAAGGGTGCCATTACCCTTACTGCCACTGCCAATACTGCAAAATCGCACGAATTAAAAACCCTTATAAATGCTCTTTAATTCGCGTTAATAGATCCTTAGCTTGCTCGTCGGCTGCTAAATTATCCTGATCTTCATGAATTGCAATATAGACACCACTACGAGCGCGATTTACTTTGACCTGCAGCGCCACAGTTTGCGTATCTGGCTCAGAACCAAATAAACCAGCCCAAAACCCCTGCTCAACACCTGCTGGGTCACCTTTCAACTCAATATAATAAGTGCCTACGCTTCGATTCAGGTCACTCATATGAATATCAGCAATTTTTAAAGACTCCCCTACCGCAGACCAAGCTCGAGCAAAGCCCACATTCAATCTCAATATAGGCGTCCCATTGCCATCTTTCAGCAAAGTGGACTCAAGTTCTTTATCTTGCAGGTCGGTTAATTGTGTCCCTTTTTTCTCTTCCTCTTTAATAACTTCTAATGAGCTAGGACGCGGAAGCACAAACTCCTCAGGAAGCTTCTCATCTTTGGCCTTAGGAATAGGAAATCTCGGCTTAAACTCCAATGAAGCAACGCTTTTAGGCACTTTTATGTTCTTTTGCTCTTCACTTTGCAAATAGTCGTTATCATGATCGTAAAACAACCAACTGCAACCACTCAATAAAGACAATGAAATCAACAATCCAACTAAGCGCATTATGCACTCCACTTCGTAATTATTTTTATATCAATCAAACCAGATTGAACTGAGACAATATATTTCTCAAAGGTTCACGCAGCTCAATAGACAGTGGCGTCAGCGGCAACCTAATAGCTGGCCCCATTAAGCCCATTTCATGCAACGCCCACTTAACAGGAATAGGATTTGATTCTGAGAACATGGCGTTGTGCAAAGGCATTAAGGCGTCATTCATAGATTTAGCCTGCTCGTCATCACCCCTAAGAGCCGCTTCACATAAAGCATGCATTTGGGCAGGTGCCACGTTAGCCGTTACCGAAATATTGCCTTTAGCACCAGCCAAAATCAAAGCGTAAGCCGTTTCATCATCGCCTGAATAAACAGCCATACGATCACCGACTAAACGAATGACTTCCGCACCACGCTCAAGGTCTCCCGTAGCTTCTTTAACCCCGACAATGTTTTCAAAATCAGCTAGGCGCGCAATGGTTTCAGGAAGCATATCTACCGCTGTGCGGCCCGGCACGTTATATAATATTTGAGGAATTTTGGCATTTTCAGCAATAGCCTTATGATGCAAATACAGGCCTTCCTGAGTCGGCTTATTATAATAAGGCGTCACCAATAAGGCTGCGTCAGCACCTAGCTTTTCAGCTTGCTGAGTTAAGTGAATGGCTTCTGATGTAGAGTTAGCGCCAGTACCGGCAATAACAGGAATACGACCATCAACCCATTTGATAATTTGAGCAATGACACTTAAATGCTCTTTTGTATCTAGCGTAGCGGATTCACCCGTTGTGCCCATGGCCACAATTGAATCAGTCCCCTTCTCTATGTGCATCTCAACCAATTTCTCCAGTGCAGGCCAATCCACTGCGCCAGATTCTTCCATTGGTGTCGCTAAAGCTACGATGCTACCGGTGATCATTTACCCGCTCCGAGAACGTAAAAAAATAAAGGGCAATGGTACTTAGCGAACCCCCGTGTGGCAAGGCCCGCCAGCCATTGAAAGAGCATTAGTAAAGCTCAGGTTTAAAATAGGGTTTTCAAACTCTAAAAGAACGAACTGACTAGACTAAATCTTGATCAACATGAGCCGCTTTAACCCCTCTTGGCCAAGAGGTGATCACCGCATTAAAGAGTGTCGCCAAAGGAATGGCAAAAAACACCCCCCAAAGCCCCCAAAGCCCGCCAAACACCAGCACAGCTAAAATGATAACTACCGGGTGCAGATTAACCGCCTCAGAGAACAACAAAGGGACCAGTACATTGCCATCTAATGCCTGAATAATGAAATACACGGCCACCAAATAATAAAAATCAGAGCCCACCCCCCACTGAAAATAAGCAATAAGCACCACAGGAACCGTCACCACTGCCGCCCCAATGTATGGAATCACCACAGACAAACCCACCAATATTGCTAGCAGTGCTGCATAGTTAATTCCCATGATGGCAAAAGCCAAATACGTCACACCGCCGGCAGCCACAATTTCAACCACCTTACCGCGAATGTAGTTTGCAAACTGCTCATCCATTTCACGCCATACTTGTCCAATCAAAACACGCTTATGAGGCAATAGAGACACCCACCACCTCACCATCATCGACCCGTCCTTCAAGAAGAAAAACACCAACAAAGGCACAAGAACCAAATAAATTAAAATCGCCACCAAATTTGGTAATTTCGACAATGAGAACGACAAAGCGCGCTGACCAAAGTGCCCCAGCTCCTCACCAACCGTTGAAGCCAGTGTTTTTATCTGCTCCTCGCTAAACAATTGCGGGTAGCGCTCTGGCAAGATAATCATTAACTGCTGAATCTTATCCAGCATCCGAGGAAGCTCGCCAAACAGTTGAGTCACCTGCCCCCATACAGCTGGAAAGATAACAAAAAATATCGCCAAACACGCCACAACAAAAAGCACAAAAACAATGATGCAGGCCGTTAAATGAGAAACCCCTCGACGCTTTAGAAAAAACAAAGGCCCTTGAAGCAAATAAGCAACAATGACACTGGCAATTGCAGGGGCAAGAATACTGCCCAAGGTTAGCACCACGACAAAGCCAGCCACTAAAAGAAGCAATAGAAATAATGCCTCTTCGTCAGAAAAATATTGATCAACCCAGCCTCTAATGAGGCGAACCATAGACATATATTGCCTAATTCCCTTTTAAAATATAAAAAATATAGTGCTCATCTTTTTGATCTTGCGTTAAAAGCTGATGAGTTGTGAGATCAACAAAAGCAGGAATATCGCGCCAAGAGCCCGCATCTGTGGCCTCTACCCTCAAAACCTGCCCTGAATTCATGGAACTTAACGCTTGTTTCGTTTTCAATAGTGGCATTGGGCACCTTAGCCCATGCACTTGCAACAACACATCGTATGCTTGTGTCATAATTTAGATTAGCCCAGCATCGTAATTTCAGGCTAATATTATTCTAAAAGGTGTCACCAAGCGACACATAAAGCATAAGGAGCAGCATGCGCTATATTCTAGCCTTCGCCATTTACACACTCAGCCTCTACAGCCATAGTGCAAGCAATGACCTGCCCAGCTTAGGCGACGCCACATCTGGACTTATCTCGATACAGCAAGAACATATTTTGGGGCGAAGCTGGTTACGAAACCTAAGAAAACAAACCGACACACTGCACATTCCAGTACTCACAGAATTTAGTGAAAACCTCATTTATAGACTGGCCAGCCACAGCCAAGTGAGCGATCGCCGCTTTGAGATCGTATTACTTGATAATAAACAGCTAAACGCTTTTGCCGTACCAGGCGGCGTCATAGGCATTAATGCAGGCTTATTTTTACACGCCAAAACAGAAGCGCAATTTGCAGCCGTACTGGCTCACGAACTCGCCCACTTAAGCCAGAGACATTTTGCAAGACAAGTGGAAGAGGGTCGCAAACAAGCCCCCATTGCCATGGCCACACTTCTGGGCAGTATCATGCTATTAGCCACTAACAATACCGAGGCTGGCTTTGCGGGCCTAATGACCAGTCAAGCAGCAGCCACTCAATGGGCCTTAAGCTATAGCCGTGACTGGGAAAGGGAGGCAGACCGAATTGGAATACACACTTTAGCTGGCGCGCATTTCGACCCACAAGGAATGCCTGACATGTTTAGACAAATGTACGACGCTCACAAATACAGCCAACGCCCTCCTGAATTTTTACTCACACACCCAGTCACAGAGAACAGAGTCAGTGATGCCGCTGGGCGTGCCGAGAACATCAAAAGCGACGTCATAGAAGAAGACATCGAATATCAATTAATGCGCACACGCCTGCAGCTTCGCTATTTAAAACAAAGCCACAACCTAGCCTATTACCAAGATCAACTTCGCCAAAACAAAGACAAAACTCAAAAAATATTAAGCCAGTACGCAATCGCTTTATTGCTAATGGAGCAAAAAAAATATCGCCAAGCCCTTGTTCAATCTAACGCCCTCATCCTTCAAGACAAGCAGCGCATTAGCTTTCAAATATTAAACGCTCAAATATTGTTTAAGGTTGGCAAGAAACAACAGTCTTTAGCGCAACTTGAAGAGCTATTAAAGTTCAACCCCGACAATCACCCTCTTTCCATGACTTATGCAGACTTACTCATTGAAAATAATCAACACCACAAAGCCGCTACCGAGCTAAGGCGCCAGGCCCAGATCCGAAAAACCGATCCAAATGTATGGCAAAAACTAAGCGAGGTAGAAGGGAAGTCAGGCAATACAGTGGCGCTTTATCAAGCGCGGGCCGAGTATTTATTTCTGAGAGGGCAAACCGATAAAGCACTCAACCAATTAGAGAGCGCCCTAAAACTAAGCCAGGAAAACTATTTAGTGTCTGCCCGCATAGAACAGCGGGCAAGGGAAATCTCCGCCACCAAGGAAGAGATTAAAATATAACCTAGAAACGACGCCCTTGGCTTTGCACACCATTTTCTTTTGCAAAGTCGAGCATTCTATTAAGAGAGATCATCGCTTTTTCAGCAACCGTATCATCAACAACCACCTCATTTAGCCCTTCATTAAGACAGTCATGAAGGTTCTGAAGATCATTCATAGCCATCCAAGGGCAGTGCGCGCAACTTTTGCAACTTGCCCCTGAGCCTCCTGTTGGTGCTTCTATAAATATCTTACCGGGGGCCATTTGCTGCATTTTATAAAAGATTGCTTTATCAGTGGCCACTATAAATTTCTCATGAGGCATGTCTTGAGCAGCTTTAATAATCTGAGAAGTACTGCCCACCACATCTGCCATCTTCACCACCGACTCTGGGGATTCAGGGTGAACCAAAACCGCCGCATCAGGATGCACCTTTTGTAAATCCTCTAAGCCCTTAGCCCTGAATTCATCATGCACAATACACGCACCATTCCACATCAACATATCGGCGCCTGTCATACGCTGTATGTAGTTACCAAGGTGTTTGTCTGGCCCCCAAATAATTTTTTCACCTTGGTCCATTAGACTCTGAACAATTTCCAAGGCAATACTTGAGGTCACCACCCAATCTGCTCGAGCCTTAACCTCTGTAGAAGTATTGGCATAGACCACCACCTTACGATCTGGGTGCTGATCACAAAAAGCACTGAACTCATCAATTGGACAACCAATATCCAATGAACAGGTGGCTTCCAACGTAGGCATTAAAATTCTTTTTTCTGGGCTTAATATTTTAGAGGTCTCCCCCATAAACTTAACACCTGCCACCACCAAGGTTTGAGCCTCATGGTCCCTTCCAAAACGCGCCATCTCAAGAGAGTCAGCCACACATCCGCCGGTCTCATCAGCTAAAGCCTGCAAAACTGGGTCGGTATAATAGTGAGAAACCAATACCGCATTCTTCTCTTTAAGCAGAACTTTTATTTTTTCAACGTAATCCGACATTTGCTGCTGGGTTAAGTTATTTTGAGCGCCGGATTCAAAATGATTTTGGATCCATGCATTAACAGATGTTTGGGATTCTGATTGGAGCTGAGTCATAAGGCGTTCGAGATAAAATAGAGATTAGAAAACAGAAACGGACTTTAACATAAAATTACGACAAATATGCCCAAATACCAACAGGCAAAATGTAATCTCAATTTTCAGACAAAAAAAAGGCAGAGTATTTAAACTCTGCCTTTTTAATATGGTGGGTCGTGCTGGATTCGAACCAGCGACCAATTGATTAAAAGTCAACTGCTCTACCA
>CAJXRF010000073.1 GCA_913058575.1 uncultured Bermanella sp.
TAAACCACATGCTCCACCGCTTGTGCGGGCCCCCGTCAATTCATTTGAGTTTTAATCTTGCGACCGTACTCCCCAGGCGGTCTACTTAGTGCGTTAGCTGCGCCACTAAGATCTCAAGGATCCCAACGGCTAGTAGACATCGTTTACGGCGTGGACTACCAGGGTATCTAATCCTGTTTGCTACCCACGCTTTCGTACCTCAGTGTCAATATTGGTCCAGTAAGTCGCCTTCGCCACTGATGTTCCTTCCCATCTCTACGCATTTCACCGCTACACAGGAAATTCCACTTACCTCTACCATATTCTAGTTCATCAGTTTTGAATGCAGTTCCAAGGTTGAGCCCTGGGCTTTCACATCCAACTTAACAAACCACCTACGTACGCTTTACGCCCAGTAATTCCGATTAACGCTCGGACCCTCCGTATTACCGCGGCTGCTGGCACGGAGTTAGCCGGTCCTTCTTCTGTAGGTAACGTCACAGCTATAGCGTATTAAGCTACAACCTTTCCTCCCTACTGAAAGTGCTTTACAACCCTAGAGCCTTCTTCACACACGCGGTATGGCTGCATCAGGCTTTCGCCCATTGTGCAATATTCCCCACTGCTGCCTCCCGTAGGAGTCTGGGCCGTGTCTCAGTCCCAGTGTGGCTGATCATCCTCTCAAACCAGCTAAAGATCGTTGCCTTGGTGAGCCATTACCTCACCAACAAGCTAATCTTACGCAGGCCCATCTAATAGCGCGAAGTCCGAAGATCCTCCGCTTTCCCCCGTGGGGCGTATTCGGTATTAATCCAAATTTCTCTGGGCTATCCCAAACTACTAGGTAGGTTCCTACGCGTTACTCACCCGTCCGCCGCTCGACGCCTGTAGCAAGCTACATCGTTTCCGCTCGACTTGCATGTGTTAAGCCTACCGCCAGCGTTCAATCTGAGCCATGATCAAACTCTTCAGTTTAATTTTTAAGTCTGATTAAATTAATAACCGGACTGCTCAAGTATTTTAAACTACTGCCTCTTTCTTAATTAAAAGAAAGCTTTGTTGGAATTAACCAACTAAATTGACCGTGTTTATACTTACTTGAAAAAGTCTTTTGTTGTTTCTAGCAAGCTAGAAACACATCTCGACTCTCGGTAAGTACCCACACGAATTGTCTGAATTCGTTGTTAAAGATCTTGGTTGCCGCTCGGACTAACCAGGTCGCTTTCGTTAAGCGAGGCGCGCATTCTACAGAAGCGCTTGTGGTTGTCAACGTTTTTTGGAAACTTAATTCAGAGAATTTCGTTTGCCATCAAGGCGTTAACGGTGCTTTAAGTCGTTTAAAAAGCGTCTCGATTAACGAGTAAAAACTGCTCTTTTTAAACCCTTCCAAGGAAGGCTTGACTCAAGCGAGGCGCGCATTCTACAGAGTTACTGTAGGTGGTCAACCTCTTTTTGAAAGTTTGTTTTTAAGTTTAAATCGAGACTTAAATCTTTAAACATTCACCTCTAAAAGGTGCTTTCAAACTCTTCAAGAAATGCCAAATATTTCTGGCCCTGCCTTGAGGAGGAGGCGCATTCTACGCACCTGAATCAAAAGGGCAACGACTATTTGAAAAGAATTTACCATGCTATTTTATGGTTGTTTTTTGTACTTATGAACGGCTTCCAATGGCTGGCTCTTGATTGACTAATGATTGCTCAATTAGCCAAGCCGATACCTTGGGGTATATTTCACTCTGAGCAGCACGGCCTCTTATAAGTTGACCATGACTATAGTCTTTACTAAAGCCGTGAGTCTTACCACATAAGAGCCAAGCATTACTCTTGCCTCCCAAGGCTTCGAAAAACTTACGACAACCAAAAGCTGGAGCAATGTCGTCATTGCTTCCTGCCACTATTAAGGAAGGGGTTAAGATGCGACCTAATGCTGACATATAGTTAAAGCCATCCAGACCCTTCCACTTTCTTAATAAGTTCCAGCGAGCCCACTGGGCCAATAATAGAGTGGGCTCGCCTTCTGTTCCTACTGAGACAATGGCTTTTGGGGTTTGCCCATATAAATGAGTAATCCCCCACAAGACACATGCTCTTAATTGCGCCGATATGCCTAGAGCACCATCTGTCGCCTGCGCACCTATAGAGACAATACTGGCAAATTTCATTTGGTTTTCAGGGCTACGAGCCAAATACATAAGGGGTAAGTGGCCACCGCCACTATGGGATACCCAGTTAACCTGTGGGTGACCGGTTTGCTTTAAAACATATTCAATAGCGGTGGGGGTATCGCTAAATGCTGGAGACTCAAAATTATTGCGAGAACTGGCCGCTTCGCTTTGCCCATGGCCACCCCACTCTAATAACCAGCAATCAAAGCCCTGCTCTTTAAGGTGTTCGGCTAAATCCTTCATGGATTCACCGTTAGAGATGGTGCCATGGGCTAAAAGAATAGGCCTTCCAATCACTTTTTTAGGCTTCAATCTATAAAGAGAAATTCGGCCACCGCCTTCCATGTTGACTAGGTGCTGAGCTTGCTGCATATGTACTTCCCAAACGAGCGGTGTGATTCAGGTAACTGGAGCATAACAAACAATAAACACCCACCATATTGTTTGCACATTGGACTGCGACAATTTGCCGCATATTCAAGGTGATGGAAGTTATATAAACTCCGCGCCCATTATTCAACAGACAGAATGATTAAAGGCGTTTAGGCAATGTAGAACTCAATGGCTGCCAACGTCCTTAATGCCAACAAACTTTCTTGGCCTGCACTTACAAAATTGCTTTATAAAGCCGGAGTATCCATGCCCACCTTAAACAACAGTTTTAAAATTGCCTGCGCGCTATTAGCCACGAATACAGCCTTCGCTCACGACTGGAACAGCGCCCGCCCTGATTCTCATGCTCCTATTTCTGTTATGGGTGATCACACTCACAACGAAGGGGAGTTCATGGTGTCATACCGCAACATGCAAATGGATATGAATGGCCTGCAAGATGGTACGAGCTCGGTTTCATCACAAGAAGTGTTAGATAGCGGCTATATGATGAGCCCCACCAAAATGACCATGACCATGCACATGTTTGGATTAATGTATGCGCCCAGCGATAAAACCACTTTCATGGTGATGCTGCCTTACATAGAGAAAGACATGGATATGCTCTCGCAAATGGACATGGGAATGGGAGTAGTCGATATAGAAACCTCCATGGACAGCGAAGGCTTAGGAGATATTAAAGTCGGCGCACTGCATAATATTTTTAGCGAAGCCGGCCGTAAGGTTCACCTAAATTTAATGATGAGCTTGCCCACAGGCTCCATTGATGAAACAAATAATGGTGCGGTAATGCCTTACGCCATGCAATTGGGATCCGGCACTGTTGATTTACTACCCGGCATTACCTATACCGCTCAGCAAGAAAGCTTTTCTTATGGTGCCCAAGCTCAAGCCACTATCCGCTTAGGGGAAAACGATCGCGATTACAGCTTAGGTGATCGCTACAAACTGCAAAGCTGGGTGCTAGCACCGATTCATCAACGCGTGTCTTTATCCTTACGTTTAGCCTATGAAGATTGGGATACCATTAGCGGTGAAGATGACGAATTAAACGCCATGATGACACCAACAGCCGATGCCGACTTGCAAGGTGGCAACTTATTAAGTGCTGGCCTAGGCATGAACATCACCCTGCCTGAAGGACATAGAGTTGCGGTTGAATACAATAAAGAGCTAGAGCAGGATTTAGATGGCCCACAAATGGCACAAGACAATACTTTAACTCTGGCTTGGCAATTCGCTTTTTAGTCAAACACTAAACACTTAACCTGAGCGTATGCGCCTTACAATCGCGCTAAAAGTAAAAAGCCCAATGGAGGAATCCATTGGGCTTTTTACATATCTTTTTCTTTTTATAATTTAGCGATTAAAAAGAAAAGTGCTCAGCATCTAAATCCATTAGGTTTGCAGCGCCCGTATTCATGGTGGCTACATAACCGCGCGTTTTAGGTAGCATACGCTGGAAGAAGAAACGGGCAGTGGTGATTTTCGCGTTATAAAAATCTTCCTCTGTGGTGCCTTCTTTTAGTTTTTTATCGGCCACTGCAACCGCTTGTGCCCAGTAGAAGCCCAATACCAAGTAACCTGAGTACATTAAGAAATCTACAGACGCGGCGCCTAGCTCATCAGGGTTTTGCATAGCAGAACCACCCACTTTCATAACCAGCTCACCCCACTCTTTATTGTATTTTTGCAATTCGGTTACGAATTCATTCAATACAGGGTTATCAATATTGGCCTCACAGAATTTATGAATTTTCTTGGTGTACTTACGTAAGCGCTCGCCTTTAGTACCCAATATTTTACGGCCCAGTAAATCAAGCGCTTGAATACCTGTGGTGCCTTCATAAATACAAGCAATACGCGAGTCACGTACATTTTGCTCTACTTCCCACTCTTTCACGTAACCGTGACCACCAAAACACTGCAATGCCAAGTTAGCGGATTCAAAGCCCATTTCAGTTAAGAAGGCTTTGGCGATAGGAGTTAACAAACCCAGAGTATCATCTACTTCTTTTATTACTTCTTGATCGTCCGAGCGCTGCATAACATCAATCATTTTGGCGATGTCGTAAATAAACATACGACCACCTTCAGCAATGGATTTTTGCTGAAGCAACATGCGACGCACGTCTGGGTGAACAATAATGGGGTCAGCGGCCAGTTCTGGATTCTTAGGGCCGGTTAAAGAACGCATTTGTAAACGGTCTTTTGCATAGGCCAATGATTTTTGGAAACCCAGTTCGGCGTGAATCATCCCCTGCATGCCCACACCTAAACGTGCGTTGTTCATGAAGGTGAACATACAATTTAGGCCTTTATTGGCAGGGCCCAGCAAGTAACCTTTAGCGCCATCAAAGTTCATCACACAGGTTGGGCTCGCGTTTAGGCCCATCTTATGTTCAATGGAACCACAGCTCACTGGGTTACGTTCACCCACTTCGCCGTTAGCATCTGGCACAAATTTTGGCACGATAAACAATGAAATACCTTTCACACCCGCTGGTGCATCCGGTAGACGCGCTAAAACAATATGAATGATGTTGTCAGACATATCATGCTCACCTTCAGTAATGAAGATTTTTTGACCGGTAATATTGTAAGAGCCATCGGCATTAGGTTCGGCTTTAGTGCGCAACATTCCCAAATCTGTACCGCAATGGGCTTCGGTAAGGCACATGGTACCTGTCCATGCCCCTTCAACAATTTTAGGCATGTAGATATTTTTTTGCTCTTGCGTACCCCATACGTGCAAGGTTTCCAAAGTACCGCCATTGGCACCGTTTACCATGCTCCATGCGATATTAGAGCTGGCAACCATTTCGCCAAACATAGTCCCTACCGACTGAGGTAAACCTTGGCCACCATAGGCAGGATCTTGAATCAAACCGGTCCAGCCCGCTTCGCGAAATTGATCATAGGCTTCTTTAAAACCATCGGGAGTCTTAACGCCGGTTTCGCTCCAAGTACAACCTTGTTGATCGCCCACTTTATTCAAAGGTGCCAAAATATTGGTAGAGAACTTTGCGCCTTCTTCGCGAATAGCGTCGATAATTTCTGGACTAGCATCTTCGCAGCCGGGTAAAGAAGCATAATGTGACTGCAAATCGAGCAGTTCATCCATTACAAATTTCATGTCACGTTGCGGTGCCTGATACACAGTCATAACTTTTCCTTTGATGAGATGGCCAAACAAAGTGGCCCAGTATTTTCAATTATAAAAATAAGCGTAACAGGATCGTCATTTTGGGCCACATGAACAATGACTAAAAAAATCAAATACACAGGCAAAAAGCACTAGAAAATGTTAATTTCGCCCAACATTACCCTGTGTATAAAAATGCATTCATACAAGCTAACCCACTGCATTAAAGCGATCGGTAAACCCTTTTGGCACGGCCACTACTTTTTTCTCGTCGTAATCAAAAAATAGCATGCTGGTTTTAATACGTGCAGTTTCTTTGTTTTTATTTTTATTGAAAATTCGATAGACAAAATCAAGACTTTTCTCAGCCAAGTTTTCTATTGCTAAATCAATGACTAATTCATCGGCGTAATCGGTTTCTGAAATATACTGCACTTCTGAGTGCACCATAATTAAGCCAGCGTCTTCAAATAATACCGCATTTTTATAACCCAAACTTTTTATGAAGCGCAATTGAGTTTCACTGGCAATGGGCAAAACTCGATCTGCGCCCATGTGGTTAGCACCATTAATATCGGAGAAAAGCACTGTGTATTTAGTGGTAAAGTGAAATTTTTCAGGAAGCGAGATAATACGGCGGGGCATAGGAAAACCAGTTAGAAATAAACTATCTAGGTTTTACCTTATATAAAAATTAATTTCAGTAAAGATTTTGTAATCTAACCAAGGAAACTGCAAATACCTTAGCGTAAAAAAGTCAGTGCACCGCTAAGGGTGCACTTATATTCCGTACTTAAACCAACGTCATTAAAGATTCTTTTGAATAATCTTGTAATTCATCGAGTTTATTATTTTTTACTTTTAGTACCCATTCTGGGTCTTGCAATAGAGCACGGCCTACCGCTACCAGTTCGAACTCTTCTTGTGCTACACGGTCGGCCAACTGATTAATGGAACCCGACTCAACACCTGAAGCACCAGACATTTCCATGCCATCACCCTCTTCACCAATAAAGCTTGAATCAAGACCCACGCTGCCCACGGTGATAACAGGTTTTCCGGTTAATTGCTTGGTCCAACCGGCCAAGTTCATGTCAGAACCTTCAAATTCTTTTTCCCAGAAGCGACGAGTACTGCAATGGAAAATATCTACACCGGCATCCACCAGCGGCATTAGAATGGCTTTTAGCTCTTCCGGGGTTTGAGCCAAACGCGCATCGTAGTCTTGCTGTTTCCACTGAGAGAAACGGAAAATAATTGGGAAGTCTTCACCCACACGCTTGCGAATAGCAGCAACAATTTCTACAGCAAATTTAGTACGCGCTAGCGCATCACCGCCGTACGAATCGGTTCTTTGGTTGGTGCCTTCCCAGAAAAATTGATCAACTAAATACCCATGAGCACCATGCACTTCAATGGCATCAAAACCAATTTCTTTGGCATCCGCTGCTGCTTGTGCAAACGCCTCTACCACTTCATCAATATCTTGCTGAGTCATGGTGACGCCGTTTTCTTTGCCTGGCTTGAACAGCCCTGAAGGACTGTGTCCTGGCACTGACTTATCTGGCTCAACCCCTTCTTTACGAACCGAACCCACATGCCATAACTGAGGTGCAATTTTTCCGCCTTTCGCGTGTACCGCATCAACTACTTTCTTCCAACCTGCCAACGCAGATTCGCCATGCATAAATGGTACACGAGGGTAACCGTTAGCGGCCTTGTGGCCCACTGTGGTGCCTTCGGTAATAATAAGGCCCACTTCATTTTCAGCACGACGCTCGTAATACGCTACCACCATATCGTTTGGTACGTTACCTGGGGAAAAAGTACGGGTCATGGGAGCCATAACAATGCGATTTTGCAAAGACAAAGGGCCCAATTTGATGGGTTGAAACAATGGGTTTAAGTTTGACATGTTTTTCTCCGTTAAACCTGTCTACCTATAGGTAGGTTAGTCAGGTAAATTTTTTATTAATAACTGTATAAATTCAAATACATTAGTTCAGGTTAATTAAAACGATTAGGTTTTTATTAAGTGTTCAAATTGCTTCATGGTTTGATGAAACAAATCTTTACCGTGCAGGCGTCCGTAATAAAGGGCGCCTTTACAGCTAAAAATAAATAGCGCGGCCAGTGCTCTTGGGTCTTCTTGACGATGAAAGTCACCACTTTCCATTCCTTGTAACATAACCTTTTCAATCCAATCTAACTCGTAATCATCAAGCGCTATCAAAGCCTCTTTCATGGGTTGAGATAGTTTGGCTAAATCATTGTAAAAGGCGCTAATAGGGCACATTTTCTGGTCCCCCAAGGAATGCTTTAAGGCAGCCCTTAAATAGCGTTCTAACTTATTCCAGCTGGATGTACCGTGTTCATCAAAGTGTTCAAAACCTTGCTGTAACCACTCATGGGCCCATTCGCAAAGGGCCAAGCCTAAATCCTGCTTTTTAGGGTAGTGATGATGAACGCTGGCCTTGGTGATGCCCAATTTTCGGGATATATCCAAATAACTGAAGCCACCAAACCCACTTGAGCGCAGCATGTCCGCAGACAATTCTACAATTTGTTGTTTGGTGTTCATGTACCGCACCTAGACTTTAGTTGCCAAACACCTTACCTACCGGTAGGTAAGCGGTCAATAATATTTTTGTTAAAAGCGGTTAATTGACGGAAAAAGTGCGCCACCTATACTTAATTTACCTATCTAAATTCAATGCTATGAACCGCTCAATAAACAGGTAATACGCATGTTTTTACAAAATGCATGGGGCCGAATATTTGGCTTTATATGGGTATTAGCCAGCTTTAATGCCGTTATAGCCAAAGAGCAAATTATCCTTTCTGGCAGCGACTCAGCCATGGATCATTATATTTTTTCAAACATTCTTAAAAGCGCTTACGCAAGCTTAGGAGTAGAGTCAAAATTCACCCCTTTGCCCTCTTCACGTTCATTGGTGAGCGCCAATTCAGGGCTCACTCATGGGGAAATAGCTCGTATTCAAGGCATGAATAAAAAGTACCCGAACCTCGTTCAGGTGCCCATTGCTATTATGACCTCTGGAATTTACGCACTGAGTTTACATAAACGAGCGATAATCGGGTGGGAAGGCGTATCCACACAGAAGGTGGCGTATCGGCGCGGCATTCAAATTATTAAAAATGAACTGGATAAACATCACATTCAATCAGACGTCGTGAACAAAGACCGCGAACTCATGCTTTTTTTATTAAGAAAACGCACCGACCTTATTTTACAAGATAAAGGATTGGCCATATCAAGCATGACTCAATTAAAGGCTGAAGGCATAGACATTAGCGACATTCATTTCTTAATGCCGCCACTTATCGAAGTGAATTTATATCATTACTTAAATAATCAGCACCAGCATTTATTAGCAGATATTACTAAAGTACTGAGCGATATGAAGAGAAGTGGTGAGTTAGATAAAAAAATTAAAGACTATTTCGAGCAGTTAATGAAAAACTTAAACGCTTCCAATTGAGCGTTTAAGTAAATTTTATTAATGAGTTATCTATTAGCTTTTTATTATCTCAGGAAAGATATCTAAATAGCCCTTAGCCAAGCGCACATCATCATAATAGCCTTTGCTTTTCAAAAGCTGATGCAAGCCCTTTAAATTATAAGAGGGTACCGCCATGAAACCATGATGCTCACAATGGTAACTTAGCCCCTGTGTAGGAGCGAAAAACAAAAAGCCTAATATCCCTTGTGGTACCGAGCGAGTGTTGTATTTAGGTTCAAGGTCAAACAAATCTTTAACGCCTGCATGCTCGGTAATTTGACGATAGCGAATAATAAACAAGTAAGCAGTAAAGTGTGCAATTACCCATAAGGCAAATAGCTCGCCATAGCCTGCTAAATATAAGGCTAAGAACATGACGCCGTTTAATAATAACCCTTTGGTAATAGTCAATGGCGCACGCTTCTGGCGAGTGAGGGAGTCTTTACCACTTAAGGCTAAATAAGCGATAAGCTTAAGACCTGTGACACCAAAAAAATCACGACTGAATTTTCGTAACAAACTCATTTTAGTGACGGGGTAATTTTGATAATTACCAAGATCTGGGTCGTGCTCGGTACCGGCATTTTTGTGATGCTCTAAATGCCAACGACTATAAGTTTTACCATCCATTAATAAAAATGGCGCGGATGCCCAGTTAGTGACAAACTCATTATATTTTTTAGTTTTAAAGAAAGTATTGTGCCCAGCTTCATGCATGAGCGCCGCTAACGCTTGTTGCCGCCCAGCTAATAATAAAATCACCAAGCCATACATAAGCCAGCTAGGGTACAACGCGGCCAATGCAAAACACAACGCAATGCTCAACCATGTCCAAGCGGTAATAAGCCATGCTCGGGCATCGCTGCGCTGCATAAACGGCTTAAGCTCTTCTTTTGAAATGGGGCTGTTTTTCATGACACGTTTACTCCTTATTAATTATAGCTTTGAAAATGGTGTTTGGGTTTATAGAACTTAAATACGCTCACTAAGAAATCCCTAATGATGACAATTGCTTTAACCATATTTTTCGCCCGGCTAAGTCATAGTCAATCATGGTTTTTCGCAGTGTTTCGTACTCTTGTCCTGGGCGAATTTCTAATGGCAGCTGTGGGTCAGTGGCCAAACAATGAATGGCTTCACTGCCCAGTACACAAGTCTCTAATAGCGAGGCCTTTAATGGGGTTTTATCCAATTGTTGATAACTGCCCAGCAGCTGCTGATTCAACTCACTATAAGATTGATTAAGGGCGTCCACTGGCCACAAGGTTTTCCAGTGCTTGGCTAGAGTAGGTTCGATATCATTAAGAGAAAACACATGGGATTGGCTTTCAAGACCTAAATCTTTCAACACCGCCTGCAAAGACGAGACATCTTGTAAAAGGTTGTTAGGACGTACCCATAAATGATCAAGACCCGGCTTAAAGCCAAACCAAGATAGGGCATTTAAACTTTTAGCCCGCACTGAGCGATTAGCCCCTTTGCTTAAATGGCAACCTATCCAACTGCCGTCCCACTCACCAGCCACACATTGGGATTGCTTCCAGCGCCTTGCAAATTCATTACGGGCCATGGCCTTTGGGCTTAACCGGTAAACCCCACGCTGAGTGTTATCTAGCATGCCTTTAGCAGACAAACGGGTTAGGGCCACCCGCAAGTTATTCACCGGGATATTAAAAATATCTGAAATCAGACTTAAATAGCCCGCTTCTAAGGGCTGAGGATGACTGACCCCCATTAAATCTAAAATGATGTTCCTAGGGGAGAGCTCTCGTTGGAACTGATACTCACTCATTACACTTTAGTACTCATTAAGTAATAGAATGTAATATTACACTTAAAATCAAGTCTGGCAAGTATTTGTAATATATAAAGCGGCTTTAGCGAACTACGTATGTAAGCACACCCGTTAATTAGATGGAGAAGTGCTTTTGAGTGCGGCACAATCACCCCTTTAAAAAATGTAAACATTCAGAAAAGGCGAGGCCTTATATATGCGATACTTTTTTTTGTGGATCGCCATGACTTTAATGAGCTCATTAACATACGCGCAGCAGCCACAATATTTCAATGATTACAGCAGCCTCATGACCGTTAAGTCTGTTGATTTTGAATATTTAGTCACTGCATTCAATGGAACTGAAAGTACTTCAGGGGAAATCATAATCGCTTTGGTGGATGATGATCTAGATGGAAAAATGGACGTCTATAAAGCTGCGTTTATCCCAAGTAATGATGAAATATTCCCATATGTTATCGCAGGATTTTATGCACAAAAGCTAATTAAAATTGATTTAGTAAACACAGATAAAGTCATTGATCTTTTATTCACGGACTCACAGTGGCAAGAAGTGATCAAAGCCAATAAAAGCTATGTATCAAAAAAAGGGGTCGTTTCAGTTAAGAATTACGCAACATCTGTAGAATGTGATTCTAGGCAATACTATGCTGAAATCACGGCATTTACATTAGACTTTGAAGAGATCACCATGTCAGACACCCGCAAGGAGATGCATGGCTGCTAGGGAATCAAAGTTGGCAATGTATCTCTTAGCCACTTATTGGCCTGATCCCCATCAGCACTTTTATGCCCATATTAAGATTACACTCCTACCTAGAAGGGGCATATTAAAATAAGAAAAACCAAAACTAAGGAATCAAAGTAGGCAGCGTATCCCTTAGCCACTTATTGGCCTGATCCCCATCAGCACTTTTATGCCCATATTAGGTGACTCTCCTACCTAAAAGGCGCATACCGAAATACAAAAAGCCAAGGTTAAGGAATCAAAGTAGGCAGTGTATCCCGCAACCACTTATTGGCCTGATCCCCATCCGCACTTTTATGCCAATATAAGTGCCACTCTAGCTGCGGCATATCAAAAGGCAGTGGAATACCCACTAAACCGTAAGCCTTGGCTAATCTATTTGGCATGGTGCAGGCAAGATCGGTATGGCGAATAATACGTGGCGCCGACAAGTAATGTTGCAAGCGCAATTGAATGTTGCGGCTATGACCTAAGGCATTAAGAGCTATGTCCACATGACCTTGCTTACGCTTGCTGCTTGAAATATGCACATGGGTTAAGGCCAAATAAGCCTCTAAATCTAGCAGGGCATCCAATATAGGGTGCCCTGCTCTTACCGCACACACATATTGCTCTGTGGATAACCTATGATGGCAAAGATTAGCATCGTGACTCATGGGCACATCCACCACAAAATCCAACGCCCCTGAGGCCAGATCTTTGGAAACATCTTGGCGGCGCAGTCCTTCACTGTTTAAGGTAATTCCGGGGGCATTAATCTGTAGGAACTCTAATAGAGGCGGTAGCATCAGAGCTTCAGATAAATCATTCATGCTAAAACGAAATACTTTTTGAGCCTGCATGGGCTTAAATACATCGCCTTCTTGCACACAACTGTGCATAAGCTGCAGCGCCTGCTGAGCGCGCACCACGATATTCTCGGCCACCGGTGTAGGCACCATGCCTTGTGGGGTACGCACAAATAAACGGTCATTAAAGGATTTACGTAACCGAGACAAGGCATTACTCACCGCTGGCTGCGATAAAGACAACACTTCTGCTGCACGAGTCAGGTTACGCTCTTGATAGATCGCATCAAAAACCACAAATAAGTTTAAATCTAACTGATTAAGCCGCATACGCTCCTCCCACTCCGCCCAAAATAGATAGCCTACCTTGGGTTCATTGATACCTTGTTCTTAGGCTTTCATGTATTGATATCATGAATAATAAACTATTCAAATAATAAATTTCCTAAATATTAGCCCCTGCCTTATTCTGGAAGCAGCTTAATTTAAAGCACTTTTACAAAAAGAGGGATACATGTCTGAGTTTTACCTTGTACGCCATGGCCAGGCATCTTTTGGAAAAGATAATTACGATCAACTGTCTGATTTAGGCTATGAACAAGCTTTATGGTTAGGCCAGCACTTAAAACAAATCGGTACTCAATTCGACCGTGTTGTCATGGGCAGCATGTTAAGACATCGCCAAACCGCTCAAAATATTTGTGAAGGCTTACAGTTAGACATTGCGTTTGATGTTCACGAAGGACTCAACGAATACGATTTTTCAGCCTTGGCACAAGCCTACATGGTGCAATGCCCTCATGAACTTCCTAAAGATGGGGAAAAAGTTAACCGCCAAGAATATTACCGCTTGCTAAAAAAAGCGTTAAAACTGTGGAGCAATGACGAATTGCATGGCGACATTCCTGAACGCTTTGGTGAGTTTAAACAACGGGTGGCCGATGCCCTTGGCTTTATTCAAAGCGCACCAACCGGTGGTCGCACATTAGTGGTGAGTTCCGGTGGCCCCATTGCCATGAGCATGTATCACATTTTAAATCTTAGCCACGAAGAAATGATTCAGCTAAATCTACAAGTTAAGAACACCAGTTTTAGCCAATTTTTTTATAATCCAAAGAGCATTCAGTTAAATAGTTTTAACAGTACCGCTCACCTAGAAAGCCAAGAACACTTACACGGTATTACCTACAGTTAGTTTGGTAATACCAAAACGTTTATTTTTAGTACGAAATTAAATTCTTAATATTAATTTAAAAACACACGGAGCAATAACATGAACTTTGAATATTCCGACAAAGTAAAAGAACTCATTGCCAGCTTAGAAGCTTTCATGGATGAGCACATTTACCCAAGAGAGCAAGAGTTTAACGATTACCTGGCCACCGCCAAAAATCGTTGGGCCACACATCCAATCATTGAAGAGCTAAAGCCTAAAGCCAAAGCCGCTGGTTTGTGGAATTTATTTTTACCCAATACCGAACACGGTGCCGGCTTAAACAATCTTGAATACGCTCCGCTAGCTGAAATTATGGGCCGTGTATTGTGGTCTCCTGAAGTCTTTAACTGCAGCGCTCCTGATACGGGCAACATGGAAGTATTTGCTCAGTACGCAAGCGACGAGCAAAAAGAAAAATGGCTTAAGCCTTTATTGGCTGGTGAAATTCGCTCAGCCTTTGCCATGACTGAACCAGAAGTAGCTTCAAGTGATGCCACTAACATTGAAACCTCCATTATCCGTGACGGTGATGAATACGTGATTAATGGGCGTAAGTGGTACATCTCAGGTGCCATGAACGAGCATTGTAAAATCATGATCGTCATGGGAAAAACCGATGCGCAAAACCCTAACCGTCATATTCAACAATCACAAATTTTAGTGCCAATGGATACTAAGGGTGTGCAAATTATTCGCCCTATGGAAGTACTCGGTTGGGACGATGCCCCTGAAGGTCATGCTGAAATTGTGTTTGATAACGTACGAGTACCGGCTAGCAATATTATTGCAGGTGAAGGACGTGGTTTTGAAATTGCACAAGGTCGTTTAGGGCCTGGCCGTATTCATCACTGCATGCGACTGATTGGCCAAGCACAGCGCGCACTTGAAGTTATGTGTCAACGTGCCGAAAGCCGCGTAGCCTTTGGCCGCAAACTTTCTGAACAAGGTTCTATTCGTGAAGACATCGCCATGTCTTCTTGTGAAATTGAGCAAGCGCGCCTATTAACTTTAAAAGCAGCCGATGCCATGGATCGCTTTGGTAATAAGGCCGCTCAAGAACTTATTTCACAAATTAAAATCATTGCCCCTAATATGACATCGCGCGTGATTGACCGTGCTATGCAAGTACATGGTGCCAAAGGGGTTAGCCAAGATACTTTCCTACCAAGAGGATTCGCTTACGCTAGAATGATACGTTTTGCCGATGGTCCATGTCAGGTTCATATGTCACAACTGGGTCGTGCACTGGTTAAAAAACACGGCGCGTAATCGTTTTTATAAAATGGGTTAGCCATTATTTAAATTGTTAACCCAGCATAGACAATGAAATAACCACGGGCAGTCTTACTGCCCTTTTGCTTTTGGAGAAAAACATGAGCAACCAAGACGTATTAGATGAAGTGAAACTGAGCGAATATTTAACCAAGCATGTTGAAGGGTTCAAAGGCCCATTAACCGCGTCTAAATTTCCAGGCGGGCAATCTAACCCTACTTTTCAAATTGAGTCTGCCAGTGGTAAATATGTTTTAAGACGTAAACCAGCCGGAAAACTTTTGCCTTCTGCCCACGCGGTAGATCGTGAATTTATGGTGATGGATGCATTAAAAGACAGCGAAGTACCTGTGGCTAAAGCTTATCACTTGTGTGAAGACGACAGTGTCATTGGTTCAATGTTCTATTTGATGGAATTCATTGAAGGCCGGATTTTTTGGAATGCCGCACTACCCGAATTAGACAATACCCAACGTAGCGATATTTACGATGAAATGAACCGCGTATTAGCCGCCATGCATTCGGTGGATATTAACGAAGTGGGCTTAAGTGACTATGGTAAGCCAGGTAATTATTACCAGCGCCAAATTGGCCGCTGGAGCAAACAATACATTGCCGCTAAAACTGATGACATTCCCGCAATGGATGGCCTAATGGAATGGTTAGAAAGTAACATTCCCGAAGACGATGGTCGTATTGGCTTAGCCCATGGGGATTTCAGGTTAGATAACTTTATTTTTCATCCTAGCGAATCAAAGATATTAGCGGTTGTGGACTGGGAGCTTTCAACCCTTGGCCACCCTTTTGCTGATCTGGCTTACCAATGCATGCAATGGTACTTCCCAGCTAATTCGGATATGCCAGGCTTAATGGGGCTTGACCGCTCTGCCTTGGGCATTCCTACTGAAGAAGAATACGTAGCCAAGTATTGTGAGCGTATGGGGTTAACTGAAATACCAAATTGGAATTTCTATTTAGCATTTAGCTTTTTCCGTTTAGCGTCTATTTGCCAAGGGGTTAAAAAGCGCGCACTTGATGGCAATGCGTCCAATAAAAAAGCGTTAAGCGTTGGCGCCCTTGTTAAACCTTTAAGTGAAATGGGCTTAGGCAAAACCAAACAACCCTCGGCGGTTAGTGCTTAAACATTAACAAAATTAAATAGTAAGCCAACGCAATAATAAAAATAGAAAGGTAATGAATCATGCAAACATTAGATTACAGTAATAAAGTCGTGATGATCAGTGGCGCCGGTGGCGGCATGGGTAAATTGGCTGCTGAGAATTTTGCACAAGCAGGTGCCAAGTTAGCCATTTGCGATATTAATCAAGGCAATATTGAAGCACTAGCGGCGCGACTAAGGGAGAACGGTTGTGAAGTGTTCGCTGGGGCTTGTGATGTAAGTGATGAAGCACAGGTACAAAGCTTTGTTGAAGGCAGCATTGAATCGTTTGGTCGTATTGATGTGGCGATTAATAACGCAGGTATTTTGCAACCACTGGCACATACTCACCAACTAGATTTAAAACACCTTGATAGCCAATACAACATCAATATTAAAGGTGTGTTTGCCTGCATGAAATATCAAATTACCCAAATGAAAAAACAAGGCAGTGGTCACATTCTAAATGTGTCATCGGTGGCGGGATTGGGTGGTGCACCTAACCTTTCTGCTTATTCGGCTTCTAAACATGCGGTGATTGGTATTACCCGCTCTTCAGCGGTGGAATATGGTCGTTATGGTATTCGCGTTAATGCTATTTGCCCAAGTCATGTGGATAGCCCCATGATGGACAGCGTTGAAGACACCACGCCAATTAGTAAAGATCAAATTGCCGCAGCTAACCCTATGAAACGCTTAGCCACCATGCAAGAAATTGTAAACGCTATGTTATGGACGTGTTCTGATTACAACAGTTATATGAATGGCCATGCATTGGCCATTGATGGTGGGCTGACGGCTATTTAATAATTCATAACACATAAAAAAGGCTTAGCTTTTTCAAGCTAAGCCTTTTTTATTTTTATGCCTAATTAAAAAATAAAATCTAACGCCACGGCAATAGTTTCTGAATCACCATGGTAATTATAACCATTATCCACATCACCTTGGTCTTCAAAATAATCATATTGCACTTTTAAAGCCGCACTAGAGCTTAAGTTATATCTCACCCCTACACCCGCCGTAAAATGCTGTTCCCAGCGGTTAGTGCCAAGCGGATCATTATCGTGGGTTTCATCCGCTTGAGAATAAACTACAAAAGGTTGGTACTTATCCATGTTGTACACCACAGACACTAACCAAGTGGGGTATTCCAACTCCACATCGTTATCATAAATAACCAGGTTCATATCAAACAAAATGGTAATCATATCTAAATTTATGTTGCCACCAAAACCCATGAAGGTTTGATCAAAAGGTACCATTTCCGTGGTAGTACCGTCTGCATTATAGGTTGTACGGTTTCTATCATTTTGAAAGTACACAAACCTCAAATCAAAAATTTCGCCCACTAGGGCGTAATTAAAGCCAATGATATCTGTCCAGACTTCATCAATTGAGGTGGCTGTTCCACCAAATAAGCGATCATAAAACAGCATTTCCTTATTATTTATTGAATACTCGTTTCCATAAAAGGCTGTGATTGTATTACCAAGATCCCCTATCTCAAATTCATAAGAGGCATGCACCCCGTTAAACTGGGTAATCTGCCACCAATATAAGTTAGCTGGTGGACGAATCCATGGGTAAGCAAAGCCTACTTCCGAAAATTCTGAATAATAATACATGGGGATATTGCGGCGCCCAGCCATAAAGGTCCAGTCTTCTACACCGCTGTAAGTGAGGTAATACCAATCAAGTTCTGTTTCAAATTCATCGGTGCCCTTTGTTAAGTATTGCCCCGTGAATTTCATATCGGCACTGACATCAGCTGTGGCCTGTAGTGCAAACACCGTTTCGGGTTTAAAGCTGGGTTTATCTGAGTATTGGCCCACATCATAAAAGTCGGCTGTAAAAGGGGCTTGATGAGTGAGCGTTTGCCCCATGACCACGGAACCAAATCCGTTAAACCTAATTTCGGCGCTGGCCGTGGGGAGTAATGACATGCCTAACAAAGCAAGACATATGAGTTTTATATATTTCATTTTTATGCTCCGTTAGAATTTAGCAATTACTTTTACGTTACCCGTGACCGACGCTGCATCAACATAACTGATTGCGCCTTGGTTGGAGGAAACGGTTTTAATGATCTCAGCATCAGATGCTAAATCTTGGGGTTGTGTTCCTTTACCTGTAAAGACAAGTCTCGCCCAGTGAGAACTAATTTGTGTTGCACTGCGGCCAATTATATTTTTATTAAACGAATCCCTAGAGGCAGTGCCCTCTTGCGAGTTGAGAGGAATAACTACCTGACCATTTGGAAATTTCTTCTGTTTACCAAGAAATATCTTTTTGATCATCTTCTCATTTATATCAGAGACATTGGCAGGATTAACAATTACAGCTACCTCAGCAAATGCTGATGGCATGATTAATAAGCTGGTAAGAATCATCCCCAGGATGACCATCAGTCTATTCCTAGTTGGTTTAAGACATCTCATATACATTTCCTCACAAATTGAAAGACTAAGCCCAGACCCACTGAGCGACTTTTCTTAATCCTTTAGCTAATGATATTTGTGAAGTATAGAAGAGTTTTATCTATACGCTTAATTACCTATAGATTGGTTTTAGATATGCTTGAGGAGTTTTATTCGGATATGAAAGCAGTGAAGAAGGGAGTTCAAACGCTTTATTTAGGCCTAAACCACCAATTATCTTCAAAGTACAGTCTAGCTTGAGGAGATAAAAGGTGCCTGCTAATAACTTTTCTTTGAAGTTATACACTGGCTAAATCTGATAAAAGGCAGTTTATTCGGAATCCCACGAATGGCTTCATGGGATCTTTTAAGCACAGATTCTAGAAGACTATTTCCACCAAGGATAAAAATCAGGCATGTCGGTAGACGCCTTAGATTTAAATTCAGGATCACGCTTTTCTAGAAAAGACGCCACGCCTTCTTTACCGTCTACTTGGCTTGTGTAAAAAATAGCAAGAGAGTCAACATTATGGGCATCTCTTGGGTGAGGAGCCGCCGATAAACGCAGCATCATTTGACGAGCCAGTGCGATACTCACTTGAGATTTCTGCGCAATGCTACGAGCTATTTTATAAGCTTCTTCTAAAAGGTCTTCTGGCGCATGTACCGAGCGTACAAAGCCCGACTCTTTAGCGGTATTGGCATCAAATATATCACCTGTATAGACCCACTCTAAGGCCTGACTTACACCCACAATGCGGGGTAAAAACCAGCTTGAACAGGCTTCAGGGGTTATGCCTATTTTCTCAAACACGAAGCCAATTTTTGCTTTTTCAGAGGCTAGGCGAATATCCATGGCTGCTAGCATGGTGGCACCAATGCCCACCGCAGCACCATTAATGGCAGCAA
Organism: uncultured Bermanella sp.; assembly: GCA_913058575.1. Taxonomy (GTDB): domain Bacteria; phylum Pseudomonadota; class Gammaproteobacteria; order Pseudomonadales; family Oceanobacteraceae; genus Bermanella. Next base: position 19,514 of record CAJXRF010000073.1, read on the forward strand.
TTACCGGTTTTTTACAATCATAAATACTTAAGTTTACTTGGCCACCCGTATCACTGATGCCTGGTAACATTTTAGAGTTTTCCATGTCAGCCACAGTGGGGGTTTGATTTTCATCTAAACCAAATACATTGCCTTCGCGGGTTAAGTCCATGCCCGCACAAAAAGCTCGACCAGCACCCGTTACCACAATGGCGCTCACCTCATCGTCATCGCTGGCACGATTAAAGGCATGCACCAATTCACTGGCCATCTCCACCGTGAATGAATTCATTTGATCTGGGCGGTTAAGGGTAAGAGTCAGGATTAAACCTTCCACTTGGTAATCTAAGGTATTGTATTCCATGATGAATCTCCGCTGCCGTGGGCAATTTTAGTTTTTATTGTTCGAAAGTTTAAGGTATGACTTTACTGGTCTCTATAGCCAAATCTACACTTAAAATGGCCAAAACTGCCAAATTCGTCGCTAACCGCTGAATGTGAAAACCGAAGAGTAAGAAGTAAGCAGACAGCCTTGCGTTCAAGGTATTAGTCAAAAAGTAATATGGTGGCTGATTAAGTGATTAACGAAGTTGTAAACTTTCTCAGGCCTTGGAGCCACAAACCGTTAAAGCCAGTATTAAGCATGATGAATGTTGGGGTTTGAATTATCTAACCATTGGTGAAGTTTTTCTTCTAATAACAACACATCAATGGGCTTGCTTAAATAATCGCTCATGCCAGCTAATAAGCACTGCTCTTTATCCCCTTTCATGGCATTGGCCGTCATGGCAACAATGGGAATATCCTTATTGCGTGCATAGGCTTTACCACTTCTTATTTGTCGAGTGGCTTCATAGCCATCCATTTCAGGCATCTGGCAATCCATCAATATTAGGGTGTAGGGTTTATTATCTGGCGCCATTTTTAATGCTTCTAATGCTTCAATGCCATTAGCGGCTACGTCAGCCGTTAACCCTATGGACTCTAAGATTCCCAATGCCACCACTTGGTTAATTTGATTATCTTCCACCATTAAAATTCGTGTACCCACAGGCCAAATGCCATCTGCTTCGTTATCCATAGGTTGCATAGTGACGGTATCATTATTACTCCCTTGATAGGCTTCACTTTTACCGCTGTCTAAACTTTGCAAATAATCATGCGTCACCAACGGAGTGGCTTGTCCCAACACCTTTCCGCCTGTCATTACCACGGCTAAGGAATCAAATAAATCAGATGTGGTAATAGGCTTGGGAAAGTAGGCATCAAAACCCAATTTGGCAAAATAGCTGGCATCCCCATGAGAGCCCATGGAAGTCATCATAATCAAACGGGTCCCCCTAAACCGTTTATCATTACGAATAATTTTACCCAATGTCGCGCCATCCATATTGGGCATTTGCATATCTAAAAAAGCCACTTTAAAAGTATTGTTCATTAATTGTTTTTCCATTAACGCTAATGCAGCATCCCCTCCATCTGCTTCTTGAACATGGGCCCCCCATAATTTTAATTGCCCTGATAATACTTCACGGTTAGTGGCATTATCATCCACCACTAACATTTCTACTCCTTTTAGTTCCACCGAAGGTTTTACAAGTTGAGCATGCTTACTGGCATTGAGTAATATATTAAATTCAAAACTGCTGCCACTTTTAGGCGTGCTTAGGACTGAAATTCCCCCACCCATTAATTCACACAGCTTTTTAGAGATAGCCAAACCTAACCCTGTGCCTCCATATTCCCGTGTTGTGGATGCATCGACCTGAGTAAAAGACTCAAATAAATTATTTCGCTTACTTTCAGGAATACCAATGCCGGTATCTGTCACAAGACAATGAAAGCTTATTTTTTCATTACCTACTTTCGTAGTCTTGGCACGAATGACCACTTCACCTTGCTGAGTAAATTTAATGGCGTTACTGACCAGATTATTCAAGATTTGACGTAACCGACTAGGGTCACCCATAACCATAGATTGATGAATGCCACTCACATCTAATATTAATTCCAGGCCTTTTTCTTCAGCCCTATGACTGATGGATTCAGCAAAATCTCCCAGTTGACTGCGCAAGTTAAAATCGAGAATTTCAAGATCTAGCTTCCCAGCTTCTACTTTTGAAAAATCTAAAATATCATTAATTAAAGTTAATAATGAATCGGCACTGGAGCGGGCTATTTTCGCATGCCTGGCTTGTTCAGCATTTAAGTTACTTTGTTGCAATAAACCCAGCATACCTAATACGCCATTCATAGGGGTGCGAATTTCATGGCTCATGCTCGCTAGGAATTCACCCTTGGCTTGGTCTGCGTACTCTGCACTTTCTTTAGCTTGAATGAGTAAATTTTCACTGTGAATTCTTTGGGTAATATCTCTAAAATTCCAAACACGCCCTTGTACTTTTTCACCAACAAGCATGGGCCTAAATGAGCGTTCAAACACTCGGCCATCTTTAAGGTTTAAAGTATCCTGCACATCTAAGGTTAAGTTATTAAGCTTATTCATGCGGGCTATAAATTTATCAGGGGTGGTTAATTGATTCGAGATATGGTCGGCCAAGGATTTAATATCCGATAACATGTCTTGGCTGATATTCCAGAGTTCTCTAAAGCGTGTATTAGATCTAAGGGTTTCTCCTTGTTCATTGGTCACTAAGATACCGTTGTCGGTACTTTCAAGGGTGGCTTTTAATATTGAATGACTTTGATTTATTTCCCATTCCACACGTTTTTGATCGCTTATATCCCGAATTAATCCTGTATAAATGACTCCCTTGGGTGTCATAACTTCGGAGATGACAAGATGGATAGAAAAGACCTTGCCATTTTTATGAAGCCCCATTAATTCTCGACCCACACCAATAATATTTGCGTGGCCAGTTATATTGTAATTGTGCATATAATCATCATGAAGCTTGGCGTCTTTTTTGGGCATGATAAGTTTTATATTTTTGCCAATGACTTCTTCAGCTTGATAACCAAATATTTTTTCAGCCGCCAAATTAAAGGTTAATATGTTGGCATCTCGACCAATGGTAATAATGGCATCTGCTGCGGTATCGACAATGGACTGCATTCGTTGAGCGGTTTCTTTTTGATCAAATAAAGCATCTTCCATTCTCAATAATAAATTATTAAAGCTGCGTGCTAATACGCCTATTTCATCGGCACTTTTGGTAGGTAAGGAATTTATCTCTCCTGTATTTTCATATTGCTGCATAGCGTTGGTCATGTCTAACAATGGGCTAGCTAAGCGCCTAGACGCCAAAATGGCTAGGCCCAAAGCTAACAGCGCCATGGCGCCCCCTAGCAATATGCTGCGATTGCGAAAAGAAGCAAGCTCTGCATTGATCGATAAATCTGTATTTTGCAGCACAAGATGAAGAGGATAGTCACTGCCGTATTTTTTAAGAGAGATGTGGCGATAAAAACTAGGGAACGCACCACCATGGTCATCTTCCAATGTTGGAAATCCCTTAGTAATTTTTTTATGGGAAAATGTAAAGGCCAAGGTTGGAAAGTGATGCTGAATTAACTCGCCTTTATGTAATTCTATGCCTAGCTCACTATTGGGTTTATATAAAAAACTGCCATCTTCCTCAGCTAAATAAAAGGTAAGTTCAGATAACGGCCCATCTATTAAACTTAAAATGAAAGATTTGAAATCAACGTTAATCACTACAATTCCAAATACACTGTTATTTTTAAGGTCGTAGATAGGGGTCACAACCTGCACAATGGGTTGTAAAGGAATAACTACTTTTCCATGGTCACGGTTCAATTCCACCGCCGAAAAATACACCTCACCATTTTTTTTAATAATGCCTTCTTTAAAATAACTGGATTTAAACTTACCTTGCATTAATGATGCACTAACTCGCTTAACACCCTGAGAATGACGCTTAACATTAATGATCTCTTTACCGTCGTTCTTAACCCCTATGTATCTAATTTGTAAATAGCCTGGCTTGGCAAGCATCATTTGCTCAAATATTTGTTCTAAACGGTCTCGCCATAAATTTGCATCTTTTTTATCATTATTATTGATAGAGCGTATTAAACCTTGAATAGGAGGCGTATTACTTAAAAATAATACATCCGAAGAACCTTGCTTATATAATTCGGCCAACAAAGGTTCCACCAAGTTACTCTGCAAGCCTAGCTCTTTTACTTCTCGCTCATGCATTAAGCGTTCACTTTCATAGTAAAAGCTGGTCCCTACAATCGTGGCTACTGTCAGGGCTAACAAGAATGAAGCGGCTGGCAACTGAATGGCAATGGGGCGCTGGGCCACCCCTACTTTAAGTAACTTACTGTTTTCTTTTTTAGCAAAGGGTGAGGCAATGGAATGTTGATTTGTTTTTAGATTAATTTGACTCGGAATGGACTTTATTAAATCAACCAATATACCCGTTAACAAACAGCCATAAGCCAATATTTTTAGAACATGGGCAATATTAAAGTGATTATCAAATATCTGAACCGATCCAAATGACATATGAATTTGGGTAATGATTTCAGGAATAATACTCAGCAGTAATCCCAGTTTAATCACCGATCTATCTTGCTTATACCAAATCCAGAATACACTGCCGCCAAAAACAAACAGTGCCAAGGGCAGAATATCAAAAGGCCGAGTAATTAACGCGCTGGGGTATAAGGTTTTAGGCAAGGATGAGCTGATTGCTGAGAGGTGTGCCACGGCATAAGCCAAGAGCAAAAAAAACAGACTCACCGCAATTAAACTTTTAATGCCCATGCGTTCAAAAAGTCGCATATGATATTCTGGATTTACTAATTTAAGACGGGCCACCCAAAGACATGCAATGGCGCCTACAATCATAATGACAACATTTAAAGTTCGAGATAATGCCCAAGTAAAAGCGATGAAATCACTATTTAAAGCACTCACCTGAATAATGCCCATGGCCGCCAAGGTATGAAATGCATCCACTAGCCCAGCACAAATAAGCCCGATAGCAATAATGGCCACGGTAACATCCCGGCGTAAACTGTAATGCAGCAACGCAGCCAACCAAGTGATAACGGCAATGCTCACAGCGCTCCATTCCATAAGCCCATGATGTAAAGCACCGGATATGGCGTAAGAAAGGGTCGTATCTTTTAACGGCGCATCAACCAATGAATTAGGGTCAATGGAGGGGGAGACAGAAGAAAAATCAACGCCAAGCAGGTTTAGTAATGACGGCAAAAGGCATAAGGCTAATAATGCCCAAGCTACCTTAGTTTTTACCAGTAATCCTTCAAACATAGTGTACCAAGGCCAAGCAACCGTGATGAGGCAAGCTAAATGCAACTTTCTATGCTTAATGCTAGCTCAAACCTTGGTTTTTGCGATGATATTAGCTTGTTTCACCGGGTAAAAAGCTCACTTTTACTCATATAAATCAGTGTTTTTAGGCTGGCACAAAGTGACGTAATAAAAGCCTCAACCAGAGTAGCGACTTCAGTCCTGCTTCTTAGTGTCTAAAGCTATTAGGCGTGCTGCCTTTCCAACGCTTAAAAGCATGAAAAAAATTAGCCGTGTCGGCATAACCCAGGCGTAGCGCTATTTGTTCCATGGTTAAATTTGTAGATTGAATAAGCTCTAGGGCAAACGTTTCACGCACTTCATCCATTAGCGTGCGAAACGATGTGCCTTCACTCGTTAATTGTCGCCTAAGGGTACGCAGTGACACACACTGCAATTTGGCCACGGCTTCCATATTAATATTTTGATCTAAGTTGGCCACTAAATGTCGCCGTACATGATCGGCCACTCCGCTGCGAGAGCACCTTTGCTGTAATAGATTTTGGCACTGATTAATCAGCAGCTGTCGAGTGGCTTCGTTGGCGGTGGGCAGGGGGATATCCATTAAATCACGATGAAATACCACGCAATTTTTGGGCTGATCAAAGCGGCCCTTCATGCCAAAAACCCGTTCATATTCTTCTACATTTTCAGGTGCTGGCCATTTAAAGTTCATTTCACTCACAGGAATGTCATGGCTAAACAGCTCCTTATGAATATTGACAATGGCCGAGCCATCACGCTCCACCACAAACCGTTGCAGCTTTTCAGGTAAATGATCGCCATCCACATATAAATACACCAGCTCACCTTCTTCTTTAAGGTAAATATGGCTAAAGGCAAAGGTCAGTGACAAAAACCTTAACCCCACTTCGGTGGCTGCCCGCAAGGTAGGGCTACTGGCAAAAGCAAAACCCCAAATGCCATAGGTAGTGAGGTGATAACGGGGCCCTATTTCTAAGGCAATGTTGGTATCTCCTAAGGCATCGACAATATTTTCAATCAGCTTCAGCTCTTGAAAAGCTTTAATTTCGGCTTGGCTATCGTTAAGCATGGCTTCGGTGATACCGGTATTATTCAGACATGCTTGCTTAGACATGCCCCGCGACACAGCCACATTAATCATTAACAGCACACTGCTGGTATTGCGGGTGTCGCTCCAGTTATTCATATTCTTTCACTTCTCACTCGCTTAAAGGCACAATATCGCCATATTTGGCCGCTAATCACAATCCGATTGTCCCACTATGCCATAAAAATCCGAAAGAAAAACCTGAACAATGGGCCTGAATTAATCATTACTGACCGAGATCAATCATGGCAGAGCAAAATAGTGTAGGTGGCCAAGTCCAATATAAAGACGTCCTCATCATCGGTACCGGTTTTGGTGGACTGGGCATGGCCATTAAGCTGAAAGACGCTGGCCTAGATGATTTTGCTATTTTAGAAAAAGGCTCAGATGTAGGTGGTTGCTGGCGTGAGAATACTTACCCCGGGGCTGCTTGTGATGTCCCTTCTTTATTGTATTCTTTTTCGTTTGAAGCCAAGTCCGACTGGACCCGACACTTTGCCCCACAAAACGAAATTTACGGTTATTTAAAACACTGCGCCAACAAATACCAGTTAACACCGCACATTCAATTTAACACTCAGGTCACACAAGCCAGTTTTGATGAAGATACAGGCTTATGGACCATCATCAGTAGCACAGGGCAAACATGGCAAAGCCGAATTTTTATTTCAGCCTGTGGACAATTAAGCCAACCAGCCATGCCTAACTTAAAAGGCATGGACAGCTTTTCTGGTAAAGTCATGCATTCGGCCACTTGGGATCATGAGTATGATTTAAAAGGCAAGACTGTCGCCGTCATTGGTACAGGAGCCAGTGCCATACAGTTTGTGCCTGAAGTGGCTAAGCAAGTTAAACACATGACCGTTTTACAGCGCAGTGCCCCCTATATTATTCCCAAGCCCGACCGCGCTTATGGCCCTTTATTAAAATCCTTGCTTAAAAATGTGCCCTTATTTCAAAAGCTATATCGTTTAAATATTTACCTACAGCACGAAATTCGTTTATTAGGTTTTACCTGGCTACAAAAAATGATGCCCTTGGCCGAAAGACAAGCCAATAAATTCATGTGTAAAACCATTCAAGACCCTGAATTACGTAAAAAAATTACACCCGACTACGGCATAGGCTGTAAGCGCATATTAATTTCCAACAATTACTATAAAGCGTTTACTCAATCTAATGTGGCCCTAGAAACCACAGCCATTAGCCATATAGAGTCTGATGGTGTGGTGTTAAAAAATGGTGAAAAGCTAGTGGTAGACGCCATAATTTATGGTACCGGTTTCAAAGCCACACAATTTTTATCCCCCATGAAAGTAACGGGGTTAAATAACAAAGTCTTAAACAAAGAATGGGAAAAGGGTGCCGAGGCATTTTTAGGCATTACCGTTAAAGATTTTCCTAATTTCTATATGTTATACGGCCCAAATACCAATCTTGGCCATAACTCCATCGTTTATATGCTAGAAAGCCAAATACATTACACCTTAAAGTCCATTAAACTGCTGAATAAGAAAGGCATTAAGTATTTAAATATTCGCCAAAACAAGCACGATAGTTTTAATGAACGAATTCAGAAACAAGTGAAAAACACGGTATGGGAAAAGGGTTGTGAAAGTTGGTATAAAACAGAGGAAGGAAAAAACACCATTAACTGGCCCGATTTTACCTTCAAGTACCGACATAAAACACGCAATGTAAAATTAAAGGATTATCACATTATTAAACAGGCCAGTTAATTCTGGCCCCAAGTTATTAACTTTCAAATACCGGCATAAAACACGCAATGT
>CAJXRF010000074.1 GCA_913058575.1 uncultured Bermanella sp.
TTTTTCACAAGACATGACTAAGCGAGTCAAGTCGATCAATTTATTATGGGATTGTCTGTTGGGGATGGGCGCAGGGGGTTGTTAAATGGGCAAGCATTGATTCTAGACCTTGCCCGTATCTTCTGAATTTATGTATGTTTCTTATTTAGCGTGTTGCCCTAATCTTCTTGTTTACCTAGGGTAACTGGTGTCATTTTAGCTAAGGTTGTTTGAGTTGGGCACTTAACAACATTGACATGGAATGAAGGTATGAATGGAATTAGAGGTGGTAAGATTGCAGCAATCCATGAAGCTGGATTAGCAGAACCTTTGACACAGACTGTGCTTTTGGATTTTAAATCAACATTAATCGTTGATGATTTTGAGGCATGTGTATTAACTCGAAATGTATACTTCCCTTCTGCTAAATCGAACTTTGAATATTGACGCTCATTTAGTTTTAAGACGTAATAATCGTCAGGTCCAAAATACATAGGAAGTGCACTGCTGTGGCTGCCTTCATCACGAAACACCAGTATATGAGCATTTTCTTTGCTAGATTCAGCTTGCCATTTTACTGATGTGTCAATAGATGCGCATGAGGTCACTAAGAATGGAATTAGGACTGCTAATCTCTTCATTAGATATATTCCTTTATTTTTATAAGATTCATTATATGGCTTAAATCGCGTAACTGAAAAATTAAGAATTTTAGAGCTAATTAATCCTAAATCGCTATCAATACGCTTTAGGGAGTCAATGGGTTCTAAATTAACTTATCGTGTTTTTGCTATTAGGTCTCTGTTAAAGCTTGTAGCTTCTTAATCCAACGAGCCATTGACTCTTGTGAGGAACTATTAAAGGTTGAAAAGTAAGTCTTATAGTATTTAATCGTTATTTTATTATGGATAAACTTTTCATAAGAATTTAATTCTTCATCACTTAAATTCCTGTAGTCATATACCGAGCCATTTATTAAGTTCTGAAGCACATACTTACGTAAAGAATCTCGTTGAGAATTGACAATATTTGATATTTGTTCTTGCTGTATTTTTTGAGATGAATTTGGGGTTAATGCATTTACGGCCTTAAAAAGGAGCGTGATTTGTGTCGTTGCGGATTCAATTTTATGATCGACTGTTCCTATTGTTTCCCAAGCTTTAGTGACTAGCGCTATTCTAGCTTGGTTTTTGGCAATGAAACTGTTTCTGCTTTTTTTATGTTCAAGAGAGTGACTTATTTTTTCTTCTTCTGAAATTTTTCGACCTAAGGGAGATAGAAACCACTCTAAAAGAAATTTAGCATCTTCTTCAGATAATTCTTGGCTAAGAGCCTCTTCAATATCATCTTTTAGTTTTGGCTTGTCGAAAGACTCGCTGAAAGTGTCAATAAGAATTTTCTTCTTATCTTCATTATATATTTTAGCCATAGCAGCTAATCTATTGATTATTTCTGTATTTCCTTCATCGCTATTTTCAATATCTGTATCACTTCCTGAGTAGTATTGAATCTGTTGAATAACATTGATATCGATTGCAGCGGTAGATGAGGCTGAAATAAAAGTACAGAGGAATACAAATACCCCAAAAAGACTGTATGTATATTTCATTTAGATCCTAAAGTTTAATGTATAAAGGGTTGATGGCAGGGAATGATACCTTAAGTGATCCGTTCTATCCAAAAGAACACTAGTGATTTTTTGTGTATTGTAATTTCCCCGAGAGGGCTAGCAACCGTGGGTTTAACGCAGTAGGCGTAAATAAGCCGCCTTTAACAGCGCTTTAGAATAAAGGTGATGAAAGCCGCTAAGGGCATTAAAAAGTACTCCAAATTTAGCATCGCTACCGGTGCTGTCTCGTTTGGGGATAACGGCCGAGCCGAAGTATAAGCGTGTGCTTTTTCCATTTTCAGACTCAACACTTTTGAGCCAAGACCGTGTTTTGCCTAAATAGTCACACAATAGTAATTGATTGGGTGTTTGTTGCTCAACGCTCCAGGCAGCAAAATGATCCACCTTCCCACGAGAAAGCTGTGTTGCTTGTTCATCGTTAGAGGGGCGGCGCGCCAGATGGGTTAAAATGAAGCGCTCTAGCTTGAACAAATTACTGGTGTAAAAAGCTTCAATGTAATCTGCTTGAGTAACCTTCACGGGTAAATCAATAAAATAGCAGTCTGTGCGGGCCCCTTGTAATTTGTACTTGGCCAATAGCGCATCTGTGGGCAACTCACCTTGTTGTACCGTATTCATGATATTTCTCATTGTAGGGCTTTTTGAAACTGATATAGGTAAACAGGTGACCTGTACAGATCATCAAGCTGAATGGTGTTAATGGCCTGGTGTGAAGGCAGTGAAAAATTATGACTGATTAAATACTTTAACAGGCCCGGTTCTTTTTTTAGTTTGTTCTCAATTTTTAGCATTGCCCCAGGGTATAAATAACACAGTATTAAGGATGCTTGGCTTAAATCGGCTTTTAAAAAATCTTTTCGATGTAGGGTAATATTTTTTAGCCCTAAGATTTTTATAAATAGTAGGCTTGTAAGCCATGGCAAGAGGGAAAGTTCGTAACCGACTATGTTTTGTTGTGGATATTGCTTGGCAAAGGCAATCAGTAAATTTCCCCAGCCGCTGCCCAGCTCAACAATAGGGCCTTTTTTAAAATCTCGGTCTGATTCTACATGGGTATTGGCAAGGGTGCTTAAATGCAACATGGCAGTTTGCGCTTTGTTAGAACTTGGCATGGGGGATATGCCCAAAAGTAGGGTGTACCAAACGATAGATGCCCCCATTAGCAGGATGAGTGTGATGAGTGTTATTTCAAAAATGGGCAAGAGCAGTCCTTATGAAAAAATGCCTAAAAAATTTACTGATTGACATAGGACCATGTTGGGGAATTAAACCAGTTAATTGGGTCTATTTCACTTATGGGGTCTAACCACTCAACGCCATCTTCTAATGCATCTTCTTGCAATGAATACTTACCCGCTTTCAGGTCTCTTGCAAATCGGTTTATATAATCTGTTACTGAATCTGCAAGTTTTAAGCTGATGCCCATCTTGTAGTCAATTAATATCACCTGCCCATACTTACCTTTTTCTGAAGGGTCTAGATCAACACAAATCAGTGAAGTCCCGTTGTCATCACCAATGGGTACTCTTAATTTCCCTTCAAGATATTCATTTTTAATTTCTGGATCGGTGTGCTGAATAGGGCAGTTGTATTCGCTTTTTAAATAAGACGTTATATGATCGATACAACGCTGAATGTTAATGAACTCAACACCATATGCAAAATTTGAATAAGTCTTGGGGTTATTGCCATTGCAGGTTCGATATAAGTTAATCATATCCTCGGGTAATGCCTGGCCAATTAGCTCTTGTAGTTCTTGAATTTTGCTTTCTTCAGCGCCAGGTTGCAAAGCCTTTAGAATGCTAGGGGCAATGATACTTAGTTGTTTTTTAACGTCTTCTAACATAATTAGTTCCCTTATTACTTGCTAGATTAACTCTATAATTTGTCGGCTATGAATATTGTCACTAATGATCAAACATTTCACTCATTCAATGGTTTAAATTTTTACGTATTTCCACAGCCTTGTTATACTCAACGAGACCTCCCATTAATACCGTATGATTCTGTTATGTTGATGGATATAAACTACCAGCCCATGCAAGGGCTGGTTTCACAAGATAATCGCTATGCCACCTATGTGCCGGCATCTCCGTTAAGTCATTGGGTACAGAGCTTCTGGCAGCTTAATGTACCTAATGGTCAGCATTTTTATCGCAGCATTCCCGATAACTGCGTTGACGTTATTATCAATTTAAATCGCTGGGATGATATTTTCATTGTAACCCCTTATACCTTGCCAATTGTGTTTGAGCTAGCCGGGCCTGAATCTTATTTTGGAATTCGCTTCAGGGTATTGGGTCATCAAAGTATTGTGGCAGCCCCCATTAGCGAATGGCAGCCAGAAAACAAGGATTCTAAATCGGCTGATGTATTACCTGTTAATTTGTTAAATCGAATTTATGATTGCCTTGAGTTAAATTTAACTTTTAAGCAGCGTTGTGACTATTTAACTCAGGCTTTACTCAGCCAAGTTCAGCAGATCAATCCCGACCCAAGGTTAGCCAAGTTTGTGCGCTATTGTTGCCATCACCAAGGCTCCAATGTTGATCTTACCGATAAGCAATGTGCCCAGTTTGGCATTTCAGCAAGACAGCTTCGCAGACTCTCTCAGTTATACCTTGGGGTGTCTCCCAGAGAATTCGCGCGGGTCATGCGCTTTCAAAAAGTACTTAGATTAATGAGCAATTCAAGCAATACAGCCCCTTGGCTTGAACACTACTACGATCAGCCTCACTTTATTCATGAATTTAAACGCCTCGCTGGGGTTAACCCCTCTGATTTTCTAAAAATGTCCGTTTTGTACAATAAAGATTAAAAGTAACCGCGAATACTGACCCCTACCATTGTGAACCTTGTAGGAGTGAATATTATGATTGAATTTGAAGCCATGTTTCCGGTGATGGTGGCCCCTAACTTACTCGAGCTAAAACAGTTTTATGAAACGGTGTTTGGTTTTAATGCGGTATTTTTTGACCCACAGTTTTATTTACATCTAGTATCACCCAGCACCGGGGTTCAGCTTGCCTTTTTAATGCCCAATCACGCATCCCAACCAGATTTTTTACACACAGTTATGTCGGTTGAGGGTTATGTAATTTCACTTGAGGTACAAGATGCGGCTAAGGCCTATGCCGAGGCACAAAAACTTAATTTAAATATGCTAATGGCCTTAAAAGAAGAGCAGTGGGGGCAATTGCATTTTATGGTGCAAGACCCAGCGGGAATGGGAATTGATGTGGTGCAGCACTTAGAAGTAAGTGAGCATTAAATGAGAGGGGGCGGCATGTAAGCCGCCCCTACCGACCGTAAACCCTAATACCTTTTAATATTACGAATTTATTGGCAGCGCTTAGTAATCCACCCAATTGCACTTTAATGGCGCTGGCCTTACCAGACACTTTTACCTTTAGTTCTGCCGTAGCAGAGCCTTGGTTATCGGGATATTCACAGGTTTCATTAAAGGTGTCACCACAGACATTATCAAGGTAAGCAGAAAACCGCTTCGAGCCCAGCAGTTTCCCTTTAACTCCGCTGCTATAGTCATATACTCGTATTTCAATAGGGCGTTTTTTCCACCAATCCGTAAGCACCCCAATGGTTTTTAACTGGATATTAGAGCCCAGTTCCATTTCTACTTCGTAAGGTAAGTGTGTTTCAGGGTATAAGGATTTATCTAGCGACATTTCATTCACAAGAAGTATTTGATCGGGTAAATAAAAGTTTGCAGATTCTGTATTTATATCATCTCTCACTAGTCCTTCTAAACAGGGTGATGATTGATAAAATGTTTTGTCGCCATCAATACATTTAAATACTTGGCCTAGAGAGATATTTGTGGTGAAAATGGCTACGACCGAAATTACCATCTTGAAAAAAATACCGTTCATAAATTTACCCATGCACATGGAAAGGCTGAAAGTCAGTATAACGCTAACGATGGAGCAGTCACAGGCAGTGAATAAACGCGCGGTCTGTGTGTCTTAGCTATATGACAGTTGCAGATTATTCCATGTTTTTTTGTCTAATAGAATGTCTAACCTGACTTGGAATTAGATTTGTGCTCAACCGCACAGATTATGGTATGTTAATGCTATATTGCTACTAGGTTAATTCCTTAAAATTGCCAGTTAGAATTATGGGCATTCTTTATATGAGATCAAAATGCAAAATCTACTTTCCTCTTTTTTAAGGCGCTCGCCTTTAACCCTTTCGTTATTAAAACCTAAGCCGCTTATTGATGAAAATAGTGCCGACTTTATTTTTACTACCGTGGCCTGGGTACTCAATAACTTTGATCATCAAGAGTTTTTTAGGCGCACACGCCTTATTGCCCCCAGTAATGAATTTTTTCCCGGGCGTGTGAACAGTGTGGATGAAAAAGCGCAGAATATTTTTGCCCACACCTTAGGTTTTACGGGTTTGAGTCATTGGCCCCTTGAGCTTAAATCTATGCTTGAACGTGAAGCGAATCGTGAATGTCAAATACCACCGACCCCTCAGCCAGAGCTGGCTAATATTGAGCGAAATTCATCTTCATCGGTTGCTGCTTTAAGCACTCAACAGCCGCTATTTGTTTTTTATAACCCACAGCAAACTCTAAAACCGGAAGACTTAAGCGCCAGTTACGCCCATGTGATTGCCCAGCACATGATCATTCAATCGGGCCAGCAGCCACCTGGTGGTGCGCAATTGTTTGCCGAGGCCAGCGAAGTGTTGGCCAGCATGATGGGCTTTGGGGTCTTGCTCAGCAACTCCGCTTATACTTTCCGTGGTGGTTGTGGTTCTTGTTATAACGCCATGGCCAATCGCCAGCCTGCCTTAACGGAATCGGATAGCGTGTTTGTATTGGCGTTATTTTGTCGGTTGAAAGGCATTGGCTATAAAGAGGCCACAATGCATTTAAAGAAACATTTACGAGGCAGTTATAAGCGGGCGCTGAAGCAGATTGATGAAAGAGTAGGGGAGATTGGGGCGCTTAAGAAAATAGCTTAATGGTTATAACAAATAATTAATCCTTCTTTGCTTTTAGGAGAAAGAATGAAGTCATACCTATTAGTTTTTATTTTCACATTCGTTTTGTCAGGGGCGGCTCAAGCAGAAGGCCCCATCTGTGACTATAAACCTGTATGTATTAAACAGACTGAATAATACATAGCTCTGGTCTGACTTCACTCAAGCTTTCTTCACAAACTTAGCCGTCACCATCATTTCCCCTGCACCATCTACTTTGCAGTCAAGTTGATGATCTTTTCCTTCAACGATTCGTCTTATTATGGCTTTGGTACCAATTTTAAGTATTAAAGAGCTGCCTTTTACTTTTAGGTCTTTAGCAAGGGTCACCTTATCTCCTTCGTGTAATAGCGTGCCGTTAGCATCTTTAACGGTCAGGGCTTCATCCTCAGGTTGTACATCAGCCGGATTCCATTCATGTGCACACTCAGGGCAGATCAGCTGTGTTTGATCTTGGTAGACGAAACTAGAATTACATTTTGGGCAGGGAGGAAGGGACATATCTGGTTACTTCTTTAATTTAATTTGGTGGGTATGATAATTAAGCTGGTAAGCTTTGGCGAGTAATTTAGTTTTCAAAATATAGGGTTTGAGAGCCTTACCAAAGCACGCCTCGTTAACGGCCACATCAAATTTTATGGGTTACTTCTTTAATTGGCTTTAGAAAAGAACTTTGTATTTGAATTAATTTAGGTCGAGCCACAAGTTATTGCCTTGAATTTTCCATTAAATATTTTGGAGTTCTTTCTGGGGGTGATCCTCCAGTTTAGTCGGAAACTTAAAAAATTACGGTTATTAGAAATAAAACGACCGTCAAATACGGTATAAGTCAGCAGGCCAGAAGGCACATAAAATTCATTAATAGAGGTGCCCTTAGTAGTTTGCCTATCTTGTCTTTTCTACTTTATTTTAAAAATAGAGTAACGATCTATATTTTAGTTATGTTTGTGGTATTTCCTTAAACGGGAGACAATTTCTTACAAGGTATTGGGTGCTTTTATTACATAACTATCTACCAATGAAAAAACGGTTAACATTTGGTAACTTAATGGTACTAAATGATGATGCCAAAAATTTATAGCTCGAACTAGTCTTTATTCCACAACTGGGGGAGAGCAATCATGAGCAAATATTTTTCAAGTAATGTAAGTTCAGTTTTAACTCTAAAAAAACTTTTTGAAAGACTATTTAAAATAATTTTGCTTTATAAATTTTATATGCAGCAAAGTATATTTTGTTGTTTTTTATTTTTCTCAACTCTTGTGGGGGCGCAAGAGTACAAATGGGAGAAAGTTGAAGACTTTATTAGCGCGCAGCCTTATGCCGTATCTGCAGACGACGCTAACATGGGTTATGCCCTAAACGTAAAGGGTGATTATGCCGTGGTGGGGTTGCCAGGCCCTCATTTAGAGGGAGGCGGCGGCGGTAATGGTCATCATGGTATGGCTTATGTGTTGAAAAAAGTGGCGGGTAGTTGGCAAGTACAAGCAACGTTTCGCCCTAGTCTAGATGAATCCATCAATTTTGGCATCGAGGTGGCCATGTCTGACAACCTTATTGCCATCAGTGCGGTAAGTGGCCAAAACTTTCGAGAATCCAGAGTGTTCCTGTATGAAAAAATCAACGGCGATTGGCAAGATGCTGAACCCGTAGCGGTATTGAAAGGTCAAAGATATTATGACAAACGCTCATTTGGTGGCTCTATCGATATAACCGATGATCTAGTGGTGGTGGGGTCAATTTACTACACACTAGATAAAGGCGGTATTTACGTTTATGAAAAACCCTTGACTGGTTGGAGCGACGTCAATACAGCCACGGCCATATTAGAGTTATCCAGCGACCAAAGCCCAGGGTACTTTGCGCAAACTGTGAAAATCGTAGATGACATGATTCTCGCTATGATGAATTCCCCCAGTACTTTATTGGTGTATGAAAAATCGGCCAGCCAATGGAGTAATATGACCGAAAGCCAAGCCATTGATTTAAGTGCCGCCCTGCCTAACCATTATAAATTTCATATAGAAACCGATGGCGCTACCGTGGTCGTTAGTGGGCCTTCCTATTCCTGGGGGGCTTCTGGCGCGGTATTGGTAATGGAGCGTTCCGACAGTGTTTTTAGCCAAACACAAGTGATTCAACGCAGCAATGTATTAGACGTAAGGTTTGGAGCGCTTGCGGTAATAGAAGGTAACAATTTAATTATATTGTCTACCGGAGAAAGTGGCCCCACCGACGAAACCGATACCCTGTATTTTTACCAGAAAGATTCCTTCGGTCAGTGGCAGCAGGTGGGCACCCACGCCATGAATAATGTTCGAACCCGAAATTTTGATGCCACCGGTGAGCGCATGGCATTACAAAACGGCCAACTATTTATGGGTTTTCCCGAAGATGATTTTAAAGGTGAAGATGGCGGCGCCTTTCATGAATACACAGTTTCTTCAGGAGCAATAGGGCCAATCGTTAGCAGTGTTTATCCGCAAGATAGTAACAGTTTAGATTATGCCTATGTGGGGCAATCGGTGGCCATGGAAGGGGACATTGCCGTGGTGGGTGCACCGGGTGAAGATAATTATCGCGGCGCGGCTTACATATTACAAAGAGTGAATAACCAATGGCAGTCGTTGGCGAAACTGGTCCCACCTGGGTTAAACAGCTGGTCTGATTTTGGCGCCAGCGTGGCCATCAGTGGCGATACTATCGCTATTGGTGCGCCTTTGCGTAAAGACAGCGTTAAAGGAAAAATTTATATTTATAAAAAGCCGTTATCCGGTTGGCAGCAAATGGAAGCCAGCTATGAAGTGACTGAAGACCTTGACGCGTTAATTGATGGCGAAAGTGCGTTGAGAAATTATGGTAAATCACTGGCGTTATTTGAAGATCGCCTAGCGGTGGGGGGCAATGGCTATACCAGCAGTCGTGTTTTAGTGTATGAACTAGGCCACTCACAGGCCAACCAAATTCATGCCCTTAGCGATACCTCAAATAATTTTGGCCGTGCCTTAAAATGGATCGACAACGGTGAACGTTTGGTGGTGGCTTCAGATGCCAACCTCATTACCGTATATGCCGACTATAACGGCAGCTGGAATAAAGAGGCTCTATTGGTCAGCAGCGACATTCTCGCACGCTTCTCAAATTTACAAGCCAACGATGAATGGATTATTGGCGGCAGTTACAGCAACTTTAGTAACAGTGGTGAAATTAATACCTTCATGTTTAAAAAGCCCGACATAGGTTGGCGCAACATGAATGAAAACCAAATGATCAATCACAGTCCTCGCTATTCAAAAGATGGCGCAAGCATTGCCTTAGATGGCGATACCTTGGCGATCTGGGCCGACAATGAGCTGGGCATGTATGAAACTGTAAATGATCAATGGCAGCAAGTACAAAGCGCACAAATAGATTACCCCTATGTAGGGGTTTATGCAGACAGATCCAACGGATTTGAATATCCGGTGAATCATATGGAGTTGCAAGAGGGCACACTTTTGGCAGGACGTTTTTGGGAAAACACCATTAATGGTATTTTTGCCGGTCGTGTAGACATGTATGAAAAGAAACTCACCGCCACCATTACGTTTGATGATATTACTAAAAAATTAAGCGATGGCTTATTTACCCTATCGGCGACGAGCAATAGCACCGGTGCTATCAGCTACGCCATAGCGGGGGGCGATGAAACGGCTATTAGTCTTAATGGCAATTTGGTGCAAATGCATCACACCGGCACCGTGCAAATTCAAGTGAATCAGGTAGGCGACGATGACTATGCGGCCAGCTCTGTCACGGCTACTCTCACTATAGAGAAGGGTCAGGCAGTCATTACCAACTTTAATGATATGACTCTTTTTAAGGGATTTCCTGCGGTTACCCTTAACGCCCTGTCTAATTCAGACGGTGTTATCAGCTATGCACCCTTGGCTTTCATCGGCGCTAACGGCACCTTTGACATGGGGTTAGACTTAGTGAGTGCAGACCAGCTTACTCCTTTACGGGCGGGTACACTTTATTTGCGAGCCTCAGTGGCCGAAACCGATCAATACGAATCCGATGTGGAAATTATTGTGGTGGTGATTGTGGATTTATAAGTTTCAGCTGAATAACACACACAAGTTAATAGCCCCTTAGTATTTATATTAAGGGGCTTTTCTATTTTATTTATACTGGTGTTAAAGAAAAGGTAGGCGGGTTTTTATTTCTGGGGTTGTATCCCCAGCCCCATCTTTTCTACCTCACGACCTTGTATGTTTAATTCGATATTAGTGATTGAGGCCGGCCAAGGCCAAGAGGTGTTATCGTATCGTTTTGGTGAAGGCTTTTTAAAGAGAACTTTTCACTTACGATAATTAAAATAAAAACCTGAATGTGTGCAGCTAAAGAAAACTCAGTTGCTAATTACTTATAATTTTTTTGAGGCATTTTACTCTAGGGTTCATTAGAAGAGCCTCTTTAATGATTAAAACGTGTGCATTCACATGTTGGCGATAGCTAGCATGTTCAGCGACAACAGCGTGGGGAATGGCGACTGCTTCAATTACATTGAAGGCATCATCAAATATTACGGCAATTAATTCATCAAAGTCTTGTTCTTGAAGATTACGAATAGCACTAAGTGGTGTTGATTTATTTTGTGAAGTGATGCGCCTACCTTTGATTTGTATTTTAACGCCGTTACTGTCTATTGCGTCATAGCCAGCCTTTGAATTATTGGCCAGACTTAAATTAAGAGCGGTTGCGACTAACCATTCGGTATAATCTCCTAACGGGTTATTGTGTGTTCGAACAATGTCCCGTCGTTTAAGCTCGTTAGTGGCGGAAGCTTGTAATTGAAGAAGTTGTTTAGGGTTGAGTTCTGTGAGATTCATGTAGTTCATTTTTCCTTTCTGGGGAGAGATCCCTAACCCCCACTTTTCGACCGCGGCCGGCCTCACGACTTTGTATATTTAATTGGACTTGGTGATTGCGGCCAGCCAAGGCCGAGGGGTGTTATCGGGACTTTTTGTGGGGACTTTTGAAAGATGTTTAGATTGTTGGCGTGGGTCTTTCTTTTGCGTTTAGGCAAAATGCAAAACTTGACCCTATCAGCTTTTATAAATACCACTCCCTTGATTAGCATTATACATGGCCATCTGTTGTATATGTAATGTCAATGCTTGGGGGTCACGAATTATTTGATAATTATGCTTTTCTTTATTTATTGAAATAGATAAGTGATTTTTTGATTCTAAAAGATTCGTGAGAGTCTGTTCACTTGCATTAAGAAGGTTATCTAGGTTATCTAGGTTAACTAGTTCTTTTGTCGATGTATTTGTCACTATAGTTCCTGAAAAATTTTGTTAATAGAAGGGGGGGGGTGAGCCAATCAACAAATCAAGGACGCTAGAAACCTTCGATCTTCTCTTTTTAGAACCCCTTGACTTCCTATCACTACTGGGGTTCACAGGTGGACTTATGAGATCTATTTTCTACCATACAGTTGATACCATCTAGGCTTATCTTGCATTGCTTTAATAAAGTAACTAATTATATCTAAAGCCTGTGCGTGTGCTGGATCTGACTTTATAAGAGCGTCCCATATTGTTTCTGTTTTTTCCTCTGTAGTCCTTCGATCTACAGACTTCATATGAACGAATCGATCACGTAATTTTTTAAGTCTTCGATAGGAAGTCCACTCTCTTTTTCCTTTAGGGGAGTCAAGATTCAATGATTTAGGCAGCACTGTAAGGAGTTTGTCATCAGTACTGAATCTTCGTTCTATTTCTTTTTTTTCACTTTTCTCGAGAATAATGTCACTACTTTTATTGTGCCAGTGCTCATAGCTATCAGGAATAGTTTCATTTAGAAATGCTTCAATTGCGGTGAAGGCCATAACCACAGCTTGTATTTTAAATTCAAGGTATTCAAAAGCATCTTCTGTAGAATTGAAAGTGACACTCTTTTGTGATGTCTTATCAATCTTGGAAGCCAAACGGAATTTATTAGCTTTATCATTAGCTACTTTGGCGCTTTTAAGAAAAACTGCTGTTGCGTTCGGTATAGGGAATGTAAGAGTTTTTTTATTAAGCTTAGTTTCACTGACTGTATACATAGCCGATCCTTCTGGGATCTCTATGCCCAAGGAATGGTTTACAACCCTCTTAGTTACTGTGGCTACCTGTTGATGTCTCCAATCTAACTCATCATTCACCGAATAATCCTTAGGGTATAACAGTTTAGTGGGCACGCGCACTTTGGCAGAGTGGTCTACTTTTAAGGTGCAAAATTTTCAAGCTATTTGGGAATTCTCAAGATCTACATTAGCTACTGAACGTAAGGCTCCCAAAACCCCACGATTATAATGTCTTAAACGAACATATCTACTCAACTTTACACTTCAGTGCCATAAATCAATAAAATAACGATCTGTCTATTAAATAATTTCAAAGCAATAGCCTAATAACTCAATTTGGCCGAAAAAATAGGTGTTTTTTCACCACTGCTAAGTTGTTGGCTATTTACCCAGCAGCTAGCCGCTTTCTATCTTTCTTAGGATGCCCCCTTATTTATCACTCAATTGCGCTCAACAATCCGCCCAAAAAATGATTATTTAGCTGCACTTGTATGTAGTTGGCAATACAGGGCAGGCATCAAGGCTGGGGTGTGTAAAGCTTTCACTATGGGCAGGATAGTTAGGTAAAAGGAATGGGTACTTATTTTGCAGCTTGTTTGTATTGATTAATCAGGCCTTCTTTTTTCATTTCTTTAAGAATTACCGCTATTTTTTCAACCAACACTTTATTCTTTTTATGTAGAAAAGCATGTACTGTGACTTTTTCCATTACGCCTGCGCGGTGTACCTTTAAATGTCTCACCGTATTATCCTCAAGTAAAATGCTTTCAATAACCGATTCAACATCTATAAATAGGTTTAGCCTATTCTTTTGGAGCATTTTTAAACCTTGGCTAATATTAATAACTCCAGACAGTTTTCTTTTGGGGATAATGCTTGGCAACTTAGACTGGGTTTTTTTAACGCCAATGCGATGGCCCACCATGTAGTCTTTTCCTCTTAGGCTTTCCCATCCGCTTAATTTTATGGCGGGGTCAATGGCATAGGCCGAGAAATGTATTGAGAAGTGAGGCTCTTCTACTCGAATAAGGTTGGGGTGTTTTTCGCTGTAGTCATACACGCGGTGTATTTCACCGTCTGATAAACCGTTGTCACTCATAGCGCTCGCCCGTTTGGCGGGGTAGCTTTGGTAGCTGAACTTAATATTTAACCTTTTAAAAACCTCTGCATAAATGAGCTGTAACCACCTTCCGTGATGGGAGTGTTTGGTATTGTTGGTACCCGATAAAACAATCTCTTGTATTGGTTTGTTTGGCTGTACTGCTTCATTAGCCGTAGTGCCATTAGCAAATAATGATAGAAAGAAAGAGGTGATTATGATGGTGATTTTTCTTTTTATCATATTGCCCTCCCTTTTCTTAAGGCGTTTTTAATATTTACGTTCTACCTGATTTTTTTCAAAAAGTGCCTTGCTAACAAACATGCCTTGTAGATTTAATTGGTTGTGATTCATTGCGCTTTAAGGGGGGACTGGTTGGCTAATAATATTATTTAAACTAAAGTTATATTTTTTTGTGTTGGGGGTATGAACTTTTGATAGTTTTTTAAAATTAATGGTTTTCCAATCTCTATGGTTTATCTTTTTAATAAGCGCTTTGTCTTTAAAACTAATAGGATGAAAATCGGTTTTGATGGTGACACCTAATTCTTCTACAAAGTCTTTTTGGTGGTAATGGTCGTAAAGCAATACTAAGGCTAGCCCGCCTTCCATAAAATGCCCTCCAAGGCTCGTGGTTAAATCTCGTGAGGCAATGGCGTTTAAGCCATCGCTAGACCAATCTATCCCACCCACTAGTACCTTTTTTCCTGCAGGCATACCCAATTCATTTAGCGCATCTATTGCCCCTAAGCCGATGGTATCGCTTGCGCACCAAATTAAATTTACATCTTTATAACGCTTTAGCAGTCCCGACACTTTTAACTTAGCGTTCTCTTGGCTCCAGTCGGTATTAACTACCTGATAAAGAGCCGCAGTTGGTTCATTTAGTAAGGCCTTTTTTAAACCGCTGATGCGATCAAAGGTGGCCGATGAATCTCTGGCTCCACCTAGGCCAATGATATGTATTTGTTTATCTATAAGGTTTTTAGATCTCGCTTTTTCAATAAGCATAGAGGCAAGACGCTGCCCAGCCTGCACATCGTTAGGGATCATCTGGCCTAACCAATAGCGGGACATTTCTCTTGGATTTTTTATTAGGCTGTTGCTCTCAGCTAAGACATGGGTGTTAATTGAAAAGTAGTTCACCTTATTTTTTTCAGCTAACCCTATGACCTTATCGGACGAGCCTACCTTTATAATGCTAATGAAATAATCGGGTTTATCTTTATGGTTTAATATGGATTTAGCCAATTTCAAGTGTTCAAACCTGTCGCCTCGTTGGGAGTACACAACGGTTAAATCCATGCCTAAATCTAAGGCAGAGGCCTGCATAAACGAGGTGACTAAATCCCAGAATGGGTTCCCCTTGGTGTCGGGGTTAAGAAAGGCAACCTTAATAGCCTGGCTTTCCCCGTAACAAAGTATGGGGAGTAGGGTTGTGATGATGACTAAAAGAAAACATTTCATTTAGAAACCCAACATAGAGTGTTAGCTTGCGTCGCTTAAATTGGACCTTTGGTTTTAGCGTAAAATACTTTAAGGGCCTATAAATGCTCGCATTAGAAGAGCCACCATAAGTATAGGTAAGGAACGCACTTTTGCCCGTTGTGGG
Source organism: uncultured Bermanella sp. (assembly GCA_913058575.1). GTDB lineage: Bacteria > Pseudomonadota > Gammaproteobacteria > Pseudomonadales > Oceanobacteraceae > Bermanella. The sequence continues at coordinate 15,452 of CAJXRF010000074.1, forward strand.
TCTGGTGTTAAGTGAGGCCTATCAGTCCCTAGAATGTGACCATAGTTAACATTACTTGTCGGCCGTAAGGGGAAACTTAGGCAAGGGCACTGCACAAGCGCTTAGGGGCTATACAGTACAAAGCGCCCACAATTTGATCACCCATGAGGTTTTTTCATTTCCCGCCCAAAGCCTGTTCTGACATAATCAGCGCAATTTTTAAATGTGCGCCCAATAAGGTCTTTTTAGGTTCCTTTTTGCCCTCCTTTTATAGGGAGGGGTGCCCTCATCAATACACGAGATTTGAACATGTCAGCCGTCGTAAAACCCACTGTAAAGCCCGCCAATCCTAACTTCTCATCTGGCCCATGCAGCAAGCGCCCGGGTTACGATGTGAACAATCTAGACTTATCCACATTGGGTCGTTCACACCGCTCTACCATTGGCAAAACGGCTCTAGAGTTGGCTTGTGTGAAAACCTCTGAACTACTGGGTTTGCCCGATGGCTACCGCGTAGGTGTGGTGCCCGCTTCTGATACTGGCGCCATGGAGATGGTGTTGTGGTCTATGCTGGGCCAGCGCCCTGTGGATATCATGCATTGGGAGTCGTTTGGTTCTGAATGGCACACCGATATTACTACCCAGCTTAAGCTTAAAGATGCCCGCTCCTTAAAAGGGGATTATGGGGTGCTACCTAACATAGACGAAGTGAACTTTGATCACGATGTGATCTTCACTTGGAACGGCACCACATCCGGTGTGAAAGTGCCTAACGGCGATTGGATAGCGGATGATCGTACAGGCTTAACCATTTGTGATGCCACCTCTGCGGTGTTTGCCATGGACATGCCTTGGGAAAAATTAGATGTAGCCACCTTCTCTTGGCAAAAAGTGTTGGGCGGCGAAGGTGCCCACGGCATGCTTATTTTAAGCCCTCGCGCAGTTGAGCGCTTAGAAACATTCACGCCAGATCGCCCGTTACCCAAACTGTTTCGTTTAACCAAAAACGGTAAGTTAATTGAAGGCATCTTCAAAGGGGCCACCATTAATACGCCGTCTATGTTAGCGGTAGCCGACTATTTAGATGCCCTAAACTGGGTTGAAGAAATGGGCGGCGTCTCAACCGCCATTCAAAAATCCATGGACAACCTAGAAGTTATTAAAGGGTTTGTAGCGCAAAACCATTGGATTGAATTTTTAGCAAAAGATCCTGCCACCATTTCTAACACGGGTGTGTGTCTTGCGTTAAAAGCCGATGCCGCACAAGTGAAAGCCATGGTGAAATTGCTAGACAGTGAAGAGGTGGCCTACGACATAGGTTCTTACCGCGATGCGCCGGATGGTTTGCGTATTTGGTGTGGTGCTACGGTTGAAGAAGAAAATGTTAAGGCGTTAATGCCTTGGTTGAAGTGGGCTTATGAAGAAGTGACTCAAGGTTAGTATTGACTAAACTCCAGATCAGCGGGATGCACTAAGGTGTGCCGCTGATAGGTTGATAAACTATTAGGCTAAAATGAAACTTTCTATATTTATACTTTTCATACTTTTTTGTATTCCAGTAAACTCTAAAGAAGCAAATGGTGCATTTGATGTTCCTGCAGGAAACTATGGTTCAGAATATAAGATACCTGTGGATTCTGATATGTATTTTGGGTGTGAGTTTGAAGTGAGTGAATATCGAAATAACGAAGAGTGGGGTCCATACTTTTCGTTGAATTTTTCAGATGTTAATAAAGAAGAGGCCATCTCTATTCATTTTACTAAATCATTAGATGACTATTTAGTATTTAGTGTGAATTTTAGAGAAAAAAGAATTAACTCTTACGAAGAAAAGGTACTGACACTAAAGAGAATCAGTGACGTAATTACTATGTCTATGGCTTGGTCGAATAAAGTTATGTATTTTGAATTTGCTGATAATACAGGGCAGGCTAGCAAATATTTTTTAATTGCTCCGAAGTTCACACCTGAAGAGGCCTTTTTAAGTGTTTCAGGAGCGAAAGGTGTTTATAGTTGTAGTGCAGAGAAAATTTAACAGGCTGTTGTTTGGTTAAAGGCTCTTTATGGAATTAGCTGCTAGACATAAAACACATCGATATATAGAAAGAGAAAACCTCACCAGTGTTTTAAATAACACCAAATGGGGTCGTCTTTTTTCAGAGCTTAAAAGTATTGGCTGTTATATTGATTTTCAAAGAAAAGATATAGAAGAAGAATATACAAATCTAGATATTTGGTGCAGTGATATTTATAATATCTTTGCAGGCTGTGAGCATATTGAATGGCTCAATATTAGAGCTTTAAGAAACCAGCCTCGAGGTGCATTAGTTAAGCCTAAAATAGAAAACAATATACAGTCCCTTATTAAGGCTGTCTCAAATTCAGGTGTTCCTTATTGTATGCATGGTGATGGGGTTCGAATTTATGGATATTTACGAATAGGTGTCAGCCCTGAGTGGGTCACCACGTAATAACAATACGCTTAATGGGTCCGGCCAAAAAGACGGACTTTACTGGATGTGTTAGATGCATACCTTTTAATTAAAGCGCTAAATTAATTTAGTGGGTTGAAAAATTGTAAACAATAAACCGATTCATCCACCTTCCCCATATTCTCCTTAATAACAATCTCCCCACCACGTTTTTTCATTTCTTCATTTACTGGGCTATGGAACAAAGCCTTTCTAAGCTCTGTATAACTCAGCGTTGCCAATTCCATATCTAAACCCGCAAAGCATTTATATAGCTGGTGTAGGGTGAACTCACATTGTTTGTATTGGTACTTGCCAGCAAGTTCTAGTTCACCAAAGCTTGCCTCGCCATTCAAGATGGCATCCAGCATATTATGAAACAGGGCGGTTATATTTTGTGAGTGCTTGGTTTTCATGAATTCCCCTGTATTTTTATTCAAATAAAAAAGCCCGCTTACTTTCGTAAACAAGCTTTCATAAACAGGCTTTCCTTTTTTAAGTATACAGAGTTTATAAAAACGTTAGTGACGATGATCTGGCAAGGCAACCTTAGACGAAAGCGCGCAGTTTATAATTATAAATGAGAATCTCGAGTCTAATGTTAACGCTGCCAGAGCGCGTAAACTAGTTTTTAGCAGACTCTTGGGCTGCCTTGATAATGCCAAACTTATTAATTATATAGCCACAACTTAATCCCAGTACCAACCAGAAAATTGCATTGGCAAAAGCAGTAGCTTGTAAAAAATCTGCCGCCAGTGCTTCCAATGCGCTAACCGCTTGTGGGTCTGGATGTGAAAATGCACTGGCCCCTTCCATAAGTTCAGGCAGTGGTGCCCCTAGCATATGGGGAATCACCAATAGCACCAGCCCTGCCAATTTTAAACTAATATGAGCAAAGGCAATGAGCCCTAAACCAGCGGCGGTTAAGGTCACTGTGGTTAACCACCAACCTTGACGCCCTTGTAAGTTAGCCGCTTCCATTCCTGGAATTTCAGGGTGCAACCCTAAGGTGGGGGCCACAAAAAAAGTCAGGTAACCGGCCGCCCCCCAAAGGGCACCAATTTTAATATTGGCTTTGCCGTGATAGGTCATGGCGGCCAGAATTAATAATCCAAACCCCATGCCCGCTAGCACATTAGAAATGCTGGTATAAAATAAACGCTCAGCACCATCTTGCGGTGCCCATGCATCTGGGTCGTGATGATGATCCATGCCGCCATGATTATTACTTTGTGCAGTTGGCTTTTCGTGATGCGTATTTTCATTGAGAGGTGCCAACAGGCTATCTTCATGGCCGTGGTGGTCAGCACTTGCATGTGCGTCATGAGTATGGGCAGATTGCTCGTGTATAACAGGTGCCGCTACAACAGGGGCTTCTTGGGCCACTTCAAATTGCTCGGCGGCAATAATGGTGGGGGTGACGGCCACTTGTTGTACCAGTGCCAATACCACGCCCGAGATCAGGCCTACCAGCACACTGGCAAACACTAAATTTCTAAAAATCATCTTGCATTCCTTTTACGTTTTTATGGCTGTTTTTACTTGCCAAATTTAGTGACAAGGAAAAGCAAATGAATGACGGGTATCGTGGGCGGCGTTATGAGCCACTTCCATGGGGGATAGGCCCACGCCAATCATAATCACAAACCCTAAAATGGCTGCCGATAAAATCTGCGATTTTTTAGAAACGCTTACTTCAGTGTTGACGCCTTTAAGAGTATCTGTGTGGGTTAGGCTGTTTGACATGTTGTCTCCGTGACGCTGGGCGTCTTTATATAGTGGATGTATATATTTTTATGTTTCGGTTATGTTTTTTCTAAATTAAAAACTGGCGGTCAGTTGCTGCTCTGAGTGTGCTGTGCTTTCACATGGCAGCATCATCAGCATTCGCCTGTTGCACCAATAGAAAAATCAGTAGTAGGGTGGTAACAGATTTAACGGCTTTAATTAAATAATTCAAAATAGCTATCTCAAATAATCTATACAAACAACATATGGAATATAAACCCATATCCATAATGAAAAAGGTAAAGCTATCCCAGGGCGCTGGCTAAGAGCCCCATTCGCTTTTGTAAAAGATAAAAAATGAAATGCAAAAACCTGCCCAATGGCACGGTAATAGAAAAAACACTGATAGGTGTGAACATGGTAACGTCGCCCTCCGCAACTAATTACAAAATAGATGAATGGCTGGTATCGGGCTAAGGAGAAAACTCCATCACCGTTGCGGGGGCAGCGTAAGAATTGAACTTACTTCCCATTTAATTACAGGCTGTCACGTCTATACGTGCATCACCTGTAAACCATCGTTCTATAATTTAAAAGAGCGTCAATGCTACCGTTAACCACAATGCCCTGCAACACAAAGGCGGGCCAAGTACATGAGTTTTAATGGGTAGCTAGCTGAAAATGGGTCACGCTTATAACCAAAAAGCCTGATATTTGTGGTTGTTTTTTATTCAGTGGTGGGTTTTTAAATTGACAGCTTCCCCCGCTTCAAATACCCTGCCGCCATCAAGTGTTCATGTATGCATGAGTGAAAAGGGAAGTAAGTTAAATTCTTACGCTGCCTCCGCAACTGTAAACGTCATTGCCATCTAACACTATTCACTGGAGCTGAACCTCTGGGAAGGATAGTGATTAATCGACGTAAGCCAGGATACCTGCTTGATAACCGCTTCAGTGATATTCGGCAGGAATATAGAAGTCGTTCGGACGCTCAGGTCCCGAATGCCCATAGGTGATGATCTTAGGGGAGGATGATGGCGAGTCTTTATCTATTTTGCTTGTGGTTTGTTGTGCAAAATTCTCGTCTATTGTGACTTCTCCTTTTTCCCACCAATACTTCTCGTTCCCCCTGTATGGCTGATGTTTTCTCATTTTTTTGAGCTTACTAATCTGTCTGTGGAGGAAAACATGACCCCCCTATTTCCTTTTACAGCTGTAATGGGTCAAAGCGAATTTAAAAAAGCGCTGATTCTAAACGCCATTAACCCCAAGATTGGTGGTGTGTTAATTAGTGGTCCGCGGGGCTGCGCAAAATCTACTTTAGCCCGTGCCTTAGGGCAACTCTTGCCCGCAGAAAAGGCGCAACTCTTGCCCGCAGAAAAGGCGCAACTCTTGCCCCATAAAGAAGTGCCCGCAAAAGAAGCGCAATTATTAGCTATTAAAGAACCCTCCAGTTCATTTGTTACCCTTCCACTGGGGGCCAGTGAAGAGATGCTGTTGGGCACCTTAGATTTACAACAGGTGCTTAATGAAAAAAAGGTTCAGTTTCAAGAAGGTTTATTAGCTAAAGCCCATGGTGGGGTGTTGTATGTTGATGAAGTGAACCTGCTAAATGATTCACTGGTGGATTTATTACTGGATGTGTCGGCTAGCGGCGTGAACGTGATTGAGCGCGACGGCATTAGTCATCGTCATGATGCCCGCTTTATTTTACTGGGCACAATGAACCCAGATGAAGGGGAACTGCGCCCTCAACTGCAAGACCGCTTTGGTTTAATGGTGAAACTAGATAATCAATTTTCCATTGATGAACGCATGAATATAGTGATGCTGCGTGAAGCCTATGAAAATAATCCAGTGCTTTTTTGTGAGCAACACCAAGATCAACAACGCGCATTAAACCGCACCATTACAGTGGCCCGTGATTTATTACCCCAAGTTAATTGCAGTATGGATATGCGCAAGCATATTGCTCAGCAATGTGTAAATGCACAGGTGGAGGGTTTACGGGCTGATTTAGTGTGGTATCGCGCGGCACAGGCCCACGCGGCTTTTTGCGGCCATAAAGATATACAGTTAACTGATATAGAATCGGTAAAAGATTTAGTATTGGCGCACCGACAAAATAATCGTGACGACAACCACAATGGCCCATCATCTACCTTGCCAGATGATCATCAGGATAAGAATTCTGATGCTGACAAGAATAATGGCGGTGCTAAAAATAATGGCCAGCAAGAGAATAAGTCGTCATCTTCTACGCCTTGGCAACAGCAAAACACTGACAGTTCTCAAAGCCCATTCAGTCGCCCCAAAGACAGTTTTAATGATCAAGCTACAGCGCCAGGTACTGATGATTCCCAAGGCAGTCATGGCCAATGGGGCAGCATGCAGCCTGAGTTTCAATCGTTAAGTGATGCTTCATCTGAATCTTTTGAATTATTGAAAGGCCCTACTAAATCACTGATAAATAAGGAGATGTTGTCTTCGTTAATGGCTATGAGCGCCCAACAAAAAGGCCAAGGGGCTAAAGGCGTGTACACTTCAAACTTGTCATCTAAGAAACCCAATTGGTTTAAAACCTTTTTATATAATGGCGGGCTTAGTGATGGATTGTCATTAAAATTTAACAAACAAAAAAGTGCCACGGCAAAACTGCATTTTATTTTATTAGATACCAGTGCCTCTACCTTGATGAATCAAAGCTTTGCCCAAGCTAAGCATATTATTTTAAGTCTTGCCCAGCAGGCTTATTTAAAACGTGAACAACTGGCCATTATGGGCTTTGGTAACGCACAGGTGAAAAATCTATTGGCCAGTGTACGGGCCCCTAAACATATTCGTGCTTTTTTAGAATCCATCACGGCAGGCGGCGGCACCCCCTTTAACGATGGGTTAAAGGCCGGGCAAGCGTATTTGCAAAAATTAAAACGAAAAATGCCCTCTCTAGAGGTGTGCAGTTACATTTTAAGCGATGGTCGTGTTAATGAAAAAACCCTAGCAAGCCAAGCTTACTTGGGGGAACGCTGTGTATTTATTGATACAGAGTCTTCTCAAATAAAGCGTGGTCGTGGGCAAACTATCGCCCACAAAATGGGTGCGTCCTATTTAGCATTAAATTAAGAGTTAGCACTAAATTAAAAGCTAATACTTAATTTATTTTCAGAAAAATCTTATTTTATTACGGGAGCCAACAGTGACAGATTCAACTGATACACCATCAATGAATATCGATAGTAAGCACGAACAACGCATGATCTCTCGTAAAAAGGTTAAAAGGGTAGCGAAAATTACTCACTGTTATGCAATAAATTTAATGATGCTTAAAGGCTGTTTGTAATGACTGACTCTATCAATACCGAGAGCATGAATAATAATAGCAAACATCAAGAACGTATGGCGTCTCGTAAAAAGGTAATGGATGCAAAGATTGCCGCGTCTACCGAAGAGCGCGGTGTACTGATTTTATTAAAAGGCACCGGCAAAGGAAAAAGCAGTTCAGCGTTTGGCACCATGGCACGATCGCTTGGTCACGGCAAACGTTGTGCGGTGATTCAATTTAGCAAAGGGCGCATGGAAACTGGCGAATACAAATTTTTTCGTGATCATGAATTAATAGATTGGCACGTGATGGGCCATGGCTTCACCTGGGAAACCCAAGATAAAAGCCAAGACATTGCCGCCGCGCAAAAAGCATGGGCAAAGGCTCAAGAATTATTAAACGATGACAAGTACGACATGCTGGTATTTGATGAAATGAGCTACATGTTCAAATACGGTTATTTAGATGTTGCACCTGTGGTGGCGGCATTAAGTGCTCGCCCCAAAATGCAAAATGTGATTATTACCGGGCGTACCATGGCCACCCCATTACAAGATATTGCAGATACCATTTCTGTGGTACAAGACGAACGACACGCTTTTCGCTTGGGTGTGAAAGCACAGTTAGGGGTGGAATTTTAATTCGATGAAAAATCATTCTATATCTATTAATTTTAGCTTCTATGGAAATCGTGAAGACATAGCCCCCTTAATACTTGGCATCTCTGTAGTGCAGGACGAGCGACACGCTTTTCGCTTGGGTGTGAAGGCTCAAGCTGGGGTGGAGTTTTAATACTATGCCCCTTACTGATTCTCACAATTCAGTCAATTGCCCTGCGCTATTTATTTCTGCCCCTTCATCGGGCGAAGGTAAAACCACCATTACTTCGGCTTTGGCGCGCTATTTTAAAAATCAAGGGAAGGGGGTGCGAGTTTTTAAAACTGGCCCAGATTATTTAGACCCTCAAATATTAGAGCAAGCCTCGGGTAATGAAGTGCAGCCGCTAGATATGTGGATGGCGGGGGATGCTTGGTGTCGCCAGAAGCTTTTTGAAGCAGCACAGTGCAGTGATTTAATTTTAATAGAAGGGGCCATGGGTTTATTTGATGGTGAACCTTCCAGTGCTGATTTAGCCGCTAAGTTTGGCATACCTGTGGTGGTGGTGATGAATGTGAAAGGCATGGCCCAAACCGCAGGGGCCATCGTGCGCGGCCTAGCCAATTATCGCGATGACTTTAATCTCGTGGGTCTGATCGCCAATCATTGCGCTACAAACCGTCATAGGGAATTAATTGAACTGGCATTGCCGTCTGATATTAGTTTAATTGCTACTTTTGCTCGTGATGAAGACGTGGCATTGCCTGAGCGTCATTTAGGATTAGTACAAGCCAGTGAAGTGTTTGATGAATTAGAAGTTCGTTTTGAAAAGGGCGCGCAAGCGCTTATAGATGGAGATTTAAATTCATCAATAGAATCCAGCTGGCTAAAACCTATTACTTTTAAGCGTCCAGAAGCGGCCCAATTACAAAGCTTTCAAACTGAAAAATGGTTACAGGGTAAAACCATTGCCATCGCCAAAGATAAAGCCTTTAGTTTTATTTACCAAAGCAATGTGTTGTTGCTTGAAAAAATGGGGGCACAGGTTAAATATTTTTCTCCCCTTAACGATAATGCATTGCCCAAGGCTGATGCCTTATGGCTACCTGGCGGTTACCCTGAATTGCATACACAAACATTGGCTAGCAATAAAAGTCTGCTGCTGGAAATTAGTGATTTTTTTCAGCAAGACAAAGCCATTTTGGCCGAATGCGGCGGGCTATTATATTGCTTAGAAACCCTTACCGACTTGCAAGATAAACAATACCCCATGCTGAATATTTTACAGGGCCATGGGGCCATGCGAGGCAAGCGAGGTTGCCAAGGCATGCAAACTGCCTGCTTACCAGAAGGAGAAGTGCGGGGCCATGCCCATCATCGCTCGCGCACACAGAGCACACCTACCCCGGTGGGTTTTGGCCGTCGCCAGCGTCACGCAGCACCAGGTGAAGAAATTTACCGAAGCAAACAGCTAACCGCCAGTTACCTGCATTTATTTTTTGCATCTAACCCACTGGCAATAGCCAAAATATTTAACCCAAGTCTTAGCGATAACACATTGTGTATCAGCAAGGCGCGCGAGGCACAAGCATCATGTTAACCAGTTCGTTTTCAATTTTAATGGCCGGCTTTTCTTTAGGCTTATTGCATGCATTAGATGCCGATCATGTGATGGCAGTATCTACGTTAAGCAGTCGTAAGCCTGGTTTACTTAACAGTTTTAAACACAGTGCCCAGTGGGCATTGGGACACGCTGGCATGTTGGTAATGATTGGCATGTTGTTGTTTGGTTTAGGAGTCAGCATTCCTGAAACGTTCCAACATATGGCCGAAGCCTCTGTAGGTGTATTGCTAATGGTCATGGGCGTTTGGTGTTTTTGGCACTTTAAGAAAAACCCTTTGCAATTAAAAACTCATCGCCATGGTGATGTGGTGCATAGCCACTTATGTTTAAGTGATGAAAAAGACAGTGACCATGTGAAATCGGCAAAACATGCGCCGGTGCTCATTGGTATGTTGCACGGTTTAGCTGGTAGTGCTCCGGCTTTAGCCTTGGTGCCCATCGTGATGCAAGGTCAGTTAAGTGTTGCCGTTACTTATTTAGTGGTGTTCTCCTTAGGGGTGTTAATTTCCATGGTGATGTTTGGTGCCATGCTGGGTCAGCTACAAGTTAAATTACAAAATCTTAATGTGAAAATGTACCAAGCCAGTCGTTATTTAATTGCTAGCGCGTCGGTGATACTAGGTGGTGTTTGGTTAAGTCAAAGTCTATAAAAATTAAGGATAAAAAATAATTAGTTTAAATAAATAGCATGTGGCCTGAAAGTAAAGAGACTCCCAAAAAGCTGCGTAGCGGCTTAACCACGGGCTGCTGCGCTACGGCATGTGCAGTGGCCGCTGCGATGGTTCTTTTATCTAAAAAGGATGAAAAAAAAACTCGTTGGGTTAGCGTTAAATTACCCAAAGGAAAATTAGTAAAGCTCCAGGTTGAACTTACTCCATTAGATGAACAGTGCATGCAGGCCAGCACCATTAAAGATGCCGGTGATGATCCAGATGTTACTCATGGGGCCACTGTTTTTGTGGAGTTGGCCTTAACCCAAACGGCAAGCATTACTTTTAAAGCAGCCACAGGGGTGGGCACAGTCACCCGTGAAGGTTTGTTATTGGCAGTGGGGGAGCCTGCTATTAACCCGGTGCCGCGAAAAATGATCAGTGAGCATTTATTAGAAATAGCTCAAGAGCATGGCTATGAAGGTGGCTTTAGTGTGGCAGTGGGGGTGCAAGGGGGCGAAGCCTTAGCCTTAAAAACCATGAACCCCAGATTAGGTATATTGGGTGGCCTTTCGGTTTTAGGCACCACGGGTATTGTTAGGCCATTTTCATGTTCGGCTTATATTGCCTCTATTCATCAGGGCATAGATGTGGCCAAGGCCAATGGCTTTACACACATTGCCGCCTCTACTGGTAATAGCAGTGAAACAGCCATTCAAAATATTTATCAATTGCCTGAAATGGCCTTGATAGAAATGGGTGACTTTGTGGGAGCAGTTTTAAAATATTTTAAAAAAGTGCCGGTGAATAAATTAAGTATTTGCGGTGGTTTTGGCAAGCTGAGTAAGTTATCCCAAGGGCATTTAGATTTACACAGTGGTGCCAGTAGTATTGATTTTAATTTCTTGGCAAGCCTTGCCAAACAGCAGGGCGCCACAAACAACTTACTAGAAAAAATAATTAGCGCTAACACCAGTGTGCAGGCCCTTAAGTTTTGTCAAGAACAAGAAATTGATTTAGCTAAATTGGTATGTGAAAAAGCGTTAGCGGTGGCTAAAAAAATTGTGCCCTCACATGTGGACGTTGAAATTTGGGCGGTGGATCGAAAAGGACAGGTGGTGGGCCAAGCGTTTTCTAACACGCCAACTAATGGCCATTCCTCATGACGCTTTTACTGTTAGGGGGCACAGGGGAAGCCAAGGCATTAGCACAAGCCTGTATAGATAACGGCATTAACTGTATTTACAGCATTGCAGGTTTAGTGCGTACACCGAAACTAAATTGCCCAATAAACATTGGCGGATTTAGTGGGTCAGGGGGATTAAACGCGTTCATTAAGCGCGAAAATATCAGCGCCATTATGGATGCCACTCACCCTTATGCTCAAAAAATGAGTCACCAGGCAGTACTAAGTGGCAAACAAACCGGCATACCCGTGTGGCGATACCAGCGACCAGCTTGGCATAAAACCCCTGCGGATGACTGGCAAGAACATGATGATTGGCCAGCTTTATTGGCGGCCATAGAAAATTATCAATCGATATTTTTAAGTGCCGGACAACCCAGTGAAAGTGTATTAAACGTATTAAGCCAATATCAAAAAAAAGGCCAGCAACAAACACTAAGAACAGCTGTGCCTTGTGAACACGCCCTGCCCAATAATATGGACTGGATAAAAGCCATAGGGCCTTTTA
>CAJXRF010000075.1 GCA_913058575.1 uncultured Bermanella sp.
TTCAAAGCCAGAAAGGAGCTACGAGCAGTGCTAATTTATATAGCTTGATCGAAACGGCAAAGCTGAATGGCTTGGAACCCTATGCGTATTTGAAGCAGGTATTCACAAAACTGCCAAATGCTGAGACGTTAGAAGACGTTGATACTTTGCTACCTTGGAATTTTAAGGACGGTGTTGGTTAGGCGCTTACGGTTACTGTTTGAAAATACACGAGGGCTGTATGTTTGAAGTTTCTCAGGCCCGAACATTTGTGGATGCTCGGGTACAGGTAATTTATGGTGAGACTTCGAAGGTTGTGTTAGAGCTGATTAGTCAGTCGCTTGTGGTATAACCGTTAGGAGAACCAGTAGCTGGGGTGCTGTAGCCTATCCCTATTAAAAACACCGTGTTGATTAATAGTTCGTTACTCTATTGCAACCAGCCATTCACACCACTGACATTGCGGCTTCCAAGGCTGTCTAATTCTAAGTACGCATCGTCTGTACCATTAGCCAAATACCCACCTTTACCATTAATGCCAGTAGCTCTTAACTTTATGCAAGATGTTATTGCCACTTCTGCACCTGTACTATCGGTGCACTTTTTAGTGGCGATAGAATAGCGCTCACTAGCGGTTATTTCTGGATTCGAATATCCTAAATCTGTTAAATCTTCCGTATAAGTAAATCTATTCGCAAAGTAATTTTCTTGAGCTCGCATTATGTCTAAAAGTGCCGGCATTGCATCGGTTTTACGCGAGCTAGCAATAACATTTCTTTGATAGGAAGGGACTGCAAAGGTCGCGATGATTCCCATAATGACTAATGCCACCATTAACTCTATTAAGCTGAAGCCGTGTTGTGTTTTCATTTTATCTCCTGAGGTTGATTTTTAGTTCTGGCGCCAGTAAACAGGTACTACGTAACAATTTTGCTCTTCACATTTTGTGACTTCTTCTTCGCAAGTGCCGTTGATTGCGCAATCAGGATCAGATACTTCTTCATTAAATCTGGTGTCATCTATTGTTTGTGTGCCTATGGCGATTGTTTTCCCCCCATTTTCACGGTAAATAACAACAGGTCTAGGTGCTATGCCAGAGTGGACAAGAGTCGTAGATGCGTCTGAGCTATCAATAATACCATCTTCATTTAGATCAACTGCTGCTATTGCCCATTTTTGACTGAGGGCGTAAACACGAGACTGCCCAGTATCTGCGCCACATACCCCACTATTTGAATCCGATGATGGAGAGAATGATGTAAAAATAATGGCGCCTGAAAAAGTGGTGGATTGAGCCAGTACCTTCTCGCCTTCAGTTTCCATTTGAACATACCAGCCACCGCCATGACTCATAATGCTGTACATGTCACTATTTAAGGCAGCTTTTCCTCCTTTCATGAGTGCTGTGGCGTTGTAGAGCTTCAATGGATCAGGAGTTTCATTTTCTCCTAAAGTGATTTTAGTAGGTAATTCTTCAGTCTTAATACTATAGGAGGTTGGCGCTTTGTAAGGATTGCTATCTTTAATAACGTAAAATCGGTTATCTACATTTTTTTCTACTATAGGATGTGCACGGTATCCACTGCCAATAGCGATAGTCAGGTAGTCACCCGCTTGATCATCTTTTACAAGTGATACGTTTGGCTTGTTGTAAAAGCGACGGTTATTGTCAGCATCTGTTCCAGCTAAAGAGGCGATAGCTCCACCGGTAGCGAAGCTTGCTTGTCCGGTATTACTTTGATTTATATCTATTCTGAATACACGACCACCAGTATCAGAAGCAAATAAATAATTAATGAAGCCATCCCCACTTATGTCAACGGCTGAAATGCTTGCCGGCATACTGTTAACCATAGTGCTGATGTTTAAATCTGCGCCGGTATCACTGGCCCACCAAAGTCGTTCACCTGTGCTTGCATCTACCATGTATATGGCATTACCAATGGAATCGGCTGTTGATACACCGCCTGAGATATCTTGGTTTTCATCATAGCCCCCGGAAAAGAAGGCCACAAATCTTGGGTCACCATTAAGTTTAACTTTGGCAATGACCATTTTTGACCAGGTCTGCCCTAAGCGTGCAAAATTACCTGTTCCACCTTCAATTACGAATTTCATTGTGGGTGTGGTTTTATTCGAGACATCTAAAGCGTAGTAGTTATTACCGCCACGGCGCATGCCAGCATATAAGTAGGCGTGTTCATCGGCTTCTAGGGAACCAGAGCTGTTTAGCAATGCACTGTTGCCATTTTTATCGTAAAACCATGTGGAAATAGGGCCGTCCATTCCATAGGGTTTGTTGATGCTGCCTTGGGTATTATCAAAATAACTTTTTTGTAATGGGTGAAGTTCCTTAGGTAAAAATGCAAATTGCTCTGTGCCTGTTGCTGTATCAACTGCGTGAATAAATCCTTCATTGGTGCCAAAGAAAATGGTTGCGTCAGATATTGGCGCATCTGCTGTTCCTATATTTCTATAAGTCACAATTACTGGTTCACTGTGCATGGGATCGCCAATTTGCTTGCGGCTATCAGTAGTTGTTAAATTGCCATTGATGTCTAACATATCGTAGCCTTGCACCCACTTGAATATGTCTGTTTCGTCAAAGTCAACATCCACGTCTTCACTCATATCAAATGAATCGTAACTGGCGACAGATGAAAAGTTACCCATAGCGGTATTGCTGCTGTTGCTGAATAGTAGCCTGCTAGCTGGCGTGGTGATTAAATTCGCCATACCGCCATAGGTGACATTTTTACCATCAGGTGTGATTTTGTCGTTCCAGAATCCGTAACTGCCTTCATCAAAGTAACCGGTTTCACTATCAATGGCGGCCGTATTATTGAAGTCTAATAGCTCGCCACTATCAGATAGTCGATATCTTTTTAAATTTCCTCCCCATTTTATTTTATCTTCTGGACGAAACAGCGCATAAAATACTTCATCATTGTGTTGCGATGCATTAAAAGCATTTACCGATACAGCAGGTGCTGTAAAGGTCGTATCAGTGGCGAGAATTTCAGTAAAAATGGTGGTGAGCACTTCGCTTAAGGTTGATGCATCATCGGCTTCATAAAAACCGCCTCCACCGCGATTAGCAGTATTGGTCAGTAAACTTTTAGCAGCAGATAAGTTAAACCCACCAATAGTATGGGTTACTATGCCAGGAGAAGTTTTACCTTCATCACCGAAAGATATCTCAGTATTTTTCATCCAGTAAGATAGCTCATCTAGGCAGCCGCCATCTCCAGTACAGCTTTTACTAAGTCCAATGTCATCAGGTATATCCATGTCTTTTATATAATTTCTAACTGAAGTGACAGAGCCAGTATCGCTACTCGGTTCACCATCGGTAAACAAAATAACATGATTTTTTTGGCACTCTCCTTTGATAGGCGATGTATAAGTGCCGTTACCTCCGTATTTTTTATTCTCTCCTCTAAAGTAAAGAGCGGCTTCATGTAATGACTCTGTTAGTGGGGTGCCGCCACCAGGGTAATAACTATTAACTTTATTTTTGATGGGTGTTTTAGAAGAAGCGATATCTGCAACAGAAACATCTACCTTGCCGCCATTACCACTGTTAAAACGCATTAAGCCGAGGTTAATGTCTTCTAGGCTATTGGCTAGGTTGGTTACTACTTCTTGTACCACATCCATTCGGGTGCCAATTTGTTCAACGGAGTCATTGCCTTGAAACCAATTAGAATAATTACCAGAATAAAGATTATATTCAAATCCTTGGTCAGAACCTGCAGCAAAACACCTAATGGTTCCACCTGAACCAGATACGAGTGAACCCCATACATTATTATTGTATTGTTGGAGATTGGTAGTGGCTAATCCAGTATTTGAGAGGCTTGTTTTGGCTGCATTACATGAGCTGTTTAATGTATTTATTGAATTCCCCCAGCCAGCGTTGTAATTAGGATTAGGGTAAAAGTAGCTATTATACGCGTAGCTTTGAGGATAGGTTCTCCCCGCATCATAGGCCTGCTTTACCTCATAACTAACAGAGCCTTGCATACTGCCAGATGTATCCACTATGAGCAGTACATTAGGGTTTAAGCGATTCGCTTCTGTAACGCCTTCGGTACCGTAAATTTCAGTATCATCAGCTAACGTGAGCGCACTAAAAAAAAGGGTGGGTAAAAATAATCGTAAATAATTCATGATGACTTCCCTTAATAATGAATACTTAATACAGTGAGGTCTTTTATATCTAGCAGTAAGGTAGGGAATTCTGCTTCCCAATACTCCTTCATGAATTCTTTGATAGAGATCGCTTTCCCGCCTTTAGTTATAAGAGGAGGGGTATCAAACTTGTATGTGTCTTTGTTGCATTGACTGCAACCCTTTACGCGGACCAAGCCACTTTGAGTGGTTTCGTAAAATTCAACTTTTATACTTTCTGCTTCACGAGCTACATCCAAGGCTTTGGCTCCGTAACTTAATGGAACAATGCTTAAAATTGTTAAAAAACACATTAGAATTTTCATCATAATCACTACTCTTTTAATTAATATTGCCAGCTTGTTGTAAGCCATCTACTACTGCGCCAAGTGTTTGGCTATTGGTAGAGGTGCGGAATGTTGCAAGGCAATCATGTTCAAATAAATTTGCTTGGTTTTGGGCTTGATTGTCTATGTCATAACCCCCTCTAAAAGCAGGGGCAACACGAAGAAAGCGCCACTGAATAGAAAGGTCAGACTTAGGTAAGGTGGCATCGGTGGCTCGTGAGCTGTCTTCTGTAATTGTATTGTCTATTTCAATATCTGTACCGGTGACTATGGAATTTAATAAAATTGCTCTATTTGCACCGGCATTTGAATTATAAAAGCTTACATTGGCTTCTTGCTCGTTTCGGCATTCTTGAAAAATAGTGGCGGTGAATAAACTGTTGGCCACCATTTTACTTTGTAAGTTGCTGCCTTCTAAACTATATACAACCACCAAAGTAATGATGGTGAGAAATATTAAGGACACCACTAAGGTAGAACCTGTTTGCTTGTTCATTAAGTCCTCCAGAACTTTTAAGTAGGATCGCTAACGTCAATATTTGAAAGAAGGTTGGGTAAATCGATGGTATTGGTGAAAATGGTTCTTAAATTTCCATCGGTAATTTCATATTGTGCATCTAAAAGATTATAGGTACGGGTTTCAATGTTAGTTTGCAGCTTGTTTTCATCCATCTGATTTTGGCTTGTAGTTAATATGGCAATACGAATGGAGCGGATAAGACTTAAGTCCGTGATGTTGTCGACAGTGACGTAGCTTGCGGCATATAATTCGCTTGAAGAATTCGCTATTCCGACCTGAAACTCGAAGGCCTCCACGTTATTAATGATGGAAACCTGATCGTCATGCCATACTTTATTTATGATATCAAACGTTCTACAGACTAACTCACGATTGGTATCAGTTGCGTTACTTACCCAAAAAACATTGGCAACCTGAGTCGGGTCACCAGCACTCGGTTCTATGACAGTACCAGTACAAGCTCGATAAGTTGCTCCAGGTAAAACCACAAAAGGTATGGCAAGGCGATCTCCTCGTGCGTTAGCTGGGTTATTGGCTGCACATGCTTCGGCTTCATCGTCTGCTGCACATGTAAGGGCAACGAATGGAAGTAAGAGGCCGGGCACACTGCCGATAACGTCATCTTCACTATAACCGGCGAGCCGAGTATTCTTAGTGATAAACTCCATCGTAAAACGGCCTGTCTCTTGATTTTGAGATAGAGCATCTGACAGGGTTATATTTCGGTTTGTATTGATAAATAGATTAAGTATGCCTGCCATGATAATTAAGCCTATAACGGAGGCTATCATGAGCTCTACTAGGGTAAACCCTTTTTGCTTAATCATTAGTTAACCTCCACAACTAGGCTGTATGTGTTTGTATTTGTTGTGTTGGAAGAGTCATTATTGATTTTTATGTCCCAAGTTAAAGACACATCATATTGAACGCAATCAATCTTCCCGGTTTCTTTAGTGCTGCTTCTACTTCCGGTATGCGTGAGTGAGCATGTGGATGCAAGCACTGGATTCAGGATAAAGTCGGCAGAACTGTCGTAGACGTCAGATGTTAAGCCACATACGGTTGTCCACTTGTCGTAGGTAGCCATTTCCTGTTTTGAGCAAATGTCAGCATCCACTTTTACGGTACCAACAGTATGATCAGAACATATTGCTGAGGGAGGGGCTTGGCAATTAGGCTGAACAGTTAAGTCATAATAGTGCTCGCGAGCACCATCTGGATTGGCTCTAATTCGACCCACATAATCTTGAACCATCCACATCGCCTGTGATTGCTGTGAGCTATCTTGAGTGCCTTGAATGGCACGCATGAGTAATATTCCCAAGCCAGATATGCCAATAGCGATAATAGTGGCTGTAACAAGCACTTCTACCATGGCGAAACCGCCTTGCTTATTAGTAGTTGTTAACATGCGATTTTACTCTTTTTTAGTATTCCAGAAATGAGTAGGCTGAATTGAATTTTTTGCATGCCGGCACAACCAGGGTAATGCAGGAAGATATCCCCTGTTTTTTCTACTTGGCCTGTACCAGCTATTTTTATAGGGTTTGTTGTGCTGAAATCAGTACTCGTAAATGTAGGTGAGCCCGGAAGAGGATCAAAAGAGCGAAGATCTTCGACAGCCCCACCAAGAGTGATATATTGTACTTTCCAACCTTGAGACCAATCACTCCCAACCTCTCGCGGTAATATTTGTACGGTTAAGTTTTTCCCTATGGCTTCATCACGGGCATACTTAAGACTACGTTCAAATAATGGAGTTAAGGACTCAATACTACTTCTTTCTAGTAAAGATTGGAGTTTGGGAACGGCTGCGCTCACTATTGTTCCAAAGATAACAAGCGTGATCATGAGTTCGAGTAAGGTAAAGCCAATTTGTTTTTTCATAACTCGTATTTAAAAACTTTAGGAGTGTAATTTATAATGGGACCGGACTAACGGTTGAATTTCAAGGGCTGGAGGGAATTTAGGTGGTTTTAATGTGAGCGAGTTCCCATTAAAGCCGCTTGTTAGCATTCATCCCCATGCTATTTAGTCACAGCTTAATGGTGATAAATTACTGTAAGGCGAGCCACTGGCGTTTAAATAGCTATCTATTCTAATTCTTCCCTGAAAGTTAATGACAAGTTGTTTCGCTGTATTGTTATTGCCAGAATCAGGACAATACAAAAAGGTAGTAGCCGAGCTAAATGCATAGCCTTGTGCTGTGAACTTAATGTAGTTAGCCTTCACTCTCTTTTTGTACCAGACGCCATGATTGACCTCATTGCTAATTTTAAAATAAAGTAACTCTTCAGGGTCGAGCTTTAGGTTCTTATTTTGGTCATTAAATGCAGCAATAGGGAGGGTCCAGTCATCGCTACATTGATTGCCTTTTAATGGGCAGGCAATGACTTCTTGGGAGTTGTTAAGGGCGAGTATTCTCGATTTTTGGAAGACGCTCCTTAGGTCGTAAAGAGCTATATCCGCGTAGTATTCTTCGAGCATGTCGCTAAACTTCGGGACACCTGCAGCCATAATAATACTTAGTACAGCCAAACTGACAATTAATTCAATTAGTGTAAATCCTCGCACTGGTATACCTCCTTGTATATTCAGTGCTAAAGATTGTAATGTGGTGATACTAAAAACCCAATCGGATGATTGGGTTAGGTGTTTTTAGCCTTAATTTGTAGGGCTAAAAGTATTTAAGCTTGAGGGTAGCGTCCAAATACAAGGCTTGCGTTAGTGCCGCCAAAACCAAAGCTGTTACTCATGACACGCTGAACATCTTTTTCGATATTCTCTCTGATAATCGGAAAGCCTTCTGCTTTAGGGTCAAGGTTTTCTATATTAGCGGAGCCTGTAATGAAGTGATCGCGCATCATTATCAAACTAAATATCGCTTCATGAACGCCTGCACCACCTAGGCTGTGACCTGATAGCGGTTTCGTTGATCCTATTAGAGGCATTTCATCCCCGAATACCTTTTTAATGGCGCCAAGTTCTACCACGTCACCTGCAGGGGTACTGGTGCCATGAGTGTTGATGTAGTCAATGGGCCCGTGACAGGTCTTAAGAGCCAGCTGCATGCAGCGCTCAGCTCCTTCGCCCGATGGAGCCACCATATCGGCACCATCTGATGTGGCGGCGTAACCTTCTAATTCAGCATAAATCGTTGCACCACGCGCAAGAGCATGATCGAGTTCCTCTAGAACAAGACAGCCGGCTCCAGATGAAATAACAAAGCCGTCACGGTTTTCATCGTAGGCACGAGAGGCCGTTTCTGGGCGGTCATTATATTTAGAGGATAAGGCGCCCATGGCGTCAAACATCATGGCAAATGACCAGTGGCTTTCATCGCCACCGCCGGCAAACATGACTTTTTGTTTGCCCATTTGAATCTGTTCGCATGCCACGCCGATGCTGTGTGCACTGGTTGAGCAGGCTGATGTCACGCCGTAGTTAATGCCTTTAATTTTGTAGGCTGTGGCCAAAGAAGCCACGATTGAGCTGCCCATGGTGCGCGGAACGCGATAAGGGCCTACTTTACGAATGCCTTTCTCTCGCAAGATATCAATGCTCTCGACGATATTTTCAGAAGAGGCACCGCCGGCGCCCATAATTAGGCCGGTATCAACATTTGAAATTTGATCTTCAGAAAGGCCTGAATCTTCAATGGCTTCTTTCATGGCTATGTAGCTATAGGCAGCACCTTCACCCATAAAGCGTAATAACTTACGATCAATATGCTCTTTAACATCTAGGTCGATAATGCCGGATACATGAGAGCGAAAGCCTAGTTCTTTAAACTCTTCATTAAAGCCAATGCCTGGCTTTTGCTGCTTTAACGACTCGGTGACTTCAGCTTTATTACACCCTAGGCTGGATACAATGCCCATGCCAGTTACGACAACACGTTTCATTTTTCATCTCCGATAAACAGGCCAACTCGTAAATCTTTGCCCGTGTATATTTCTTTGTCATCCACGTACATCACGCCATCGGCAATCGCCATGGCCGTGCCGCGCTCAATGACTCGGCGAATGTGAATGTGGTACGTTACTTTTTTACTGGTAGGTAGAACCTCGCCAACGAATTTAATGGCGCCAGCCCCTAAAGCGCGGCCTTTGCCTTGGCGGCCACCCCAACCAAGCCAGAAGCCGATCATTTGCCATAGTGCATCTAATCCTAAGCAACCAGGCATAACGGGGTCGCTTTGAAAATGGCAATCAAAAAACCATAAATCTGGATTAATATCTAACTCTGCAATGACTTCCCCTTTGCCATAGTTGCCACCCTCATTAGATATATGGGTGATTCGATCAAGCATTAGCATTTCATTGCGGGGTAGGCGAATGACGGAGTTATGTTCAAATAACTCACCGTGAGCCGCTCTCACTAATTCTTCTTTGGTGTAACTGTTTTGAAGGCTCACGATCTTTCCTTACTTAAAATTTTCATTGTTGCTACCTTAATCCTTTAGCTGTAAATCTGTTTGACCGACCAAACCAATAATTTGACTTAAAATGCACAAATTGTCTTTAGATATCAATTAATTAATGAATCTAACATGGCCAATACTCATATTGATAAATAAGTCAGATAGAAGTAAGTAGAGGTGGGGTAGTAATAGTATGGGATTGCCCTGCTATGGCTAAGTGCTAAAGCAGGGGCTGAAAGGGGTTAGTCGATTGAAAGTTTTTTAAGTCGGTAGCGCATGGAGCGAAAGGTCATACCTAATTGTTCTGCCGCAGCTGTTTTATTCCATCGGCATTCTTCAAGAGTTTGAGTGAGTATTTCTCTTTCAATATCCTCAAGGTATTCCTCTAGTTTTTCTCCAGGGGCTAGAACATGGATTTTATCTGAAGTTGTTTGTGCAACTTGCAGCTTCTTGAGATTTAAGTCGTTGATCTCTATGGGGTCATGATCTATTAGAGTCACCGCTCGTTGTAATATGTTTTCTAGCTCGCGTACGTTTCCTGGAAAATGATATTGCTGTAAGTGAATTTGTGCGCTTTTACTGAGTGTTGATTTGGGTATTTCTAAAGAGTTAGCCAGCTGCTGAAGAATGTGCTCGCATAATAGAGGAACATCCCCTTTGCGCTCTCGTAATGGAGGCACTTGTAAATTTATTACATCTAAACGGTAAAATAAATCTTCTCTAAAGTTTTTATCTTCTACTTCCATCTGTAAATCTTTATGGCTGGCAGAAAGAATTCGTACGTCTACCGGTATTTCGGTTTCACTGCCCACTGGGCGTACAAGACTCTCTTGAATGGCTCTTAGTAATTTAACCTGCATGGCCAAAGGTAAATCTGCCACTTCATCTAAGAATAGTGTTCCGCCATTGGCCGCTTGAAAAAAACCTTCTTTGTGTCCAGAGGCACCTGTAAATGCGCCTTTTTTATGGCCAAAGAATTCACTTTCCATTAAATCAGAAGGAATTGCCCCGCAGTTGACCGCCACAAAAGGCTTTTCTTGGCGGTGCCCCAGTTGATGTACGGCCCTAGCAACCAGTTCTTTACCTGTTCCCGATTCCCCATGAATGAATACAGGTGCGTGGCTTCTTGCCACTTTAAAAATTTGATTGTTTAACTGGGTAATTAATTCAGAGTTGCCTATGATTCCAGGTACAGACCTGACTTCATCAGAAAATTTACTTTGTTTACTTAAACTCATTGAGTTTTTAATAACACTTCTAAGTTTATCAAGCTCCACGGGCTTTGATAAAAAATCAAATGCACCTACTTTCATGGCTTCAATGGCCGTATCAATGCTGCCGTAGGCGGTGATCATAACGCTTGGAATATTTTTGTAGTTTTCTTGAATGTGGGTGATAAGTTCAAGTCCTGACCCATCAGGAAGGCGCATGTCCGTTAAACACAACTGAAAGGTATGGCTTTCCAGTAACGCTTTAGCATCTTTAAGGTTGGTCGCGCTAATGGCTTCAAATTTCATGCGCGTAATGGTCATGGATAGCAGTTCTAAAATATCAGGCTCATCATCCACGATAAGAATTTTATTCATAATTTTTCCTTATTCTCGAGGGCGCCGGCATAATCACGGGCAAATAATATTTCAAAACAGGCGCCTTTTTCATTTTTATCTTGGTAACGAATTTCAGCGTGGTTAGCTTCGCAAAGCTCTTTGACTAAATATAATCCAAGGCCTGTGCCTTGAGCTGAAGTAGTGTGGAATGGTTCGTATAAAAAACTAATTTCTTTGGCTGGAATGCCATTGCCATTGTCTTTAATGGAAAGAAAAGGGCGTTGATTGATTTTTCCCATGCGAATAATTATCGGGTTGTCTGAATCGGCCTTCCCGTGGCGAACCGCATTATTACATAGGTTCCAAAGTACTTGGTGTAACTGACTTGGGTCAAAGCGAATATTTAAATCATCCCCTTCAAACTCAATTGGAATGTCGTGTTGTAACTTGAAGTCATCTAAAAATTTACTAACCCATGGTTGTAGTTTTATCCATTGGGCTTCAGTGCTATTGCGCTTACTGATTTGTAAAACGTTTTGAATGATCTTATCCATTCGTGTGCTGTGATTAATGATGATGTCACATAAACGTTTATCTTCTGCATTGAGCTCTTCGCTTTCTTGCAGAAGTTGCGATGCATGGCTAATAGCATTGAGAGGGTTTCGAATTTCATGGGCTATACTGGCGGCCATGCGGGCTAAGGACGTGAGTTTAAATTGTTGGGCTCGTCTTGCTACAGTACTTTTATCTTCTACAAATACCAATGTTGAAACATTATCTATTTCTGCAAAAGAGACAATAATAGACTGCAGAGAGCCATTGGGGAGTGTTAACTCAATAGATTCATCATTTTGAAGTTGGCTTTCATGCCAATATTGAAGGCGCTCAAAAAGTTGTGCTGGCATTAATTGTGGCTCTTGTTTTTTCCCTGACGTTAAGCGAGTGCCAATACGCTCGCTGGCGGCTCTGTTAATACGCAAGATTTTCCCTGAGTTATCTACTACGCATACTCCAGTTAGCATTCGCTCAATAATTAAATCACTGATTCGGGCCACGCTGTGCAACTGGCTTTGAGTTTTAACCACATGGCTTTGTGCTTCAGTTAAGCGGGTTTTAAGGGCTTGAATAATAAAGGACTCAATAAAAAATAAAATACTAATGAAGCTGCCAGATAAAAGCTGATCGGTAATTTTATTGCTTTGATTGATATAGGATGCACTTAATACCATTAGCGTGGCCATAGCAGCAATAAAATAACCTAGGCGTTTGTTGAGGATGGTGTTGCCAAGCCCTACGCTGATGAGCATGAAAATACTAATATCTTGCTGTTTGGGGGCTAGAAATAATAATAATAAACCAAGCAATAAAATTTCAGCCAGCAAGCTGGGGAGTAGCATATCGCTTTTGTTGTAAACATGAGCATGGCTTCTTATGACATTACTAATAGCCAGTGCTAAATAGCCTGATAAAACAATAGGAAGCAATTTGGGCGTGGTGGATTGCCACCACTGTAATTGTTCTTCAAAAAAGTAAAAGCCTAAAAACAGCAAGGCCAAAATCAGCGTAAAGTAGCTGTAAAGGTGAAATAACGGCTGGCGCTCGTTTGTAGCGTTCATGGGTAAAGTGTCCACATCTAATTTACATACTGGCCTAGCTGGCTAAAGTGTTCGACCAATCACCTGTTATAGATACTCTCAAAGTAAGCGGTTAATCATTAGCGCCATACAGCTTGAGGCTAGATACGCAGGCTATTTAAACACAGCCTTCCGGATAGGCGTAAAAATGATTGCCCAACTACGTCAATTCTCGCAAAATACACGGCCTTAGTGGTTTGAATCAAGGCTGTAGTGGTGTCGGAACAAAATATTAACGTCTGTTTAGCGCAATTAAATCTATTGGTAGGGGATATCTCTGGTAACACGCAGCAGGTATTGAAGGCCAGTGAAGCCGCTCTTGGAGAAGGCAGTGACGTTATCTTATTTCCAGAACTCACGTTGACAGGCTACCCCCCCGAAGATCTTCTTTTAAGGCCAAGCCTTGAGTTAAGAGTATCCCAAGCCATAGATTCATTGATTACAGCAGCTTTGCCAATTTATATTGTGGTGGGGTATCCAAAGCTCATTAACGGAAAGCTTTATAACGTAGCAGGTGTCTTTTTTAAGGGGCAGTGCTTAATAGAGTACTCCAAACAAAATTTACCTAATTACCAAGTGTTTGATGAAAAGCGTTATTTTTGTGCAGGCGCCATAGATTCAAGTAACTCAGGTATTTTTGAAATTAATGGTATTCCAACAGCGCTAAGCGTCTGCGAAGACATATGGCATGCAGGCCCTCTAGAGCGAGCAAAAAGCGCTGGTGCTCAGTTGATGTTAAATTTAAATGCATCCCCTTTTCATATCGACAAACCTCTTCATCGCCAAGAACTGTTGAAGGCGCGAGCTTTAGAAGGAAACATGCCCATTGTTTATGTGAATCAAGTGGGTGGCCAGGATGAATTAGTATTTGATGGTGGCTCCTTGGTAGTGGATGCCTGTGGTGAGTTAAAAGCCAGTGTGGCAACGTATGAAGCCCAGTTAAGTTACGTAGACTTCAAATTTTCTGGTGCAGAGGCGAAGAATAGCTGTATTTCAATTGAAGGTAGCATAGCGCCTCAGCGTGATTACTTAGAAAGCATATATCAAGCGTTGGTGTTGGGGGTGCGAGATTACGTTAACAAAAATGGCTTTAAAGGGGTTTTGTTAGGGTTGTCAGGTGGAATTGATTCAGGGTTAACGGTGGCCATAGCCGTTGATGCTTTGGGTAAGGATCGCGTTGAAGCGGTGATGATGCCGTTTAAATACACCTCGCAAATGAGTTTGCATGACGCAGAGGATCAAGCCAATAGGCTGGGTGTACATTACAAAGTACTGCCTATTGAGCCCATGTATGACGCTTTTATGCATACATTAAGTGATGAGTTTGAAGGCACTAAGGTCGATACCACGGAGGAGAACCTACAAAGCCGTTGTCGTGGGGTGATGTTAATGGCCATGAGTAACAAAAAAGGCTATATGGTCTTAACAACGGGCAATAAGAGTGAAATGGCAGTGGGTTATGCCACGCTTTATGGAGATATGGCGGGTGGTTATGGTGTATTGAAAGATGTCTTTAAAACCCTAGTCTTTGAGTTATCGAACTATCGAAATACTATTAGTGAAGTGATCCCGCCACGAGTAATCACTCGCCCACCTTCAGCTGAGTTGGCTCCTGACCAAGTGGATGAAGACTCTTTGCCTTCTTACGATATTCTTGACGAGATCTTACGTCTTTACATAGAGGAAGATTTTAGCGCGCAAGCCATTATCGAAAAAGGTTTTGAAGCCGAAGTGGTGAAGCGCGTATTGTGGCTGGTGGATGTGAATGAATATAAGCGTCGCCAAGCCCCTGTGGGGGTGCGTTTAACTCAGCGTGGCTTTGGACGAGACCGTCGCTACCCTATTACTCATGGCTGGCGCTTAGGGATATAGGATCTAAAGCTTGAAGGGATAACGAAAAAAGCCGACATCAGTCGGCTTTTTTGGGTTTGTAATTTAGGCTTTGTTAATCGATCAGGCCAAAAGTTACTACATTCCAGATGCTTTTGTGGTCTTTGTCGGCCCAGCCGCTGTGTACAAATTTTCCATCTTCTAGTTGCGGATGTTTAGGAAAGTTTTCCTTTAATACGACTAGACTTTTGTCGGCAAGGTCCTGTTGGCCTAATAATTCGTAACCTTCTATCATCAAGGCTAGGCCATCAGCTACATGGGTTGTGCCCTGATACTGTTCAATAATGCTTTTGCCGCGATTGGCAGCTGCCAGATACGCATGGCGCTTAAGGTAATAACGAGCCACATGGACCTCGTGCAAGGCTAAACGATCGCGCAGATAAATCATGCGTTGACGAGCATCGGGGGCATATTGGCTATCGGGGAATTTACGAATAAGCTCATTTAACTCTTGAAAAGAGTCACGGGCCGGCTGTGAGTCGCGGTGAGCTTGTTCATCGGCAAAGTAACGCTCTACAAGACTTAAACCTAATTCATAGCTGGTAAGCGCTTTTAAGTAATAAGCGTAATCGACGTTTTTGTGCTCAGGGTGCAGGCGAATAAAGCGCTCGCTACTGGCTCGAGAGCCCTCTAATTCTTGGGCTTTATATTGAGCGTAGATTAATTCTAATTGTGCTTGCTCGCTATAATTACCAAAAGGATAGCGACTTTCGAGCTTTTGCAGGGTTTCCATGGCCATGAAATAGTTTTCATCGTCGATGGCTTGAATGGCTTTTTCATAAATTTCTTGCTCGGTTAATTCAGCGTTTGGTCGTTTGCCATCGCTGGAGCATGCCGCCAAAATGACAGTTGCTAGTAATATGATAATAATTCGCATAGTTCTATCTGATATAATCTTTATTATTAATGCATTAATTGTCGTTTACGGCGGTAATTTAACCATAGGGCGCGGCTGTCACCAAGATGTCTGAACAAATTCAACAAACAATTAAGATTCCAAACGAGCTTGGTAACAAGCGATTCGACCAAATAGCGGCCATATTGTTCCCTGATTTTAGTCGCTCTCGGCTTAAAACCTGGATTTTAGACGGTCAACTAACGGTCGATGGTCAAGAACGTGCCCCCCGTGAAAAACTCATTGGTGGCGAGCTAATGTGCCTAGATGTAACGCTTCAGCCAGAAGGGGAGTGGCTTCCTGAAGAAATGGACATCCCTATTGTGTTTGAGGATGACCATATCATTATTATTAATAAACCTATGGGATTGGTGGTACACCCTGCAGCGGGTAACTACACTGGCACCTTATTGAATGGCTTGTTGCATCATTGTCCTGATCTTCAAAATATTCCAAGGGCAGGCATTGTTCATCGTTTAGATAAAGACACCACAGGTTTAATGGTGGTAGCTAAAACTTTGCAGGCTCAGAACCATATTGTTGAGCAATTGCAAAGCCGTGAAATGGGCCGAGAATATGAGGCCGTTACTCAAGGCACCATGACAGGTGGCGGTAAAGTCACCGAACCCATCGCCCGTCACGACAAAGACCGCACTAAAATGGCGGTACACCCAACCGGTAAAGATGCCATTACCCATTATCGTGTTCTGGAAAAATTCCCCAGTCATACTCATATTCGCGTAAAGCTAGAAACCGGTCGAACTCACCAAATCCGTGTGCATATGGCTCATATTCAGCACCCTTTGGTGGGCGATGGTACCTATGGTGGGCGAGTACGCTTACCAAAAGGTGTCACGAACGAGTTGCGTGATGTATTGCGTAAATTTCCACGCCAAGCATTACATGCCAAACATATTGAGCTTTATCACCCAGCCACTAACGAAGTGGTGGAATGGGAAGTGCCGCTTCCTGATGATTTTGAAGCCTTATTAGAAGAACTGCGATTTGACGCGGAAAACGCCGAAGATGATGTGTATTAATCATATCGTTCAAGGTCATGAATAATGCTTGCTAACTATATTGAGCCAAACTGGCCAGCCCCTAAAAATGTAAGGGCTTTACAAACAACTCGGTTAGGAGGGGTCAGCGTATTTCCATTTGAGTCTCTTAACCTTGGGGCTCATGTTGAAGACAGTGAGGTGAACGTTCGTGAAAACCGAAAACGCCTACAAGAGCTGCTGCCAAGCGCGCCGTTGTGGTTGCAACAGGTTCATGGCACATCTTTGGTAACAAAGCAGATGGGCCAGCGCTGCCCTGAAGCAGACGGCTCAATCACCCAAAAAACCAATGAAGTGTGCACGGTAATGACCGCAGATTGCTTACCTGTGTTGCTATGTGATGAAGCAGGTACTCAGGTGGCAGCAGTGCATGCTGGCTGGCGAGGGTTGGCTGATGGCATATTGGAAGAAGCCGTTGGTCAATTTAAATGCAGTCCAGATTCAATTTTGGCCTGGTTAGGGCCTGCCATTGGGCCTAATGCTTTTGAGGTGGGTAAGAGCGTTTATGACGCTTTTTGTTCACAGAATTTATTGGCCAGTGGCTGTTTTGTAAAACAGGTTAATCAACCGAACCAAGAATACGTCGGTGTATTGGAAAAATGGCATGCTGATATCTATGCCTTAGCGAAGCTGCGCTTAAATTCGATTGGGCTTAGTCAGGTCTATGGCGGTGATTTTTGCACTTACACGGATGAAGAGCGATTTTTTAGTTACCGCAGAGACGGTAAAACTGGCCGAATGGCCAGCTGTATTTGGCTGACAGATTAAGGGGCAAAATACGGGCTTAAGCCCGTAGCGCCTTATTTACAGTATTTTTTAACTTGCTCTTTAGCTTTGTTTATTAAGCTTTCTCTTTCTTTTTCGTCATACCAATGGCGTTCGCCATTTTCCAATGTTTTGTAAATTCGGCCATTGTTTTGAATGTCTCGCAGTTGTTGCTTAGCCTTCCCGCAATTTTCCGCCATGCGCTCAGCTTCTTCTTTGGCCTCTTTTTTATCGGCCGTTTCAGTATTGCGATCGACACTGCTTTCCAAGAGCTTTTGGCGGGTACTATCAAGCTTCTGTTGAGATTGCGCTGCACTGCTGCTTTTTTGGGTTTTCACGGTAATACTTTGAGATTCTTGCTCACTGCTAGGGGGGAATTGTGAAAAAGTTATATTACCGTTTTCGTCTACGCTTTTATAAGCCTGCCCAGCGTAGGATAGCGTGCAAGAAAGCATTAATATAAGTAAGGATATTTGTTTCATATTTCGCTGTTTCAAATGGAGTGAAAGAGGGCGCTGCTAGGTTAACTGTAACCAAATTAGTGCAAAAGCAAAGTATAATTCGCTCATACTGTTAAATGTCAAGCAAAACAAGGGCTATCCCTTGACTTAAGCCCCACGGATGTCAAAATTACCAGCCCAAAATTTAAGCTCATATTCGGCCACCCCGAAGAGGTAATTTTGAGATCTTGAAGAGGCGATGACCTTGCTTCAACTAATTTTCATTTAGTTGCCTATGATGCAGCTAAATTTGATGAAAAACTACCCGGTTTTCATCACCCCAACAATGGCAAAAAGCCAATATGGCGCGGTAGTCTTGACGGTTATATTTATCAGTCAGCCATTCTATTGCAGAGATTTTCCAGCTCACATTGGGTGAGCATGTGGATGAGAGGAAACAACGGTGGAATTACTTTCCGGCGGAGAAATGCTAGTTCGCTCGCTTCATGAAGAAGGAGTTGAATATGTATACGGTTACCCAGGTGGTAGCCTTTTACACGTTTACGATGCGTTTTATCAGCAAAGTGCAGTCAAACACGTCTTAGTGCGTCATGAGCAGGCAGCTACACACATGGCTGATGGCTATGCGCGTGCTTCTGGTAAGCCTGGGGTGGTCATGGTGACATCAGGTCCTGGTGCCACCAACACCATTACCGGTATCGCCACAGCGTTTACCGATTCTATTCCTATGGTGGTGATTACCGGTCAGGTAATGAGTCACCTGATTGGAGGGGACGCCTTTCAAGAAACCGATATGTTGGGTTTATGTCGCCCTGTGGTTAAACACAGTTTCAGCATTAAGCACCCAAGTGAAATTCCTGAAGTGGTTAAGAAAGCTTTTTATATTGCCACGTCTGGCCGCCCTGGCCCTGTGGTAATTGATATTCCAAAAGACATGACGGTACCAAATGACCGTCATGAATACGTTTACCCTAAGAAAGTGAAAATTCGCTCTTACTCGCCACCGCAAAAAGGTCATACAGGCCAGATTCGCAAAGCGGTTGAAGTATTGCTGGCTGCTAAGCGCCCAATGATTTATTCAGGTGGCGGTGTCATCTTAGGTAAGTCTCATGAACGCCTACGCAGTTTAGTGCGTGGTTTAAATTACCCTATCACCCAAACACTAATGGGCTTGGGTGCTTACCCTGGTACGGACAAGCAAAGTTTAGGTATGTTAGGAATGCACGGTTCTTACGAATCAAACATGGCCATGCATCACGCCGATGTGATTTTGGCTATTGGTGTTCGATTTGACGATCGTGTTACCAATGCCACCGATAAGTTTTGCCCAGACGCGACCATTATTCATATCGATATTGACCCATCGTCTATCTCTAAAACAGTGGATATCGATATTCCAATAGTGGGCCCAGTAGACAGCGTTCTAGATGAAATTCTAGACATTATTAAAGAAATGAAAGAAACCCCAGATGCAGATGCAATTGCTTCATGGTGGGTTCAAATTGAAGAGTGGCGTAAGCGTCATGCGGGTCATTACGATAAGAACGACAACGGTATCTTAAAGCCTCAAGAAGCCATTGAAGGCTTGTGGGAAGCGACAAAAGGTAATGCTTATATTTGTTCTGACGTGGGTCAGCATCAGATGTTTGCGGCTCAGTATTATAAATTTGATGAGCCAAACCGTTGGATCAACTCCGGCGGTCTTGGCACCATGGGCTTTGGTTTCCCAGCGGCCATGGGCGTTAAGATGAACTATCCAGATGAAATGGTGGTTTGTGTAACCGGTGAAGGTTCCATTCAAATGAACATTCAAGAAATGTCCACCTGCTTACAATATGGTATTCCGGTTAAGATCTTCTGCTTAAATAACGGTTACCTTGGTATGGTTCGCCAGTGGCAAGACATGAATTATGAAGGTCGCCACTCTAGTTCTTATATGGAATCACTTCCAGATTGGGCTAAATTGGCTGAAGCTTATGGTCATGTTGGTTTGCAGGTTGATACCAAAGATCAGCTTAAAGGCGCTATGGATGATTGCTTTGGCAAATACAAAGATCGCTTGGTATTTGTAAACGTGGTAGTTGATCCAGACGAACACGTATACCCAATGCAAGTTCCCACAGGTGCCATGCGCGACATGTGGTTAAGTAAAACGGAGCGCACCTAATGAGACATATAATTTCTATACTTCTAGAAAATGAACCAGGTGCCTTGGCTCGTGTTGTGGGTTTATTTGCACAGCGCTCTTACAACATTGAAACGCTGACGGTTGCCCCAACGGAAGATCCTACGCTATCGCGTATGACCATTACTACTTCGGGCACTGAGCGTGAAATTGAGCAAATCACCAAGCAATTAAATAAATTAATTGAAGTGGTTAAGCTGGTGGATTTAACCGAAGGCACTCACCTAGAGCGTGAGCTAATGCTAATTAAGGTTAAAGCCTCTGGTGCTCAACGTGCTGAAATCAAACGCACAGCGGATATTTTCCGTGGTCAAATTGTGGATGTAACCGCCAGTGTTTACACCATTCAATTAACCGGTACCACAGAAAAGCTTGAAGCCTTTATCGAAGCCATTGGTCCCAACTGTATTTTAGAAACAGTACGCACCGGTGTTTCAGGTATTGCTCGCGGTGAGAAAACATTAAGTCTGTAAGTGTTTAGTGTTATCAAATAAAAAGCCGAAGCCGTTGCTTCGGCTTTTTATTGCTCAATGATTTTTTGATATGTCATCATGGATGATAATAATCACAAGGAACAGTGATGAACATTAAATATGCCCTGTTTTTAAGTTGTCTTATTTCTACTCCGTTGGCCACTCACTCTATTGCTCCACCGCTTATTCAAGAAGCTGCAGCCCAAGAAGTGTCTAGTGTGTATAAATGGGTGGATGAAAAAGGTGTCACTCACTACACGGATAAGTTTAGTCACCAGCAAGATGTTCAAGTTGTGAATGTCGACTCCAATGGCTCCAGCTATGGCAGTTCAGAAGTGTTTCGAAGAGAGCGCCAAGCTGTAAAAGGGTTTAATGGCGGTGAAGTAACTAAGCGCGCGGCTTACAGTTCAGGCATAAGAAAACAAGGTGATAGCCAATATTGCCTTAAAGTAAAACAACGTATATCAGAATTAAAAAAGATAATGAGACAAGGCTACAGTGCACAGCATAGTGATTATTATCGAAGTAAAAAGCGTAAATTAGCTGAAAAAGAGAAAGCAGCCTGTCGCTCATAGTTTTAAAGGCCTAGCATTTCAATGAGTTGCTAGGCTTAGTTTGAAAGTCATAAAGTGATTATTTTTTACTTAATAAAAATACCCCAATCAATACCAAGGCAAGTCCTACGCCATGATAAAAACTAAAAGACTCTCCTAATAATATGACTGCAAATAACACAGTGAATACGGGGCCAGTGGCTCCGGTAATTGCCACCTTTTCAGAGCCTATACGGGCAATGGCAGCGCTCATGGCGTAACTGGGAATTACCGTTGAGAAAAATGCTAAGGCTAGTGTTAATACGTAAACTTGGCTTGGATAGCTAATTAACTGATCCACTTCTACGGTGATGAAATTTATTTGGGTAAATAAACAAGATGTCACCATGGCCACGGAAGTAAATACGCTGACTCCCATACGCTCAATCATGGGTTTACTTAAAATGACGTACAAAGCAAATGTAAACGCACAGCACATCATTAACATTAAGCCAAATGCTGATCCTGCCACTTTAAGCTCCCCTGGCAATAGTAATAAAACTCCACCATAAACAACCAGTAATGCCAATAACATTTTTTTACTAGGTAAGCGCTTTTCGTAAATGGATTTAATTAAAATAACCATGCTCGGATAGGCGTATAGGATAATTCGTTCAGCTTGGGCGCTGATGCTCTCTAGAGCTACTAAGTCTAGGTAACTTGAAAGGAAGTAGCCTAAAAAACCCAATCCCACTGTACCGAATATATGGCGGCGTTTTTCAATGATAATTTTGTATTGAAAAGCCAGCATGAAAAAATAGAATGGAAATGCAAACCACATACGCAGTATTAATAACTCTTCAGCATTAATGCCATAAGTATAAGCTTGTTTGATAAATATGGGTTTTAGCGAAAACATAAAGCTGGCTACTAACGCTAATAAAATACCCGCTCTAATTGGGTTTGACACGAGTTAACTCCTTATTGATTTAATCATAAGGCTGCTAATAAAAGTGGGCTGTAAATATAGAAGAGATATGAACCAGCCACCGATAGCAGCCGGACAAAGATAGGCCCTAGCTGCGAAGATGCGCCAGTAGCCAATTTTGCTTATAAGTAATGTTGGTTGATATTGTCATTTTTCTGTCCTTCGCTCTAGATTAAGAGCGAATGCTATTTATAACGCTTTTATTAATCAGTGCAATAGGAAATGGTCGTTATAGTCGTTAATAAATCGAAACCTAATTGTGATTTAGGCTTAGCATGCTTTTATGAATGGGGATTCCAGAGTACTGACACGAAAGTTTGAATAGTTGAACTTGGATTTTTGAAATCGTTTAATGTTATTTTTTGTAACGTCAATAATTTCAAAAATACTTACTAGTGCCTAGATATGATTCATCAATGTATGCTGTGTACATAGCTTCATTTTTAATGGTTAAATGATCCAGCTTACTTCTAAGCATAAAGATTATAAGGAATAGTTAATTGCCTAACCTTCCATTTCCAGTATTTCTCATTACGCTTGCTCAAACACTGGGAATGGTGACTGCCCCTATGATGATTTTTGTAGGAGGATTTTTAGGTCTTACTCTGGCACCCAGCTCTGGAATGGCCACCTTGCCCATTGCTTCTTTAGTGGTGGGCAGTGCCTGTGCCGGCATGCCTGCTGCGTTTATTATGAAAAAAATAGGTCGTCGCAATGGCTTTGTGTATGCGACCTTATTGGCTTTATTAGGGTCAATACTGGCATTTTACAGTGTTCGCAATGGAAATTTTTGGGGGTTATGTTTTAGTATCTTTTTATTGGGTATGCATTTGGCTTTTGTTCAGCAATTCAGATTTGCAGCGTTGGAATGGGTAAAGCCAGAGCAGGCTGCCACTACCGCCAGTGTAGTATTACTAGGCGGGCTTTTCGCGGCTTGGATTGGTCCTGAGTTAGTCATGTTGGGACAGAACTTAATGGCCGTTGAGTTCAGTGGGGTCTTTATATTATTGGCTATTAGCCATTGTTTGCTACTTGTGCTTTTGAGTTATATTCCATTTGTCAGTATAAAAGAAAAAAGCACCGATCACGTGGGGCGCTCAATTCGCCAGCTTTTATCCTCGCCGGGAATTATTACTGCTATTACCTGTGCATCAGTGGCCTATGGGGTTATGAGCCTTATTATGACGGCAACTCCAGTGAGTATGACCGAGATATTAAGCTTTCCCTTGATAGAAACTAAAACCGTTATTCAAAGCCACATAATGGCGATGTTTTTACCTTCTTTAATTACGCCTATATTATTACGTTTTTTTCCTGTTGCCTGGATATTACTTATGGGGATCTTTGCCATGACCATTGCAATATCCATTGCTTTGCTAAATCAAGGTTATTGGGGTTATTGGTTTGCATTGGTGTTTTTAGGTTTAGGCTGGAACTTTTTGTTTGTGGGGGGCACGACTTTACTGTCGCAAAATTACAGCCTTCATGAAGGTTTTAATGTTCAGGCTGTTAATGAAGTTATTGTGTTCTCTACTCAAGCCTTCACTTCACTAATAGCTGGTTGGTTGGTATTTAATTATGGTTGGAATACCACTAATTTATTAGCCATTCCACTTTTGATGCTTGCTTTACTAATGGTGATGCGTTTATTTTTAATTAAGTCTGTTCAGGCTAGCCATGAATCTTAGGAAAAATAAAAGGTTCAGGGCCTTTTTTAGAATTTTAAAGTGGCCTAGGATTCATCCAGCAAGCTGTCCATACCAGACTCAATACCCTTTAATTGATCGAGATTATCAAACACTTTTTGGGTATCCATATTAATGCTGACGGCCACCTCCACAGGGAAATTTTGCAGAACCTCCTTTTCCGACTGATTATTTTTTTGGCAATCATTAATGTAAATGGCTAAATACACTAAGCCTGCCAAAGAGGACCCTTCTTTTGATTCCAAAGGGGTGACGTGTTGGCGAATACCCTCTACGGTTTCATTGGGAAATTTCCAGCGCTTAGCCAGTTCGGCCCCTACATCCGCGTAGTTATACCCTAGCATCGACATTTGAATTTCAGACGTTTTTCCGCCAGCATCCACGGCAGCTTGAATTTTTTTCGTTTCCGTAGGCATTAACAGTTGGATCAATAATTCACCAATACTATGCAACATGCCGCAGGTAAAGGCTGTTTCGCCATTGATACTGCAATAATCAGCCATCCACCTAGCAATGGCGGCAATGGCAAAATTATCTCGCCAAAATTCTTCACGATTAAACCCATTAGGTACCTGTAAGGCACCTGTAATGCCTGAAGCCAGTACAAGTGTTCTAAGGGTAGAAAACCCTAGTAGCACAGAAGCATCAGCGGTGCTGGCAATTGATCGAGATACGCCATAATGAGCGCTGTTCGCAAGACGTAGCACCTTTGCGGTAAGAACAGGGTCTAAACTAATTTTATTGGCAATTTCATCCATGTCGAAATCTTCTTGGTTAAAGGTTTCGATGAGTTCTTGCACAATTTTGGGGATGTTCGGTAGATTATGGGTTTGCTCAAACAATGCCGATAGTTTCATTTCCATAGTCCTATATATTCCTGATTTTTAGCTTAGGACAGGCTAGCATTTAAGGCTAATTTTCTTTGCTAAAAAACCAGATAGATTCGGTTTTATAATTAAGATAAAAATTTAGAAATTATTCACAGGGGCACAAAATGTCTAAAATTGGTTTTATTGGTATTGGGTTAATGGGTTTGCCCATGTGTAAGCAATTGCTAAATGCCAAGTTCGATTTAACGATTTGGAATCGTAATCCAAGTAAATGTGGGCCACTTATTTCATTAGGGGCTAAGGCGGCGAGTTCTTTACAGGAATTGGCTGGCAAAGTAGATGTGATCATGATGTGTGTTTCAAATACTCAAAGTGTTGAAGATATTATTGATCAATTGGCACCTTCGCTTAAATCAGGTCAATGCATTGTCGATTTTAGTTCCATTAGCCCAGATGCCACCATTTCTATGGCTCAAATGCTGGCTCAAAAAGGCGTCACTTGGATAGACAGCCCCGTATCAGGTGGAGTGGCAGGAGCTGAAGCTGGGTCTCTGGCTATTATGGTGGGAGGCGATGAAGACCAAGTGAATGCCATAAGGCCATTATTAGCCCCGTTATCCCAAGCCGTTACACATATGGGCCCCAATGGCACAGGGCAAACCACCAAGATATGCAACCAAATGCTGGTAAGCTGCAATGTGTTAGTAATGGCAGAAGTGATGGCCATGGCTAAGCGGGCAGGGGTCGACGCCGCACGCATTCCCAGTGCTTTGAAAGGTGGGTTTGCTGACAGTATCCCTTTACAGTTAACAGGTCCACGCATGGCCAACCAAGACTTTGATGAGATCAAGTGGCATGTCAAAACCCTTTTAAAAGATTTAGATATGGCCAATGCCTTAGCCAAAGACTTAGGCAGTGCCATTCCCATGGCCGGGCTAGGTGCACAGCTTATGCGTCAACACAGCAGTCGCGGCTATAATGACCAAGACCCTGCAACTTTAGTTACCCTTTACGAAGCTGAAACAAACAAAGAGGAATCCTAATGCGATTGGCAGCCAACTTATCGTTGATGTTTACCGAAGTGCCGTTATTAGAGCGGTTTGAGTTAGCGGCAAACGCCGGTTTTAAAACCGTGGAAATTCAATTTCCGTATCATGAAAAAATTGAAGACCTTGTGGCGGCAAAACAGGCTGCCAATGTGGAAGTGTGTTTAATTAATGTTCCTGCTGGTGATTTAATGGTGGGCGGTGAAGGGCTGGCCTGTGTACCAGGGGAAGAAGAAGAATTCGGTAAGGCTTTAAGGCTTTGTTACAAGTATGCAAAAGCACTGAATGTTAAATTAGTAAATGTATTACCGGGGCGCTGTCTTGATGCTAGCAAGGAAGGGGAGTACTTAAATGTATTAATTCATAACCTACATAAAGCCGCTGCCGCATTTGCTAAGTACGATATCCTGGTCACGTTTGAAGCCGTGAATACCAAAGACATGCCGCACTTTTTAATTCATAGCACTCAGCAAATGTTAGATGTGATTACCGATGTGGACCATGACAATCTTAAAATGCAATTTGATGTTTATCATATGCAAATAATGGACGGCCATGTGGATGAAGCATTACAGCATTATGGCCATCTTATTGGGCATATTCAGTTTGCCGATGTGCCAGGGCGAGGCGAGCCGTTAAGTGGTAATTTAAACTTTCACAGTATCTTTGAGGATATAAAATACAGCCATTATCACGGCTATGTGGCAGCGGAATATAAGCCAACGAAAAAAACCGAAGACACTTTAAGGTGGATGCAGGATATGGATTTAAAATGGCTTGATGAAAAAGCGGTATTAAAATAATTTTTAATCAATTTCAATTAACGTGTGGCTAAATCCTTCTAAAGTTAAGGTGACAGATGCCGTTAAACTTAATAAGCAAAGGGAACATGCCCAGCATCACAGAGCACAAATGGCCATATAGGGTTAGGAAGACTAAAGTGATGTGAAAAATGGAAAGTACTACAAGGATGTTTGGGGGAGAATAAACCCTTATTAGCAAGTGGAGCTCATGGAAGCAGTGCGTTGTTTGGTACAGGTAAGTCGCACATGGAAGCAGCCTTATGGACGAGGCTAGCTCCACTGTATTTTATAAGTCTGATGTTAATTTTTTGAATACAAGTAAATGATTGTTGGCGGGCAACTTCTCATTATTAATTAATTCGAGTTGATGACACCTCGCCAATTTGACAATATCTTTTAGTTCTTTGATCCCGGCCTTAGAATCCACCTCAGTCAGTAGCCAATGGTTTAAGCTTCTGTTGCCTTCACTGGTGAAACCGTCTTGGTTAAACGGGCCATAAACCGCGAATAGCCCCTCAGATTTTAAATTCAGAGCAATATGTTTAAATATATTTCCTACATCTTTGTCGCTGACAAAGTGCAGTAAATTTGCACAATACATATAATCATACTTTTCTGCTGGCCAGTTGTTTTTTGAAATATCTAACTCAATGGCTGGTTTAAGATTGTCGAGTTTTGATTCAGTTATCCATTGATTTGCCCCCTCAATCGTCCTCAATAAATCGCTAGGTTGCCAAGTTAACTGAGGTAAACGTTGCGCAAGATACACAGCGTGTTGTGCGGTGCCGCAAGCCAATTCTAGGACACTTCCTGAAGTGTTAAAAAAGTCTTTTAGTGCTTGAAATATAGGGTCTTGATTGCGCAGGCAAGATTGGTTAACAGGCTTTTGCATAATTCTCTTTATAAATAGGACAATTACTTCGATAATGCCATCAATATCTACTTTCAGCGAATAATAACGAGGTGTTTATGTCTAAAGTGGCCTTAATAACCGGTGCGAACCGTGGAATTGGCTTAGAGCTATGTCGTTTGTATGTAGAACAGGGCTATGAAGTGGTAGCAGTTTGCCGTGAATCCAGCGATGAAGTAGAAGACATTGCCGATCAAGTGATCAGTGGTGTGGATTTAACGTTGGATGAAGCCATGGACAGCGTGGCCCAAGTACTCAGCATGACACTAGGGGATGAGGCTCAAA
>CAJXRF010000076.1 GCA_913058575.1 uncultured Bermanella sp.
GATGAGGCTAAGGTGCTTATACTTGGGTTTACGTTTAAAGGGGATTGTCCTGATGTGCGCAATACAAAAATTATAGATATAGTTGAAGAGCTAAAGAGCTTTAACATGAATGTAGATGTATATGATGAATGGGCTGATTCACTTGAAGTGAGGCGTGAATATGGTATAGAGCTAATATCCGAATTGAGGCAGTCAGAATATGACGCTATTGTACTGGCAGTTGATCACTCTGAGTTTAAGGAGTGGGGAGAGCAAAAAATACGAGCATTAGGTAAGGATAAACATGTCCTATACGATGTTAAATATGTATTGAATCCTGATCAGGCTGATATTCGCCTTTAATTTTACCCCCCCCTAGTTTATTTAAGTCGGAAGTTATATGAAAAATTTTGCATTGATAGGTGCCGCTGGTTATATTGCGCCGCGTCACTTAAAGGCCATAAAGGAAACTGGTCATAACCTAGTGGTGGCTATGGATATAAATGACTCTGTTGGGATTATGGATAGCTATTTTCCGGAGGCGGAGTTTTTTACGGAGTTTGAAGCGTTTTCAGGTTTTGTAGAAGACTTAAAGCAACAGGGAAAGAAGTTGGATTATATTGCAGTTGCATCGCCAAATTACTTGCATCTCCCACATATGAAATTCGCTTTACAAAACAAGATCGATGTGATTTGTGAGAAGCCATTGGTTTTAAATACACCTGACCTTGATGTGCTATCTCGCTATGAAAAAGAATACGGTGCAAGGGTAAACTCTATTCTCCAGTTGAGGTTGCACCCTTCTATTATCGCCTTGCGTGAAAAAGTTAATTCGGCTCCTGCTGGTAAGGTGTTTGATGTAGACCTTACTTATTTAACTTCTCGAGGTAAATGGTACTTGAAGTCATGGAAGGGGTTTGATGAAAAGTCAGGAGGCGTAGCAACGAATATAGGTG
This sequence comes from uncultured Bermanella sp., assembly GCA_913058575.1. Taxonomy (GTDB): domain Bacteria; phylum Pseudomonadota; class Gammaproteobacteria; order Pseudomonadales; family Oceanobacteraceae; genus Bermanella. The sequence continues at coordinate 936 of CAJXRF010000076.1, forward strand.
TGCACTTTTACGATATGCTGCATTTTATCTTTGGTGATGTTATGCACAATGAAGTGCATTATCGTGATGAGAAAACTTCATCGGGATTTTTGCAGTATGAGAGTGCAAGTGTTCGCTGGTTTTTGTCCATAGATGCAAGTCACCTTCCTGAGAATGCGGTACAGGGTGAGAAGCTTACTTATAGAAGTATTGATGTTGAAGGTGAAGAGTTAGAGTTTTCTGGTGGCTTTACTGATCTTCATACGCAAAGTTATGAGCGAATTTTAATGGGGGAGGGTTATGGTGTTGAGGATAACCGAGCTGCGATTGAAACCGTAGATGTGATGCGTAAATCGAAAATTGTTGAAAGCCCGAAGAACCCACACCCTTTACTGGTAAAGGTTAAATAGCATGAATTATTACCGGCATGAAAGTGCTATCATAGACGATGGTGCTCAGATAGGTGATGATTCCCGAGTTTGGCACTTTGCTCATGTATGTGGTGGAGCAAAAATAGGTGAAGGTGTTTCCCTTGGCCAGAACGTATTTGTTGGTAATAGGGTTTTTATTGGTGATAAATGTAAGGTACAGAATAACGTATCGGTTTATGACAATGTACACCTTGAAGAGGGTGTGTTTTGTGGGCCTAGTATGGTATTTACTAATGTGTACAACCCTCGATCATTAATAGAGCGCAAGGATGAATATCGCGATACGCTAATAAAAAAAGGTGCAACACTTGGCGCTAATTGTACAATTATTTGTGGTGTTACCGTAGGAGAATTTGCTTTTGTAGGGGCTGGTGCGGTGGTTAATAAAGATATTCCTGCCTATGCCATGGTAGTGGGTGTGCCTGGAAAACAAATTGGTTGGATGAGTGAGTATGGTGAAAAGCTTGAATTGCCTGTAATGGGTGAGGCAGAGGTTTTATGCCCTAATAGTGGCGATCGATATATACTAAACGGTAGTCTGCTTAAAAAATATAATTCGTTATAGGTTAAATGTAGGAGTGGGTTCACCCACAATATAGAATGCAATTTATTGATTTAGCTGCACAATATCGGCACCTTAAAACACGTATCGATCAGCGGGTACAAAAAGTGTTGGATCATGGCCAGTATATAATGGGGCCTGAAGTTATAGAGCTAGAAGAAAAGTTGGCTAATTATGTAGGGGTTAAGCATGCCATTACTTGTGCCAATGGAACAGACGCTTTAAGTTTGGCGCTTATGGCGTTGAATATTGGTAAAGGTGATGCAGTGCTGGTTCCTACTTTTACTTTTTTTGCATCGGCAGAGTCTGTGGCATTTGCAAATGCTACTCCAGTTTTTGTAGATTCGGATGCGGATACTTTTAACATTTGCCCTATGGATTTAGAAAAGAAAATTCAAATGACTCTTGCTGAGGGGGAGCTAAATCTTAAAGCTATTATGGCGGTTGATTTATTCGGCTTGCCAGCTAATTACCCTGAGATTCAGAAAATTGCTGATAAATATAGTTTAAAGATTATTGAAGATGCAGCGCAAGGTTTTGGTGGTGAAATAAATGGTCAGCGTGCTGGTAGTTTTGGTGATATAGCAACCACTAGTTTTTTTCCTGCAAAGCCACTTGGTTGTTATGGTGATGGAGGGGCGATTTTTACTGATAGCGATGACTATGCAGAGCTTATAAAGTCTTATCGAGTGCATGGTAAGGGTCAAGATAAATACGATAATGTTCGTATCGGAATGAATAGCCGCTTAGATACAATTCAAGCAGCAATTTTATTAGAGAAGTTAGTTGAATTTCCTCGGGAGTTGATTAATAGGAGGGAGGTGGCGAAACAATATGAACAAAACCTGGCTGATAAATTCCACACTCCGAGAATTCCGAAAGGCTATGTAAGTGCTTGGGCACAATATACGATGGTTTCAGAAAGTAGAGAGCACTATATTGCATTGCTGAAAAAACAAGATGTCCCAAGTGTAATTTATTATGGTATCTGTATGCATCAACAAACAGCATTTAATATGTTGAATTATAAAGAGGGTGACTTCCCAGTTGCAGAGAGATTAGCAAAAGGTGTGTTTAGTTTGCCTATGCACCCTTATGTGGTTGAAGAAAATCAGCAGGCAGTGGTGAAGGCTTTAGCTAGATGAGTCCCGCTTACTTTCGCTTAGATATTCAGGGGATAAGGGCCATTGCTGTTTTAGTTGTAATGCTTTTTCACTTTAATCCTGCTTGGTTGCCGGGTGGTTTTGTAGGAGTGGACATATTCCTAGTGGTATCAGGTTTTCTGATTACCCGTATTCTGCTCAATAAAAAATCACAGGCTGATTATACTTTGTCTGGTGTGATTGGATTTTTTTATCTTGGTCGATTTAAGCGGATTTTTCCAGCTTATTTTACAATGTTAATCTTGGTCGCTTTGGTGGCGGCCTTATTGTTTTTACCCCAAGATTTTGATGGCTTTAAGAAAGGGCTGGAGAAATCTGCGTGGTTCAATAGCAATAACTATTTTGCGGGGTTTGGCGACTATTTTTCTCCTGTTAACTTCGAGCAGCCGCTTCTTCATACTTGGTCTTTAGCGGTTGAAATTCAGTTTTATTTGCTTGCACCTTTTATGGTTTTGTTACTACCTATTAAGGTATTAAAGTGGGTGTTTGTAGGGCTGTTGATTGGCTTAACTGCCGTTGCAGAATACCGTTTGCGTGTAATGGGATTAGAGCAGGCAACTTATTACAGTTTGTATGCCCGGTTACCTGAATTTTTCGCGGGTGGCTTGGCTGCACTTTATGTTTTGACTAAATCAGACCAAAGTAAAAATAACGCATGGCTAAGTATAATCGGCCTAGCATTGATAATATTGTCTGTAATAGTTCAGCCAGTTTTAAGTACGTTTCCAGGTGTGACTGTTTTATTGCCTGTAGTGGGTTGTGTGATGCTTTTATGTCAACCGTCTAAGGGGTTGGTAGGTAAAGTTCTGTGCAGTAAGGGTTTGGTTTGGATCGGGGCGCTGTCTTACTCGCTCTATTTGTGGCACTGGCCTGTACTTGCATTTTTACGCTACGCCACAGGGGGGGAGTTGTTAGATCTCACCTATAGCTCGGTGTTTGTTGTCCTTACATTGGTTCTCTCCGTTATATCTTACCGCTTGTGTGAGAGACCGTTTCGTAAGAAGCAGGCACTGGGTTGGTCGTTGCTTTTGGTTAGTGTTCTGGCTGTATCGTGGTCTATGGTAAGTGTGAATCAGCTATTTACACCGGAGGAATTACCACTTGAATATCGTCGCTATGCCGACCCTAAGAATATTTGCCATGGACAAATTGTTGGAGATTGTCTTCGCGGTGACCTAAGCAGTAATAAAGAAATATTGGTGCTAGGAGATTCTCACGCCGCGATGCTAAATCACTTTTTCGATAGTTTGGGTAAGGAGTTGGGTTTTAGGGCTCGTATAATAACAGCGAGTGGGTGTGTAGTGATACCGGGCTTTGATGTAGAAAGAATAAAGCGTTGGGCTAGAAAAATTTGTTTGAAACAAATAGAGCGAGTGGAAAAAGAGTTGCAAGATGCGAAGGTTGTTTTTGTGGCTTCCTTGTGGACCTCACACTTCAAAAGTAATAATTTTATTTTAGCGTTTGAGGAATTTATGGATTTTACTTCAAACGAGAATCAGCATGTTTATTTAATGAGTCAAGAACCGTTGTTATATACAAATCCACTAAGGGCGTTGCGGCTACTCAATTTGGGCTTGCGTACGAATACAGATTTAGATCCTGCTTACATGCGAGCTAATGAAATCCTTAAAGGTTATGCTTCGGGAAATGAAATAGTGAGTTTTTTAGACCTCACTAAATTGCCACTTTTTTATGATGTGCCTCTTTATGACGGGAAGTTAATATATTTTGACAAGCATCATATTAATGAGTATGCCGCACGAGAATATGCTGCTCAGGCCAAAGAAATAATTGAAATCATTTTTGATAGCGATCAAAAATGATATGGCTTTAAACGCCATATTTAATAGAATAATTGAACGAAAATATAAGCCTTGTACTAAACCTTTCATTTTCTGCAAGGGCTTGCTATGAGGGTGAAAGTACTCATTGAAGTGTCCTGTACGGTATCCCTGTTTATTTGTTTAGCCTAATCACAATCTATAATGTTGTATTGAAAGAAGTGATGATGTTCTTGAGATTAAAGATCTGAGTATATTTACAGAGCAACTCTTAATTTATAGCTTGCGCACCAAGTTATGGAGATAAGGGTGGTTCGACAAAGTATCCTTCTTTATTAGGTGGTGGTAGATTTTTCTTGTATGTGTAAAAGATTGAAGGGCGGAGAGTCATGGAAAGGTTGAAGAAGTTGATTCGTAAGAAGCTCCCTCAAAACGCTTTTGTAAGGAATGCTAGTGTCTTGGTTGGAGGGACTTTGGGGGCGCAAGCCTTGATGGTTTTAGCTGCGCCGCTGCTTACTCGGTTGTACTCTCCCGAAGACTTTGGTTTGCTGGCAGTTTATACCAGCATGCTTGCCATATCATTGCTTTTGGCTAGTCTGCGCTATGATGTCGCCATTCCATTACCTGAAGAGGATGGCGAAGCTACCAACCTTGTGGTGTTGAGTTTAATTCTTGTCGGTATAGTTTCACTCTTGGTTGCTGTATTGGTTTTATTACTAGGCGGTTTCATTGCGGAAGCGTTAGGTTTACCTGAGCTGGAAAATTACCTCTGGTTACTACCTTTAGGGGTTTTGATTGGTGGGATATACAATATTTTTACTAAGTGGTCAGTCCGTACGAAGCATTTTGGGTTGATTGCTTCTACCAAGGTTAGGCAGGCTTTTGTTGGTTTGGTTATTCAATTATCTGCTTTCAAGATAGGTGGGTTTGCCTTATTACTTGGACAGACGGCGGGTCAGGGTGTCGGAGCAATGAGGCTTGCGAGACCTGAAATTCGTAAGGTTTCTTGGGCTGGGATTCGAAAAGTAGCGATACGCTATCACCGTTTTCCTAAATACTCAGCGCCCGCAGGATTAGCAAGGGTTGTAGGTGTTGAATTGCCAGCATTATTCTTGACAGCTGCGTTTAGTCCAGCAGCGGCTGGTTTGTATGCGTTGACTAACCGAGTATTAGGAGTGCCAGCAGCTGTTCTTGGTGGAGCAGTGAGTCAGGTTTTCATCTCAAGTGCTGCAGAGGCCTATCGAAGTGGCTCGCTTGGCCCTCTTGTTAGAAACTTGCATGCTAAAATGGCACAAATTGGATTGCCATTTATGCTTTTACTAATGATGCTTGGTCCAGAGCTTTTTGGTTTTATTTTTGGTGATGCATGGCGCCAAGCAGGAGAGTTTGCTTGTTGGATGGCTCCCTGGCTGTATTTAGTATTTGTTTCATCGCCAATAACTACCGTTACAGCCGTTATGGAACGGCAAAAACAAGGTTTGGTATTTCATTTGGCGCTTTTAGCGTTCCGAATTATAGCCCTGTACGTTGGTATCTGGACTGGGGATTTAATGATTACGATTATGATCCTAGCAGCAGTCAATGCTATTTGGAGACTTGTTTTTTTGTTATGGCTTTATGTTATCTCAGGTAATACAGTTATCTCGTTTGTAATCGATAGTTTTGCAGCCTCAGCTAAAGCAGTTTTATGTGTAGCTCCGGTAGCCATTGCTTTGGCATTATTTAGTGGTATTTGGTTCTACGCTTTGGGTGTGTCGCTTGTTTTGATTGCTGGTTTATACTGGCGATTGCTGAAACAGGCATATTAGTTTTTTGCGTATCGCCGGTGTAATTGAACGTTAATAAGAAAATCGATGAATTATTTAGGATTATTTTAAGCTGAAATTATGAAGCATAATAGCCATAACCTGACTTTTAAGTTCTGCCATAACCCCGTCGAATTTAATAAGTGGACGGATAAAAATCTACTTCAATATTGCTTGGGTGGCACACTGTATATGCCAGGCACGCAGAATATTGTCGACAAATTACTGGGTAAGGAATTACCAGAGCTTAAATCGATGGTAATGTGTTTTGAGGATGCAATTAGTGAAGAGGATGTAAGTAAAGCTGAAGAAAATGTTTTGTCTCACTTGAATGTTTTGGCAAGTGCAATAGATGAAAAAAAGATTGAGATAGGCGATATACCTTTGATGTTTTTAAGGGTTAGGGATACCGAACAGTTTTTTACTTTTTCTGAGAGGCTTACTAAGCGTCAGTCTAGTGTGTTGACGGGTTTTGTTTTTCCTAAATTTTATAGCCTCAATGCTCATGCATACCTTGAACAGTTAAAAGTGTTAAATGAAAAATTTGAAATAACACTTTATGCCATGCCAATACTTGAAGGTAAAACTATTGCGTATCGTGAAAGTCGAGTGGGGGAGTTAGATAAATTAAAACTTATATTGGACCCATATCAGCAATATATTTTGAATATTAGGATTGGAGGTACTGACTTCTCTTCATTGTTTGGAGTGAGAAGAGGAATAAGCTCTTCAGTGTATGACATATTGCCAGTTCGAGATGCCATTTCGGATATACTGAATTTCTTTAATCGAATGGAGGATGGATATACTGTCTCTGCACCCGTTTGGGAGTACTTTCTAGCCTACAAACAGGATGATATCGAGAAATATATTGGTAATAGCATGCATCGCTCATTGTTAACTAAAGAGCCAATTGTAAATGAAGCCATAGACGGTTTGTTAAGGGAAGTGTTGCAAGATAAAACAAATGGCATGGTAGGAAAGACCGTAATTCACCCGTCACATCTTCGCTTTGTAAATGCCATGCAAGCGGTAACATTGGAGGAATTTGAAGATGCTACTCAAATTCTACAAGCAAGTGGTGGCGTTTTGAAAAGTGATGTAGGAAATAAGATGAATGAAGTCGGGCCTCATCGCAATTGGGCTAAAAGAATTGAGCTTAGGGCAAAAGTTTACGGTGTTATTAAAGACGAAAATGAGTATTTAAATCTTTTTAAAGGTTAAATCAAGTGTGCAAATTATGAAAGAAAATAGCATGAAAAAAACACGTAAATTTCTGGCAAACTTGGGTTTGCCAGAAGGTGATTGTTACGAACTACCCACTTCAAATAAACGATTTTCAAACGGTGGGCAATATCGTTTTGAGGTGCCGGGAATTCAAAGCCCTTCGGTAATGAAGGCATTGCTGGTTGAATTAGAAAGGCTTGAAATTGTAATCCATAGAGTAACTCAAACAAAGGGAATTATGTCACTTACGGATGATGAAATTCGTTCGATGGTTTCGCTTTCAAATGAATATGATGTGGAATTAATTCTGGCAATTGGGCCAAGAGCTACCACTGATACGAGTGCCTCGGTAAATACTCTTGAAGGTCAGCGTATGGGCTATCGGTTGAGGGGGCAAGAGCAAATTGTTCGTGCAATAGAGGACGTTAAGCGTGCATCCTCAATGGGCTGCAAATCATTCTTAGTATACGATGAAGGCTGCCTATGGGTTTTAAATGAAGCTAAAATAGCACGAGAAATTCCAGAAGACTGTCAATTCAAAATGTCTGCACATTGTGGTCATGGAAACCCGTGTTCAGCAAAATTATTAGAAATGAATGGCGCTAACTCGATTAATCCAGTTCGCGATATTCAATTGCAAATGTTGTCTGCAATGCGTCAAGCAATCGATATCCCTATCGATATCCATACTGAAAACCCTGCTTCTACTGGTGGATTTATACGTCATTATGAAGTGCCAGAGATGATTCGAGTTGCATCGCCAGTTTATTTGAAAACGGGAGGTTCGGTAGCCAAAAGCCATAGCTGGGATACAAGTGAACCAGAGGCACGAGCAAGGGCGAAGCAAGTAATGTTAGTAAAGCGAATGATTGATAGCTATTACCCTGAAGCATTGCCATCTCCAAAAGATGGAGGTCACTGATGAGTGTTAAGCCGATACTAGGTACTATGAATTTTGGGCCGCAAGTCGGGGTCGAAGATAGCTTGAAAATGGTACAAATCTTTCTGTCTGAAGGGTTTGACGAGTTCGATACTGCTTACGTTTATAATAATGGTGACAGTGAAAAATTTCTTGGAAACGCCCTTAAAAATAGTAGTGGTACTTCCCAAGTTATAGCCACGAAGGTCAACCCTAGAATCAGCGGGAAATTGGATCGAGCCTCGATAGAAGCGCAACTTAAGGAGTCTCTAAATCGATTGGAACTTGAAAGTGTCGATATTCTTTATCTGCATTTTCCAGACCCAACAACTCCATTGTATGAAACGCTAGAGTGCTGTGCTGAACTGCATGAAAAAGGTTATTTTAAGGAGCTGGGGTTAAGTAACTATCCTGCATGGCAAGTCGTACATATTTGGCATTTATGCAAGGAAAATGGTTGGCTTACGCCATCGGTCTATCAGGGTTTATATAATGGTTTAAGTAGAAATGTTGAGGCGGAATTAATTCCAGCGTTACGTGAGCTTGGAATGCGTTTTTATGCCTATAACCCACTTGCAGGAGGTATTCTTTCAGGTAAATACTCTGATATAGACACTATTACTCCGGGTAGGTTTACGCATCGTCCAAATTACAAGGGACGTTATTGGAAAAAGGAGTTTTTCGAAGCTCTGAGTGTTTTAAATGAGGCCTGTAAAAATAGCGGTATAACAATTGTAGAGTCTGCATTTAGGTGGCTGACAGAGCATTCACAGCTTGATGGGACAGCAGGGGATGGCGTGCTAATTGGTGCTTCAAGTAATGAACAATTGAAACAAAACCTAAGTTTTTTTGGAAAAGGAAAGCTTGATCAAAGTGTTCTAGATGCATTTGAGTCTGCTTGGGATATATCTAAATGTGAATCACCTGCTTACTTCAGAACAGTAAGTTAAAAATGACTTTAAGTAGATCCAAATGACTCAAAATCATACGAAAGAATTAGTGTCTAGCCTCCAGCAGCTTATGCAGAGTGACCCTAGTATAGGTGATTGTAAGCAGGTTAGTCGATGCCTACTTGACTATTTAGGCGCCACTTTAGCGGGTGTAAAGCTACTGAAAATGAAAACTGATGCGATTGCATCCCTGTTGGGAGGAGTTGGTGGAGGGGTCTGTGCAGTTGGTATGGATTCAAGCGTATCTTTGGAAACAGCAGCTCTGATTAATGGTTTAAATTCTCATGTAGTTGAAATGGATGATGGTGTCCGCTTTGGAATGATTCATCCTGGAGCCCCAATATTTTCTGCTTTATTACCAATGGCTGAAAAATTAAATGTTCGTGGAATAGATTTAATTAAGGGAGTTCTCGTGGGTTATGATGCTGCATTAAGGCTAGCGAGTGCCATGCAGCCTACACATTATAAAAGAGGATACCACCCTACCGCAACTTGCGGGAGCATTGGAGCAACTATGGGTATAGCAGCTATGCTAGGCTTTAACGCTAAAGAAATGGAGGATGCATTGGGAGCAGTGTCTGTGGCTGCAGCTGGTAGTTTAAAAGTTGTAGGTAATAGTTCTGAATTGAAGCCATATAATGTGGGTAGAGCTGCCGCATTAGCAATACAGTCTGCAGCGGTGGGGAAGTCAGGTTTTACATCACCACTAGATGCGCTTAATGGTGAAACAGGTTTTATGCAAATGACAACAAATAGTTTGAAGTCAGAATGCTTGCATAAGAGGGCTCCTGATAATTACTGGATTCACAGCGTTTATGTGAAGCCCTTTTCTGCATGTCGCCATGCCCATCCCTCAATAGAGGCTGCTTTAGATATTATTCAGCAAGAGTCTTTTGCTTTGCTGGATATAAAGAACATTTGTATTACTACTTATCACGGTTTGAAGGGGCGACATGATCACCAGGAGGTATCATGTGTTGCTGCAGCTAGAATGAGTATTCCTTTTAGTGTAGCGATAGCTTTAAGTGCTGGCGGCGCAGGAGTCAATGAATTTACTCAAGAAGCAGTTGATAACCCAGAAAATATAGCATTGTCAAAGAAAGTTATTATTCAAGAAGATCAAAAGTATACAGACCGTGTTCCAGACCAACGTTCTGCAAAACTAAAGCTCTATCTACATGATGGTACATCTTTTATTCGGGAGGTTGTATATCCAAAAGGTGAACCTGAAAATCCAATGGACGATCAAGAATTGGAAGAAAAGTATAAAGAACTCGCTATGTATGGTGGGGTGGCTAGCGAAGCTATTGAGCAGCTAATGGATCAAGTTTGGCTAATGCCTGATAATTTAAATGATTTATTCGGTGCTATTAATAACTGTAATTTGAAAGGTTCTAAATGATTGACTTGCAACGTGTGTATAACGCTCTAGAAAATGCTGGAGTTGAATTCATTTCAGGTGTGCCCGATACGCTATTAAATGACTTTTGCCTAGGGTTAGAATCCCATTGGAGTAAAAATAAGCATGTTCTTGCTGCTAATGAAGGAAATGCAATAGCCCTAGCTTCTGGGTATCACCTTGCTACCAATACGGTTCCCCTTGTCTATATGCAAAACTCGGGAATGGGTAATTCTATGAATCCACTTATTTCCTTAACAGATAAAAGTGTCTATTCGATGCCGATGGTAATTTTAATTGGTTGGCGTGGAGAGCCTGGTAGTGGAGACTGGCCACAGCATCAACGACAAGGTGAGCTATCGCCAGTTCTTTTAGAGTCCTTAAATATCCCTTTTAAAATACTGGATGAGAATGAAGAGTCCAGTTTGTCCTCTATTGAATGGGCGGTAAGAGAAGCTCGAAAATTAACCCAGCCTACGGCCTTGCTGGTGAAAAAAAATGTCTTAGCGAAAAAAGAAAAATCAGGTTTTGATGAGTCTGGTCAAATTTATACCTTGAGTCGGGAGAATGCAATTAAAGCGATTATTAGCAAAGTACCAGATGACTCGCTATTCGTTGCTTCCACGGGAAGGATCACTAGAGAGCTTCATGCTATTAGAGAATCGCTTGGTCAAAGCCATGAGTATGATTTTTTGAATGTTGGAGCCATGGGGCATGCTGTCTCAATTGCTGCTGGTATTGCAACAGCGCATCCAAATAAAACGGTTGTCTGCCTTGATGGAGATGCAGCAGCAATGATGCATATGGGAAGTATGCCAATCACTGCGAACCTAGGTTTATCAAACTTACTTCATGTTGTTTTGAATAACGGTGTTCATGAATCTGTTGGTGGTCAGCAAAGCGTGGCTTTCTCTGCTAACTTAACAGGCATAGCGAGTAATTCAGGTTATGAAACGTTAGAGAAATTTGTCTCCAGCCCTGATAACTTAAAACAAGGCTTAGATACTCTGCAGGCAGCTACTAAGCCAGCCTTTTTGGAAGTAAGAATCAAAAAAGGCATGAGAACTGATATGCCAATACTGAAAGCAGATACGATTGCACTTAAAGAGCTATTTATCAGTAGTATTACTAAATAAATTATAATTTCTAAGGTTACGTGGTTAAAAAGTAATATGACTTCATCAATTATCGATTCAGAATATTTTGGAAGCACTTTTGGCGATCCGGCTGTGCAGAGGATTTTTACAGATGAAGGTCGCTTCTCTGGTTGGTTAAGAGTAGAGGCCGCTCTCGCCCGCTCTCAAGCTCGCTTGGGGTTAATACCTGAAGAAGCTGCTCAATCGATTACCAATGCTGCAAAAGTAGAAAATTTAGATACTAAAAAAATGGCAGAGGAATATCAAAAAGTTGGTTTTCCTATACTGCCTTTGGTTCACGAACTGGCAAAATGTTGTGATAAAGAAAGTGCTCGTTGGATTCACTGGGGTGCAACCACCCAGGATATTGTAGATACTGGTTTAGTACTGCAAATGAAGGACGCATTTTCAATAATTGGTTCTCAGTTAGATATGCTAATATCCGCAGTTTCTAATTTATCAGAAGAGCATAGACTAACAGTAATGGCTGGCCGCACATTTCAACAACATGCTGCACCAATAACCTTTGGGTTTAAAGTAGCTGTCTGGTTAGATGAGCTATTGCGCCATCGAGATCGATTACCAGACATAAAAAAGCGTGCATTGGTTTGTCAATTTGGTGGTGCGGTCGGCACATTGGCTACTTTAGGAGATAAAGGGTTAGATGTTTTAAAAGAACTATCCCAGGAGCTTGAGCTTGAAGAGCCGGCAATTTCTTGGCACACGTCAAGAGATGGGTGGGCAGAAGCAATATTTTGGATTTCAATGGTGGGGGCAACTTTGGCAAAAATTGCTACTGAAGTCGCGACCTTGATGAGAACAGAAGTTGATGAGGTTCGAGAACCATATGAACCAGGTAAAGGTGGGAGTAGTACTATGCCACAAAAGAGAAACCCTGTTGCTTGCCCAATTATTATGTCAATTGGAAATAAATTGCGGGAAAGTGTTAGTAGTCAGCTAACTGCAATGGTACAAGAACATGAAAGAAGTGTTTCGGCGATGCCTTTAGAGTGGTTAGCAATTCCTGAAGCATTTGTATTGTTATCGGGAAGTTTACAGCACGCGATCCCAATGCTAGAAGGATTGCAAGTGGATAAGAAGAAAATGCTCACTAACTTGAGTATGGGGGGCGGATTATTAATGGCAGAAGCGGTAATGATGGGGGTTGCACCCAAAATAGGCCGCAATCAAGCTCATGATCTCGTTTTTGGGGCTGCTGGCAAAGCATGGGATAAAGGAATAACTCTGAGAGAAGCGCTAATAGATGATGAAAGAGTTAGGGAGCACTTAAGCTTGGATGAAATTGATAAATTAATTGACCCTGCAAACTATATTGGCAGCGCTGATAAAATGATTGAAAGAGTACTAAAGAGGGTGACACATGACTAATTCTCGTTGGGAAAAACGCCCTGAAGGCTCAAATTGGGGTGAGTTTGGCGAAAATGACGAACTAGGTAGATTGAACCTAATTGATCAAAATAAAGTATTGCAAGGAGCGGCTGAAATAAAGACAGGGAAGACTTTTTGTCTTAGCCTCCCTTTAGATTTTCCAGGTGGAAACATCTTGAGTCCTGTTAGGCATCCACCTAAATTACAACCCGTTATACGGAATGATGAACCTTATTATAATTATGAGTGGCGTAAGAAAGACCCTAAATTGACGGATATTGCCGCCGACGATGCTGTGTTGTTGCATACTCAATATTCCACTCAGTGGGATTCTTTGGCTCATAGGGGCTCTATCTTTGATGTGAAGGGCAAAGGTGAAGGCGACCCAGTTTATTACAATGGTTTTGCGGCCGGCAAGGATATATCAATGTCTGAAGAGCAGGATATATCTGCCAATGCATTAGGCATAGAAAATATGGCAGCCCACGGGGTGCAGGGCAGGGGCGTTTTGGTTGACTTATTTAGTCATTTTGGTGAATTTCCTCGTAAAGAGGTTGGCTATGATGAGTTAATGCGCATTCTTGAACATGACCGCATTGAAATAGAAAAGGGCGATATTTTATGCCTATGGACTGGCTTAGATCAAATGATATTGCGAATGAATAAACAGCCAGACAAATCTTTAAAACAGGCATGTGCTGTTCTCGACGGGCATGATAAACGCCTAATGCAGTGGATTACTGACAGTGGAATAGCGGCTATCGCATCTGATAACTTGGCAGTCGAAAATGTAGGCATAGACATCCCTGATTGCTGCACTACAACGCTGCCTCTACACGAGCATTGTTTATTTAAACTGGGTATACACCTTGGTGAACTTTGGCACTTAGCTGATCTAGCTGGATGGTTAAAAGCGAATGGCCGATCACGGTTTATGCTGACTGCGCCACCGTTGAGATTGACTGGCGCAGTAGGGTCTCCAGTTACCCCTATTGCAACTGTATAGTGTTAAAATTGACTATATGCGCATTAATTTTATATCGGTTTAATAAATGATTTCAGAAGAATTGCCAGTTCATAAAAACAATAGCAACCCGGTTATCCTATTCGGTGATGGTATTACATCTTTAGGGGTAATCCGGGGTTTGAGAGATCTTGGGATTGAGATCTTTATTGTTTCTGACACTGGGAGAGGGGTAGGGAAGTACTCTAAGTATGCAAATGAGATTTTCGTTTTACATCCGACTGATCCTGACTATGTAGTAAAGGTCATAGATTGGATCAAAAATAATTTTTCAGAAAAGCCTGTCTTGATGGTGGCTGGGAATGATGATGCATTAGAGCTATTGTCAAGGGAACATAAGCTACTTTGTGAATTTGCATTACCAACATTTCCAACTTGGGAGGTAGTGAATAAAGTAATCAATAAAGAATTTATGTATGAAATTGCTAGCGATGCAGGAATTCCAACAATTGCAACTAAACGTATTGATTCTTTAAAAGATCTGAAGGTCTATTTTCAATCAGATAATAATACGAGTTTTCCTGTGTTTCTTAAAAGTTCTAATTCGGGTAAATTTTCTGAGAGATATGGTACCAAAGGTGTGGTTTGTCATTCTGAGACTGAAGTTTTTGAGGCTTATAGAAAATATGATGGTTTTCTAGATGGGTTATTGCTTCAAGATTTTTTACCCGGTGATATAGATCAAATTTCCGCCGTACTCTTAGTTTTAAATAAAAACAGTGAAGTGATTGCTGTAGCCGCTAATGAAAAAATTCGAGCAGCGCTACTGTTCGGTTCAACCACGTTATCTTCCAGTGCATGGAATCAAAAGATGGTGGAGAATGCTGTAATTCTTGCAGAGACTGCAGGTTACGTTGGTTTTGTTGGTGTTCAATTCAAATATGACCCAAGAGATAATGAGTTTAAGTTTCTCGAAATTAATGGTCGGTTTAGTGTATCAGTCAGTCTAGCTCAGCGATGCGGAATCAACATGCCGGAAATGGTTTATAAAAACGTTACTGGTGTTGCTTTTCCTCGGATGCAGAGCTTAGAGAGAAGTTACCAAGACAAAATTTTATTATGGTGGCCATTGGCTGATATCCTCTTGCTGGCACAAAAGAGGTTTTATATGGAACCTTTACATTACTTGTCTACGCTAAAAGGTTCTGGTTACATTGTGGAGCCGTTTTCTTTGAGAGATCCTATGCCTGCGCTAGTAACATGTGCGAAACTTATGCTAATGCCGTTTGGTAAACTCATTGGCAAGGCGCAGAGTATGTTCAAACGCAAATCCGAAATGAATACTTAAATGATTACCTCAAATATAAACACTCTATTCTTTATATGTACACTGGCCAACTAATAGTGATGAAGCCACTAATTATATCGATACCTAATTTCGCTAAGGCTGAGCAACATTATGCTTTGGATGTCCTACTAGGAGAGTTTTTGGGCTTGTCGTTTGAAGTAAATACATTTGATGGCGAATATATTGAAATTACAGATATTGATGCGTCGAAAAAACTAAGCTTAGATGCTAGCTTCTTTAAAAAGGCACATAGATCTTGGTTAAAACATAACTCAATGCCTACCTTGCCGTTAACGCTATGGAACCCCTCGGGTGATTCCATAGACGTTAAACTTGTCCATCAAACATTGCCGGTTTTATATGGAAAACCAGGCATTGTTCGAAAGGATAATAACTGGCACTTAAATATAGATATTTTTGGTAGCGCTTTTTTTATGCTTTCGCGCTATGAAGAGCTTATTGTGCATGAGCGTGATGCACACGACCGCTTTCCAGCTACTGCATCAGTTGCCTACAAAGCTAACTTTCTAGACCGGCCGCTGATAAATGAATATTTGGAAATATTATGGACTTGTTTAAATCAGTTGTGGCCAGGTTTACAGCGAAAAAAGCGACAATTTAGGACGCTGATCAGTTGCGATGTGGATCATCCGATGGATCATGCTGGCTACTCTTTGAAAAGAACAATTTTTCGAGTTGGCGCAAGGCTACTTCGGGATAAGCAACCAAAGCTTGCATTGTATGATGCTTTGAATTTTGCATTTAAAAAGCTTGGCTCAGATTATTTTGATGAATATCTTAATAACATAGACTGGATGGTGAAGGTTAACGATCAAGTGGGGAATAAAGTCGCTTTTTACTTCATTCCTATTCAAACAGATAAGGAAAGAGAAGACCCAAATGATGTTCGTAATCCTAAAATCTCTGCCTTACTAGAACATATCGTAGATTCAGGTCATGAAGTGGGTATTCATCCTGGTTATAGAACCTATAAACATCCGGAAAACTTCAAAAACTCAGTAAATGCACTGTACGAGGCTTGCCAAAAAGAGTCAATTGATAGCTCATGTTTAGGTGGTCGACAGCATTATTTAATGTATGACATGTCCCAGACTCCACAGTCTTGGGAGAAATATGGGCTCGTATACGATTCATCCCTAAGCTTTGCTGATAAAGCAGGCTTTCGTTGTGGAGTTTGTTATGAGTACAGTATGTATGATTTGGTTAGAAGGAGAAAGATGTCTTTAAAGCAGCGGCCACTAGTTGTAATGGATTGTACCGTTATTGGAAAGGGGTATGAGTCTTTAGGTTGTGGGAATGAAGCGCGGAGCAGATTTCAATACCTAAAAGGTGTCTGTCAATTGTTTGATGGTGATTATACTTTGCTTTGGCACAATTCATATTTATATTCAAAAAAATTAAGAAAGCTTTATGAATTTAGTATTAAGTAAGCATAAGTTTTTACTTCTTTTCACTCTTCTGGTTTTTAGGTGTCTGCTAGAGGTCTCTTATATATGTGTGATCTCGCCAAAATATTCATATGCAGGATTTGATTTGAATTTTGGGCTTGCAAATTACATCATATCTTGGCTAGCCTTTTTTGTTGCCTTCCTGTTTATAGAGGACCGTGTTAATAAAGTAAGTGACTATTTTTTTATAATGGCTTTTTTGTCTGTCATTATTCCGCTAACTATACTATATGGGTATGATATAAACAGAAGTTTATTTCCTGTGATTATTACTTTGCTTTCAATTTTTATTATTAATTTTATTGTTGGGATTCGCGGTGTTACATTTAAAGGCTTGCCCACAATAAAGCATGGACTTAAGTATGTGGTG
This sequence comes from uncultured Bermanella sp., assembly GCA_913058575.1. GTDB lineage: Bacteria > Pseudomonadota > Gammaproteobacteria > Pseudomonadales > Oceanobacteraceae > Bermanella. The sequence goes on from CAJXRF010000076.1 coordinate 17,828, forward strand.
GTCATTTCTGCCTTATTTGTGATATTTCTTGTGGTTTGGTACTTTTTGTCTGGTGTTCATTATAATCTAGACCTTAGAAAGGTTTATGAATATAGACGTGAAAATTCTGAATTAGCTGCAGGAGGGTTGTTGGCCTATACCAATATATGGACTTTTAAAATATTTAATATGGTGCTTTTTTCAATAGCCTTATACTATAAAAAATATCTTTCAGCGTTTTTAGTGTTTTTAGTGCAAGTTTATTTTTTTGCTGCCTCTGCAAATAAGGGTGTTTTATTTACTCCAGTTATGATTCTAGGGGTATGGTTTTACTTGAAAAAGACAAATAGCTTATTAGTGCTGCCACTCACGTTTTCATCACTGATACTGTTGACTCTTTTCACCTTTTTTATCCTAGATGATATATGGGTGTCTTCATTATTTAGTCGTCGCGTATTTTTTGTTCCTGCAGATTTAACATACGCTTACTTTGAGTTTTTCAATTCAAATCCAAAGGTCTATTGGTCAAACTCCATCCTGTCTTCTTTTTTAGATTACCCCTATGATAGTTCGGTGGCCAAAGTGATTGGAGGATCAATCGGTGAGGAGGATATGTCAGCAAATAATGGCTTTATAGCGTCAGGGTATGCACATGCCGGAGTATATGGGGTGTTTTTTTACTCAATTATTATCGGGCTAATTCTTCGATTTATTAATGACATAACATATAAACTTATTCCCATATGGTTTGCCGTAGCTCTATCGATCATACCATTAAAGAAATTATTAACATCATCTGACTTGTTCACAACACTTCTGACACACGGTTTTATAGTTGCGTTGGTAATAATATTCTTTGCTAGGTCCAGAAGAAATACAGAGCCTTAATTTTTTTACTGCCTGTAATTACTATCTTCTATTTAAGGTGCTATGGAGTCGTTGATATAAAGCTATCTGTTGTGGCTGGGGTTCGGCTGGATAATGAAGGTAAGGTGAATACTTTTGAGTTCGAATAACTCCTTTATGAAAGACTGTCGAAGGGTGAATTAGTTTTAACGCTACTACTCTTGGATGGTGAGTAGCGTGTTGAAGCTCAAAGTTAAAAACAAAGTCAATATGAATTATGGTGTTAATTCACCGGAGTTGCTAAAAGAAAAAATGACAAATAAAAAAGTGGTTCATCTATTGATGACAGACTACAAAATTGATTCAAGGGTTAGAAATGAAACTAATTCACTGGTGGGATTTGGTTATGATGTTTTAGTTTGCTGCCTTTCAGGAGGAGGGGTTCCAAGAGTTGAGCAGAGAGGGGAAGTTAAGATTCGTAGGTTTGGAATTGGGCGCAGCAGGTTGACTCAATACATAACAGCCTACTTCGCCATGTTAATGTATTTGCTTAAGCAGAAAGTCGATTTGATTCATGCTCATGACCTAACTGCTCTACCTGTAGCAGTTATGGTATCAAAGTTAAAGCGAATACCATTGGTATATGATTCACATGAATTATGGTCGCAATCGCATCATGGAAAGCATCCTATCTGGGCGATTAAGGGGATGGAGATTTTTGAGAGATTATTTGGAGGGCAAAGTGATGCCGTTATCGGTGTGTCGGATGGAATAGCTGACTATCTGAAACAGTATTTAAAGGTACCTTTGGTTAGTACTATTCGAAATATCCCATCTTACACTCAAGCTGGCGTTTATGATCTTTTTCGGAGTGAATTTTCAATCAGCAGATCGACTCCTATATTTTTGTACCAAGGGTTAATTAGTCAAAGTAGGGGAGTGGATGTTTTTTTTCAATCCGCACTTAAGGTTTGTAAAAATAATAATGTAGCATTTATTTTTATGGGAAGTGGGCCTTATGCTGAAACTCTCCGTAACCAAATAACGGGGAGTGGCATAGAAAATATATTTTATAAAGAAGCTGTGCCGCAAGACGAGCTATTGAAGTACACAAGCAGCGCTGATGTTGGGGTCCATGCTATTAAAAATAGTTGCTTGAATCATGATTTGTGCTTGCCGAATAAGCTATTTGAATATATGACAGCAGGGATCCCTGTTCTTGTATCTGAGTTAACTGAAATGAAGGCATTCGTAGAACGCTATGGGATAGGGATGTGCTTTGAAAATAATTCGGTCGACGATCTTTCTGAGAAGTTACAATACTTACTTAAAAATACTGAGGTGTTAAAGGAGTTTAAAGAGCGCTCAGTTGAAGCTTCAAATAGCGTTACATGGGAGGCTGAAGCCCTAATTCTAAAAATGCTATACTCTGGTTTGTTGTTACGATGAAAGCATCTCAGGTTAGTATTTGCATTACACCCTCTTCATACGATAAAAAAAGTTTATCAGGGTTTTCTGTACGCAGTAATAAATCGACGCATTTGGGTGATGAAAATCTATATATATCGGTCACTTGGCTAAAAGATACATCTTCGAAAAATATAATTGTTATCTCAATGGACACCCTATATATAGATGAAACATTAGCCAGTGAGGTTTGTGCCTATCTAAAAAATAATTATAAGATAGATAGATCTCAGGTTATTTTTAATGCATCACATACGCATTCAGCACCAAGTATATGCGATGACATATTTGGTACTGAAGATGAAAAATATAAACTTAAACTTATACAAGCTGCCAAAGAAGCTGTTGATGCTGCTTTCCATAAGTTGAAAAACGATGCTGTGCGTATCTGTAAGTTCCCATTGCCAGGCAGGTTGGTTGTTAATAGGCGGCTTTATGCTCGAGATATTAAAACTCTATTCCTGAGAAAGAAAACTATAATGGCACCCAATTCTGAGGGTTATATTGATTCTCATTGCAGATTGCTCGTTATAGGGGGAAGCACGGGCGTGTTATTTAATCTTTCTTGTCATCCGGTATTTAACACATCAAATACTATATCCTCGGATTTTCCGGGGAGCATACGCAGGGGGCTTGCTTCTGATTTTAAAGGCGCTGCATTTGCTCAGGGTTTTTGTGGTGATATAAGGCCCAACACTGTTAGCGAAGGAATATCATTTGGTAGCCCTATTTTGTTTATTAAAACATTGATAAACAAAGTATCTTTTAAGCCTGCAACCGTTAGATATTACAATCTCTTTTGTCAGAAGATAACTAAGGCTATTGTCCAGCATTCAGCATTAGGCTCCGAACTGCAGGGTGATATAAATATAAAATGCTTTTTGGCTGAGCTTTGGTCTGACACGGGGTTAAGTAAGAAAACATTGGAGTGTAAGTTAGTATTGATTGCTGAGTTATTACTGTTAAGTATCCCAGCAGAGGTGAATTCAAAATATATTGAAATAATTGAAAAACAATTTCCAAACTTAATAATCATGCCTATGGGTTATGCAGAGAATGTGATTGGTTATTTACCACACTGGAGTGAGGTGGAAAATGGTGGCTATGAAGTTGAGTCGTATTCTAATTACGAATGGGATTCTAAAATATCGATTCAATCACTAAAAGAACTGGAATCTACAATATTAAATAAAATATTGGCAATTCAAAAAGAGGTATAATTTGAAATACTCCAAAGAGCAACTTGTAGATCAGCTAGTCGCTATTGGTCTTGAGGAAGGTGACACTGTATTGGTTCGGGCTGCTCTTGGGCGGGTTGGGAAAGTTGATGGTGGGGCGGCCACTATACTTGCTGCTCTCCGGGAGGTAGTTGGATCTAAGGGAACACTGGTGACACTTGGTTTTACCCCGTTGACTGTACGTTGGAAATTAAAGGGTTCACCAATATTTAATGTGAAAAGCAAATCAAACACAGGGTCATTAGCTAAATATTTTTTATTGGACGAGGAGTGTAAAAGGTCTAAGCACCCAGTTAATTCATTTTTAGCCATAGGTCCAAAGGCTGGCAAAATATTGGCTGGCCATGATGCTAGTTCCTTGTCATATGCACCGATGAATAAACTTAGGGCTGACGATGCTAAAATGCTTGTTTTTGGTTGTGTAGCCAATAGCCCTGGCTTTACAACTGTTCACTCTGTACAGGAAAACTTAGGGCTGACCAAGAAGAGTTGGTTTAATGGTATAGCGGGATCATTGTATGAAGAAAATGGAGAGGTCTATAAGTATATAAAGAAGGACTTCGGAGGGTGTAGTGCCGGGTTCAGTAAATTTTATTCTAAATATATTGAGTCAGAAGCGCTCAAGGTGGGAGAGATTGGTAGTGCATACGCAATACAGATTAGAGTCAAAACTTCCTATGATATAGAATACAAGCTTATTAGTAGCGATAGAAAATATTTTCTATGTGATAATCCATCTTGTTTGGCCTGTCGAGTTAGCTGGAAAAATAACCTGTTGGGAATCCCTGTTTATATAATGGATAGAATTCTAAGAGTACTATGTATAAGAGGTAAAACTTAGTGAAGAAAATAGTAACCATCCTTGGGGCGCGCCCGCAATTTATAAAAGCAGGTTCTGTTAGTAGGGAGATAGGGAAGTGCTCTGAACTAAGAGAGGTTATCGTGCATACAGGGCAGCACTACGATGAGAATATGAGTGATGTGTTTTTTTTGGAGATGAAAATCCCAAAGCCTGATTACTCTTTAGGTATTGGTGGTGGTGGTCATGGTGCCATGACGGGTCGGATGATTGAAAAAATTGAAGGTGTACTAATACAAGAAAAACCAGATTTTGTAATGGTGTATGGTGATACTAATTCTACGTTAGCGGGCGCTATTGCAGCATCCAAGCTTCATATTAAGATTATTCATATTGAAGCGGGCTTAAGAAGTTTCAATATGGCAATGCCAGAGGAAGTTAACCGGATTCTTACGGATAGAATTAGTACGTTATTGTTCTGCCCAACGGAAAGAGCAGTGAAAAACCTCGAGGGTGAATGCTATACAGCGTGGAATACTGGTGCAGAGATTATTCTTTGTGGGGACGTAATGCAGGACGGAGCGTTATTTTATAAGCAGCATTCATGTCAACCAACGAATTTAGACATTAAAAATGAGTACGTATTGTGCACAATACACCGGGCTGAAAATACAGATAACCCGAAAAGGTTGTCTAGCATAATCTCAGCATTAAATGAAATTGCCAAAGATAAACAAATTATCCTTCCTTTACATCCTAGAACAAAGAAAATTCTAGAGACGCAGAATTTTGACCTAAGTAATCTTACTGTGATAGACCCTGTAGGTTATTTGAACATGGTATGGTTGATCGATAATTGCGATATGGTAATGACAGATAGTGGGGGCCTTCAAAAAGAAGCGTATTTCTTTTCAAAGCCATGTCTTACAATGCGTGATGAAACCGAATGGGTGGAGCTTGTTGAGGGCGGGTATAATAAATTGGTAGGGGCTGTAACTGAAAGTATTTTACAGGCGTATAACGGGTTCGCCTTTAATTCTGATTTTAAGGGTGATCTTTATGGTGGCGGTAAAGCGAGCAAGTGTATTGTTGAAAGTCTTTTGAAATGATTTATCGATTACAGTTGGCTAATGCTAACGTTGTGCGGAATTTTAAATGAATATAATCGCTAAAAATGTACTAGTTCTGGCGCCTCATACAGATGATGGTGAGTTGGGCGCTGGCGGCTTTATTAGTAAGCTCATAGAACAAGGGGCAGCAGTTACTTATGTTGCTTTTTCCACAGCAGAAGAATCAGTTCCAGATCATTTACCTAAAGATATTTTAAAAACCGAAGTGAAAGCTGCGACTGCTAATTTGGGTATAAAGCCTGAAAATCTTATAATTTATAATTATCAGGTAAGAAAGCTAAACTATTCGCGTCAAGAAATTTTAGAAAACTTAATACAGATACGTAGGAAGTCAAAATTCGATTTGGTTTTAATGCCGTCATTAAAGGATATTCATCAGGATCATGCCACCATAGCACAAGAGGGTCTAAGGGCATTTAAAGGTACGACAATTTTAGGGTATGAGCTTATTTGGAATAATTTATCCTTTGATACAACAAGCTTTGTTAAATTGGAAGAGAGGAACATAAAGGCAAAATATAATGCCCTGCAATGTTATAGTTCGCAGTCAGGGCGTGATTACATGAGCAAAGAATTTATTTACTCGTTAGCAAAAACTCGTGGCGTACAAATTGGTGCGGAATATGCTGAAAGTTATGAGGTGATTAGATGGGTTATAGATTAAAAAAGAGGATCAGGGTTTCTGATCTTACCCTACGGTTAGGGCTTTCCTTCCAAGGGGTAGACGCAGAGCTATTGGGTGTTTCAACGCTTGATGATCAAAGTCTTGGCTTTTTGGTTTTTTCAAAAATCGAAGGCAAGGCATTAGCTGGCTCAATTATTGTTGAGCCAGCTAATGGCGAATTATCTAATCATTCAGATGTCAATTATACGACTATAGAATCTAACAACCCTAGACTGGATTTTATTCGTTTGTTGGATGTTTTAGCAACAGAAATTGGTTTCTCCACTTATGAATTTGCCTCTAAAATACATGAGTCTGCTGTAATCGGGCCGAATGTTGTTATAGAGGCGGGCTGTACCGTAGGTGAAAATGTTATTATTGAAGCTAATACTGTGATTCATAGTGGAACAAATATTGGTGCGAATACACGGATTCGCTCATGTTCCTCTATAGGTGGTGATGGCTTTGGCTTTGAACGATTGGAGGATGGTACACCGGTTCGTTTTCCTCATTTAGGTGGGGTAGTTATCGGGGAGGATGTAGAAATTGGTGCCCTGAATTCAATATCACGAGGGGCCCTTTCGAATACCAAGGTAGATGCTTTTGTTAAAACAGATAACTTGGTTCATATTGCTCATAACTGTCATGTAAAAGAAGGCGCTTTCATAACAGCTTGTGCAGAAATAAGTGGAGGGGTTGTTATAGGTGAAGGGGCGTGGATTGCACCGAATAGCTGTACCCATCAAAAAATCACCATTGGTGATCATGCAGTTGTTGGGTTGGGCGCGGTAGTTACAAAGAATATACCGAATAATTCCATTTGGGCTGGTAACCCAGCAAAAAAATTAAGAGATATTAAATAAAGTGACATCACAATTTTTTATTAATCAATATGCCTCAACGCCAGAAAAAGGGTTTGGGGGGCGGTTTTTTTATATAGCTAAGGACCTGCAAGAAAAAGGTTATGATGTTACTTTAGTTGCAAGCGCAAATCATCATCTATTGCGAAAGAGGCCTGTGTTTAGTGGGTTGTGGCATACAGAGGTATATGATGGGCTAAAAGTGCTTTGGTTGAAAACATTACCTTACTCAAAAGCGAATAGCCCTATTCGAGTGTTAAATTGGTTTTTATTTGCTTGTTATATGCCATTTCTTTTTTTTTTAAAACAAAGGCCTGATGTTGTTCATTATTCCTCCCCTTCTCCAGTAGGTTTTATTGGTGCCTGGGCCTATTCTAAGCTAGTAAAGGCAAAAACTTGCTTTGATGTGCGCGACGTGTGGCCTGAAACACTTGTTGCTATTGGAGGCATTCGCAGTAATCACCCTTTCATTCGTTTATTATTCTTTATAGAAAAATTCTGTTGTAGTAAGGCGGACTATGTTACTTCTAATCTAGCTAATTTTGACATTAGGCTTGAAGAATTGGGGTTACCAACAAATAAATTCACCTGGGTGCCTAATGGCATTTCTTTAGAAGATATAGAATATTCTTATGCAAATTCTAGCATTGAGTTGCCTAACGAATGTATTGGAAAATTTGTTGTTGGCTATACCGGAACTTTTGGCGAGGCGAATGCTTTAATGCAGATGTTACGCGTAGCAAAAGAGATGCGTCACTCTGATGATATTGTTTTTCTTTTGGTTGGCCATGGAAAAGAACGTGCAGAACTTGAAACGTATTGCGTGACTAACTCCTTGTCAAATGTAATCTTCCATGATGCGGTTGCTAAGAAAGATATATATAAGGTTCAGGCGCTTGTAGATATATTATGCGTGGGAGCAAAACCATCTGAGTTATATAAATATGGAGTGGCACCAAATAAGATGTACGAGTACATCTATTCTGGGGTACCAATTATATATTATATCAATACGCCAAATTACCACCCTGTGCGTGATTCAGGAGCCGGGTTGGAAATCTCATCGACAAGTATTGATGAATTTAGAACCGCTATTATAGAGCTAAAGCAGTTATCCGTGTGCGATAAAGATACTATGGCTAAAAAAGCAAAACTTTATGTGAAAAATAATCATGTATACTCTTCTATATCATCGAGTCTTTTGAAGGCTTGCGGTATTCATGATCATATCTAGGAGTAATACTTATGGTCTTAGAAAATAAAATTTACGAAGATATAAATATTGGGGATGCTGCAACATTTAGTAAAGAATTAACCTTGGATGTTTTACAGGAATTTGCGAATGTGACAGGGGATTACAACCCTGTTCATTTAATAGAGGATTATGCCAAGGGTACAATATTCAAGCAGAAAATAGGGCATGGGATGTGGTCGGGATCATTAATTTCGACTGTATTGGGGACAAAATTACCTGGTCCTGGAACGATATATTTGGAGCAGAGTTTAAAGTTTCTGAAGCCTGTATTTGTGGGAGATGTGGTTACTGCTAGGTTGATTGTTATTGAGAAGCTTGAAGGTGCAAAAGTTGTATTTGATTGCAATGTTGTAAATCAAGATGGTGGGGTAGTTTTGAAAGGGAATGCCAAAGTAATAGCTCCTACCTATAAAGTCTCGGTAAATTTGTAAATACGCTTAGAGTGAAGACTTAAATCATTTTATTATAATTGTGCTTGTAGGTAGGTTTTGTAATGTTGATTCGTTTGGTTGATATTGTTCTTTCGTTTGTTGGATTACTACTTGGTTTTCCTTTGCTTCTTTCTATTTTTTTCTTTGGATTATTTGATACTGGTTCACCAATGTTTAAGCAAAGAAGGGTGGGGAAGGACAAAAAAGCGTTTATTTTAGTAAAATTTCGAACAATGTCGATTGATACAGTTTCAGTTGCGAGTCATTTGGCTAGTACATCATCAATTACTAAAATGGGGGGGGTTTTAAGGAGGACCAAGTTAGATGAGTTACCTCAGTTATGGAATGTATTGAAAGGGGATATGAGTCTTGTAGGGCCTCGTCCGGGTCTATTTAATCAAGAGGAGTTGACTAGGGCCCGGGAGGGTCGGGGCGTTTTTGATGTTAGACCTGGGATTACAGGTTTATCACAAGTGAGTAATATTGATATGTCGACACCAGATTTGTTGGCAGAAACTGATGCTAGAATGATTAGTGATATGTCTTTTAAAAATTACTCAAAGTATATCTTTCAAACAATTTTGGGTGCGGGGGCTGGCGATAGAGTTAAAGGCTGATTACTTGTAATTGGGGTTTGCATTTTAAGTGTAAGGTAAGCGCCTAACCAACACCGTCCTTAAAATTTCAAGGTAGCAAGGTATCAACGTCTTCTAACGTCTCAGCATTTGGCAGTTTTGTGAATACCTGCTTCA
>CAJXRF010000077.1 GCA_913058575.1 uncultured Bermanella sp.
CCATTTCATTCAACCTATATTTTTTAAATTTGGCAAGGGCTTAACGTGATAATTATTGTTAACGACCATTGTTATTCGGTGTGGTTATTGCGTGCGATATTTTTGAGATTTTAATGTGCTAAATAATCAATATCGGATTTAATGCACACGGTCATTTCAAACAAAAAAAGGCCCTATGAATAGGGCCTTAATTTTTTAGACAATAATTTACGTTTTAACTGTTAATTATTGGTTGGTGGTGGAGGGCTTAGGAAAACATCGTTTGATTCTCCAATGTCGTTACCTTCATCATCAAAGGCTTCAATTATCCATATATAGGTCTTGTCGTCGGTTAAGTTATCGGCGGTAAGCTCTATTATGGCACTGCCTTCAGCAGCATTTTCCTCAGCTAACACTTCCGTGGTGATGTCCTCTATGTTTGCACCGTCACCAAACATTTCCTCTAGTGTGATCGTACCCATCGTCTTAGGCACTTCTACAATACGAGCTTCTTCTGGCTCTGCATCGGCAGTGCTTGGGTCAACAGAGAATAAGACCACTCGATAGCCTGCAACATCTTCAGCTTTAATGTTAGGGCTAAGATTCCATTCAATGGCGTTGTCTAAGAAGTCACTTCCTTCACCTGCTGGCATAAAGAAAGCATTAATGTTTTGATCGCCTCCGTTATCTCCGCCATCACCACCGCCGTTATCATTACCTTCTACATCAAAGTCAGGGCCTTCATAGGTTTCACCAGGAATAACGATTTCCTCTGAGTACTGGCAGCCATTATCATCGCAAATATCACGGCTGGCACGCAGTACACCGCCCCAACTATTGAAATTCACATGAGACATGCTCCAGAACTGAGGCTCACCAAAGTAGTTATTTTCTTCGGTACCTTGGTCAATTAGACCATCGCCATCGGCATCAATGAACATGCGGATGTCAATCCAGCTGTTTTGGCTGTTCCCCATCATTTCCTGAAGGGTTGGCATCACAGTGTAAGTGTGACCACCGTTAGTGGCATCTTCAGTTAAGGAGGAAATGGCCAAAGTTTCACTGGTGCAAATCCATGGGAAGTACTCCACTGATACAAACTGCCCAAGCTCTTCATCGAAATAAGAATCTACAAATGGTTCTGCATCGGTGTCTTCTTCACAACCTTCTTTAACCGCAGCCACCTTGTATTGGCTAATGAGGTAAGGCTCATTGGTATCAGGGTCAAAGAGATTTGCATCCGGTGCACCTGTAACATTACCCGTTAGGTTAAAGGTCTGAGTAAGGTCAAGGGTTTCACCCACGCGGAAAGGCGCCTGTGCCCAGCCGCCGGAGCCCACAAATTCACCCGTGTTTTCATCAATGAAATTAATGTTCAAATTGGCTTGATACGGAGTATCGGTTAGCTCTAGTGCTAGCAATTTATCCTTACCCTCTTGTGGTAATTCAAAAGTGGTTCCGAAAATTTGGCTACCGGTTTCCCAGCTACTAAACACGTGCTCCCATTGACACTGGTTAAAGCCATCTGAATTTTCACTGCATACATCACGACCTATATCCAAGTTATACACAGGAATAATGCCTTCAGGTAATGGTGTTGTGGCGAGCAATGCTGGCGCATCCCAAGTAAATATTGCAGCATCCGCGGTTGCGAAGGTGGTCATATTGAAGCTATTTACAGCTTCATTAAACGCTTCGTATTCGGCAGGAGAGGCATTACCCTCAGGGAATCTTGGGAAGCCCAAAGGCGATGTGAACTTAGGATACAAGCCAGAAAGACCGGTAATAATGCGGCGGTCAAAGGTATTGGTATAGTCGGTTTGGTCAACATCTTCTTTGCTGTATTCAACGGTTACTACGTAATCACCTGATACGAAGTCGGTTACGACCACGCCAGAGTCCACAAGGTCACGCCAGATGGCATCATAATTTAATCCGCCTTGATCATCATTGCCGTATTCAGGATTGCCACTGTTGGCAAGAATGTCGGCTTCGGCCCATGGATTTAATGTGAAGCAAGTGTTTTTGTGACCACCGCCTTCACCGCCTTCACCGCCTCCAGTTGCGTCACCACCAGAATTATCGCCATATAGGTCAGATTCGTTTGTTAATTCCACCGTGGCTGTGCCTGTGGCAGTTGGGTAGGTTAAAGATACGGAGGCTACGTCAAATAGCTCTTCTGGGTAGGCGTCTACACAGGTGAACAGATTTAATACATCCACTTCACCGCCAGCACCGTCGTTGGCTGTTGATAACCAAACACGTCCTGGGTGTAGGTCTAACCAATTGACTTCAAGGTTAGCGTATAGAGCTTGTTGATCACCGTTTGTTGTGTCGAAGCCATATGCTTCAAGGAGTGCAATAGGGTCAAAGTCCACACCATCACTTTCTTCAAGCTGGCCATCGTCATTACGCTCTACACTTTTTAAGTCTGCAAGGTAAGTATCCAGTACAAAGAAAATTAAGCTAATGGCTTGAGGTACGTTTAAATCACTGCTGCCACTGAGGTTTTGCCATTCGGTTTTTCTTTCTGGTGGAAAGATACCTAAAAATAAGCTAATACCGCTTAAGTCATCACGTAAGTTTTGCAGCTCCGTTTTTTCTGCATCACTTAGGGTGTCTTTATCTTCCAGAGTGGCCACAGTATCAAGGGCTGCATAAATATCATTTAGCTCTGTAGTAAAAGCACTTAGTGCGTTGGCAGTTGTTAATTCAGCTAGCACCTCGGCTGGTGTGTCTTCAAAATCAATGCCATTAAAAATAGCGCCCATTATTTCGCTAACAGTTTTTAGGGTGCCTAATTGATATTGGTCACCAAAGAAATCAACAAAAAACTGTGGGGCACCGCCCCCTTCACCGTCGTCATCGCTGTTCAGCAATTCTTCTACGATATTACGGGCTTCCACTTGGCCTTCTTCACCTGTGGCAAAGTCTTCTGGCACGGCAAAGGTATCGGCTACGGCGGCATCTTCAATTTTATTTAAGTCGCCGGCGATGTCGTCATCACTGAGTAACTTAGCGACTAAATCATCTACACCAGAGTCACTTTCAATGGCGGTTTCAAAATCACTGGCGCTAAGGTCTGGATTGTCTACTAGGGCTTCTTCAATCGACACCGCTAGGGTTTCAGTTAAATCAGCAATGTAAGATTGAGCCAAGGTGTCACCACCGGTTTCAAAGAAGCTGTTAACCACTTTGTCTTTAATGGCTTGACTGATGACGGTACTAATTGGGTCCATAACCGCTTTTTCAGATTTAGTTTCCCCTGGTGGCACAAAGGCGAGGGTTTTCAAATCGACGGCCTCACCATCCACAGTGAGGTTTACGTCAATGATATAGTTAATGCCATCCCCCACGCCTTCAATAATAAACTGGGGGTTACCCGTATCTGGCTGGTGGATGAGAATATCGGATGCGGCAATAGTGAGCTCTACTAGCTGACCTTTACCATTAATAAAACTGACTGAAAAGTTAGTAGCACTAATGGCATCTACTGCACGAGCGGCCAGTTGTGCTCGGCTACCCATAGCGCGAGAAGACATTTTGGCAAGACTTCTATTTAGGCTTTCTACATCAATTTCACCGCCAATACGGGCGCTTCCTGAGGCGCTCTCTTCTGTGACTTCTGTTTCTTCTATGTAATTTTTTTCCAGCGCTTCGCTGGTGGATACGTCTTCGTTTTGCTCCTCTTCATAGCCATCTAAAAATGCAGCAGCAGCTTGAGACAGTTCTTCTTTGTCATCGCTGCTTAAGTCAATACAACCTGCGAGCATGGCGCCCGACAATAAGGCCGTGAGTAATAAACTGGGTGTTTTCATTTCTATGCGTCCTTCGAATTAATTGATTCATCGCACTTCTTAGATTAGACACTATTTGCCCGTTTACCCTATTAAATGGCGCTTTTTTTACATGTTTTACGTGAAATAATCCTTTATTCCTTATTAATAGAACGAGGACAAATAAAAAACCCTTTTGAAAAGGGTGCTTGATAATAAATGTTCAAAAGGCTTTAAAGGAGCTGAATTAAGAAGGGTAGAAAAACAAAAGAAGAAACAAGGTACTGGAAATGATTAACGTACTCGAATGCGAATACTTGACTGGTCTGAAAATCGAATATTACTAATGACAATATCTCCCATGCTGTGTTGTGAATCCGATCCTTTCACACGCATATTTCTAAATGCTATTTCTTCAATTTCTTCGGGTAAACTGAACTCAATACTGCCATCTTCATGAATGATTTGGCGGGACTTATTAGGATTGTATTTCACACCTATAATACTGACGTCACTGTCGAGCATGCTTGAAATTGGGTTTAACGCATTAACAATGTCATTAAGTGGGCCTAAATCACTGAGTTCATCTTGATGTTGGCTATTGGTGCCTTGTGCGCTTGTTAATAAATTTTCAAAAGCTTGTTGTGGTGTATTGAGGCCTTTCCCTTGAATGGAATCTAAACTGTCGTCGTCCAGTGCCTTTAAGCCTTGATAAGAATCGAGTTGCGATTGAGAAACTTGATTTTGTGTTTGTGAAGAGTTGCTGCTGGCAAAGGCTCCAAATGACATAGGGCCAAGAATCATGGCAATAAACGCGGCAATAAAGCGGTAGCGGCTTTGTTTTTTAAGGGCTCTTGTAAGTTGTCTTTGACTTAAAAAACCTTGCTCGATCAATACTTCGCCAAGCAGCTTGTTGGTGATCAGCTGAATTTGAAGGGCACTGTCTAGTTGTTGGGGTGTAATTAATCTTTTGCGGATTAACAGCAATCCTAAACGGCTTTTAGCGGCTGCCTTCGATGACATGGCGACTTCCCTAAGATGTTCTGTGTATGAAAGGACTTTATAGGCCCGGCCTGAAAAGGTGTCCTCTAACCTATGTTTAGTAATAGAGTGAGACTTCATTGGCTGCAACGAAGATAAATTGTCATATGGAGCACAGAAGAAAATTTATTATTTAACTGCCTGACGAATAAAGATTATTTTGAGCAAGCTAATCGAGTAATTTTTTGTGTATGCCTTGAATTCTTGCCATTAGTTAGCACTATGGTTTTTAACTATGGCTTTAATAGCCAAAATTAAGCGGTGAGAAGCTAATTTTAGCGGTATTCTTTTGGCGGAATTTGAAAGGATGCATAAGGCGATTGTCTTTGTGATTTGTTATAGTAGCGGCATTTTCGGTTTGGCCTATTGAAGCTGTCTATTTAAAAGCTCAATATGGATCAAATAATCATCAGTTTTACTTTCAAGAGCTATTTTTCAAAGGTTACTGTCCATAACTATTGGCAAATATCTTTTATGTTTTTAGGAGTGTTATATGTCTGATCGTCACATTAAATTGCTAATTTTGGGCTCGGGCCCTGCTGGGTATACAGCCGCTGTATACGCTGCCCGTGCTAACTTAAACCCTGTAGTCATTACCGGTATGGAAATGGGTGGACAGCTAACCACCACGACTGATGTTGATAACTGGCCTGGTGATGTGGAAGGGTTACAAGGACCTGAGTTGATGCAGCGTATGCAAGCCCATGCAGAGCGCTTTAACACCGAGATCTTGTTTGATCACATCAACAATGTGGATTTAAGCAAGAAGCCATACACCTTAACTGGGGATCAAGGCACTTACACTTGTGATGCATTAATTATTTGTACCGGTGCTAGCGCACAGTATTTGGGCCTTGATTCAGAAGAAGCCTTTAAAGGCAAAGGCGTTTCGGCCTGTGCTACTTGTGATGGATTCTTCTACAAGGGTAAAGAAGTGGCGGTTATTGGCGGCGGTAACACGGCCGTTGAAGAAGCGCTATATCTGGCCAATATTGCTAGCAAAGTGCACGTCATTCACCGTCGTGACAGTTTCCGCAGTGAAAAAATTCTCGCGGACAAACTGATGGATCGAGCCAAAAATGGCAATGTGGAAATCCATTGGTTCAATGAGCTAGATGAAGTGCTAGGTGACAACATGGGTGTGACTGGCATGCGCATTAAGAATAAGCAAAGCGGTGAAACCAAAGAAATTCCATTGGCGGGTGTGTTTGTGGCAATTGGCCATACTCCTAATACTGAAATTTTTGCAGGGCAACTTGAGATGCATAACGGTTACCTTAAAGTGCAAAGTGGCTCTCAAGGGAACGCTACGTTAACCAGTAAAGAAGGTGTTTTTGCGGCAGGTGATGTAATGGACCATATTTATCGTCAGGCCATTACTTCTGCTGGCACAGGCTGCATGGCAGCACTGGATGCCGAACGTTACTTAGACGATCTAGCCAAGTAACCTTATGGGGGCTACTTTTTGTAGCCTCGCTTTTTTAAACTTGCTCTAATTTTATAACGTGTAGTCCGTGTCGGCTCTCAATTGGGCCGATGATGTCACCGGGTTGTGCACTATTAAGTGCCGCCAGTATATTCTCTGGTAAGGCTCGCTGATCCAATACTCCCCAATCACCCCCTTTTTTAGCGCTCATACACGCACTGTTTTCTCGTGCCAATTGTGAAAAGTCGGCTCCTTGCTCAATGGCCTGCATGATAGTGGGTACCAGCAGAGGCGTTTTTAATAAAATGTGTTTGGCTTGCATGCTTGTCCCTTTTTATTTGTCTTTCCATATGAAGTTCAGGCTAAAATTTATTTCAAAATAGTTTGGCAGCCATGGTCTATTATTATGACGTAGAAAATGAGTGCTTAATTGAAAGTCTAGACTATTATCCGGTGGATTAAATCGTTAGACTGCGTCGCCCAAATTCGAACATAAGTCTTGCTAGGTGAATATTCGCCAACGTTAGCGAGGCGCTAGGAGAAGTAAATGGCTCGTGGTGGATTTCGTCGACCCAAAGTTCAAAAGCAACAAGGTAAAGGTGAGCTTCAGGCTGTTAGCAGCGAAGGGCCTTTTATCGAATGGGTAGGAAAACCTGAGTATTACCGTCACACGTTACAAATAGACGGACAGGACTATCGCTACGAATCAGACAGTACCGATTTAGGTGTGAGCATAGGGGAGGTGGTGGTGTTTCGCTTTGTGGAGCACAAAGACGGTTTAATTGTTGATCGCCGTTCACTAGGTCGTTGGATCGACCCTGCAAGCTTTAACTAATTTAGAACTTGTTAGGGCAGTGTAATCACCGCCCTAATAAAACACTGCTAGTTAGGCAGTGTAATGTTCACTTCCAATACCGACATTTGGTCTTGGTTTTCTACCTGCACCATAATGTCTTCATCACCAATACTTACATATTTAGCCACAACGGCCATAACTTCCCGCTGCAAGGCTGGCAAGTAGTCAGGCGCATTACGCTGATTGCGTTCGTGCTTTACTAATATCTGTAAGCGCTCTTTTGCCACTGAGGCACTGGCCTTGGTGTCTTCTTTGAAATAGCCAAACAATCCCATGTTAGCCTCCAAATACGCGCGATAAGAAACTTTTCTTTTGCGCTTCTAAGAATCGGTGTGGAACATCTTTGCCAATTAATCGCGATACGGCATCGCTGTAAGCGGCACCGGCGTCACTTTTATCATCTAGGATTACCGGTGTGCCTTGGTTGGATGCTTTTAATACATCTTGCGACTCAGGGATGACCCCTAATAAATCCACCGCTAGAATTTCTTCAACATCGTTTACGCCCAGCATTTCGCCGTCTTCTACGCGGCTTGGGTTATAACGTGTAAGCAGTAGATGTTCTTTTACGGTTTCGCCTTTTTCAGCTTTGCGGCTTTTGCTTTGCAAAATACCAATAATTCGGTCGCTGTCTCGAACTGAGCTTACTTCAGGGTTGGTAACGATAATGGCTTCATCGGCAAAATACAGAGCCATTTGTGCACCGCGCTCAATGCCGGCTGGGCTGTCGCATATGATGAAATCAAACTCTGCTTTTAGCTCGTTTAATACTCTTTCAACACCCTCTTGATTTAAGGCATCTTTATCGCGAGTTTGAGAAGCGGGCAATATGTATAAGTTTTCGGTACGTTTATCTTTAATAAGGGTTTGCTTAAGATTGGATTCTTGATTGATGACATTCACAAAGTCATATACCACTCGGCGCTCACAGCCCATGATTAAATCAAGGTTTCGCAAACCCACGTCAAAATCGATCACCACAGTTTTATAGCCTTTTAAAGCTAAGCCTGTGCTAATGGCGGCACTGGTAGTGGTTTTGCCCACGCCACCTTTGCCTGAAGTTACTACAATAATTTTTGCCATGATATTTATCCAGTGTGTGCCCGCTGACGATACCCGGCCCTAGGTAATGGGCTTATTTAATTATAATTACGTTGAGTATTTATTAAACGCTTTGCAGAATCAAGCGCCCATCTTGCATATGTATATAACAAGTCTTTTGCCAGTGGCTATGATCAAGGTCTTCACTGACCTGATATTGGCCGCCAATAGACAGTAATTCAGCCTGAAGTTTCTGACAGCTAATGCTGGCACTGGTGTCACCTTGAAAGCCTGCTAATGCACGACCATATAACGTGCCATGAATATGAATGCTGCCAGAAGCCAATACTTCTGCTCCTTGCCCTACATTGCCCAAAATAACGATATCGCCGTTTGGGTTAACCACTTGTTGGCCACTGCGCACAGCTTGTCGAATTAATTGGGCTGGCTGGGGTGTATTTTTTTCTTTGTTTTTACTGGCGTTCTTGCTTGATCCGCTTTCATTAAATAAAGGTAAGTTTAACGCTTTAGATAAGCCTTGGTTCTCCACACCGCAACGTAAACCCACTGGAATAAAGTTCAAATCCACTAAGGCTGTTAATAAGTGCAGTGCGTTTTCAATGGGGACTGGCGTGTTTGGCAGTTGAATAACAATGGGGGCATTTTTAAGTAATTGTGGAGCTTGCTCTAGGCGCTTAGACAAATCGGTCACAATGGCTTCTATGTCAAAATGATTGATCTGAAGCACGGTAAATGGATGGAGGCTGGCTTTTAAGCTGAGCACTCTCTCGATGACTAATGGGGGGCTAACTGAGGCGTCCATTTGGGCTTGTCCTATTATCCTACGGCTTAACAATACTTATCTAGAAGGTCAGTGCGGTCAAGGCCGTTGACTCATTAAAGCCTGCATTAGGCATTTTGTTTTATGTGCCTAATGCTGGTTTAAATCTGCTAGTGAGTCGCAGGTTTTATTTTTAAAGGGGCTTGAGCGAATTGAATACCGCTCCAGCCATGAATCATAAATTGGCGAATGTTTTGATGATCTACCCCTTCAGGTGTATTTTGCACGTCTCGAAAGTGCTCACCAAAGCATGCAAGCGCTTGCTCTTGGGTGAAGCCATTTAAGCGGCTTAGGGCAAATACTTTCAAACTGCCTTCATTGGTGCCTTGGGCATTATTAACTAAGGCGTCGCCTTCACCATTGCTAAAGGCACTTGGGGTTAAGTCATACCACTTTTCCACAAGGGCGAGAGTTTCGCTAAATTCAACACTATTGCTGGCGAGCTTCTCACGAAAAGCATTCATGTCGCTTTGCAGGGCTTGTTGCTGATTAAAGAGCGCCATTTCTTCTTCACTGCTGTCTAGTTGGTATTCTTTTTTCCACTGAGCATACGGCATGTTGTCATAGGCCCACTGGCGGGCATCATCGCTGCTGATGTCGACGCCTTGTTCTTCGGCGGCGCTTTTATACCACTTACCAAGACAGTTTCTGCAAAAACTGGCCAACGTCATAAGTTGGATGTTTTGCACATCTTTGCGCTTACTTAAGTGCTTTAGGAAGCGACGCATGACGGCCGCTTCGATTTTTTGAGTGTCCATGAGTATTAGTCTTTACCTAATATGAATTTCAATTGGATAGATCATTTTGCAATGAATAGGTGGTCAGCATTGTACTGCGCACGAAGGAGACTATAAATATATATTGAGGCTGTTTTTGGAGTTTGAGGAGCGAGTATGTCAGATATCTCTTTATTAGTGATTTTAACCTCGTTAATTCTGCTTAGTGGGGTGTTTTTAACCTTCAGTTGGCACAAATATCTAATGACCGTAAAAAAGAAGCAAACGGTTAAATCAGGCCATTAACGATTGCGATAGGGTATTTGGTGCGTACAAAGGTAGCGCCCCCATTCGATGGCACTTTTGGGAAAGTGCCTTTGAACGATGGCATCTACAATTTGAGCGGTCCGGTAGTCGGTCTTTTTTAACACAAGAAATACTAGGTCGCTGCGGCGCCATTCGAATTCCGCTAAATGACAAGGAATTTTGGCGGCCCTTACCAAGTAGGCTATTTGATAAGCGGCGTCGCGCTTCATTAAAATTAGCCAATAGCGACTACGCAGAACTTCCACGGCTCGTAAATCAGCATATTGAATTTCAAGATTGGCCCGTACAGTTAAGTCGCGCCCTTTTTCTCGGCAGTGCAATAGCAGGGCTGCAAATTTTTTAGGCTCTTCTTCATTGCGAAAATAATAACGTCCATCCCACTCCCGATACACAAATGGGTAATGCTTAGTGGCATCGCCAAATAGCTCGTGGCTTATTTGATCAAAATGTTCAGCGTGAAAGGTTGGAATGTCTTTGCATTCGGTTTCGGCATATTCCAATAAATTTTTATATTCCATGTCGGCTGTGCTGGATTCCACAGCACTGACATTACGTATAGATAAATATCGTTTAAAGGTTCGAGTTTTATAGATTTTTCGTAATAAGGTAGCGCAGTCTTGCCATTGTTCTCCGGCAGTATCTAATGAAGCGGCTGCCGCCTGGCAAGAATCATTTATGGATAACCAGCGATGGCTTAAAAAGCTTTTAGGGTTAATGTCAGAGAGCTTTTCTATAGGCATTTCAGTGACATAGCGTACGCAATACCACACAGGAAAGAGGCGTTGTAGTAAAAGATTAAACCAAGTCTCAAGATCAACGAGGCTAAATATGGAGTTCTTTTTCGCTATTTTTTCTTGCGAATTGCTACTACTCATGGAGTTACTTAGTTCCTTAAGCCATGAAGGGAGTCAGTGAGATGACTCAATTTCTAGCGCGATCTTTTTTATCCCTTACTAATTCCTCGGCTGAAAACTCGACAACTTTAATGATCTCTGCTTTATAAGTAGGATAGCTTTGAAAAGATTTAAGCGGAACTAGGATCGTGTCCAAATTCGAAAATGGTTGGCAAACTTAATGTTGAGCCACTTTTGGTTTTAAAGGTTTACGGAAAAACGGGATACGGCCACTTAGGGAGACAGCATGGCTGAGGCAGATAAAGACCTACCTAAATACATGTGCTTACCGGGAAAAACTCAATTTGAGTTGGCACAAAGCATTGATGCGGCCATGGAAGCGGCTGAATTAATGAATGAAAATACTCAGAATCAAGCGTGTTTTCAAATATGTTCTGATCAGTTAATGGATCAACTTCAAGAAGAGTATGGCTTGGATTTGAGTAAAATATTAAAGAATCGGCCGGTTCATGATAAGCATGTTTTAAAGCAAGATATGCTGAGCATGATAGAAATCTGTGGGGCGCAATTCAAAATAATGAAAGCGCAACGAACGGACCTACAGGACTTTAAGAGCTCTTTTGAACATATTTTAAAACGCAGTTTGCAAGACGCGTTAGACATCATGATTTCAAAAGGCATTTGGCGCTTTGACCTGCAAAGAACGTTACAAGAAATTCAAGTCAGAGTACAAGATGCCCTCAAACAATACCGATTTAAATGAAGGCGCTGCTGCGCGCCCAAAATTTCGCATTCAAGAAGCTATTTTAATTTTACGTCAAGGTAAGAGCCACCACCTGTGGCGTGAAGCTGCGTGGCACTTAATGGACCATGCCGGCAAGGATACCAAGCTACTATTAGAGGCTCAGTCTGATTTATTGTTAGCGGTTCAACCTAAAGCACCGGCTTGGCCTAAATACAGTGTATGGATTGTACTGGGTGGCGCCTTAGTCGTGGTGCTGGCCATTTTCATTTGGCAATTAATGAATGTTTTAAAGGTAGAGTGTTAAGGCAGTGAAGGGTTGATATTGGGTTAATTTAGGCAGTCAAATGGCCCATATGAATATTTTAGTGAATGAGGTTGTATGGCGATTATTAAAACCAGTTCCCAGTTATGCGAATTCAACGTTTTATTGATGTGGCCTGACAATATCTAGCATAAGCAGCTACTGTCAGGCAGGCATCAAACCTCATGGTACTAATGTTTGAGATACAGGCCCAACCTTTGTGTGAACAGTTTAACATTGACACCATAGAGCTTTTTATACCAGTAGACGCACCCCAGTAGTGGGCGCTACACTGCGTTAAGAAATTAAAGGGCTAAGCAATAGATGCCCATAAACCACGATGTTTAACACAGGGTTCCCATGGCGACAATCCTTATAGTTGATGACTCGGCCACCATGATGGAAGGCCATAAACGTATCTTAGAAAAGCAAGGGCACACGGTGTTCAGTGCTGAAGATGGAGAGGAAGGTGTTGCCAAGTCGTTGGAACTGATGCCAGACTTAATTTTAATGGATGTGGTGATGCCGAAAATGAACGGTTTTCAGGCCACCCGTAAAATCACTAGAAATGACACCACCAAACACATTCCTGTGGTAATTGTTACATCTAAAGATCAGCAGACTGACATTATGTGGGGCAAGCGCCAAGGGGCGTGTGATTACTTGATTAAGCCAGCTGATGACAATATGTTAAGACAAACAGTCGATCGCTTTTTAGCAAGTGCGGCTTCCTAAGTACATGCATATTTAAAGTACAAAAGTATTTAAAATAGAAACCTAGTGAAGAATTTTCACTAGGTTTTTTTTGCTAAAAATAAATGAGTTTAGATATCATCGCTCAACTGTTAGTAAGTTTTGACTCCAATTAACACCCATAAAAATCCCACGAAATTTTCATTTCAGCGTTTATAGAGCCTTAAATCACAAGTTTAAAAATTATAAATTAGTACACTGTTGTAGCTGGTTTCAGTGTCATTGGCTCCATCGGGTGTGTGAGTATCATGCTCCACATCCCACGTTAAGCTTAAACTGATAGTGCTGGTGACGCTTAAGGTTAGGGAGTTTTGCCAAAGGCCTTTTTCATCGCTAAGTCGATCCATTTTAGGCTGAAAATACAAGGTACTGGTGTATAAGGCGATATCGCTGATTTTATTTTTAAAGGCCCAGTACACGTTTAAACGAATGCTTTGCTCATCGTTTGGAATGACGCCTGGAACATATTCCTCTTCTTCGTGAAATAATCCAAAGCCAAAATGATTGGCGTGAGTTTGCTCTTCTTTAGGAAGGTTTGAAGACAAAGTGTAACGCAGACCAGCACCTACCAAAGAGCGCCTTGCCAGTGAACTGAATTTATCTTCTTGATATTGAACAAAAATTTCATGGCCCCAATTACGGGTGTGTTTGGTAAGGTAGCGAAGGTGTACGAGAGTTTCATCTGTGTTCACTTCGCTGTCCACTTCAGCGTAGTCACGACTGACAATGGCGATCCATTCGTCTCTCTTGTAGGCGCGAATTAGTTTTAAAGCTGACCCTAACGCCAACTTATCACTGTTACCGATACGGCCATCTAAGCTTAAGCTGACATTACCCGTGGTACCTTGTTCGGTATTATTGAGTCGTTCGCTTTCAATGTTGGTGATGGCTAGGGCCATACTTGAAAAACTGATAATCCACATGAAAAACAGTAGGTTGCGAATCATAATAAATCTGACTTATATTAAAAAGGCGCTACTTTAGCATAGTTTATGGGACTTGCTTTTGTCGATTGAATTAGAAATTGCATTTAACAAGTCTTTTTAAGGCAGGCGGATAAAAGTGAGGAAAAATTTTAGGCAGCTTGGGTTTGTTGTTGACGAGCGCTAGCAAGATTACGCACCACATTTAGCACATGATTACCTTCCTGATAGTCGGCGAGTACCGCGGGCTGATCTTTTAAACGCTGTAAATGTTCTTCAAGAGCCGCTTCAATGTCCATCGGGCCAGCTTGATAATGATGGAAAGCCAATTGAGGTAACAGGCCTTGGGCGCGCAATTGGCTCTCTTGAATAAAGCCTGAGTCTCTTAAGGATTCTTGCAAATTAACCAGTTCACTTACCGGCATGGATTTCACATCAAATTCACGGGCCAATTTATCAAGGCGTTCACTTAAAGATGAGATGCCTTGCCCTGAATGCGTGTCACTATTTTCAACCGCTTGGCTTTTCGTGACGGGTTCGGCTGCGGTGAGTTGGCCTAGTTGATGAAACACGCGTTTTGAAAGGCCCAAAATGTCCATTTTGTTTTTTGCTCCTCTCGGTAATGAATGGTCAGTGTTATTGGTGCGTGTTTATTAACACTCAAATATCAGGCCAAAATTCTAGGTATTTGATTCCATTAGAGAAATGCAATGGCTTTGATCACTGCATATAAATTAATCTGAGCTATTGCTCTAAAAAGGGTGAATTATTGCCTCTTTTCGTATTGGCTTTTTGCCGGTGGATTCAGTACTCTAGCGCCACATTGTTTATAAAAATAATAACAGGTTTGTCGCTACAACAAACCGTCTGTAAAACGGATAACAACAAAATGACAGTGTTAGAAATGGCTCCTACTAAGGAGACGACACAAATAAAGTACAGTGGTCGAAAAACTTCTCGAGCGGGCAGTGAGCAACGTCGCAGGGCAATATTGGAGGCCGCATTGCGTATAGTTGTACGCGATGGTGTGCGCGCCATAAGGCATCGCAGCGTGGCCAAAGAAGCCGAGGTACCGTTAGCCGCCACCACTTATTACTTTAAAGATATACAAGAGCTCATAAGCGATACATTTATGCTTTATGCTGAAAAAGCGCAGTCCATGGTGAATGTGTTTTCTCGCAAAATGTACGAGCCTCTGGAAAACGCCGACGGTAAAAAGTTGGCCGAGTTAACCACGGGGCCCAAGCTTGTTGAGGTGATCGTAGACCAACTTTTAGCCTTCGTATTAGAAAAGACCCTGCATAGCCGTGAAATGGCTGTAGCAGATCAAGCTTTTCGTTATGAAGCTTTGCTAAATGATAGTTTGCGCGGGTTAGCTAACAGTCATGCTCAAGCTATGGAGCAAAAGTTAGTGGACTTTTTAAACCTGGTACACAGCTCTCATCCTAAGGAGGATGCGCAAATTCTGGTAAGTACATTGCGACGTGTGGAATACGAAGCTTTGTTACAAAGCCCAGAAGAAGTGGATCAGGAACGCATGCGATATTTATTAGAGCGTCAAGTGTCTTTAATTTTAAAAATTGAAGTAGACGAAAAAGAATAATAGTTTCGCGTGCCAGGTGCTGCTCTTTCATTTGATACTAAGTGAGGGAGTGGTACTGGAAAATACTTATGCAGAAAACTTTTCACGTCCTTGTGGCGAAAGCCAACCTTATCAGGTTAGCGCTTCTCTTTTAAACCTTCCTTGTTTGATCATTAAGCTTTTTTGTTAAGATAGTAGCCTAATTCGTTTAGTGCTTTATCTAGGGTAACCAGTTCCACCTGACTAAACTGACGACTGTCTCCACATTCCTGGCAGGTTAACCTAGGTAAGGTACGCAAATGTGTCATGGAATAATTTTGCTCATGATCACACGCATCACATTCTAAAGGCATGGGCGTATTAGCCGGTAATATATTTGCCACTCGTGCTACGCGCTTGGGCGTGCGTAATTGTGGTTGAACGGATTGATTCACTACCATGGTAGCTCCAAAAATTTTCCGCCTATTAGCTGGCGCTTATCTTTTATGTATTAAGGCGGCCGCCATTGTAGTCAGATGAAATGGTATTTCTAGTACCTATGTACCGTGGTTGTGAATGTTGTCGCGCTCTAACCAAGAGCAACTGCTCTAAATAACGCTTTATCCCTTGTGTATTGGGGGCTTGAGGCAAATTGGAATTATCCCGCCTACTTTTTACAATAATCTTTTCCATATGCGCTATAAAACAATTCTATTGGCGAAACTTCCCAATCAAAGGATTGCGCTATTTATAAAGTACTAAACGCAATTTTATTGAGTATCTATTTAATTTAAATTAACTGATAAAAACTTACAAAATTAATTGGGTTACAGGTATGGTCAAAACTAATGGCAAACATTTAGGTATACCCTTTCAGCAATGGCAAGGCTTGATGTGAGACCTGGGCTTTCGATGCCAAATAAATTTACCAAGCCTGCTACGCCATGCTGGCTTTCATCATAAATGGCGAAGTCTTTAAAAGCTTGTTGGCTACTTTGTAGCTTAGGGCGAATACCGGTGTAGCCTGCTTGCAACTTTTCTGGATTTATTTGTGGCCAATAACGCCTAATGGCCTGTACAAATTGAGCCTTCAGTTTGCCGTGATCATTAGCGGGAAATTGATAATCCACCTCATTAATGTATTGCACATCTGGTCCAAACTTAATTTGACCGGCTAAATCCAAAGTGCTGTGAATACCTAAACCTGTGGTGTTTTTCTCGGGTACTGGGTAAATCAAATGCTGGAAAGGAGAGCGCCCTTGATAAGTAAAATAGTGCCCGCGGCAATAATAAAGTGTAGGAATACTTTCAAGGTGTACCCCTTCAATATTCTGCGCACATTGCTGGGCATTAAGCCCAGCTGCATTAATTAAAATATCGCAGTGAATTTGGCTGTGAGTATTGTCTTGGTTGTTTTTTATGGTGAGGGAAAAACCACTTTGTTTTTTTTCAGCATGAATAAATTCGCTATTACCCACAAAGAAGCCGTCGTTTTCTTCGGCCTGCCACAGTAGGCTTTGCATGTATTCGTGGCTATTAATAATTCCGGTGCTAGGACTCAGTAACCCGCTGTGAGCGTGTAAATTAGGTTCTAAAGTTTTTAATTGCCCGCCAGATAAAGTTTCAAGGTCTAGCACACCGTTATTTTTGGCTTTTATTAAAATATCATTTAATTGTGATTGTTCTTGTTGCGTGATGGCAACAATGCACTTGCCCACTTTTTTAAAGGGTACGTTATATTGCTGGCAGTGCTCATAAAGAAGAGATTTTCCTCGAACACACAGTTGTGCTTTTAAAGAGTCTTGTGGGTAATAAATTCCGCCGTGTATCACTTCGCTGTTGCGGCTACTGGTTTCTTGGCCCACTTGTTCATTCTTATCAATGATGAGAACTTGTTTATGGTGTAGGCTAAATTTTTGGGCAATGGCCAAGCCCACCACGCCAGCACCGATTACCACCACGTCTACTTTATCCATAAACTTTTAGGCCTTGTTGTTGAATGCCACTAAATGGCGCTAAGTGTAAGTTGTTTGCCAATGGCATTGCAAAACCCTTAGCTCGCTGCTTTTATGGGGCATTCTTTTTTAAGCAATGATTTTAAATTAACCATAAAACTGGATATTGAAATCTAGGGAGAGGTTCATGAGTTCTGTTTTGCAGTCCATCGAGAGGGTAGCGAATCGTATCCCCCACCCTATGGCTTTGTTTGTATATTTGTGTGCTTTGGTGATTTTATTCAGCGTACTGGGGGATGCATTCAAATGGGGAGCGCAACATCCGGCGAGCGGTGAGTGGTTGCAAGTACAAAGTTTAGTGGGTCGTGATGGCTGGATTTTCATGCTGGGTTCTATGGTGAAGAACTTCATGAACTTTGGCCCGGTAGGGCCGGTATTAATGATTGCCTTAGCATTTGCTTTGGCTGAAAAAAGTGGGTTATTGCCAACACTTATTTTAAGTCTTACTCGTGTTACCCATAAACAGTTACTGGCGGTGATGGTTGCCTTTTTAGGGGTGATGTCCAGTATCGCGGTAGATTCTGGTTATGTGGTGCTATTGCCGTTATGTGCTGCCATGTTTGCAGCAGCAGGCCGCCATCCGCTGGCGGGGCTGACGTTAGGATTTGCTTGTGTGTCTGGGGGCTTCAGTGCCAATTTAATGGTGGGGCCTGTGGATGCTATCTTGGCGGGCATCAGTACCGAGGCCTTAAGTTTAGTGGCCGATAGAGAAGTGAGTATTTTGGCCAATTACTATTTCATGTTGGCCAGTGTGGTATTAATTGTTGGGGTGTCGGTGCTGGTGAATCGCTTTTGGGTTGAGCCGTATTTAAAGGACTCCCCATATGAGACAGTCGCGCCGGAGCCACTGGCTGTGCATAACTTGGGTTGGGTATTTTGGGCCGCCCTAGTGGGGATTGTGGTGGGCTGGCTGGTATTAACTGTACCTGATCAGGCTGTATTGCGTAATGCCAGCACCGGTAGTCTTATTAAAGGGCCGTTTATGGGGTCTTTGGTGGCACTGATTGCCCTGAGTGTGGCTTTGCTTTCAACTGTGTACGGAGTTCAGCAGGGACGTTTTCGTTCTTGGTCTGATTGGGTGAAAGCGTTGGAGCAGGGCATTCGTGATTTAGCCCCCTATCTGGTTTTGATGTTTGTGGTGGCGCAATTTATCGCTTGGTTCAAATGGAGTGCTTTAGGCACCGTATTAGCGGTTCATTTAGCGGCATTGTTACAAAGCATGGCCATATCTCCTGCTTGGGCATTATTGGCTTTAATTGTCTTCACTGGCTGTTTAAATTTAATGGTGGGCAGCGCCTCTGCTAAATGGGCTTTATTGGCCCCTGTATTGGTGCCGGCGTTTTATCTAATTGGTATTGAGCCAGAGGCCGTGCAAGGGGCCTATCGCGTAGCCGATAGCAGCACTAACATCATTACGCCACTCATGCCTTATTTCCCTTTGGTACTGATGTACGCTCAGAAATACGAGCATAAAGTGGGAGTTGGGCGGCTATTAACGCTCATGCTGCCCCACGCAGTGGCCTTACTACTGATGTGGAGCGCCATGTTCACCTTGTGGATATTGTTAGATATCCCCTTGGGGCCCATGTAAATCGTTATTAAAAATGAGTTATAGCAATTTATTCGGCTAGTGCTGGGTAACCATGATTGGTTATAATGCGCCCAAATTTTTGGGAGGGTCGACGATGAATTTCGAGCAATTTGAAGAAGTAGCACTCATGATTGGCCTAGCGGCCCTTATGGGGTTCATGATGTTCATCATTTACGACCTAGGAAAGCGCAGTAACGCCGGTAAATTTGGCATGGGAGTGTTATTTTTTGCCTTAGGTCTGGGCATGTTGGGTTTCGTTATTAAGGGTGTATTGAAGCTGACCATGAACATATAACCTTTATGTAAGGCAGGGGCCTATGACGACCCTTGCCATGATTTTCATTCCATATTTCTCCTCTCTCTTTTTTATGTGTAAATGTCCTGATAACTTGGGCCCATTCAATGTTATAAATGTATTGTTAATTCTGTGACATTGCCCATGCGGGCGTAACAAAGTTGATCTATATTAAAGTATGGCCTTTGCCTGTGTTTTAGTATGGATAGACATTAGCAGGAGCACATTTATGCACGATCAATTAAAAGCCAAGTTAGCCCATTTGCGAGAATCTCTAAATGATATCCATCAGTTAGATGATGAAAGTCGGCAATTACTGAGTCAGCTTGATAATGACATTCAGTCGGTATTATCTGGCGAACAAGGAGATGTCAGCTTAGATGGCCGCATAGAGCAGCAAGCCGTGCAATTTGAAGGGAAGTATCCCCAGATGTCAGCCATTTTAAGAGATATCATGGATATGCTCAGTAAGATGGGCATTTAACAGGCCCGTTTTTAGGTATACATTTATTAGTCGTATGAGTTAGATGTTTGTGTGAGTTAATTCCAATCAGGTTGTCAACGGGTGATCTAGAAGGATTTTTATGAAACGCATGCCCAAAATAAAAGATGTTATGAGTGCCTTTCCATTTTCAATTGAGTCTAGCGATAGTATTGCTAAGGCAAAAGAAATGATGAAAGAACACAACGTTGGCCATTTACCCATAAAACTGGAAGACGACAGTCTAAGCGTCATTAGTCTTCGAGAGCTGGAGCGTACGCAGCTACCGGGCCATACCCATACCGATTTTGATGAGCTGACTCTAGCTGACTTGTGTGCCATTAATATTTACACCGTCGATTTACAGACCTCTCTAATAGAGGTCTTAGACCACATGAGCAATAACCATGTTGATTGCGCATTGATTACCCGCCAGGGGAAATTAGCCGGTATTTTTACCTTTAGTGATGCTTGCCGTGCTTATAGTCAGCATTTAAAAGATTTCTTTTTCCCTAATGGGCCGGAGGATGTGGCGTAACCAGCAGCTTTTAACATTTTCCAAACGGATCGGTACATTGATGGTTTAGGTTGCTTGATCATAAGCCTGTGCGTTGTTAGGGTTTGTGCTGTTTTGTCATAGATCTTGAGCACCCATGAAAATGACCTTATTTATACTCTTGTTTAGCACCGGCTTCATGGCTTTGCTGGCGGCTTTACTGCATTTTAGAAAAATCTCCCCCTTGGTATTTAGTGCTCTGCTTTCTTTATTAGTCATATTTGACTTCTCCTTATTAAGCTTAGATAAAATTTATTTTTTGCATCAAGAGCAAGATGAACTCTTTACTGGCAAGCTGGTGGCTTATGATAAAAACATTGGTGAGCAAGCGAGCACTTATGAACAAATAACAAAAATTCAGTTAGAGATGACATTACAGTTGTTAGCGCAAAATTCGGCGCAAGATAACGAAAAAACCATTCAGCAAAAGCTTAAATGGCGAGACCAAATTATATTGCAGTTGCAAGCCATTGAATTTGATTCTCAGGCAACCCAAGATACTGAAAAACAAGTGAATGCCATGGTGCATCAATATTTAATGGAGCAATTAAATCAGCAATTAAGGCAAAACATTGGCCATAGAAGTTACAGTGAATTTGTTCGTAGTCGGCCTCGCAAAGAATGGACAGACGAATTATTTATTGAAGAAATAACGGTGTTTTTAAAGAAAGAAAATTTAATGGATGACGTGCTGTCCCACGCCATATTGCGCATAAAGGAATTTGATCAAAGCGGAACGCTAATAAAGCACAAATAGCGAGTATTTAAGTGGGGTAGAAAGGCGTAAGTAGAAAAAAAGCGTAGATTCAATCCAGTGCTATCAAACTAATCCGTGCATGATTAATTGGCCCTGATAACTCTGAGTCTTGCGACGTGAATCTACGCTAGGCAGGTAACCTAGGGCACCGCTATTAATTTAGATGCCCTCACCCATGCCTAGCAGTCAAGCAGGATTCTTGCCAGAAATACAAATGCTCCATATTTTAATTAAATGCACTAAAGCTGTTCACGATCACTTGAAAAAGGCTGTTTTTAGATTTTTTAAGCCCGTCACGGGTAAAAACTCAAGGTGTTAAGTTGGTGCGCATCTATCAATAAGGTTTCATGTTGGTGCCTTTTTACACATGCACCAATAGTCTGAAAATAGGTGATTTTTTCAGTGCGCACAGTGTTCACCAATGGGGCGTGGATTTTGAATGATTATTGTTCATTTTGGTATAGGGATTGCTAAAGACTAGTTATCATCTACTATAATTAAGCTGTAAAATGATTCCTAATCTCTCAAAAGACATGATTGATGTGATGCAAATTCTGCGTAAAGCATTAAACGCCGAATTTAATTTGTCACTTAAACTTAGCCAGCCAGATGTGGTTGATCAGATACAACTTTGGGCAGGGAAAAGTCAAAAAAAAGAAAACCAAGTGTTATGTGGCAGCCTTGAAAATCTCATGGGCATCAGCCCTTTAAAAATACACGTCATTGATCCACAAGCACAATCAACCCCTTCCAAAACCCGTAAACGGGTCTATCGTGGTCAAGTGATTGAAGAGTCGGTAAGTAACTCGCCAGTCTCTGATCAAGCACCTGTAAAAGCCAAGCGCATGTACCGGGGGCAAGTGGTCTCGTAGGCTCTTGTCCTAACACTTTTAGATATCCCAGCTATGCTTTTTCAGTATGGCTTTAAAGAAAAAAATAGCTCAACACAGTGCACGTATTGTGGCATCTATTATGGCAATTTTTGTCATTTGGTTGTCAGTAAGTACGGCTTCCTCGACTTCTGCTTTAACGCGCATTGAATACCTTTTATATGACATGCGATTCAACCTCATGCTGCCTTTTACTAAGCGAACCAGTAGTGATCACAATATTGCCATTATTGATATTGATGAAGATTCTATTGTTAGCGAAGGAAGGTTTCCTTGGAGTCGCCATAAAATAGCCAAGCTCATCGATAAACTAGGAGAAGCAGGGGTATTAGTAACCGCATTCGATGTGGTGTTTAGTGAACCGGAAGTGAATCCTGTTCAGCATATAAATAACCTAGTAGCAAAGCCGCTTATTGAAAAAATAAATCCACAACACTGGTCTCAGATTCAACAAAGTGTCGATGCTGATACCAATATGGCCAGAGCCTTATCTGAACAAGATGTGGTGTTGGGGTTTTTCTTTCAAGACGATGAAAAATATAAAAATGGCCAAATGCCCCCCAGTATTTTTGATATACCCCTAGAGTGGGAAGGGCGCTTGGTGGTGACTGAGCGCTTTGGTCATACTGCCAATATAGAGGTGTTGCAAAACAGTGCTTCTGGGGGCGGTTTCGTTACCATGTTTCCAGACTTTGATGGCACCGTAAGACGCGCGCCCTTAGTGATTCAACAAGGGGGAAAACTCTACCCTTCATTGGCGCTAGGGGCGGCCATGCGATATTTGTTTATCGATAGCATTGACCCTAAAATTGCAGAAGTGGGTAATGTATTAACTGTTACCGATATTGCTGTAAGTGAGTTTCCGGCCCCCACAGATGCCTTAGGTTTTGTCAGTGTGCCCTATCAAGGTGAAGCGTTCACCTACCCCTATATATCAGCCAGTGATGTTTTAAATGATCGACTAGAGCCTGGAGTATTAGATGGGGCCGTGGTGTTTATTGGCACCTCGGCCATCGGATTAGCCGATTTACGAAGCACCCCCATGGGGCCGCAATATCCAGGCGTGGAAGTACATGCAAATATTTTAGGAGCATTGTTAAGTGGGGGGTTTCCGCAAAAACCCGATTGGCTTGAAGGGGCTGTGTTTTTTCAATTGCTGTTAATTTCTATCTTTATGATTATTTTCTTACCCCGAATGGGGCCCGTTGCTATGTTGGTTACCGGCATCATGACGGTGATCTTTATTTTTGCCGCCAATGCCTATGTATGGTCCCTAGGGTTAGACTTACCTTTGGCCGGTGCTTGGCTGCTCACTACTTTGTTAACCGCCGCCTTTGTGGCCGATGGTTTTTTAAAAGAAAGCGCCAGCAAACGGATGCTTAAAGGCATGTTCGATCAGTACGTGCCCCCTGCCCACATTGACAAAATGATGGCTGACCCAGATGCCTATAGCTTTGATGGCGACAGCAAAGAGCTTACGGTTTTATTTGCCGACATTCGCAGTTTCACCAGTATTAGTGAAAGCTTAACGGCCAAAGAATTAAAGCGTCTACTGAATAACTACTTCACTCCCATTACCAAGGAAATTTTTGATAAGCACGGCACCATAGATAAATACGTGGGAGACATGGTGATGGCCTTTTGGGGAGCGCCAGTTGATGACGATAATCACCGTAATAACGCGGTGTTAGCGGCCATTAACATGCAAATTATCACCAGTGATTTAAAAGCTGAATTTAAAGAACAGGGCTTACCCGAAGTGAATATTGGCGTTGGGCTGAACACCGGCTTTATGAATGTGGGAGACATGGGGTCGAGCTATCGGCGCTCGTATACTGTGCTAGGCGACGCGGTAAATTTGGGCTCTCGTTTAGAAAGCATAACTAAATTTTATGGCAGTAAAATTTTAATCGGTGAAGATACCTATGATCACTCAAGCGGCTTTGTGTGTCGTTTTGTGGATCGTATTCAGGTGAAAGGTAAGGATACCGCTATTCGAGTGTATGAACCGTTGGGTCAGGAAGGCAAAGTGGCACAAGCTGTATTAGATGAATTGAAAGAATATGACGCGGCCTACCAACTGCATTTAGATCGAAAGTGGGATGAGGCAATGGCGGCCTTTAACACGCTATATGAGAAAACCCCCTTGGGCGTATATAGCGTTTATATTGAACGTATCCCCGAGCTTAAACTGCAAGAATTACCCGATGACTGGGATGGAACCTTCCGCCATACCAGCAAATAGCCTGAACGCCTAACGTGTAGATGAAAGGGGCTATACACAGTGGAGGATAAGCAAAGGAAGGGTGACGTCACAGGTCATTGAAAATTCTTAGTAGCTCAGTACCCTGAGCTACTCAACTTATATTTTAAAATGTAAAGCCGCTTTAAAAGCCTTGGCTGGCATTTAAATATTGCACACCTAAACGGGCATTTAAGCGAAAGGCCAGTTGATTTCCTTTGGCCCAAGCTCTGGCAACATGGGGGGTGTCGGTGCTTGAGTAAGGGTTGGTTGCGCTGTACAGAGCCTTTAATCCTTCATGAAAAGCCTGTTGCTCTACCGCCGATAAAAATTGATAGTTCTGTCCGGTATACATAATGCTAACTCCGTGCAAGACATGTATGTGAATGACTATTAAGGTTATCGGTATGAGAATCTAAAGCTTTAGGGTTGGCAGAAAAATAGTGTCAATTAGTCATTGCTTTTTTGTATAAGTGGCTAAGATGTTAAATCAAACGTTAAGTTGAAAATTATCGAGTCAATTGACTGTACAGTTTGTTGCGCGCGCAAGCCATTTTTGTAAGATTAGCGTCATTGGTAAAATTCTATAGTAGGTAGTGCATGGCGATTCAAATATTTGCAGGGGAATCAGCCCGAAAAGAAATTCAGCACCAGGGTCTATTGCCCGAGCGAATTAAGCTTATGGTGGGTGCCAGCGGTGGCCCAAAATGGTTAATGCTGAGCCGGTTGGATCAATATATCTGTGAACATTTCTTACCAAAAGCGCCGCAACCCATGTCGCTCATTGGTTCTAGTGTTGGCGCTTGGCGAATGGCTTGTTACGCACAAAATGATCCCCTAGGAGCCTTCAAAGAATTTGAAGCGCTATACATGGATCAGCAATACTCTCGCCCCATGTCACCACAAGCCATTACTGTGTTTGTTGAAAAAGTCCTTAAAGCGTTATTTAACGATGATCGTGCTCGAGAAATTGTTAATAATGAAAACCGTAAATTGCACGTAGTGGCAGTGCGTAATCGTAAGCTACTTAATAGCCAGCACGGATTTATGCAGGGCGTAAGCTTGGCAGCAGCGGCCACGGGAAATTTAATTTCGCCTAAAATAGTCGAAGCCCTTTATCCAAGAGTATTGATCAGCCAGCAGGGCAGTTTTGAGCCTTACTCAAATAAGCCTGAAACCATTGAATTAAGCGTTGAAAACTTGCGCCAGTCTCTTACGGCATCGGGTGCTATTCCTGTGGTGTTGGAGCCCAGCAAAATTATCGGTGGGAAAGATCGTTTGCATTGGGATGGTGGGATGGTGGATTACCATTTTTCTGGGCCTTTTAATGCTGATGATGGCTTGGTTTTTTATCCACACTTTTTTCCTAAGCTCATTCCTGGTTGGTTTGATAAAGCACTGCCGTGGCGAAAAATTAAGGCCAAAAATTATTCTAACGTGGTAATGATTACCCCAAGCAAAAAATTTATCAGCAACTTACCGTTTGGAAAAATTCCCGATCGAAAAGATTTTGTGGATATGAGTGATCATGACCGCGAAGTGTATTGGCACAAGGTATTGG
Source organism: uncultured Bermanella sp. (assembly GCA_913058575.1). GTDB lineage: Bacteria > Pseudomonadota > Gammaproteobacteria > Pseudomonadales > Oceanobacteraceae > Bermanella. Next base: position 25,529 of record CAJXRF010000077.1, read on the forward strand.
TGGCCACCGACAAACTAGTGGAAGAATTTCATGAGATTATGGAAAAAGACGGCGGTGCTTCTGTGGTGCAGCCCATCGAAAGAATTCTATAATAGCCTGCCTTATAGCCAGTTATTTGAAAAAGTTATTGAGTTAAATAACTGGCGTATAAAGGTTTTAATTCATTGATGGACTCTTCTAGAAAACTAGGAAAATGTTTCGCGTAATTGTCTAGCACCACAATGGCATTTAAACATGAATCTGTGCTCACTTGGTTTTTTAGGCGCTTTATCATGGCTCGGTTAATGCCCTCCAAGTTTTCGTAACGTCTTAAAATATCTTCTAGTTTTTCTGGGTTTTCATTATTTTTTTCACGAAAATATTGCGCTAATAAAAAGCTGCCACTGGCGCGCCATATGGTTTCTTCTGGGGTGGCCATAGGTAAATGATAGCGCGCCAATGGCAGTAAAAATTCTGTGTGGGGGCACCCAGAGCTGGCAAATAACAACCCCAACAAAGAGCCTACGGCTTCTTGCACACTGGCTTGCTGGATTAGGGTGCGCTGGCTGGTTTCCACGCGCATTTCAACTTTGTCGTAACTCATTAATTCGTTTACATCTTCCACTACCAAGGATAACTGCCGGGCAGCAGGGCAAAAGGTTGGGCCATTGCCTTCCTTATAAGGACAATGAGCACATTGCTGGCAGTGAAGCTCGCTCCAAGGGGGTGGCTCGCGATTTTGGTTTTGCAATATATAGCGCTCGCCATCAAGCTCAAATAGGTACTCTAGGGTAGACTGGTCTGGCAATGTAAATTGGTAGCGTAAGTCGGTATTCATGGCGTTCAATTAGCTATTAATCTAATTAAAGTGTAGGTGCATGAGGCGGAGTTTGCCCAATTAATTTCACGTTTAATTGGGCTATTGGGTGAGCGAGATGACTTATAAGGCGCAAGGAATGGTGATTTTTATACACAGGCCGCCGGTGGGCAGGTTACCCGCCACAATCTCGCCTCTGTGTAGCTCTACAGCACGTTTACTAATGGCTAGCCCTAAGCCGTGGCCGCCGCTGGCGCGATCTCTTGCAGCATCTAAGCGGTAAAAGGGTTTAAATATGTCCTGCAGCATATTTTCGCTAATGCCAGGGCCTTTATCACAGCACTCTATAACAAGATTTTGACCTTCTTTTGTCAGGCTTAATTCAATGGGCGTGTTGGCGTCGTGATAGAGTTGTGCATTCTTAAGAATATTTTCAATGGCGCTTCTTAATAATTGGCTATTGGCTTGTAAAATTATGTCTTCTTGAAGGTGCGACTCAAAGTGAATGGGTTTGATTGAATTAGCAAAGTTCATATCCTCACAAACCGCTTCTAAAAACTCGGCCACATCTACACTGTCTTGTAAGGCCAGTTGTGGATCTAATTCGTAGGCGGGTAAATT
>CAJXRF010000078.1 GCA_913058575.1 uncultured Bermanella sp.
GTGCTTCAGGGTAGTTACGGCATAATGTCGATCACTTTATTGCTTAGTATTAGTTATCGTTTATCTGCTCGGTATCAAAAGAAATTTAATCTAGATTATGAGCCTATGATGGTCGCGTTATTATCATTGGCGACTTTTATGGCTTTAATGCATGTTGATTTTGATCAATATACATTAAAACATCTTGGTGTCAGCAGTGTAGCTAAAGCCATTTTATGCGCCATCATCTTTAATGAACTTTACACCTTTATATTTCGTCATCGCCCATTTAAGTTCCGTTTTTTGAAAAATGATGTTGATAACAACATGCATCAAGCGATCGCTGCCATTTACCCCGCCTTATTAGTGCCCTTCATGATGGTGATCATTTACGTTTATGGTTTCAGTCAATGGGAGCCATTGAAAGCATTGGTGCCATTTTTAATTGGTGATGTGAAAGAGGCCAGTGGATTAAGCTATGTTCAAAGCATAGGCGTGGTGTTAATCAATCAGGTGTTATGGTTTTTGGGCATACACGGTTCAGCGCTATTAGAAACTAATGCCCCACTTATTTATCTACAGGGGCAGGGTGTATTATACAGCCGGCAATTTTTTGAGCTTTATGCCTATATGGGAGGCGCTGGCACAACATTAGGCTTGCTAATAGCGCTGTTTTTTTCATCCAAAACAAACAATAGAAAGTTGGCTAAGTACGCTTTAATACCCAGTATTTTTAACATTAATGAATTACTGATTTTTGGTTTACCTATTGTTTTAAATCGTTTTTTATTTATCCCATTTATATTAGCCCCCATATTAAGTATTTCCATTGCAAGGCTGGTCATGGAGATGGGGATATTAGATTTTACTGGTCTACGCACAGCCTGGAATACGCCTATATTGTAATCAGGTTATTTAACTGGAGGAGTCAATGGGGTATTGGTTCAAATTTTAGGCGTTGCGGTTTCAACCTGTTTATACTGGCCATTCGTAAAGCGTTTTGATCAATCTATTCAAGTGCGTCATGAAGCTAAATTTAAATCCATGACTCACTCTTTAAATCAGCCTGGTTTTGATATTGATAAAATATTGGTCGCTAGAAATAATCTAGGAGGACTGTGTCGTCGAATTGATAAAGACATGCGTCAACAAATTAATGCAGGTAATTTTGAAATGCATTACCAGCCCAAAATGAATAAAGATAAACAGGTGAGCAGTGTAGAGGCTTTGATTCGTTGGCAGCACCCTGAGTTTGGCTCGTTCCCTCCCAATATTTTTGTGAAAATAGCAGAGGCAACTGGTTTTATTCATATATTGGGACGATGGGTAATAGAAGCATGCTTAAAAGATATGAAAAGTATGGAAGACGCAGGGATGCCAGCGCTGCAGGTAGCCATTAACGTTTCTTCTATTCAATTAGAGGATGCTTCCTTTTATGAATGCCTACCTAAATTATGCAGTGAAAATAAAATAGATGCACACCTAATAGAATTAGAGATTACTGAGGGTCAAGAATTGGTCATGAGCGATCATTTGTTTGATGGCCTTAAACAATTATCTAAGGGGGGATTCTCTATTGCTCTAGATGATTTTGGAATGGGCTATACATCACTTCGTTATTTGCAGTCGTTGCATATTGATACATTAAAGCTAGATGCTTGCTTAGTGAAGGACGTGACGAATAGCGAGGTGGTAAGAGACATTATTAGCAGTATGAGCAATTTGTCGCGTACACGAGATGTGAAACTGGTGGCGGAATGGGTTTCTACAGAAGCGCAATTTGAAGCATTATTGGAATTAGGCTGTGACCAATTTCAAGGGCAGTTTTTCAGTATGCCTATTAATTTATATGAACTAATGGAGTATTGTGCGCTTCATTCAGTGGCTTCTAAATAAACCTTTGCTTCAATGTTCTATTTCTTGGTGCTTTTTAATTATATAGCCGTGATTCAGGTTTAATGCGCGCTGCTAAACTTTAAGAGCAGTGCTTTATCTGCAAACATGTCTTTATTTACGTACTGCAACAAGCGGCTCATAAATAGGACCTATGTAGCAGTGCTTCCCACTTTAAAAATTGTTTTGATGGAGATAAGCGGGCGTCATTTTGAATCCATAGCTGATTTAAAAAATAGAAGGCTAGCGTACTTAACAGGGGAAAGTTTCAGTGGGGAGGTAGATGATCGTGCGGATGTGATTATGCATCGTATTACTGACTTTTCATAAGACATAAAAATGCTTATGGCAAACCGTGTGGATGCCATTATAGGCCCCATATTCGCGGCCGCAGCCTGCTCAACACAGTTTTGGACAGCCATTAATTATTAATGAGTGTACCCCTTGGGTGCAGCTTTCTAATAAAAGTACTGAGTTTATTTCCGTTAAAAAACTAAAAGATTCAATTAAACAATTAACTCAGCAAGGGACTTTGGAAAAACTTAGGGCTGATTATCTGAAAGTAAAAATGCAATAAAATACAAAAAAGGCCCTTATGGTGAAACCATAAGGGCCTTTAACGTTTACGTATTTAAGCGTTTTATTAAACGTTAAAACGAAAGTGAAGTACGTCACCGTCTTTCACTATGTATTCTTTGCCTTCAACGCGGAAGCGACCAGCGTCTTTCGCGCCACTCTCACCCTTATATTGGATAAAATCGTCGTAGCTTGTGCACTCAGCTCGAATGAAGCCTTTTTCAAAGTCGGTGTGAATAACGCCAGCCGCCTGTGGTGCAGTAGCGCCTTGTTTAACGGTCCAAGCACGAACTTCTTTAACACCAGCTGTAAAGTAAGTTTGTAGGCCTAATAGTTCATAGCCACCACGAATTACACGGTTTAAACCAGGCTCGCTTTGTCCCATTTCTTCAAGGAACATAGCCACATCTTCAGGGTCGTCTAATTCAGAAATTTCTTGTTCAATTTTATTGCAAACCGGTACCACCACTGCATTTTCATTGGCTGCAATGTCACGAACAAGGTCTAAAAATGGGTTATTTTCAAAACCATCTTCAGCTACATTGGCAATGTACATGGTAGGTTTAACAGTGATCATATGAAACATTTGAACACGTACTTGCTCGTCTTCGTTTAAATCCATGGAGCGTACAGGTAGGTTGTCTTCAAGGTGTGCTTGCATTCTTTCTAACAAAGCCTTGTCAGCCACAGCGTCTTTATCGCCGCTACGAGCAGTACGAGTAACACGCTGTAGCTGTTTTTCAACGCTTTCTAAGTCGGCAAAAATAAGCTCAAGGTTAATGACTTCAATATCATCTTGAGGGTTTATTTTATTTTCAACGTGAATAACATTTTCGTCTTCAAAGCAACGCACAACATGGGCAATGGCATCGGTTTCACGAATGTTAGCTAGAAATTTATTTCCTAAACCTTCACCTGTTGAGGCGCCTTTTACAAGACCTGCAATATCAACAAACTCCATTGAAGTAGGAATGACTTTTTCAGGGTTAACAATTTCAGCTAGGGCATCAAGGCGAGCATCAGGCATGGCCACGATGCCTGAGTTTGGCTCGATGGTACAAAAGGGAAAATTCTCCGCCCCTATGCCTGATTTAGTTAGCGCGTTAAATAAAGTGGACTTACCAACATTTGGTAATCCAACAATGCCACATTTAAAACCCATCTGGATTAACCCCTAATTAGAAATTTTTAACGATTCGTTATGCTTTAAAACTGTGCAATCGATTCATGGCTGCGGGCCAATCTCCGCTTACAATGCTGTCTATTTCGCGAATGGCTTCATCGATAACAGCGCTTAATTTATTTTGGTCATCTTTATTGGCGCGACCTAATACATGGCCTGTTACTTTGCTTTTATCACCAGGGTGTCCGATACCAATGCGTAGGCGGTAAAAGTTTTTGTTGTTGGCCATCTTGCTAATAATGTCACGTAAACCGTTTTGACCACCGTGACCGCCGCCTAATTTAAATTTGGCTGTGCCCACAGGTAAATCTAGTTCGTCATGCACCACTAGAATTTCATTAACAGATATTTTGTAAAAGTTCGCGAGGGCTTGAACGGCTTGACCACTCAAGTTCATGAAGGTAGTTGGAAACAATAACCACACTTCTTGGCCTTTAATTTGGGTTTTCCCCACCAGGCCGTGGAATTTTTTATCGGGCTTGAGTTGCACGTTATAAAAACGTGCTAACTCTGCAAGTAAATCGACACCGGCATTGTGTCGGGTATTGTGATATTCAGAACCTGGATTACCCAAGCCTACAATCAGTTTAATTTTATCCTTCACGCCAGTGCCTTTACTTAAGTTCAAGTGCTAAATGCTGAATTACTCGGCAGCAGCAGCAGCAGCTTCTTCTTCAAGTTCTTCGTCAGTTTTACCTTTAGGCGCTAGAACAGATACTACAGATGCATCGTGGTCAGCACCGTGAGTAAGCGCAAGAATTTGAACGCCTTCAGCTAGTTTAAGGTCAGACAAGTGAACGATAGTGCCCACTTCAACATCAGCCATGTCTACTTCGATGAATTCAGGAAGTACGCCAGCAGCACAGATTACTTCAACATCAGAGATGGTGTGAGTGATCTTACCGCCTTGCAATTTAGCGCCTTTACAAGCTTCTTCGTTGATGAAGTGTAGAGGGATGTGCTGCTTGATGATGGTGTCGTTATCTACGCGTAGGAAATCAACGTGCATTATAACCGGGCGGAAAGGATGACGTTGAACGTCTTTGATTAGTACGGTTTCAACTGTACCAGCAACGTTTAGTTTAACGATGTGGCTGAAGAAGCCTTCATCTTCAAACGCTTTATTCAAGTCTTTAAGTGCCAAAGTAACCTGAGCAACTTCTTTACCAGCACCGTATACGATTGCTGGAGTTAAGCCTTCCAAGCGACGTAGGCGGCGGCTCGCACTCGTACCTTTAACTTCGCGTAGTTCAGCATTTAATTCAAAATTAGCCATTTTTCATACCTTTATAAATGAAAGCAGCCCCAACCCCGCGACCAGGATTAGAGCCTTTTTATTTGCCGCTTAATTGCAGCAAACTCTATCAGTGCCTGTTTGCTAAATATTAACAAACTCAGGCATTGATGGATTTTTGACTATTAGCGAAACATAGCGCTAATAGATTCTTCGTTATTGACGCGTCGAATAGACTCAGCCAATAAACCCGCAAGTGTCAGTTGGCGAATGTTACCAAGTGATTTTGCGTCTTTTGTTAGAGGAATGGTGTCGGTTACGACTAGTTCATCTAACGAAGAGTTCTTAATGTTCTTAATTGCGGCGCCAGATAGTACAGGATGTGTACAGTAGGCCACAACTTTTTTCGCACCAAATTGCTTAAGTGCTTCGGCCGCTTTGCACAATGTGCCGGCTGTATCGACCATGTCATCAACGATGATGCAGGTTCGGTCAGTTACGTCACCTATAATGTGCATAACTTGTGCTTCGTTAGCCTGTGGGCGACGTTTATCAATAATGGCAAGGTCGGCATCGTCTAGTTGCTTGGCGATGGCGCGGGCACGTACTACGCCACCTACGTCTGGGCTCACAATCATAAGATCTTCGTAATTTTGCTTTTCGATGTCATCAAGCAAGATAGGTGAGCCGTAAATGTTATCCATAGGCACGTTAAAGAAGCCTTGGATTTGGTCTGCGTGAAGATCAACCGTTAATACGCGGTCAACACCAGCAGCTTGTAGCATGTCAGCCACTACTTTAGCACTTATAGGAACACGAGCAGAACGTACACGACGGTCTTGACGGGCATAACCATAATAAGGAATAACCGCAGTAATACGGCCTGCTGATGAGCGGCGTAGGGCATCTACCATAAAAATGAGTTCCATAAGGTTGTCATTAGTTGGTACACAAGTAGGTTGAATGATAAAAACGTCTTTACCGCGTACGTTTTCAGCAATCTCTATTGTGATTTCGCCATCACTGAATTGACCTACCGTGGCTACACCTAATGGAAGGTCTAGGTGGTCAACAATTAAACGCGCCAATTCTGGGTTCGCGTTACCGGTAAAAACCATTAACTTAGACACGTCGGATGCTCCTGGCGCTAATTAAATTAGAGTTTCAATGATGGGAATTAGAAAAGATGGCAGGGGTGGCAGGATTCGAACCTACGCATGACGGGATCAAAACCCGTTGCCTTACCGCTTGGCTACACCCCTAAAAACTGACCTAACTGATTACTGCATTATTAAGTGGTGATTGGTTTAAACCTTTCACTACTTTAGCTGTGTAATTAGCCGGTAGTTGAGCTAGAACTTGCTTGGCTTGATGCTCTGAAGTGACCTCCAAAAACACACAAGAACCAGTGCCTGTCATTCTAGCAGATCCGAATTTCTTTAGCAAATTCAATGAGTTAGAAACTTCTTGGTAAAGCTTACTAACTATCAATTCACAGTCATTCCGACCTGTGCCCCGAAGAGCGGCGCTCATTCTGCACTTAGGGGTGTCTCTTGTCAAATCTTTATGTGAAAAAACATTTTGAGTATTCACATGACAATCTGGCACCACCAGTACAAACCAGTTTTCATCTAAATCCAGCATCGGTGTTAATAACTCACCAACCCCCTCTGCCCAAGCTGCTTGTCCGCGAACAAAGACAGGGACATCGGCCCCGAGTGTTAATCCTAGTTCAGCCAGCTCATTAATGCTTAGCTTTGTTTGCCACAGTTCATTAAGCCCTACTAACGCCGTGGCTGCATTGGAACTGCCCCCCCCTAAGCCTGCTCCCATGGGCAATACTTTTTGAAGGTTAATATGAGCACCTTGTTGGCAACCAGTATGACGCTGAAGCAATAATGCCGCTTTGTATATGAGGTTATCCTCTAGGGGGATATCTTCGATATGGGGGGTAATGCTAATTCGGGACTGGTCTTGTTCACTAAACGTGAGCTCGTCACACCAATCTACAAACTGGAAAATACTTTGCAGTAGGTGATAACCATCCTCTCTTTGCCCATTAATATGTAGGAACAAGTTAAGTTTGGCAGGGCTTGGAAGAATGAGGGGCTTTTTAGAATTCATGGGTTACTTAATACTTTTATAGGTAGGAATTAATCCACAGACCAATTTTTTACCACAATTAAAAATTTCCACTTACCTTGGCGAATTTTAATGCGCGCGGGTAAATCATAATAAGGGTCGTAGCGCTGAATTTCCACGTTCCATAAGTCTTGCTCGATTTTGGCAAGTTTACCGTCTTTTGATTCGGTTTTCGCTGGGCTAAAGGGTGCTGTTTTGCCTTTGAGCCAATAGGGTAGGTTTTTCAACGGAAAGAACCAACCTAGTTGTTGGTAAATCAGTTGTTGCGGGTTTACGCCTGTATGGATCTTACCGCCTTGGGTTAGCGTAGCGTGTTTAGAAGTACCTTCTATGCGAGTACTGCCTTGCCCAAGCGGGCCGGTGACATATATATCAAAATTATCTTTTTGTTGTTTCCACTGTATAAAACCGGCCATGCTGTCGTCAGGGGTAGTGATGCCAATTTTGCCATCAAAACTCCATTGGCCCTGAATGGGCTTAGTGGGCGTAAAGGTACAACCGAGCATGTGTGTCAGAACCAATAAAACAACTAAATAACGCATTTACAGTTAAGCCTGAATGATGAATTGAGGTGTGGGGTATGTTGAAGGGACTAATTCAATTACAAATTGACTTCCAAACGACTGAGGGTGTCTTGCAAGATTTTGCTTTTAGGTTGTTTTTCTAAGCCTTTTTTCCAAATCTCCAGTGCTTCTTCTTTTAAACCCATGGCCCACAAGACTTCGCCTAAGTGTGCAGCCACTTCGGCATCGGGAAAATTAGCATAGGCTTTTTTAAGCAGCTCTAAGGATTTTTCAAAGTTACCCATACGAAAATATACCCAGCCTAGACTGTCTATAATGGCCGGGTCGGATGGGGAAATTAAACGAGCTTGTTGAATAAGCTTTAAAGCTTCATCCAAGCGTTTGGTTCTATCGGCAAGGGTGTAGCCTAGCGCATTTAACGCAGTGGCGTTTTTAGGGTTTAGGTCAATGATATGGGAGAGGTCTTGCTCTAGTTGGTCAATGTTGCCCAGTTTTTCAGACACCATGGCGCGGCTGTAACGTAAATCGGTATTGTCTGCATAGGCTTTAAGCGCATCATTCAACACTTCAAGAGAGGCTTGAAATTGCTCGGTTCGATTGAGCAGTTCCACTTCCATTAAGAAGTACGCTTGCTGATGCTCGGTATTTTGTTCTCTGCGTAAGCGAATATGATCAAGAGCCTGCTGTGTTTTACCAAGAGATAAGTAAATCTGCACAATGCCGCTTTGTGCGGCTAAATATTCTCTACCGGCTTGCATGGCAAGGTAGTGATCAAGCGCTTGTTGGGGTTGTTTTTGAAACTGGGCAATGCGGCCTAAATAATAATGGGCTTCATCGGGCATTTGTCCTATTTGCAGCAATTTAGTCAGGCTGACCTTGGCATCATCAAACTCTTGAAGTTCTAATTGGGTGAGTGCTAAGGGCAGTAATATGTGGCTGTCTCTTGGGTGGCTTTTACTTAATTCAGCAAACGTGTCACGGGCTTGAGAAATGTTCTTTTTCTTCACCAGCAAGCGCGCTTTTAAAATAGTGAAGGCTTTATCGTTTTCAAAGTGCTCTAGTGCAGTATTAGTGGCATCAAGCGCTGTATCCACATCCCCTTGGGTGGCATGTAAGCGTGCCTTGAGTGTCCAAGCGGGATAAAAATCACCATTTAACTCAATTAATTGGTCAATAAGCTCTAAAGCGGCTTGGTTATTTTGCTGTTGTTGGTGAAGATTGGCCACATTAAACAGCAAAGCATGATTGCCTTGATAGCGCTGAAGCAAAGGGGTAAGCACTTGTAGCCAAAGCTCTCGAGAGCCTTCACTCATTTTCTCCCCCTGAATGGTAATAAAACTAACATTTAATTGTTTGTCTAAATCCAGTGCACTTTGCAGGTGAATGACCGATTCACTAAAGCGTGCAGCCTTTACCAATTCCAATGAGAATGCTTGTTGAGCCAGGGGGTTTTTTTCATCAAGCTTCACCCACAAGGTGGCCGCATCTAAGGCTGCTTGGTCTGCGCCAATGTATTGAGCGATTTGCGTGGCACGAGCGGCCACACCTGGATCTTGAGTACGGTGGGCTTCTAATAAATAGTTGCCTAATGCCACATCAAATAACTGGCGCTGCCCAGCCATTTCAGCCACTAGCAATGCGTATAGTGTATTAACGCTATAATCTGGTTGTGTTTGGGCAATGTCTGGAGTGACAGCACCTTCAGAGGCAGAAGCTGCACCCCAACTTGAAAAGGCAGTTAAGCTGAAAGCAAGGCCTAGCAGCAGTTTAAACATAGGTGTTCCTTGTGTGGCTGGGCTTGATTGATGAAATCATCTGGAAAAACCCAAGTTTGCTAGCCGTAAATATTAAGTAATTAATTCTGTGCATTATACATATATGGGCTCAGATCACTTGATTTGCAAGCAGTGCAACTATTTTGCGCATTTATGGATATAATACGGCCCTTTTTGGCAAGATTGAAATAGATAGGGCCAATATAGCCCTATTCAGTTCGGGTATTTGGTCGTTAGACATCTAATGGGAAGAAAATTAAGTAGTTCATGACGTTATTGGCACTCGGAATTAACCATAAAACAGCACCAGTGGCCGTGCGTGAGAAAGTGGCGTTTGCTCCTGACTTACTGCCAGCGCAGCTGCGTGATGCAAATTCAGCCCCTGGCATGCAAGAGATAGCCATTCTTTCTACCTGTAATCGCACTGAGTTGTATTGCAATGTGGAAGGCATGGACATCAGTCAGGTGCTGGAATGGTTGCATAAAACCCATGGTGTGCCGCTCTCTCAGCTAGCCGATTGCCACTATGCACTTAGCGATGAAGATGCCGTGAAGCATTTAATGCGGGTAGCCAGTGGCTTAGATAGCTTAATTTTGGGTGAGCCGCAAATTCTCGGACAAATGAAAAGTGCCTTTGCGGTGGCACAGGAAGCAGGCACCATCGGGCCTGAACTGGGCCGTTTGTTTAGACAAACCTTTACCGTTGCCAAACAAGTTCGTACCGATACAGCCATTGGGGAAAATCCTGTTTCAGTGGCTTATGCGGCGGTTAATTTGGCCCAGCGTATATTTTCAGACTTATCCAAAACCCGTGCGCTCTTAATAGGCGCAGGAGAAACCATTGATTTAGTGGCCAAGCACTTAGTAGATGCTGGCGTCAGTAATATCACTGTCGCCAACCGAACCTTAGCAAGGGCTGAAGCCTTGGCCGATCAATTTGGTGCCAAAGCCATCTTGTTATCGGATATCCCCGACGAGCTATATAAAGCCGACATGGTGATTGCCTCCACCGCCAGCCCACTGCCTATATTAGGTAAAGGGGCAGTTGAGAGAGCATTAAGAAAACGCAAGCACTCCCCTATGTTCATGGTAGATATTGCCGTGCCTCGTGACATAGAAGCAGAAGTGGCCGAGCTGAATGATGTTTATCTTTATACCGTTGATGATTTAAAAGACATTATTGATGAAAACGTACGTCAGCGGGAATTTGCAGCACAAGATGCTGAAGAAATAATTGAAGTGGGCAGTTCTGACTTCATGCGTCAGTTGCGCACGTTAGATGCCGTGACCACGCTTAAAGCGTTTCGCCAGCATGCCGAAGGGGTGCGCGACATTGAATTAGAAAAAGCCATGAAGCGATTGCAAAAAGGTGATGATGCTCAAAAAGTCATTACTACCTTGGCCAGCATGCTAACTAATAAGCTAATACATCAGCCAACGGTGCAAATGCGTGAGGCTAGTGCTGAAGGGCGTAAAGAAGTAATGGAATGGGTGCAGGAACTTTATCAATTAAATGATGAAGATGTAAAAGCCCAACCTTAAAGGCAGTGAAAATTCGTCGCTAGGCGGCATCTCTAAATAAAAGTAAACACGCTTTTATTTAGAAATACCGGTTAGTGTTATTTAAAAATAATTTGTAGATACCATGAAAGATTCCGTTAAATTAAAGTTAGAAATATTAAGCGAGCGCTACGAAGAAATTGGACACCTGTTGTCTGATAACAGTGTTATTAGCGACCAAAATAAATTCCGTAAATTATCTATGGAATATTCAGAAATAGAACCCGTGGTAAAATCGTTTGCTGATTTTAAACTGGCCGAAGAAAATCTAGAGGAAGCCATCGCGTTAACGCAGGATAGTGATCCTGATATGCGTGAAATGGGCCAAGAAGAATTTAAAAGTGCCAAGAGCGAAATAGAGCGTCTTGAAGCTGAATTGCAAATTTTGCTATTGCCTAAAGACCCTAACGATGGCAAAAACGTAATCGTTGAAATTCGTGCCGGAACCGGTGGCGATGAAGCCGCTATTTTCTCTGGTGACTTATTTAGAATGTTTAGTAAGTATTCGGATAAACGCGGCTGGAAATTTGAAGTAATGAATGCCAACCATGGCGAGCATGGCGGTTATAAAGAACTGGTTATGCGCATTGCCGGTGACAGTGTTTACAGCCAGCTAAAATTTGAATCGGGTGTGCACCGTGTTCAACGTGTGCCGGCCACTGAATCTCAAGGGCGTATACATACCTCCGCTTGTACCGTGGCGGTTATGGCAGAAGTAGATGCTGAGGGCGATGTAGATATTAAGAAAGCAGATTTACGCATAGACACTTTCCGTGCCTCAGGTGCCGGTGGTCAGCACGTAAACAAAACCGACTCGGCTATTCGAATTACCCACATTCCAACCGGTTTTGTAGTGGAATGCCAAGAAGAGCGTTCGCAACATAAGAACCGTGCAAAAGCCATGTCGATCCTAGCCACTCGTATGAATGATGCCATTAGCCAAAAGGCAGAAGCAGAGCAGGCAGCAGAGCGTAAAAGCCTAGTGGGGGGGGGTGATCGCTCAGAACGTATACGCACTTATAACTACCCGCAGGGTCGTGTAAGTGATCACAGAATCAATCTAACCGTTTATAAGTTAGATGAATTAATGGAAGGGGCCATGGATATGGTGGTACAGCCACTTATCCAAGAGCATCAAGCTGAGCTGCTTGCTTCCATGGGTGAAGATTCGTAAAAATAGCGTTTGTAAAATCGTAAGATAATGACGGCATGGGCTGTCATTATCTTGAAGACCCTTTTCTTTTTATAAAATATTTAAACGGTAACCCTATGTCTTTGGCCATTACTCAAGCATTAGCCATGGGGCGTGAAAAGCTGGTGGATTCAGATACTCCTGAATTAGATTGCGAGCTTATTTTATTATTTTGTATGAACGCTTCGCGTAACATCTTATTTACCGACCCCAATAAAGAATTAACCTCTCAGCAGCAACAGCAATTCTCTGATTTAATTGCGCGTCGCCAACTTGGTGAGCCTGTGGCTTACTTAATTGGCACGCAAGGTTTTTGGGACTTACATTTAAAAGTATCCCCTCATACCTTAATTCCACGGGGCGATACGGAATCTTTAATTGATTGGGTGTTGGAGAAAGAACTAAACCCTAAATCGATTTTAGATTTAGGCACAGGCACTGGGGCGCTGGCTTTATCGTTAGGCCATGAATTTCCCAATGCCCGTGTGGTGGGGGTAGATGTGGTGGTCGATGCGGTTTTGCTTGCACAAGAGAATCAAAAATTAAATAAAATAGAAAATGTTAATTTTATGCAAAGCAGTTGGTTTGATGAATTGAATGGTGAAAAATTTGATTTAATTATTAGTAACCCGCCCTACATAGATGAGCAAGACCTTCACTTGTCCCAAGGGGATGTGCGTTTTGAACCCAGCTCTGCATTAACGGCTAAGCAAAAAGGGTTTGCTGATTTATTTTTTATTGCAGGTAATGCGCAATCGCATTTGAATGCACAAGGTTGCTTAGTGATGGAGCATGGCTGGCAGCAAGCAAGGCAGGTACGAGATTTTTTGGAAGCACATAACTATAAAAATGTCGGAAGTGGTAAAGACTTAGGGGGGCGTGAACGATTCACTTTTGGGTTTTGCTAATTCTGTTATTGAAGGCCCTGTGTTTGCCTTTTGTGTCGCAATTTCATTTAAAGCCAATTCTCTAGGTGGCTCTATATGCATATTTGGCATGTTACAATGCCATTTTAAAGCATCTGGATATATAACCCTTCCAAGTATTTTCTTATTAACCTTCTCATTTATATTTCAATTCAATATAAGCTAAAACACTTATAATACTAAAGTTTGTCCTTACTTACTCTTCTGTTCATTGATAGCGAGGACTAGGCTCTAGGAACTTTTGGTGGTATTTCTAAATCGAACTTTTGCTGTAAATCAAGTAATTAGTTTGTTATGGAATTCAATTTTTTAGAAATAAAATGATCCCTTTTGTGGCTTTTGGGTCAAAGCTATTAGAGCTAGATTAAATAATAGAGAGGACAGCAAAAGGAATTTAGTGTGAAAAAACTCGTATTTGTAATGCTAATAATAGGCTTGTGTGCCACCAGTTTAGGCTTGTTTTATGATCGCCTTGAACACAGGATGATGCCAAAAAGCAGTGATTTATTTGTGCTAAATATGCCAGAAAATTACCGCCCTAAAGCCATAAAAGACAGCTATCAGGGTAAACACCCTGCCATTATCCAACGTCCAGATGATACCTTTCCTTTTCCCATTGCCATTAACGAATCTGGCCCTACTCAGCCTCTATTCTCTGTTGAAAACGACTATCCATTCTTATGTGCCACAGAGCGCTCAGGCTTAGGTCAGCCCATTGTGGATAACCAAGAAAAGGTGGGAATTGCAGTGTATGCAGTGGATGAGAAAGGCAATAAAACGGATGAGCTTTTGGGCTACAGCAAGGATTGCACTATCCCCACCCAAATTCAGTACTTCGTGAAAGATGACGAATTAAAGGGCTTTAGAAAAGTAGAGGATAAATCTCTGATTTCTAAGGACGTGAGTAAGCTAATTCGGGTAGAAACGGGCACTATAAATCGCTTTATTTATGTATTGGCTTTGCCTGTGAGTAAAGCGGATGAGCCTGATCAGTTTGACACCGGTAAATGGAACAAGCGATTAATGTATCGCTTTAAAGGCGGTGTGGGAATTGGCCACAAGCAAGGGCATGTGGGAATCTCTAAGTTGTTGTATGAGCATGAAGAGCAGCTAGAGCAAGGCTATGCAGTGGCTTTTAGTACCGGTACTCAAACCAGTAACCATTACGACATTTGGTTAAGTGAAGACACTGCCTTAAGGGTGAAAAAGCAGTTTGCCAGCAGCTACGGTAAGCCTCTTTATACCGTGGGAATAGGAGGCTCTGGTGGCGCTATTCAGCAATACTTGTTATCACAAAATCGCCCGGGCATTTTGGATGCCGCCATCCCTCTTTATTCATACCCAGACATGGTCACTCAAGTCAGCTATGCGCTGGACTGCGAGTTAATGGAATATTACTTTGATGTCACCAGTGAGCAAGACAAATGGCAGCACTGGCCAAATCGCTCTTTTGTGGAAGGTAATAATGCTTTGCAGGACTTCGATAATCGCTATGGAAACTTACAAGGCATTGCGGGCATATTAAATGGCGATTTTACTTTATTACCCGATGGTGCAAGTCAGTGTACCAATGGGTGGCGAGGCCCTGCTCAGCATATTAACAACCCCTACTTTTTCTCAAAGTATCATCAAGTCAGCCGCGAGACTTTATTACAAGTGGACTGGAGTCATTGGGGAAATTTAAGCCACTACTATGGCACCCATAACAATGGTTTTGGAAAGCGCTTTTGGGATAACCAAGGGGTGCAGTATGGTTTGCAGTCTCTGCAGAACGATAACATTAGTATTAAGGAGTTTCTGGGGGTGAATAAATACATCGGCGGCTGGAAGTCTCCGGTGGATATGGAAAATGAACGCTTCTGGCATATCAGCGGCGATGACTCCCTAAAGCGCCTGTCATTATGGGGGCAACATAATATGACCCACAATGGTGATAAAACCCTAGCTAAGCGCAGTGAGGGCAGTGATGATGCCATTGATGCTGCGTATGGCAGTGGCTTGGTTTACCTGGGGTTATCTGATTTACCCATAATAGATATGCGTCATTATTTAGATCACAAGCTGGATATGCACCATAGCCTATCGTCCTTCACTAGCCGTAAGCGCATTCAAAATGCCATGGGGCACAGTGATCATCAGCTTATTTGGATGATGGAAAAAGACGACTCCCTATCACGCCGAGATCTCGTGCGCAGCCTACCCATTAATGATGCTCTGCTGGTGCTAGACCAATGGTTGATCAATTTAAAAGAACACCCAGAGAAGGGCGTGGTGGGTAACAGACCGGTTGCAGCTAGCGATAGATGCTACGACACGGATCTCAATGTCATCGACAGTGGTGAGAGCACATGGGATGGCAGGTGGAATGAAAAAACACCGGGCTTGTGCCAACAGCGTTTTCCCCATTTCAGTCACTCAAGGTTGATGGCTGGGGATAACATTTATACCGACACCCTTAAATGCCAGCGTATTCCAGTGGCTCAAGCGTTAAGGCAGGGCGTGTATGGTGAAGCGGATATGCGACCATATAAAAAAGAATTGGAAAGAATATTTCCAAATGGGGTTTGCCAGTTTAACAAAGAGCCCAATAAACAGGTGAGCCAGTTAATAGAAAGCATTAAACGGGGGGCCAAAGGCTAATAGCTAGAATTTGCATCACTTTGAATACACTCGGCGGGCCTAAAGCATGCCTAGCCGGGTGTCACTAGGCTCACCACAGTGGCAATGCCGCCAATAAAGAGCACTAAAAAAATAATGCCAGACACCACGTATACAGCCGGGTTACTGGCATTCAAATCTCTTTCCATATTGGCTTGTTTCTGAACCCCTAAAGCTGCACTAAAAATGCTCAAAAGGGCTTTTAAAAAAGCCACCGGTTTACGCTGATTTTTGTCCATAGTGTTTCCAATATATCAGTAAATAGCGCTTTATTTGACGAACTGGGCAACTTGCATCAAGTTTCGTGCCCTAATTGTGATTTTCAAAGGTGCTTTACTCTTTAAGGCACTAGACTTCACTGGTATAGTTCTGGCTTATTTTCTCCCCAATAGGATTACAAGGTGCGAGTTTCTCACTGTTCAGCTCGTTTCAGTTTAAGCCTTCATGTTAAGCGATGGCTATAGCAGGGTGTTGTTTGTCCCTGTACCGCCTGAGCGCCAGTTTCACAACACCCTGCGTTTGCCAACGACTCGCTAATATTGCTTTAGTCGACACTGTATATTCATTTACGCGTTAGGATTTTGACATGACACCCACTGCATTTAATGCGCTATGCGAGCAGGGTTATAATCGTATACCTGTTTTCCAAGAAGTGCTGGCGGATCTCGATACTCCGTTAAGTGCTTATTTAAAAGTGGCCCAAGGGCCTTATTCTTACTTGCTTGAATCGGTTCAGGGCGGCGAAAAATGGGGCCGTTACAGCATGATCGGCTTGCCTTGTCGACGCGTCTTAAAAGTCTTTAACGAAAAGGTTCAGATTTTTGAGCAAGATGAACTGGTTGAAGAAACCATCGTTGAAGACCCTCTGGCCTACATTGATGAATACCAAAAGCAATTTAAAGTAGCCCAAGTAGAGGGGCTGCCAAAATTTGATGGTGGCCTAGTGGGTTACTTTGGTTATGACGTTGTGCGCTATGTAGAAAAACGCCTAAAAGACAGCTGCCCCAAAGACGAATTAGGCACCCCAGATATCCTTCTTATGCAATCTGAAGAGGTGATGGTATTTGATAACTTAAGTGGCAAGCTGTTTTTCATTGTTTTGGCTAACCCGCAAGAACCCAATGCTTATGCCAAGGCTAAGCGACGCATTACTATTTTACGTGGGCAATTACGCCGCACTTATCAGGGTCAAATTGGCCAGCCGCTTATTCAGCCTCGTGAAGTGAAAGAAGAAGATTTTGTTTCTGGCTTTGGAGAAGAAGCCTTTAAAGGGGCTGTGGATAAAATAAAACAATATGTTTTGGCCGGAGACATCATGCAATGCGTCGTCAGCCAAAGATTGTCGGTAGATTTTAAAGCTCACCCTTTAAACCTTTATCGTGCACTGCGTACCTTGAACCCTAGCCCATACATGTATTTCATGGATTTAGGGGATCATCACGTGGTGGGCTCTAGTCCTGAAATTTTAGCGCGCTTTGAAGATAACATTATTACCGTTCGCCCCATTGCGGGCACCCGCTATCGCGGTGCCACAGCAGAACAGGATTTAGCTCTTGAAAAAGAGTTGCTGGCGGATCCTAAAGAAATTGCTGAGCATTTAATGCTTATTGATTTGGGGCGCAATGATGTGGGCCAAGTCAGTGTGACAGGCAAAGTAAAAGTCAGCGATCAAATGGTGGTGGAGCGTTACAGCCATGTGATGCACATTGTCAGTAACGTAGAGGGTGAAGCAAAGCCAGGTATGACGGCCATGGAAGTATTAAAAGCCACACACCCAGCAGGTACCCTAAGTGGCGCCCCTAAAATTCGAGCCATGGAAATTATCGATGAACTCGAGCCGGTTAAACGCGGCATTTACGGGGGCGCTGTGGGCTACCTTGGTTGGAAGGGTAATATGGATACCGCCATTGCCATTCGTACCGCAGTGATTAAAGACGGCAAATTGCATGTGCAAGCAGGTGCCGGAGTGGTAGCCGATAGCGTGCCACGCCTTGAGTGGAAAGAAACCATGAACAAAGCGCGTGCTTTATTTAAAGCGGTTGCCATGGCAGAAAGTGGTTTGGATAACTAGTGATGAATACTGGAAAGATACAGCAGCGTTTTATGACGCTGCGTAATAATAAAGCGTTTGAGTTATTTGTGGTGGGGGTGATTTTATTCTCGGCCATTGTGGTGGGCGTAAAAACCTATGACCTGCCTTCTAGCGTATTGACTATGGTGTCATGGCTAGACAGCTTCATTACCTTTATTTTCTTAGCTGAACTCACCATACGTTTTGCAGGGGAAGAAAATAAAAAGCACTTCTTTAAAAGTGCTTGGAATATTTTTGACACCATTATAGTGGTGGCCAGTTTAATTCCAGTAGAAGAAAGCGACATGGCTTTTGTGGGACGTTTATTAAGAATATTTCGTGTTTTACGAATGGTGTCGATCATTCCTGAATTACGAATTTTATTAAATTCCCTGTTAAAAGCCTTGCCTCAACTTGGCTATGTCATGTTGTTAATGTTTATTATTTTCTACATTTACGCGGCCATAGGCTCAACGCTATTCGCTCAAATCAACCCTGAATTATGGGGGGATATATCCATCTCCTTGTTAACTCTGTTTAGGGTAATGACCTTTGAGGATTGGACCGATGTAATGTATGAAACCATGGAAGTATATGGGCTAAGCTGGTCATATTATTTAAGCTTCATATTCTTAACCGCCTTTGCTTTCTTAAACATGGTCATTGGTATCGTGGTGAGCGTCATTGAAAAAGAAAACGCCATTGAAGATGCCTCCCATAATACCGAGCCCTCCATGAGTGACTTGCAAAAGGAAATTTTATCTTTAAAAGCCATGGTTTTACAAATGAGTAATCAGGCACCACACACTAATGAAGTTAAAAAGGACGGTGAATAATGTTATTAATGATCGATAACTATGACTCGTTTACCTATAACGTGGTCCAATATTTTGGTGAATTAGGTGCTGACGTTAAAGTGGTACGTAATGATGAAATTACCATTGAAGAAATTGAAAAGCTAAACCCAGATCAATTGGTCATAAGCCCAGGCCCTTGTACGCCAAATGAAGCGGGTATTTCCGTGGCGGCCATTAAGCATTTTGCTGGTAAGTTGCCTATCTTAGGTATTTGCCTTGGTCATCAAAGTATTGCTGCCGCTTTTGGTGGCCATGTTATTCGTGCCGGTAAAGTCATGCATGGTAAGACAAGCGATGTATACCATGAAGATAAGGGCGTGTTTGCTCATTTAAATAAACCTTTTACAGCCACCCGCTATCATTCGCTGGTGATTGAAAAAGAGACGCTACCAGATTGTTTGGAAATCACCTCTTGGACCAACAACGAAGATGGCTCCATGGAAGAAATTATGGGTGTGCAGCACAAAACCTTGCCTATTCAAGGGGTACAGTTTCACCCTGAATCTATCTTGACTGAGCACGGTCATGATCTTCTTGAGAACTTCTTGAAGATAAAGCTAGAACCTAGCGTTTAAAACTGAGTGCTTTAATTCTTTAAAGGCCAATACAGGTTAAAGCTGTATTGGCCTTTTTTTGTGTTTGTAAAATAAACTCTTCAATAATAAATAAAATGCATCATTACAAAGCGCTGCGTAATATTTTGGTGCGTTTTTCATTGGAAACTCCTCTTTTTACAATTGGCTCCTTGTATCTAACCACTTTGCATTGCTTTTATTTTATTCTAATTTCTAGGGTGGTATAAAGGTGTGCGGTGTAGGTGGTTACGCGTTTAAGGCTTTAAAATCAGCGGTTAATGCTAATTGCGCTTGCCTAGTTTTATTGTCTAGTGTGGTTGTTGATAATTGAAACTAGTCACAGAGTCATATTTTATCAGACCAATTCGTCAACTTTTAAGTATAATAACGCGCCGCTTTAATAATTGCCTTTTAAATAAACATTGGGGAGTGGGAAGTGTCTGCTCAGCTTGAAAAAACACCTTGGCTTGCACAATTTTGTGCTGACCTTGTGAGTGTTGATGAACACACCAGATTGGGCCACACCATGCACTATGGTCCACTTCGAGTTCAGCGCCCTTTTTATCCCGAAGGCAAAGATTTAATACACCTGTATTTATTGCATCCTCCCGGTGGTTTAGTGGGAGGAGATGAATTAAATATAAAGCTCCACCTTGGTCCAAGTTCTCGTGGCCTACTAACGACCCCATCCGCTGGAAAAATCTACCGTAATATCACCACACTTCCCCAAGGGCAAAACGTTAATTTAACCATTTGTGATGGCGCCTCTCTTGAATGGTTACCCATGGAAAATATTATTTTCAATGGCGCCAAAGCACAACTGAATACCAGTATAGACATTCATGGCAGCGGCATTTTCATGGGCTGGGAAATAACGTGTTTGGGGCGCACTGAGTGCAAAGAGATATTTACTGAAGGCTCTATTAAGCAAACGCTTACCTTAAATAAAGACGGAAAAGTATTATTTAAAGATCGCCTAAATTTTATGGCGGGCAGTGAATTACAAACCAATAAAGCAGGTTTTCAAGGGTTTAGCGTGTTAGGCAGTTTTATAGTGAGCCATGAGCCTGACTTCGACTACGGCCAATGGCAACAAGAAATGAATGAAAAAATAGCCCCCTGTTTTGTGGCCGTAACTCAACGCAAAGGCGTGTTGATAGCCCGCGTGTTAACACACAAAAGTGAAACGGCTCGTATGGTATTTGAAACTTTGTGGGCAAAATTAAGACCTTTAGTGATTAAGCGTGAAGGCTGTGCACCAAGAATTTGGAATACCTAGTGGGCGAATAAGTGAAAGCTACTTGTAACGACTAAAAAATATAACGAATAAAGTGCGGAGATTAGATTAATGGAATTATCACCAAGAGAAAAAGATAAGCTTTTATTATTTGTGGCCTCAGAACTGGCTGAAAAACGCAAAGCGCGGGGTGTAAAGCTTAATTACCCTGAGTGCGTTGCTATTATCAGTGCCTTTATTATGGAAGGGGCTCGAGATGGACGAACCGTTGCCGATTTAATGAACGCCGGTCGCCAGGTTTTAAATCGAGAAGAGGTTATGGATGGCATACCTGAAATGATTCACGATGTTCAAGTAGAGGCCACATTTCCTGACGGCACTAAATTAGTGACAGTTCATAACCCTATTGCTTAAGTTTGTTACAGCGCTTATTGGAGAATGAAGATGATTCCAGGTGAAATAATTTGTGCCAGTGAAGATATTGAAATCAACACCGGTTTATCTACTTTAGAAGTGGATGTTGCCAATTTAGGAGACCGTCCTATACAAGTGGGCAGTCACTATCACTTTTATGAAACGAACACCTTATTAAATTTTGAACGTGAAAAGTGCAAAGGGTATCGCTTAAATATTGCCGCGGGAACCGCCGTGCGTTTTGAGCCCGGCCAGTCTCGAAAAGTAGAGTTGGTGGCTTTTTCCGGCAAGCGAGAGATATACGGCTTTCGTGGCGACATTATGGGTAAGCTTTAGGCGAAACGATTTAGGTTACTGGTACGGGTTTAGAAATAATTTCAAGTTAAGCATTTAGTATAAAAATGAATTCTTAACTTGAAATTATTTACCCTCCGCCAGTTTCCTCACTAACGCTTCTCACGTTTTTAAAGGAATTAACAGATGGTAAAAATAAACCGACAGGCTTATGTAGATATGTATGGCCCAACCGTTGGCGATAAGGTGAGGCTTGGAGACACAGAGCTTTTTATTTCTCCAGAAAAAGATTACACCGTTTACGGTGACGAAGTTAAATTTGGTGGTGGTAAAGTGATTCGCGATGGCATGGGTCAAAGCCAATCAGCTTCTTTAAAAGGCGCCTCTTCAAATCAAGAGAGTGACATTCCCGATACCGTTATTACCAACGCACTAATTTTAGATTATTGGGGTATCGTAAAAGCCGATGTGGCCATTAAAGCCGGACGCATTCTGGCAATTGGTAAGGCGGGGAACCCAGACACTCAACAAGGAGTTACCATAGAAATTGCACCGGGCACCGAAATAATTGCCGGTGAAGGGCAAATTTTAACCCCCGGTGGTGTGGACGCTCATATTCATTTCATTTGCCCACAACAAATTGAAGAAGCACTCATGTCTGGGGTCACCACCATGCTGGGCGGCGGCACGGGACCGGCAACTGGAACTAATGCCACCACTTGTACACCAGGACCTTGGCACATTGGAAAAATGTTACAAGCGGTTGAAAACTTTCCCATGAATATTGGTTTCTTAGGTAAAGGCAATGCCAGTTTGCCCGATGCCTTAGTGGAACAAGTTGAGCACGGTGCCATGGGCCTAAAACTTCATGAAGATTGGGGCACCACCCCCGCCTCTATCGATTGCTGCTTAACGGTGGCCGAACAATACGATGTGCAAGTGGCCATACATACCGATACCTTAAATGAATCGGGTTTTGTGGAAGACACCATAGCTGCTTTTAAAAATCGTGTTATTCATACCTACCATACCGAAGGAGCAGGTGGCGGACATGCACCTGATATTATTAAAGCCTGCGGTCAGGCCAATGTATTGCCATCATCTACTAACCCCACGCGCCCCTACACTGTGAACACGGTTGATGAACATTTAGATATGCTCATGGTGTGCCACCACCTTGACCCCAATATTCCTGAAGATGTAGCCTTTGCCGATTCACGTATTCGCCGTGAAACCATTGCCGCTGAAGATATTCTTCATGACCTGGGCGCTTTCAGTATGATCTCATCTGACTCTCAAGCCATGGGACGCGTGGGAGAAGTGATTACCCGTACTTGGCAAAGCGCGCATAAAATGAAAGTTCAGCGCGGTTTATTACCTGAAGACGAACAAGCAGAAATTAAAGGGGTAGATAACTTTCGTTGTAAGCGCTATATCGCTAAATACGCCATTAACCCGGCTATTACCATGGGGGTCTCTCATGAAGTGGGTTCCATTGAAGTAGGAAAATTGGCCGACATGGTTTTATGGAAGCCCATGTTCTTTGGCACGAAACCTTCGCTTATTTTAAAAGGAGGTATGATTGCGGCGGCACCGATGGGAGACCCTAACGCTTCTATCCCCACTCCTCAGCCAGTGCACTATCGTTTAATGTTTGGGGCAATGGGCAAAGCCGTTCATGAAACCAGTGTGAACTTTGTTTCAAAAGCCGCGTTAGAAAATGGCAAGCTTGATCACCTGGGCTTAAGCAAAAAATTATGTGCGGTTAAAAATACGCGCAATATTAGTAAGGCTGATATGAAACTAAATGATTATTTGCCAGTGGTAGAAGTAGACCCGCAAACTTATGTGGTGAAAGCCGATGGTGTTTTGTTGGAATGTGAGCCGGCAGAAGAATTACCTTTAGCCCAGCGTTATTATTTATTTTAAGTTGTGAGTAAAGTAATGATTATTTATACACAGAAATTAGACGAACAAGCGCCACTTGCAAATTTAGACCTGTCTAAATTTGAAGAAGTGGCCTTAACATTTGATGAGCGAAAGCGTGGCCGTTTAAAGATAGAAACTTTGAATGGCATTGAAGCCGGTATACAAATTGAGCGTGGCCAGGTGATGCGTGATGGTTCAATTTTATTAAGTGAAAAGGGCGATGTTTTAAAAGTAAAAGCAGCACCCGAAGTCGTGTCTAGTGCCTATGTAAAAGATGCCACCTTATTTGCAAGGGCTTGTTATCACTTAGGAAACCGTCATGTGTCCTTGCAAGTGGGTGAAGGATTTTTACGTTTCCAAAAAGATTATGTGCTAGATGATATGTTGCACGGTTTGGGTATTCATGTCGTGCACGAAGAAGCTGAGTTTGAACCTGAAAACGGTGCCTATGCGAAAGGCAGCGCTCACAGACACTCCCATGATCACGGCACTGAGCATAAGCATGAACATGCTTGATAGCAGGGATGCTCATGGTAACTTATTTGATTTATTGCACATATCAAGCCCGGCATTACCAGTGGGCGCATTTGCGTATAGCCAGGGTTTGGAATACACCCTAGATGCTCAATGGTGTGAAAACGCCCAGCAAATAGAGCAGTGGATTGAATTGATTTTACTGCATGGCTTAGGGCAATTAGATTTGCCCATGTATTTACGAATGTACAAAACTTGGCAAAATAAAGACTATGCAAGTCTTCAAAATTTAAATGAAGAGCTATTAGCCTTTCGTGAAAGTAAAGAATTGTACCTTGAAGACATTCAAGTGGGTTCAGCTTATGTGCAGTGGCATTTAGGGCAGGATGCAGCTCGGCAAACATATATTGATGAACTAGAAACACCCAGTGTAGTGGCCATGGCTTCACTGGCGGCGGTGCTCAGCAATATTCCTGTGGAAATGGCATTGCAAGGCTTTTTATGGAGCTGGTGTGAAAACCAAATCACCTGTGCCTGTAAAGCTTTGCCCATGGGGCAAACTCAGGCTCAGCAAGTATTGCAGCGCTTAATTCCAAAAATGCAACAATGTGTTACCCAGGCCTTTCATGTTAAAGACGATGAAATGGGCACGGGTTTATTTGGTTTAGCCATGGCGTCATCGTTACATGAGTTTCAATATTCACGGTTGTTTAGATCTTAATTTCCCGATACTTATTGGCGGGGAAGCAGTTTGGGCATTCGTGATGAGTAAACGTAATTGAGGCAGGCTGAGCAAGGTATAAATTTATTGAAATTCCGTAGCTTAGCTGCCCTAGTATGTGAGCTAAGTGAGAATTTTGATACCGAGTTTAACGCAGCTCAGGCAACGTAAATTGTTTTAATATTAAATTAATTTGAGTAAAGAATTATGAGTCAAGTATTAAGAGTAGGGGTGGGCGGCCCAGTAGGGTCAGGCAAAACAGCTTTGCTAACCGCCATTTGTAAAACCATGCGTGAGCATTACAATATTGCCGTGGTCACCAACGATATTTACACCAAAGAAGATGCGCAATTTTTAATTCGTAATAAAGCTTTGGAAGAAGATCGTATTCTAGGGGTAGAAACCGGTGGTTGTCCTCATACCGCCATACGTGAAGACGCCTCCATGAATTTAGCGGCAGTAAAAGAGTTACAAGATCGTCACGATGGTTTAGAAATGGTACTGGTAGAAAGTGGCGGGGATAATTTGTCTGCCACATTTAGCCCTGAGCTTTCTGACTTAACCCTTTATGTTATTGATGTATGTGCTGGGGATAAAATTCCCCGTAAAGGCGGACCGGGCATTACGAAATCAGATTTACTGATTATCAATAAAGTGGATATTGCTCAACATGTGGGAGCCTCTTTAGAGGTAATGGATCGCGATTCTAAGAAAATGCGCGGTACACGTCCATTTGTCATGGCCAATGTTGAAACGGGCAAAAGCGTACGAGAGATTGTCGAATTTATAATTGAGCAAGGCATGTTGCGTAAAAGCGAAAGCCTAAAAAAAATGTTTGAGTCCCAAACAGAAATACCAGCCTAATTTATTTGTAGTTTAATAGGAGAGAGTTATGAAAGTATTATTATCGTTCCTGGTTGCATGCTTACCAGCTTTGAGTCTTGCTCACCCAGGACATGGTGAACATCTCAATCAGTTTCCAATTGAGCCCGTATCTGCCTTTGGTGTTGAAGGTGTTTTGGCTAGTCTTATTGTCGCTGCAGCAATCGTATTGGTTGTTAAAAAATACAAATCTAAAATCTAGGTTGTGAAAATAAAAAACTGAAAGCACGTTAAAAACGTTCAGCTTTTTATTGGTGCCTTAAAGCTTAAATTATTACTTGAGCTTTAAGGCACTCCTTAAGCATTTTAAGTGCTTAACTAAATATTAATACCCCGCAGCAGAAAATAACTTTTTAGCCGCCGCATCATGTTTAAACATAAGCGCTTCTAAATCCACCCCTTGAATTTGGTTTTCTTTTACTTTCCATTCGCCATTTACCATGACCGCATCAGCCTTATAGGCGCCACATAAAACCAGCGCGGCTAACGGGTCGTGGCTGCCACTGAAGCGGGGTTCATCTAGTTTATACAATGCTAAATCGGCAAATTTCCCTACCGCCAGTTCACCAATGTCTGGGCGGTTCAATACCTGTGCAGAGCCAAGAGTGGCAAGGTTTAATGCATCAAGGTGAGTGAACTCATCGGCCTGGTAACGCAAGCGTTGAATTAATAATGCTTGTCTCACTTCCTGCATGAGGTTGCTATGATCGTTCGAGGCTGAACCATCCACACCTAACCCCATACGTACACCCGCCGCTTTTAATTCATTTACTTTGCAAATGCCTGAAGCCAATACCATATTAGAAGAAGGGCAGTGACAAATGCCCACACGGGCTGCCCCTAAACGTTTAATTTCGTCATCATTAAAATGAATGCCATGGGCTAGCCAAGTACGATCATTCATCCAACCAACGCTGTCTAAATAATCAAGTGGGCGCATGCCAAACATTTCTAGGCAGAAATTATTTTCATCTTCTGTTTCTGCTAAATGGGTATGCAGGTTCACATTATATTGTTTGGCAAGGGTGGCGGTTTCTTTCATTAATTCTTGAGTCACCGAAAAAGGTGAGCAAGGGGCTAAGGCTATTTCGATAAGGTCATCTTTTTGGTGATAGTTCTTAATTAAACGCTCACTGTCATCCAGAATGTTTTGTTCGCTTTGCACCACGGATTGAGGTGGTAGCCCCCCTTGATCTTGGCCAAGACTCATGGAGCCTCGTGTGAAAGTAGCGCGCATGCCTAAGTTTCTGGCCACGTTTACTTGTTGATCGATTCCTTCGCTTAATGACTGAGGAAATAAGTAATGGTGATCACTGGCTGTGGTGCAACCGCTTAATAATAATTCCACCATGGCTAATTCTGTGGCAAGTTCGTGAAACTGAGGGGTCAGCTGTGCCCAAATTGGATAAAGGGTTTGTAGCCAAGGAAATAATTTTTTATTTAATGCAGGAGGGCAAGCACGGGTAAGAGTTTGATAAAAATGGTGGTGAGTGTTCACCAAGCCTGGCATTAATACGTGTTGGCTGGCATCAAATTCTTTTTGATAAGTAAGAGTAGGCTGCTGCCCTTTAGGCACCAGTTCTATTATTTTCCCCCCTTGAATTAATATGCCATTACCAGCGTCTTGATTATTTGCGGTGTAAACAGATAGGGGATTTTTTATCCACAATACATCAGTGGTGGTAGAGCTAGTTGTATGGGGGGTTAAAGATGAATTTATTTGGGTCATGTCATGCACTCATAATT
>CAJXRF010000079.1 GCA_913058575.1 uncultured Bermanella sp.
ACGGATCTGTACGGGGGGCATCGAGTGATCGGTGTTCCTACCGTGACCTCTTCTACTAACTCTTGCTAGCGATAAAAGGTGTCACGAGAGACACCCATGACCTTACAGGCTTTAGACACATTACCGAGTTCTTCAGCTAGGTTAAGCAAACCGGCTTTGTGTTTAATAATGGGATTGTTAGTATGAAGCATGAGAGTTGCCTTTTGTTTTGATTATTGATTCGACACCAATATCAAAACGGGTAACTCTCTCTTTTTCAAGATGAAGTGTCAGATTTAGTCTGCACTAATACACTTTAGGTGTTTTTTAAATGCTGAGTATAGACCCAGTCTGGGTTTATGCCTTGTTTGTTAAAAGCTGCTGGCGCTTCTAGCAATAGTTTAATTACACTATCCACTCTGAATTCATGGCAAGCTTTATCTAGATGATTTAATAAATTATGGGTTTCTGGCCAGTTAAGGTGTATCTCTCGTGCGGTCATGATTCTTGGGTGTTCGGTGCCTTCTACATTTTCGCCTATCAATAGCTCTTCATATAACTTCTCGCCAGGACGCAAGCCTGAAAATTGTATTTCAATGTCCCCATTTGGCTCGCTTTCTGTTTTCTCACTTAAGCCGGATAGGCGGATCATTTTCTGAGCAAGGGCTGTTATCTTTACTGGCTCTCCCATGTCTAATACAAAAACATCCCCTCCTTTACCCATGCAGCCGGCTTGTATTACTAGCATAGCTGCCTCAGGAATAGTCATGAAATAGCGAATAATATCGGGGTGGGTAACAGTAATGGGGCCGCCTTGTTGAATTTGTTTTCTGAACAGTGGCACCACTGAGCCTGAGCTGCCTAAGACATTGCCAAAGCGTACCATGCAAAAGCGAGTATCGGTTTGGCGTTTAGCTAGAGCTTGCAATACAAGCTCGGCCACCCGTTTACTAGTGCCCATTATATTGGTGGGACGAACGGCTTTGTCTGTACTAATTAGTACAAAGTTTTTTACTTGCGCCTTGATGGCTGCCTCAGCACAGTACCAGGTGCCAAAGACATTATTACGTACACCTTCTACTACGTTGTGCTCTACCATGGGGACGTGTTTGTAGGCAGCGGCATGATAAATAGTTTCCACTTTAAAGGTTTCAAAAATAGTTTGTAAGCGGTGCTGGTTTTGCACTGAACCAAGGATAGATATAACTTCTGTGTTACTGTTTGAGCTATTTTTAAGTTGATTTAGTTCTTGCTCTATGATGTATAAACTGTACTCATTGAGTTCAATTAATATTATTTTTGTGGGGTTTTGTTTAAAGGCTTGGCGGCATAATTCGCTACCAATAGAGCCGCCAGCACCTGTAACTGCTATTACCTTGTCAGTAATGCATTGCTTAATTAGTTTTGATTTGGGAGGGACTGGGTCACGGCCCAGTAGGTCTTCTATGGCAACTTGCTTTAGTTCTTCAATCTTGGCTTTTCCACTTACAATATCTTGCACTGCGGGGGCGGTAAGCACCTCTATATTTGTATGGCTCAGTTCTTCTATGAGTGTTTTTCGTTGGCTATTATTGGTGTTGCCAAGAGCCAGTACTATTTTTTTTATGTTTTGGTTTTCTGCTAGCTCTTTGATATTTTCTCTGGCTTGAACCTTTAGGCCTCTAATGTGCATATTTTGTTTTCTAGGGTCGTCATCTATAAAGCCGCAAGGCTGAAAAAAGTCGTTATTCAAGAGTGCATTTGCTAATGATAGTCCCTGCTGGCCTGCACCATAAATTAATACGGCGTCACGCTTTTTTTTCCCTAGCTGAATGACCAAGCTGCGTATAAATAACCTTGGGCCGCCTAGTGATGTGAAAGCGGTAAACCAATAGATGATTACGCTTGATCTTGGTAGATTAGCCTGTAGTAGGAATGAGCTTGTAGCTAATATTAAGGCTGATATTGTGATGCCAAGAGCTAAAGTTGAAAAAGCCTTGCCTGCCATAAAGCGCACCATGGCTCGGTACTGTCCTAATTTAATAAATAGAGTTAGGGTGGCAAGTGTAGTAATGATCGCTGTAAATATTAGGTTAGCATTAAGGTTTATTAATGGTTCGCCGTGTCGTAATGCAAGGGCAATATATATAGCTATGGGGATGGCAATAGAGTCATAGCTTAAAGATATTAAGCGTTTTATTGGGCGTGGAGCGTTTAATAGGTAATTTAACATGTTTTATGATTGCCTTGTTCAATAGGCTGTGCAGTCGTTGTGGGGCTGCTAATTGAAACAATAGATATGGAATTACTTCTATGATATTGCTGACAATTGTATTGGTCAATATAATTGAGTTTATAGGCGATTATTATATTGGGTTCAACTCTGCAGTGTTGGGAGTCGGCTTTTTGCTTTTGTAAAAAATTAGTAGCAAAGGAAGTATTAATATTAGTAGGTGCTTGTTCATGACATGGTTCATAAACCATAGGTCTAATGTGATACCATTGATGGCATGGCTAGCAATTGCTGTTATAAGCAAGCTGGCTCCTAGCTTTATGGTTTTATCGTTTCGTTTGAATTCGCTTATGCCAGTCTGTATTAGTGTTAGTGATAATACTAGAGCCGCTAGCATGCCCACCAACCCTAATGTGCCCAGGGTGTTAAAATATACACTGTGGGCTTGGTAGGAGCCTTGTTTTAAGTATTGAACTGCATTGCAGTGTTTTTTCCCGCCGTAGGCTTGGTGAGCGTATTTGAAGCTTCTAGGGCCGGTGCCTAATATGGGGTGGATACTGAATATACAGACACTTTCCTTCCATTGTTCCAGACGCTGCCCCGCACTACTTCGTTTGCTAGCTCTATCATTTTTTGTAAAATAGTTATTTATCTTTGCGGGAGTGCTTATTAGGTTTTTAACAAAAGCCGAATCTGTTTGAGCGCTTATAATAACGGAGCCAATCCCCAATAAGAGCGCGAGCCCCAATAGAGTTTTTTTAACGTTGTAATGCATGAAATAAAGCAGGGTTATTACGATAGGTAGTAGGAGCATGGAGGCTCGTGTGCCTGATAAAAAAGCTGAGGCGACGGCCAAGGTAAATGCTATAAATATTGAGGGTCTAAGTAGTCTGATGCGAGTTTGTTTTGGGTCTTTTATGTAGTGACTGATAAAATAGGTCAGTAGCATAAGGGCTACGGTTGCGTTAAACATGCCGTAAGGTACGGCATTTTCATCACCATTTGCTCTAGAGCTTAGTTGTGTTAAGTAACTAGTTTCTGTAATGGCTGATATGAAGCTGGATACTGCATAAATACTTAAAAAGCTAAGTATGTATTTTGGGCCTATTCGGGTGTGGAGCATTGCTAATGTTATTGGGATGATTAATAGCCAGCGTGTGTCGGGCTCTAGTGCTTTTGGGGTTAGAGTATCAAGTGGGCTGGCTAGGTAGCTTATTACTGATACGACTGGCATTAAGGTGAACAGCCATAATAGGTTCTTAAGTGGCTTTGGGGTGTTAAGGCTTTGACCTTGGTATTTTTTTGCGGCAACGTAAGCAAGGCTGGCTAAGCTTAATAGTAACCACAATGCATCAGCGAAATGGCGATCCCAGGGTTGAATTGCAAAATAACCTAGGACTAGGATGGCCAGTAAATTTTTGGTGGTTATATGTTGCTTATAGTTAAATTGTAAGGTCATTTTAAGGTTGTGATTTATTATTGGTTAGCCGTTGATATGTTGTATGTCAAGATGGACGTGCATAGTACGGATGCCTCTAATTAAGGGTTGTGATTAGGTTTGTTATCGCTTTTTGCAGGTTGGTACTGCTGGTGGCGAATGAAATGCGCATGTGGCCAGGAGTGCCGAAGGCGCTTCCGGGAACTAATGCTACCCCTGCTTCTAGTAGTTTTTTGGCTAGCTCGTTATCTGTTTTGCAGTTTAATTTATTCATGGCTTTAGAAAAGTCCGGAAATAGATAAAAAGTCCCATCTCCTTCTAGGCACTCGATTCCATCAATCTCATTTAACGCCTTTATCATATAATCATGGCGTTCTTTAAATGCTGTAACCATTTCTTTAACGCATTCTTGGTTACCTTCAAGCGCGGCTTGTGCGGCTACTTGCGCTATAGAGGTTGGATTGGAGGTGCTTTGACTTTGAATTTTCTTCATGGCGCCAATTAGGGGTTGAGGTCCTGCTGCGTAGCCAATTCTCCAGCCAGTCATACTGTAAGCTTTCGATACGCCGTTCAATACAATTGTTCGGTCGTATAGGTCAGGGTTGGCAGTCAAGATGTTATTGAACGATTCTTCAGTCCAGAGAATGTGCTCATACATGTCATCAGTTGCAATAAGTACGTCAGGGTATTTGCGTAGAACTTCACCTAGGGCTTGGAATTCTGCCTTTGAATAGGCCATGCCGGATGGATTTGATGGGCTGTTTAAAACCACTAATTTGGTTTTAGGTGTTATAGCTACATCTAACTGTTCAGGTGTGATTTTGAATCGCGCTTTTGCATTGGTTTCAATTACAACCGGAACGCCTTCGGCAATGAGTACCATGTCTGGGTAGCTTACCCAATAAGGTGCAGGGATAACCACTTCATCACCTGGGTTAAGTAGCGCA
Organism: uncultured Bermanella sp.; assembly: GCA_913058575.1. Lineage (GTDB taxonomy): Bacteria > Pseudomonadota > Gammaproteobacteria > Pseudomonadales > Oceanobacteraceae > Bermanella. The sequence continues at coordinate 4,577 of CAJXRF010000079.1, forward strand.
AGGCTTAGGTTGAAAAAGCTTTGCTTGCCACCGCAGCTAACTAGAATTTGATTGGCTTGGTAATCTAGATTGTTGTCATTTTTAAATTTGTTAATGATGGCATTTTTAAGCTCAGGAGTGCCGTCCACAGCTGTGTATTTCGTGAAGCCGTTTTTAATGGCGTCAATGGCCGCATCTTTAATGTGTTGCGGTGTGTCGAAGTCTGGCTCCCCAGCCCCTAGACCAATAATATCCTGACCAGCAGCGCGAAGTTCAGCGGCGCGGTTGGTAACGGCAAGGGTAGGTGAGGGTTTAATGCTTTGAACACGTTTGGAAAGTTGCAGGTTCAAGGCGAGATCCTCTAAAAATAATAATAGTAAGTAGTTTTTTGTATTGCTAACCCGTAGGAAAGCGCGCGCTATATTACAGTAAGGCTCATTCTATTGCACTAATATGTTGTGTTTTACGGCCTTGCTATTTTTGGTGGCTTTACTTGTGGTTAATAGGTGTAGGGCTGGGCCTGTAATTGGGTATAATCGACGAATCTTACAAAAGCACAAATGTTATGTCGGCAAAAGCCTTTAAAATTAAAAGTAAATACAGGCCGGCCGGTGATCAGCCGGTGGCGATTCAAAAGCTCTTAGAGGGGCTTGGTGACGGTTTGGCTAAGCAGACTCTGCTTGGGGTAACTGGCTCTGGTAAGACGTTCACCATGGCGAACGTAATAGAGGAAACTCAGCGTCCAGCCATTATACTTGTCCATAATAAAACCCTGGCCGCTCAGCTTTATGGGGAGTTTAAGGCTTTTTTTCCTAATAACTCGGTTGAGTATTTTGTCTCCTACTATGACTACTATCAGCCTGAAGCTTACGTGCCTTCCAGTGACACTTTTATAGAAAAGGATGCCTCGGTAAACGAATATATTGAGCAGATGAGGTTGTCCGCCACCAAGGCGCTGCTTCAACGTTCAGATTGTATTGTAGTGGCAACGGTGTCTTCTATTTATGGTTTGGGGGATCCAAAGTCTTATTTAAAAATGGTCTTGCATTTGGATAGGGGGGATTTGATTGATCAGCGTGGAGTGCTAAGGCGCTTAGCGGAATTGCAGTACACTCGAAATGATGTGGACTTTCACCGAGCCACTTATCGAGTGCGCGGCGATGTAATTGATATTTTTCCTGCTGAATCCGAGTCTGAGGCAGTTCGTATCGAGCTATTTGATGAGGAGGTAGAGCAGCTCAGTATGTTTGATCCGCTTACCGGTGAGATCCTTCGGAAGGTGCCCCGCGTCACCATTTTCCCTAAAAGTCATTACGTGACCCCCAAAGAAACATTAGAAGGAATGATCGATAAGGTAAAAGCGGAGCTCAAACCAAGGCTTGAATATCTTCGCAAAAACGACAAGTTAGTGGAGGCTCAGCGCCTAGAGCAGCGTGTGGTTTACGATATGGAGATGATTCAGCAGCTGGGTTATTGCAATGGCATAGAAAACTACAGTCGTTATTTATCGGGCCGCGGTATTGGCGCGCCTCCCCCAACCCTGTTTGATTATCTGCCTGATAATGCTCTGATGTTTATTGATGAAAGCCATGTGACCATTCCTCAGTTTGGTGCCATGTATAAGGGAGATCGCTCTCGAAAAGAAACCTTGGTGGAGTTTGGTTTTCGTTTGCCGTCGGCTTTAGATAATCGCCCTATGAAATTTGAAGAGTGGGAGGCTATTTCCCCTCAGTCTATTATGGTGTCAGCTACTCCGGGTAAATACGAGGCGGCCCATCAAGAGGCAGTGGTTGAGCAGTTGGTTCGGCCAACTGGCTTAATTGACCCTGAAATCGAAATACGCCCCGCCACGACACAGGTTGATGATGTCATGAAGGAGATTCGTATTCGTACCGCTAAGGGCGAGCGAATACTGATCACTGTGATGACAAAGCGTATGGCCGAAGACCTAACAGACTTTTTGGCTGAGCATGATATACGGGTTCGTTACCTTCATAGTGATATCGATACCGTTGAACGAATAGAGATTATTCGCGATTTGCGCTTGGGTGAGTTTGATGTGTTAGTGGGTATTAACTTGCTGCGAGAAGGGCTTGATATCCCGGAGGTCAGCTTAGTGGCTATTTTTGATGCCGACAAAGAAGGGTTTTTGCGTTCAGATCGCTCCTTAATTCAAACCATGGGTCGAGCAGCTCGAAATGCTGAAGGCAAGGCTATTTTGTATGCTGAGCGGATTACTGATTCCATGCGGCGGGCCATGGATGAAACGGATCGTCGTCGCGAGACGCAAGTGGCCCATAATAAGGCTCATGGGATTACGCCGAAAACAGTTCTAAAAAGTGTTGAGGATATTTTAGAGGGAGCGGTTACGCCAGGTAAAAAAATAGGAGGGAAATCTACACGCAAAGGTGCGGCGGCAGACCCTCAAGACATTAGTCATTATTCAGTCAGCGACTTAAGTAAGCGCATAAAAGTAGTGGAAGATGATATGTTCAGTGCGGCAAAGGATTTGCAGTTTGAGGAGGCGGCAAGGTTACGAGATGACCTCCAGCGCCTAAAGGAGCAGCTGATTAAAAACAGCTAGTGTTGTTTTTTCAGAAGTCTGAGCTGAATTGCTATTGTTGAAGCAAGAAAACCGCAATTAAAAGAATGGCTTAGCTTGCAAAGCCTTAAAAAATGGGTAAAATTCTGTGCTCTTAGTCGCGTAGCTCAGTTGGTTAGAGCGCTACCTTGACATGGTAGAGGTCACCAGTTCGAATCTGGTCGTGACTACCAAATTTGGTTGTTTGGCTATCTTTAGTTAAGCAACGCATTACAGGCACTGCGCATAATTTATGTTCAGTGCCTTTTTTGCATTCAGAGAGAATGTAAATTTTAATTTGTGCGAATACACAATAACTGTGCTCAGGTGTTCTTGTTGGGCGATGCAGGTGGCTGTACTTGGTAAGTACAATTGCGTTTGCATAAGCAAGCAAGGTTGGCATTTAGAGCTTTCATGTGGTCCTTAGTAGGGGTCACCACTGACGAAAGGAAATACCATGCCTATTATTACTCTTCCCGATGGCTCGCTGCGTGAGTTTGACGCTGCTATCTCTGTTTTGGATATTGCCGCTGATATTAGCCCTGGTTTGGCCAAAGCCACGATTGCTGGCGAAGTTGATGGTCAGCTTGTGGATGCCTGTGAAATTATTGAGCAGGATGCCAAATTAAAAATTATTACCGCCAAGGATGCAGAGGGTTTAGAAATTCTGCGTCATTCATGTGCACACCTTTTAGGTCATGCCATGAAGCAGTTGTGGCCAGATGCTAAAATGGCCATTGGCCCTACTATTGATAACGGCTTTTACTATGATGTAGATGTTGACTTTCCAATTAACGAGCCTGAGCTTAAAGAACTCGAAAAGCGCATGGCGCATTTGGTGAAAACCAATTACCAGGTGGTTAAAAAGGTGGGTAGCTGGCAAGAAGCCCGTGATACCTTTGAAGTACGTGGCGAGGATTATAAAATCCAAATTCTGGATGAAAATATCCCTAAGGACTCAACGCCTGCTCTTTACCACCATGAAGAATATATAGATATGTGTCGTGGCCCTCATGTTCCTAGCATGAAATTCTGTCAAAACTTTAAATTAATGAAGGTGGCAGGTGCCTACTGGCGCGGTAACTCAGACAATAAGATGCTACAGCGTATCTATGGTACCGCTTGGGCAGACAAAAAAGCCCTTAAGGCTTACTTAACCCTTCTTGAGGAAGCTGAAAAGCGTGATCACCGTAAGTTGGGTAAGGCGCTTGACTTGTTTCATTGGCAAGAAGAGGCGCCTGGCATGGTGTTCTGGCACGGTAAAGGCTGGTCTATTTACCTTGAGTTGGAGAAATTCGTCCGTGAAAAACTAACTGAGTTTGGCTATGATGAAGTCAAAGCCCCTATGGTAATGGATCGCTCTCTATGGGAGCGCTCAGGACATTGGGATAAATTCTCTGATGCCATGTTTACTACCGAGTCTGAAAAGCGTGAATACGCTATTAAGCCAATGAATTGCCCAGGGCATATTCAGATATTTAACCAAGGCTTGAAGTCTTATCGTGATTTACCGCTGCGTTTGGCTGAATTTGGCTGCTGTCACCGTAATGAGCCATCGGGTGCGCTGCACGGTTTGATGCGTGTACGTTCCTTTACACAGGATGATGCGCATGTATTTTGTACGCCAGAGCAAATACTTGAGGAGGTTAACTCCTGTATTGCCATGATTCAGGATACATACAAAACTTTCGGTTTTAACGATTTGGCGGTAAAACTGTCCACTCGTCCGGAGCAGCGTATTGGCAGTGATGAGGTCTGGGATGATGCTGAGAAAGCGTTGGCGGATGCATTGAAAACCAGCAATCTTGATTTTGTATACCAGCCAGGTGAAGGCGCCTTTTATGGTCCTAAAATTGAATTTGCCCTATTGGACTGTCTGGGTCGTGAATGGCAGTGTGGCACCATACAGCTAGATTTCTCTATGCCGGGTCGTTTGGGTGCCCAGTATGTTGATAATAACGGCGATCGCCAGACTCCAGTAATGATTCATAGAGCTATATTGGGTTCTTTGGAGCGTTTCATCGGCATTCTTATAGAGCAGTACGCAGGCAATATGCCGACTTGGTTGGCGCCAATTCAGGCGGTTGTACTGAACATTACCGACAATCAGGCCGAATATATCCAGAAAGTAACAAATATATTGGCAAAAAGCGGTATTAGAGTGCAATCGGACTTGAGAAACGAGAAGATCGGCTTTAAAATCCGCGAGCACACTTTACAGAAGGTTCCTTACTTGCTTGTAGCAGGGGACAAAGAAGTGGCTTCTAACGCTGTTGCCGTTCGTACACGTTCAGGGGAAGACTTAGGTTCAATGAGCCCAGAGGATTTTGCCCAGTTGTTAAAAGACGATGTAGCCAAGCGCGGCCAGTAATTTTTAGTTTGACGGAGATATAACAATTAGACGCGATAATAGAAATAACCGAGCTCGCCCTGAAAAGGTTGCCATTAACGAAAATATCAAAGCTCGGGAATGCCGACTGATTAGTGCGGATGGAGAACAACTTGGCGTTGTTTCTATGCCTAGCGCTCTAGAGTTAGCTCAAGAAGCCAGTCTAGATTTAGTACAAATAGCAGATGGTGATCCGATCGTATGTAAGATCATGGATTACGGCCAAAAACTCTATGAAGAGAAAAAAGCCAAAGCCGCTGCTAAGAAAAAGCAGGTTCAAACCCAGGTTAAGGAAATTAAATTCCGTCCTGGTACTGAAGATGGAGACTATCAGGTGAAACTTCGCAACCTGATTAAGTTTCTGGAGCATGGGGACAAGACTAAGATTACTTTACGTTTTCGCGGTCGTGAGATGGCTCACCAAGAATTGGGTATGAAGCTACTGAAGCGAGTTGAGAATGATCTTTCTGAAATCGCCAATGTAGAACTACGTCCAAAGATGGAAGGCCGTCAGCTAACTATGGTGTTAGCACCCATCAAGAAAAAGTAGGCAGTTAGGTCAGTATAAAGCGTTATTCAAATTTCTGGGTGCAAGCCCAGAAAACGTAATAGCCACCTTCTGCTGTTATATTAACAATGCGAATGAGATTTTATTAGCATGTCTAACAAAATTAAAAGTCATAGTGGTGCTGCAAAGCGCTTCAAAAAGACTGGTAACGGCTTCAAACACCGTCAAGCACACCGTGCTCACATCTTGACCAAAAAAAGCACCAAGCGTAAGCGTCATCTACGTTCTCAGTTGCAGGTTCACGCATCTGATGTTCCGTTGATCAAGCGTATGCTTCCGGGCGTTTAATTTTTATTTTGGTTTAAGAGGAGTTTAATATGGCTCGTGTAAAACGTGGTGTTGTAGCCCGTCGTCGTCATAAGAAAGTATTAAAGCAAGCTAAAGGTTATTACGGTGCACGTTCACGTGTATTCCGCGTAGCTAAGCAAGCGGTTATTAAAGCAGGTCAATATGCTTACCGTGACCGTCGCCAGAGAAAACGTCAATTCCGCGCTTTGTGGATTGCACGTATCAACGCTGGTGCGCGCTTGAACGGTCTGTCTTACAGCCGTTTCATCAATGGTCTTAAAAATGCTTCTATCGAAATCGATCGTAAAGTATTGGCTGACCTAGCTGTTAACGAGAAAGGCGCTTTCACAGCATTGGTTGAAAAAGCAAAAGCCTCTCTGTAAGTCTAAGGGCCTTGGCCACTTATGCTAAACAGTTAACAAGAAGTTTTATGTAAATAGAGCTGTCTTGTATCGAATAGGGGAAGGGCTGAAAAAGCGCTTCCCCTATTTTTATGTACAGGATGTACGGTACATCGCGGTGCCAAGTATGGCAAAGAGCGATGCAAGACAGGGACGTAATGTACGCCGCGGTGCCATGGGGAGATAATTGCTCCATGCATTATTTCATTTCCACCATCTATGGTGGTCATAGAAAAGAGCGGTGTTTTCAAGACAGGTAATTCCAAGGGTGTAGCCGACGGTACTGTCCTTGAGGATTGATTGTCATATCTTATGGTTTGCAGTGAGCAGAAAAATATTAAGCTGCTTTGGCTGTTCTCTTTCATAGAATATGACAATCAACCCTCTTTAAAATCTACGAATAAGTGTTGTTGCTTAGGTTTATTGAATTCGTAGGAAACTCTTTTGGAGCCAGAAAATTGGAAAACTTACAAAATTTGGTGGCAGCTGCGCTGGCCAACGTTAAAGAAGCACAAGATGTGCAGGCGTTGGATCAAGTTCGCGTTGATTACCTAGGTAAGAAAGGTCAAATTACCGCTTTGTTAAAAACATTGGGTAAGCTTAGTAATGAAGAGCGTCCGCAAGCGGGGGCTAAAATTAATGAAGCTAAGCAGCAAGTTGAGGTGGCTATTTCTGAGAAAAAAGCCGCTTTAGAAGGCGCGGCTTTAAGCGAGAAGCTTAAGTCTGAAAGCATTGATATCACTTTGCCGGGCCGTGGCCAAAAGGCCGGTGGTTTGCACCCGGTGACTCGTACGTTGCAGCGTATTGAAAGTTTCTTTTCAAATGCGGGTTATTCAGTGGCAGTGGGCCCTGAAGTAGAAGATAACTTCCATAACTTTGATGCGCTAAATATTCCGGCTCATCATCCCGCTCGCGCCATGCACGACACTTTTTATTTTGACGCACAAAACTTATTACGTACTCATACTTCACCAGTGCAAATTCGCACCATGGAAACTCAAGAGCCGCCTATTCGAATTATTTGTCCAGGGCGTGTTTATCGTTGTGATAGTGATGTGACACATACACCTATGTTTCACCAAATCGAAGGTTTGTTGGTTGATAAGCAAGTGAGTTTTGCCGACCTTAAAGGCACGGTAGAGCAATTTTTACGTGTGTTCTTTGAAGATGAAAACTTAGATGTACGCTTTCGTCCGTCGTACTTCCCGTTTACAGAGCCGTCTGCAGAGTTTGATATCAAATGGGAAGCCAGTAAAACTGGTTGGTTAGAAGTGGGTGGTTGCGGAATGGTGCATCCTAATGTACTTAAATCAAGTGGTGTGGATCCTGAAGAGTACATGGGCTTCGCCTTTGGTCTTGGGGTTGAGCGTTTGGCCATGCTGCGTTATGGCGTGAGTGATCTGCGAATGTTTTTTGAAAACGATTTAAAGTTTTTAGCGCAGTTTAACTAATAACGTAACCATAGTAGTACGTCTATTGGCAGCCAGATATGTTGGTTTTGCATTGTAATAATAGGCGCCACCAAAAAGAATTTAGGATTTGAATAATGAAATTCAGTGAAAGTTGGTTGAGAGAGTGGGTAAATCCGAGTCTAACCACGCAAGAGCTAGAAGCGCAAGTGACCATGGCTGGCTTAGAAGTGGATGGTGTTGAAGGCGTAGCCGCTGCATTTTCTGGCATTGTGGTAGGTGAAGTGATTAAGCGTGAGCAGCATCCTGATGCGGATAAGCTTAGCTTGTGCCAGGTAAGTGATGGTGCAGAGCTTTTTCAGGTGGTATGTGGTGCTGCCAATGTACGTGAAGGGTTAAAAATTCCATTCGCAAAAATAGGCGCTATTTTGCCTGGGGCAGACGGTAAAGACTTTAAAATTAAAAAAGCAAAACTTCGCGGTGTAGAAAGTTTTGGAATGCTGTGCGCTGAATCTGAAATGGGCATGAGTGATAGCTCTGATGGCCTAATGGAGTTAGCTGGAGATGCTCCTGTGGGCAGCGATATTCGTGAGTATTTAAAACTAGATGACTCCATAATCGAGGTGGATTTAACGCCAAACCGTGCCGACTGTTTAAGTGTTAAAGGCTTGGCTCGTGAAGTGGGTACCTTAAATAAAAAAGACGTCACTGAGCCCGTTATTAATCCAGTGGCTGCCACTATCGATGATGTCGTTGACGTTAAGTTAAGTGCGCCACAGGCTTGTCCTAAATACGTGGGCCGAGTGATCAAGTCGGTAAACGTTAAGGCGCAAACCCCGCTATGGATGGTAGAAAAGCTGCGTCGTAGTGGTGTGCGTTCCATTGATCCTATTGTTGATGTGACTAACTTTGTTCTTCTTGAGCAGGGTCAGCCAATGCATGCATTTGATTTGGCTAAACTAGAAGGTGCCATTGATGTGCGCATGGCAAAAGCCAATGAAGAATTAACTCTGCTTGGTGGCCAAGAAATTAAATTAACAAACGATACCTTAGTGATCAGCGATCAGTCTAAGGCATTGGCCATTGCAGGTGTAATGGGTGGTGAATTTTCTGGTGTAACCGCGGATACAAAAGATATTTTCCTAGAGGTGGCTTACTTTAACCCTGTGTCAATTGCAGGTAAAGCTCGTAACTACGGCCTGCATACTGATTCAAGTCATCGATTTGAGCGTGGCGTCGATTACCGGTTGCAAGCCGTAGCCATGGAGCGTGCCACTCAATTAATCCAGGATATTTGTGGTGGTGTTGCAGGGCCTGTGGTCGAGACGGTTGAGGAGTCTGCCATGCCGGTTGAGGCTACCGTTAAGCTAAGAGCCAGTCGTATTAAGCAAGTGCTGGCCTTGGAGCTGCCAAAGGCTGATATTACCGACATGCTGACCCGTTTGGGTATGCAAGTAACTGAGACTGGCTCAGGTTGGACGGTTAATGTGCCCAGCTACCGCTTCGATATTAGTATTGAACCTGATTTGATCGAAGAAATTGCCCGTATTTATGGTTACAACAACTTGCCAGTTAATACCCCTGTTGGCGCGTTGGAGTTAGAAGTCACGCAAGAAATTAACACGCCTATTCAAGTGATCAAGCAGTTTTGGGTAGATCGCGGTTATCAAGAGGCTATTACTTATAGCTTTGTTGACCCTAAAGTGCAAAAGCTGGTGGACCCAGAAATAGAGGGGCTTGCCTTGGCGAATCCTATATCAGCTGATATGGGAGTGATGCGGACTAATTTGTGGGTGGGCCTAATTAAAGCCGCCGAACACAACCTAAACCGACAGCAAGATACTGTACGTTTATTTGAGAGTGGATTGCGTTTTGTCCCCCAAAAAGACGAATTAGTTCAGGATGCGGTTATTTCTGGGTTAATTTGCGGTTCTCGTATCTCTAAGGGCTGGACTAATAGCTCTGAAAAAGTCGATTTTTATGATTTAAAAGGCGACGTAGAGGAAATGCTTACCCTGGGTGGTCAGTCTGGTTATCACTTTGAGGTGGGAAGTCATCCTGCGCTACACCCTGGCCAATGTGCCGCCATTTTCAAGGGCGCTAAGCAAGTGGGTTTAATGGGTGCATTGCATCCTGTGTTGCAAAAACAGTTAGGCATTAAAACTCAACTTTATGTTTATGAGCTGTTATTAGCAGATGTTTCGGAAGGCGTGTTGCCTAAGTTTAAAGCCGTTTCTAAATTCCCTGAAGTAAGTCGCGACCTAGCGTTTGTTGTTGATGAGTCTGTGCAGTGGTCTCAGGTGGAAAGTGTTATTCGTGAAAAGGCAGGTGACAAGCTGAATTCAGTCACACTTTTTGACGTATATCGCGGCCAAGGTATTGAAAACGGTAGAAAAAGTCTGGCTTTGGGCTTGACGTGGCAGGATCCATCGCGCACTCTTAATGATGAAGAAATAACCAGTTGGGTCGATAGTGTAGTGGCCTCTCTGACAGAAGGATTAGCTGCACAACTACGAGGTTAGTATTGCACCTCCCAGTTTTATGGGTGCTCTAGGATTCGTAGTGACGCCTTACAAAGGCAGGCATAACGGACACGAGGTTAATATGACCGCGATTACCAAAGCGGATATGGCAGAAAAGCTGTTTGATGAGCTAGGCATAAATAAGCGCGAAGCCAAAGAGATGGTGGACATCTTCTTTGAGGAGATTCGTGATTGCTTAACTGAGAAAGAACAAGTGAAGCTATCGGGCTTTGGTAATTTTGATTTGCGCGAAAAAAGTCAGCGCCCGGGCCGCAATCCTAAAACAGGGGAGGAAATTCCTATTTCAGCTCGCTGTGTGGTGACTTTTCGACCAGGTCAGAAGCTTAAGGTGCAGGTTGAAGCATTCAACGAGTAGCCAATGCCTTGGTTAAATCTAAAAAGAGCAGATAATGCTCTTTTTTTATGTCTGAATTACCTAAAACCTTCACAAAATCAAAAGCTTAGTATATAGTTCCGCCTGCTCAAAGAGCAGAGTCGGGGCGTAGCGCAGTCTGGTAGCGCACTTGCCTGGGGGGCAAGGGGTCACAGGTTCGAATCCTGTCGCTCCGACCAATTTTTAACCTTTATTTAAATCCTCATACCTTATTTTTATCTCTGATTGTACATTTCTGTATAATGTCCAAATTTTAACTTGAATCTATTGTTACCTCATATTTAAAGCAGGTGATGAATATGATGCTTTATCAAGGACACTTCGTTGAACACCCAAGAAATGATTGCGCCTATATTAAACTTCTTACATTGTCGAACGCCTGATTTATGGGTGGAGGCAGCGCTAGGGGATTTAGAGACCATTCTAATAGATCATGCGACGAACGAATTGAAAGCGGCACAACAAGCCATGACACTCATGGCTCGAAATCCCTTAAATATGGATATTCAAAACAAAATGTCTCGTTTGGCTAGAGAAGAGTTGGTGCATTTTGAACAGGTTTTGAAAATTCTAAAAAAGCGTGGCATAGAGTTTCGCACTATGAAAGCCAGCCCTTATGCCTCTAATATGGCTAAGCACATTCGCCCGGATAACAAGGGTAAGCTTACCGATGCGTTAATTGTGGGCAGTATCATAGAGGCGCGATCTTGTGAGCGTTTTGAAAAAATATCGGGGCATTTAGATGCTGAACTACAGAAATTCTATTTGTCTTTATTGAAGTCAGAGTCCCGCCATTTCCAAGATTATTTAGACTTAGCTCAGAAATACACACAAGAGCCCATTGAAGAGCGTGTGCAATTCTTCTTGGCTTTAGAGCAAGAGAGCATACAAAGCCCAGATGGATTACTGCGATTACACTCTGGTGTGCCAAAAGAAAACACTCGATTAAGATAGTGTGAAAACAGTGTTAATCGTGGCTGATGCCAAAGCTTAATTTATGCACCGAGGTATTTATGTGTTTAGGTAATGGTGGAAACGGATTGGCGCTAAGAACTTGGTGTTGTAGCCAGTTTTTATAGAGCTCACCTCCTTTGGTGAGCTCTATGTTTATTTGTGTCGCAATGCCTGCTCTGATAATTGATATGTGAATGATCGCGGCACCATTGACGGGGGCGCTTTTCGCTTTGTTTAATAAATGATTAAGTACTAAATTCTTGTATTGTTCATCAGCCGTTAATTCCTTTCCAGATTGATCAATTAGTTCTCCTGTATTGCTGGTGGCTTTGGTCTTCTCTTCGCTTGTTTTATTTTTCTCTTTATCGATTACGTTTTCCTGAATGGGTAAATCTTTCTCAATTTCTTTGACTTTACCCGTGGTGCTGGGGGCAGCTTTACCTGTTTGGATGTTTTCTTCTGTTGGAGCGCTCTTGATGGATTTCTCATTGGCGTTAACGGCTGGGTGATTTTCCTTGCTTGGCTCCAATAAGATAAGCTGGTTATTGCCTAAGGACGATTGCATTAACTGTTCGTTGTTACTCCAAAAAATAACTACGAGATGCAGTGCCAACGAAAGTAATAGTGCACTAAAAAGTAGGTGCTTTTTTAATATGTGCTGTAGCCAGCTCATTTTTAATATGTCGATTTCTAAAGAAGGCACAATTATAACCGCTTCGTTTGCATCAATCTTGTTTCTGGCATTTTAAGTTTGATTTTTGAAATAATAGCCGACATCAAAGGTAGGATTTAATTAAGGGGCATTGTATTATGTTGTGCCTCAGGGGAGCCTGAATCCTTAATTCTCTCTGTGGGTCTATAGCCCGCAGTTAATACCAAAAAATGGAGCAAACATGAGCGTACTAGTAGGTAAAAAAGCACCAGATTTCACCGTATCAGCTGTATTGGGTGACGGTACTATCGTTGATGAATTTACACTATCAGAAGCAATTAAAGGTAAATATGGCCTAGTATTCTTTTACCCATTGGATTTCACTTTCGTATGTCCTTCTGAGTTGATCGCGCTTGATCACCGTATGGATAAGTTCAAAGAGTTGGGTGTTGAAGTAATTGCTGTTTCTATTGATTCTCAGTTTACTCACAATGCATGGCGTAACACTGCCATTAACGATGGCGGTATTGGCCAGGTTAAATACACTATGGCTGCTGATATTTCACATGATATCTGTAAAGCATACGACGTAGAATCTGACGGTGGCGTTGCTTTCCGTGGTGCATTCATTATCGATAAAGCGGGCGACGTTCGTTCACAAATCGTTAACGATTTACCGCTTGGCCGTAACATGGAAGAGCTAGTACGTATTGTTGAAGCGCTTCAGTTCCACGAAGAGCACGGCGAAGTTTGTCCTGCTGGTTGGACCAAAGGCGATAAAGGTATGGACGCTTCTCCTGAAGGCGTGGCTAAGTATCTTGCTGCTGAATCTGACAAGCTTTAAGACTTACGCCTAGCTTGCCTTTTGGTGAGCTAGGGTTTAGTTAAGCATAAAAAAAGCCGCTATTAGCGGCTTTTTTTATGCTCATGGATGCGAGGTACATTGAAGCATTATGAAGGTAGCATCAATGTATGGAGTTAATCTTCCTCTCTATCCAGTTGTTCTTGTCTGTGCTTGCGTAAAGCCCAATCCCAGCCGCCCAATTGATTCCATTGATTGGTGATAAGCGAGAATAGCTCAGCTGTTTTCTGTGTGTCGTATAAAGCGCTATGCGCTTCTTTATTATCAAAGTCGATGCCTGCCAGGCGACATGAGCGAGCGAGAACTGTATGTCCCAGGGCTAGGCCAGCCAGCGTGGCGGTGTCAAAACTAGAAAAAGGGTGGAACGGGTTGCGCTTTAGGTCATGACGCTCAATGGCGGCGTTAATAAAACCTAAATCAAAGTGGGCATTATGACCCACTAAAATGGCTCGTTTACAGCCTTTGGCTTTCATGGCTTTACGCACACTTTTAAACATGGCGTTGAGCGCAGAGCTTTCATCTTCATCTTCTCTACCTGGGTCAAAGGGATCGATACCAGTAAAGTCTAGGGCGCTTTGCTCTAAGTTGGCCCCTTCAAAAGGCTTTATTTTGGCTTCCATGGCGGGCCCTGGAAACAAAAAGCCTTTTTCGTCCATGTCCATGATAACCATGGCCACTTCGAGTAGAGCATCCGTTTGAGCGTTAAAGCCCGCGGTTTCTACATCGACAACAACAGGTAAATATCCGCGGAATCGTTCGGCCATTAAATTGGGTAGATGATCAGACACAGGCAGCCTTAACTGTCGAGATTAAATAGATCGTGATTGTACCTGAAGCTGCGCCTAGCTCGTAGTTTTATTGAATCCTTAGGAAGCAATTTCTTGGTATATAGGCTGAAGAAATCCACTTATTGGCCGATAATTAACCCAGTAGCCATTAAACCGTGCCCAAAGCCGCTTTTATTGTTGATCAAGGTTGCGTCATGAGTGTGCGTATACTGTTTTTCATATTGTTTGTGCCTAATGTTCAAGCCCTTACATTTCAGTCTCCTGTTGAGGATACCGAATGGCGGCTGACGCCTTCAATATTTGAGTGTGAGTTTAGTCAGCCTATTCCTGATTATGGTGAAGCTGTTTTCTACCATGAGGCGGGTGAGGATCTTTTGTTTCACCTTAGGGCCAAAAAGAACCTTATGGGTAGAGGCCAAGCTGCTTTACACATTGAGCCTCCTATCTGGGGCCCCAGTCGTTTTGCTGAATACCTAGGGTTGGTGGAAATTAAGCAAACTCGTAAGCCTTTGAAGGTAGAGCCTCAGCGGGCCAATAAAATGATGCAAGCCCTATTAAAGGGAATGCAGCCCACCTTTACCCGTAAAGCGCGATACGATGATGGGGAGCCCATAAGGGTGTCGCTTTCAGCTGCTAATTTTCAAAGTTTTTATAAGGATTACCTAGGGTGTGTGACTGGTTTATTGCCTGTGAATTTCAGGCAGGTTGCTAAAAGCAAGGTGTTATTTAAGGGAGGTGCCGACAGTATCGACACAGCTTCCAAAAAGAAGTTAGATTTGATTGTTTTTTATGTAAAGGCCGACCCAGCGGTGAAAGCCATTTATGTGGACGGTCACAGTGACAGCGCTGGCAGGCGCTACCATAATCGACGCCTATCAGAAAAAAGGGCGTTGCTGGTAATGGATTACATGGTGAAAAGAGGGCTAGATGCCGAAATGTTTACCACCCGCTATCATGGTGAGCGATACCCTGTGGCCAGTAATAATACCCGTAAAGGTCGAAATTTAAATCGCAGAGTTACCATTCGCCTTGAAAAAGATTTAGAGGATATTGAGCTCGATTTCTAGCGCAAACTTTCACCTTGTTATTTGGCTTAAATTCGCGATAATTACTGTATATAAAAACAGTGATAGAGCGAATGCTAGATGTGCGTCAGGTTTTGCATGTAGATTGTGACTGCTTCTTTGCGGCTGTGGAAATGCGCGATGAGCCTAAATACCTTAACCTACCCATTGCCATTGGCGGGGCATCGGACAGGCGTGGGGTTATTTCTACTTGTAATTACCCGGCTCGTAAATTTGGGGTGCGCTCAGCCATGGCCACATCTCAGGCTTTAAAGTTATGTCCTAATTTGACTTTGATCGCTGGCAATATGGCTAAATACAAAGAAGCCTCCTTGCAGGTAATGGATATATTGAAACAATATGCCGTGTCTTTTGAGCCTGTATCGATAGATGAGGCATTTATAGAGCTGCCCGTCACCAGTAACGCCGAATTAATCTCACAACAAATTCGTCAGCAAGTGTTTTCAGAAGTTGGCATTACAGTCTCAGTGGGCATTGCCCCTAATAAGTTCCTTGCCAAAATTGCCAGTGATTGGAACAAGCCTGATGGGCAATATGTTATTTCTGATAATGAGGTAGACAGTTTTGTGGCAAGGCTACCGGTTCGACGTATTCCTGGTGTGGGCCCCAAAAGTGCAGAAAAATTGGCTAATTTAGGGATTCATAATTGCCAAGATGTTCGTGATGTTCCGCCTAGTTGGTTGAAGGCACGGTTGGGCAAGTTTGGTGAGGTTTTAATTCAGCGTGCTTACGGTGAGGATGGTCGTCAAGTGAGAGTTCGTGGCCAAAGAAAGTCCATTAGTATTGAGCATACTTTCCCTAGCGATTTAAAGGACGTGAGTGAGATCGATGAGGCTTTGAAGGTCATGTGGCCAAAATTTTTAAAGCGGGTTGAACAGGCCCATTTAAAAACAGAAAACCTAGCGCCCTTTGTAAAGGTTAAGTTTGCCGATTTTCAGGTGACGACACTTGCCAAGCATAATAAAAAAGTAACTTTTGATGATTACTTGGCTTTATTGCATGAAGCGCGGCAGCGGGATAATCAATCTATTCGATTACTAGGTATTGGCGCAAAATTACAAAGAAGTATAGACGCGGCCCAGCAGCTAAGCTTGCCTTTTTAGTATTTAAGAATTTTAAATTTTCAATTGATGTGCATACATTGTTGAAAGGATTGCCTAAAATACTATTAAACCCCCTTCTTTATTTCTAAATTGGATCTCTCTATGCGTGGCATGGGCTCAGATTTCGACCCAGATCAACCTGTTAACTGGGTGGTCGTTAAGCAAATTTGGCCTTTTCTTTTAGAGTTTAAACACCGAGTAGTTCTCGCTTTATTTTGTTTGTTGGCGGCAAAGATGGCCAGCATCGCAATGCCTTTTGTCTTGAAGTATTTAGTAGACGATTTAGATGGGCAGCTAGGGGATACTTCCTTGGCCTTTGTGAGCTTACCTGTTGGTTTGTTACTGGCCTATGGTTTTATTCGTTTATCTAATGTTCTATTGGGAGAAATAAGAGACACTTTGTTTGGGCGCGTAACCGAAAGAGCAATGCGCCGCATAGGCCTAAAGGTGTTTGAGCATCTTCATGGGCTTGATTTAGCTTTTCATTTAGATCGTCGAACGGGTGGGCTCTCCCGTGATGTAGAGCGGGGAACGAGTGGTATTAGCTTTTTGATGCGATTTTTGGTGTTTAATATTGCCCCAACGTTTATTGAGCTCTTTTTAGTGATGGGCATCTTGTGGCAACAATACAGTTTTGAATTTGCGCTAATTGTTTTCCTCTCCGTCACCGCTTATGTATGGTTCTCTAAAACCGCCACTGACTGGCGAACCCAGTATATTAGAGAAGCCAATCAAGCAGACAGTCGCAGTAATACCCGTGCCATAGACAGTTTAATTAATTATGAAACCGTTAAATACTTTGCTAACGAAAAGTACGAGTCTAAATTATATGATCAAGAGTTAGCCGGTTGGGAGAAAGCCAAACGTAAAAACAGGCTGACTTTGTTTGCCTTGAATACTGGGCAGACCCTCATTATTTCAATATCCATGACGGCGATGCTTGCACTGGCTGCTCAAAATGTAGCCGATGGCACGATGACTCTTGGGGATTTTGTGCTGATTAATGCCTTTATGATGCAGATATTTTTACCTTTGAATTTCTTGGGATTTGTATACCGAGAAATTAAAAGCTCCATGGTGAATATTGAGCGTATGTTTAAATTGATGAATGTTCGATCTAAAGTAGCCGATGCTGAAGATGCGCAAGTGTTACAGCTTCATAAGGGTGAAATTGAGTTTAAAGATGTGGAGTTTTCCTATGAGGAAAATAGGCCCATATTAAGTAATCTAAGCTTTACGTTAAAACCTGGTGAAAAATTAGCGCTGGTGGGTGGCAGTGGCGCAGGTAAGTCGACCATCGCGAAATTATTATTTCGATTTTATGATGCGTCAGCGGGCGGTATTTATATTGACGGTCAAAATATTCAAGACGTTACTCAATTAAGTTTGCGCCAAGCCATCGGCGTGGTCCCACAAGATACCGTTTTATTTAACAGTACAATTTTAGAAAATGTACGTTATGGCCGACCAGGTGCCACAGACGATGAAGTGAAAGAGGCAATAAAATTAGCACATTTACAAAGCTTTATAGGTCAACTTCCCAATGGTTATCAGACTCAAGTGGGGGAAAGGGGCCTTAAATTATCCGGTGGAGAAAAACAAAGAGTGGCAATTGCGCGTACCATTTTAAAGCAGCCAGGCATTTTAATTTTTGATGAAGCGACCAGTTCCCTTGATAGTGCATCAGAGCGCGCTGTATTAAAAGCCATAGATGAGGTGTCCATCGGTAAAAGCAGTGTGGTGATTGCTCATAGATTATCGACCATTGTAAAAGCCGACCGAATTCTGGTGCTAGAACAAGGAGAGGTGGTGGAACAAGGTAGCCATGAGAGTTTGTTAAATCAAAAAGGTCGCTACGCACATTTGTGGGATTTACAGCAGCACAAAGAACAAAAGGAAGACGTGTGAATTTACTGCTTATAGATGCAATGAACTTAATTAGGCGCATATATGCGGCACAAGTGAATCGTACAGATGATCCTGTGGAGCAAACTCTATTACTCAGTCAAAATGCCATTTTAAAAGATATTGAACGTACATCAGTCAGTCACGTGGCGGTGGTGTTTGATGGTAAGGGCCCTACATGGCGACATGAGTTATTCCCAGATTACAAAGGCAACCGAAAACCTATGCCGGATGAATTGGCTGTGGCCCTTGATCAATATCGTCAGCGCTTTGAATCCATTGGCTTGTTTTGCTTAAAAATGGAAGAGCTCGAGGCTGATGACATTATTGCGACATTGGCGGTTAAAACCAGTTTAAAAGGTGGGAAAGTGGTAATCGTCTCTACTGATAAAGGATTTATGCAAATCAGTGATGCCAATATTAGTCTTTATCATCACTTTGATAAGCGCGTGTTTGGCGTAGATGACGTTGAGCAGCAGCTTGGCTTGAAAGGTCATCAATTGGTGGATTTTTTAAGTTTAGTAGGAGATACCACCAATCATGTTCCTGGGGTGCCTGGAATCGGCCCAAAAACAGCAGGCAGTTTATTGGAGGAGTATGGCGATTTAGATAACATCCTTATTCAAAATGAGTCTATCTCAGGCAAAGTGGGGCAGTCTCTGCAGGAGCACTATCGCGTGGCACTCATGGCGAGAAAATTGGTGAGTTTGAAATTAGATTGCCAATTGGATGTGAACCTTAGGTCTCTTCGATACAATCCTGCATCCTCTCGATAGCTTGAAGGGTTTGCAACCAAGCTATTCAACAGGGATAATTCGTCAAATCTTCAAATTATCGTGAAATCTAATTTATAGGAGTTGGGCTATGACCTGGTTAAGTGTCATTGGGTACTTTGGCCTGCTTGTGTTGTGCATTCTTATGGGATTGCTAGCAAGTATGATTAATCCTGATTTAGTGCAAGTGAACATGCATATTTGGAAAAGTCCAGAAGCATCACTTGGTTTAGTGTTAGCCATAACGCTGGCAATGGGTTGCTTGTTGGGTGTGTTGGTCAATAGCGTGGTGTTGTGGAAATCCAAAAGACAGCGAAACAAACTGAGAAAGCAACTTGATAATGCTTTGCAGCGTTTTGAGAAATTGCAGTAGTGCTTATGAGTGACGTGTATACATTTTTCATTCTAATGTTGGCCGTAGGTTTGGGCTGGCTATTTGGGCGATATGAGGGACGTCAAAAGAATACATCTACGCCATTTCCTAGTATGGATATGTTATCAAGCGACGCCCCTAGCGAAACCATGCAGGCAATTTTGAACATGGCTCAGCGACAGGAGGCAGTTGAACTTCAATTGAATCTTGGTATTTTCTATCGCCGTCGTGGGGAGCTGGATAAAGCGATTTCTATTCACCAAAGTCTGTTTGCTCGGCCTGATTTAGATAAATCTTTATCGGCTCAGGTTCAGTTGGAGCTTGCATCTGATTATTTGAATGCCGGATTATTTGATCGGGCAGAGCGATTGCTGCTTGAGTTGTTAAAGGTGAACTCTGCCTTAAAGCCCAAGGTGTTGAATAAATTGGTCACGCTTTATGAAGAAGAGCATGAGTGGCAAAAAATATTAGATCTAGCTGGGGAAGTTAGGGCGCTAAAAAGCAGTAAATCCGTGGCTTACGCGTGTTGCGAGCTGGCCGACGATGCGATTAGTAAGAAAAATTGGCGCCAAGCGAATTTGCTGATCACTCAAGCGTTAAAGCTCGACAGAAAATGTGTAAGGGCGCTCTTATTGGAAGCGAAAATGGCTGAGGTGGAAGGGTTTCCGCAGAAAATGTTTGCCAGTTTAAAAGAGGCTTTGTTGTATGAGCCTGGCTTATTGCATTTGGTGTTGCCTCAACTAAAAAAATTATTTAATTCTCGTCACCGCCCCCATGAGCTTGAAAAATTTTTACAAGATCTATGGCTTGAATCACCCATGCCGCTGACGCTTCATAGTTATGCTGAGCATCTGGCCGAATATAAGTCTTTGGATGAAGCCATATCACAATTGACCTATTCCATTGCACAAGTGCCCACGATAGAGGGCTTTAGGTTGCTACTGGATGAATTTATTGCCAAGGGGGAGCAGTTACCCCTTAGTTATTTGCACATACTCAAAGAAATTTTAGAGCAATTACAGACAGGTAAAGATGAATACCATTGTCGACATTGTGGCTTTGAAGCGGATAAGCATTACTGGCGTTGTCCAAGCTGCAAACAGTGGGAAAGCTTTATACCTAATTTGGCTAGGCCTCCACAGGCCAAATTGAATGATAAACAAAGGATCGAAAATGCAAAATAAACCGATTGTCGTGGCCTTAGATTTTGATAATGGCAAGCAAGCACTGGATTTAGTCGATCGCTTAGATCCTAAGCGTTGCCGTTTAAAAGTGGGTAAGGAATTGTTTACCTGTGAGGGTCCGCAATTGGTGGAAGCTCTGCATAAAAAAGATTTTGATGTATTTTTGGATTTAAAATTCCATGACATTCCAAATACTACAGCTAAAGCCGTAGCGGCGGCTGCGAATATGGGGGTGTGGATGGTGAACGTTCATGCTTCTGGTGGCCAGCGTATGATGGAAGCTGCAGCAGAAGCTGTTCAGCGTTTTGAGAAAAAGCCTATCCTGATTGGTGTGACGGTGTTGACCAGTATGGAGCAGCAAGATCTAGCTGGCATAGGCTTAGACATTACGCCGCAGCAGCAAGTTGAGCGTTTGGCTAAATTAACTCAACAAAGTGGGTTGGATGGGGTGGTGTGTTCAGCTCAGGAAGCTCAAAGCTTGAAGCAGTTATGTGGTGCCGATTTTCAATTAATTACACCTGGCATTCGTCCAAGCTTTGCTCAGCAGGGTGATCAGCGAAGAGTCATGACACCCTCTCAGGCTATGGAGGCAGGGGTGGATTACATGGTAATTGGCCGTCCAATTACGCAAGCGGCAGATCCTATTGAAGCGCTCACTCTTATTGAGCAAGAACTACAAGGCTAACTTAAGTGGTAATATTGAGTGCATGAGGGAAAGAGTTTAAATTTCTTACGTAGAAATAGGGCGATAACCTACAGCTCATAAAGGCACTCCTTGCTATGTTAATTTAAACATCACCAAGGAGAGAGTTATGTTTAAAATCAAATTAGTCGCTTTATGGCTGGTGCTTGCCAGTGGACTTAGTTGGGCTGAAGCCGAACCTAACAAACCTAATGCTGTGCCTGATAATCAAAGTGTCATTCAAAAAGTTGTTGATGGCACGGCCATTGATATTAATCAGGCAAGTGCTGATGAGTTGGCAACCCTCGCTAATATTGGCCCCAAAAAGGCTCAACAAATTGTTGCCTATCGAGATCTAAATGGCCGCTTTGCTTCAATAGAGGAGCTAAAAGGGGTGAAGGGAATTGGTGAGGCCACTATTGAGAAAAACAGAGTACGTATGATGGTGGCGGCTGAGTAACTTTGGCCATCAATTATGAATAAACAAAACCCGGCTTTGGCCGGGTTTTGTTTATTTGAATAGCGGCTTTTAAAAAATGGGTTGTAGGTGCTTAAAAAATACCTAAATCGCTGCTAAGTGCTTGGGCTGTATGAAAAAATTCATTTAGACGATTGACACAGTTATAAACTTCTATAGAATGCGCATCTCGCTTGAGGCAAGGGTGATTAGCTCAGCTGGGAGAGCACCTCCCTTACAAGGAGGGGGTCGGCGGTTCGATCCCGTCATCACCCACCAAATTTCTCTTATTAGAGTATTTGGTTAGATGTCTGTTAGACATCAATTGTTGGATTGGTAGTTCAGTTGGTTAGAATGCCGGCCTGTCACGCCGGAGGTCGCGAGTTCGAGTCTCGTCCAGTCCGCCA
>CAJXRF010000080.1 GCA_913058575.1 uncultured Bermanella sp.
CTAAATGAAATGATATTTAGTATTCCAAATTCATTTATTTAATTCCAAAGCATCTGCGTTGTTATATGCATGGCGCTTTGAGACAACACTATCGATTAAAGCATCTAATTGATGTGTTTCGTGAGCCGCATTAATTAATACTCGTAGACGTTCATGTTCTTTAGGTACCGCAGGATACAGCAGGGGCTGAACCAAAATTCCCACATCTAACAAAGACTGATAAAGCTCTGCGCAGGGTTTATTTGGAAAAATAGTAAAAATTGGGCTGAGAGTATTACTCATGCCTAAGTTAATATTATTTTCTTTGGCTTTCTGCCGGAAGTAGGCAATATTTTCGGCTAGCTTTTGATGCCGATCACTGGCCGATAATAGTTCTAAGCAGGCTACAGAAGCCGCTATATTACTGGGTGTGATACCGGTTGAAAAAATGTACTCGCGACTCATTCTAATGCGATCAATCATTTTAGAGCTCGCAATGACAAAGCCACCAGTGGAGCATAAAGCTTTACTGAGTGAACCAGAGATTATATCGATACTACCTGCAGCCACTTCATTAAAAATTTGAGCCACATTTTTTTGGTTGCTGGATATCACAAACGAATGGGCTTCATCCACATAAAGCATAAAATCATAACGCTCTTTAAGGGCTACTATACTGGGCAAGTCTACAAAGTCACCGTCAGCACTGTATAGCCCTTCAGTGATGACTATAATAGTTTTACCCTGATGAGTATTCAGCTTAGCCGTCAATTCAGTCATGTCATTATGGGCGAATGCTTCACTGCCACACTTTGTACTTTTTATTGCACTAACGATACTGGCGTGGCATAGCTTGTCATATAGGTAAAATACATTATCGATTTTCGAGGTCGCGCTAATGGCACCTAAATTTGCCGTATAGCCCGAAGTAAATATACAGCTTGCCTCCATGCTGGAAACGGTGCAAAGCCGTGCTTCCAATTGCTTGATGAGCGGGCTTCTATCAGAAAACTGACCAACGCTTAGGGAGGTGCCATATGTTTGTATGGCATCCATGGCTGCTTGTTTGATAAATGTGTGGGTGTTGAGAGAATAATAATCAGCACTAATAAATGAATGATATTTCTTACCATTCATTAGCGCTGTTTCAGAAATATAGCGTTCATGCTCTTTAAAATAAATGTCAGAAAAGTTCATATTTCCATCACCGTACAAATGCTTCTAACATTGTATATTGATGCTCTGCAATATCTTTAGCCCCTTTTTCGAATAATTCGAAGGCTCCTTCTTTTTCCAAAAGAGGGAAAATCATTTTACGTAGCTGTTGGTCATGCTTAACGTCTGCAACCATATGCTCTGTAAAATGAACTAATTGCTCATCAGAAAAACGAGAACTTAATGCGTTATAAATTCTCTTGGCAATTTCAGGAAAAATAGCTTCCATACCTGCTGCAATATAAGCGATTGATTCAATGAAGGGTTTATTTAAATACCCTTCATTGAGAAAGTCGATGTACTGCTGAGTTTCCGGTAAAGGTGATATGGATTCTAGGTCACCTTTTGTGAAGCCTAGCCCTTTCATAAGGCCACCTAATAAATTTACGTGCAAGCCTGTGTAGTCAAGCTCTTCAATTTTTTCTGCGCCACCTAACTCATCAACTAGGTTGTCCGCTAGTGTAAAAAGCGCTTGGTTATTCGGCGCATTGAATATTAGCAGCCCAAGTTGTTTGGGGAACTGCTCAACAATGTAATAAAAATTAGCGAAGAATGTTGAAAGTTGATCATCTGATAAATCACTGAATTTATCAATTGCCTGAGATGCTAATAGCCTGTCTAAGCAGTACTGACAAATATCATTGTATTTTTGTTGCATGTTTAGTTTTCCTTTTTATTATTTAAAAAATGGCAAGACCATAACCCGTGATGGCATCGCTGACATTTACTTCAAATTTGTATTGTAAACGGCCTTTACTGGTCGTTCTTTTTTCAAGGACCTTGGCCGTCACGGTAATGTTGTCTGGTGAGACTGGCTTTTTATATGTGAAGTGTTTTTCTTGCAGAATTATTTCTCGCGAATTTTCAAATAAATCATTGTCGAGATGCGCAAGCACTACGCAAGCTTGATAAATCCATACTTCGGCCGTAATACCTGAAAAAAACACCCCATACTGGGATGATAAAAATGATTCTTTAATATTTAGTTTAAAAGTAAATTTACTTTTATCATTCTCAGTACAAAAGTCGACACTTTCAATATCAATAACGTCCTGTTTATACCCATCTAATAGATAGGATGACATGAGTTCTTTTATTTTTATCTTATTCATTATATCAGTCTGCACTTTATTAAGACGGAAGTTCCTAATACAGCTATTAATTTAGGAGGCTTGAGTATAATCACCGAATTAGACTGGTAAACCTAAGCGCCCAGTAATTAATGGTAAAGTATTAAATTAAAAATAGTGTAAAGACACTAAATTTAATTTGTAAAAACTTAAAAAATAAAATTCTTATAATATTTTTTATATATGAATTAATCAGTTGATAAAAGTCATTGGTGTAGTCATTAAAAATGGCGGTCTAAGACCAGTATTTTTATGTTTTTATATTGATAATCAAACTTTTTTATATTATTTAAAGCTAAATATTTCCGAATGATTTGGGACTTTTGTTTTGGTAAAAATAATTAAAATATTTCACAAATCGTTTTTTATAGCTTGCAATACTAATTTCTACTGTTGGTGATAATTAGTGAGATATAATGGTGCCCTTAAGATAAATTAGAAGTATCAATGCACTACTTTGTTGCGAGCATAGCGTATGAATTTTAGAAGAGTCTAGGTGTTAAATTGCTTTATTTATAAGTGATTTAGATGGGAATTTATCGATTATGATCTTACTAGACTAAATTATGTCAGGCGATATTAGTGGTATCCTGAATAAAATGGTGATTTTAAATATATGGCAATACTCGAGACGGAAGTGCTAGTTTTAGCGCTTCCGTTTTGAATGGTTTTTAATTCTAACCAGGAGGCCACTGCAAGCTACGACCACCAATAACATGGTAATGAATATGAAACACACTTTGCCCAGCCTTCGCCCCATTGTTCATGACTAAACGAAATTTATCTCCAATCCCTGCATCATTAGCTACTTGTGCCGCCACTAGATTCAAATGCCCTAGCAAGGCCTTGTCAGATTCAGTTGCATCTATTAATCGAGCAATGGGTTTTTTAGGTATTACTAAAATGTGTATCGGCGCAGCCGGCATAATGTCTTTAAAAGCTAAGCACAAGTCATCTTCGTAAACGATGTCTGCTGGTATTTCTTTACTAATTATTTTACTAAAAATAGTCGGGTCACTAGGGGTTGGCTTTTCCATTGTTATTCCTTTTTTATTTATCGGTTCTTGTTTGTTTTATTACGTAACCAAGAACTTTTGACTAATTGGGTTGTTTAGATAACTGATCTCGAAGACTTGCGATATCTTTTAATCGATTAAACCAAAAAGGAGCACCAAGAGAAATTAATATGGCGCTAAAAATTATGCCCAGCCAATGTGTCAGGCTGCTTATACTAGCTGTGGCGTAATAGTCTTTCCATCTTTTAGGTTCAATAGAAAAATTGAGCGCACTCAAGCCCCCTTGTAATTGTTCTTGGTTAACAGATTTACTCATGTCCTGACTATCTATTGGTAAGGCTTGAACTAGTTGTGTTGCCTGTTGACGATAAGCGCTGTCTTGGTTTAATTTAGTTAAAAGATCAAAACAGTTTAATTGAAAAACAAAGCAAATAATAAAGGCTAAGCCAATTGATATTTGATGCATCCATTGTTTAAAGCGTTGCATCATCACCTCTTCAAGTGTATTGAAATCCTTTTCAATTTTTTCTTTGACACATTCTTTTGCATCACTAGTCATATCCGCAATAGAATACACCATGTCTATTAATTCTTGTTTACTGACCCGGGTCAGCTCTAAGCGGTTTCCTAATAAATTCACCGGTAAAACAGTTGAATAAACCTGATCGGGAGTACGTTGTGCTAACTTGTCATTTAGAAGCTGATGGATGTTTTCATCCACCTGATCACAGTGTTTAAAAAAAGCCCCTATAATACCTTTCATATTGCGAAGGCGAAGGTTCAGCGCCGCTTGCGCACCGTGCACCAATGCACTCACCAATAAGCTAAACAGCAACATGATACTGGCAAAGCCAATCATGATACCTAGTATGTCCATTAACATGACGATCCTTATTTTTCTTGCCTTATAGATAGGGATTAGTATGCCAAGTTTTATTCCTACTGGCTGCTTATTCACTGAATTATTTCTTAGTGAAGCTGCAGATGACTGGCCAAAAAGAGAGGGCTAGATTAGAATCCGCGCCTGCTTATTTTGTTATGTAAATGGAATTATTAATGCCACGTTTATTATTATGCCTTTTGATTGTTTCATTGTTATCTGCTTGCGGTGGATCTGGAGAGAAAAGGGCTAATCCAGATATAGACGGAGATGGTGTTGTTAACGAATTGGATGCCTTTCCTCAAGATGCTCGTGAGAGTGCTGATAGTGACGGGGATGGCGTAGGAGATAATAGTGATGACTTTCCCGATAATGCCTCTGAAACTGTGGATACCGATGGTGATGGGGTTGGAGATAATTCTGATGCGTTTCCTAATGATATTAATGAAACGCTAGATTCAGACGGTGACCGAGTTGGTGACAACAGTGATGTTTTCCCCAACGACAGCAGTGAAAACTCGGATACGGACGGTGATGGTGTTGGGGATAATAGTGATGATTATCCATTAGATTTTGATAACGATAGCGTACCAGATGCTGTGGATCTTTTTCCCAAAGACCCAACTGAATCATCTGACATTGATGGTGATGGCATAGGAGATAACTCAGATCCAGTATTCGATGTGAATTACGAGCATACTGGTTTGGGCAATGGAGTTGGCTCAGGGTTTCAAGATGGGGTGGCGTTAACGGGTTTATCAGAGGGAGAAAGACTTTCAGCTACCGGGTCAACGACTGTGCAAGTGAGCATTGTAAATAAAAGGAATGAAAATACTCGATACCCCAACCCAGTTGATGTGTATTTTACATCTTCCTGTACTCAAGCTGGTCTGGCTGAATTCAAACCTGATAAAGTGCTAGCTTCAGGTATGGCGACAACAACATATATAGATAAGGGCTGTGGTGGCGCCCATGGTAATACTGACAACATAGTGGTCTATATTGTTACTGAAAGTGATGAGGGTATTTTAGACTTCTATTCTTCCGCCATTGCCAGTATCGAAGTTGGCCCGACCGAAGTGGGGGCCATAGAATTTGTACAAGCAGCCCCTTCAGTAATAGCCCTCGCAGGTTTTGGCAATGCTGAAGTGCCTTCTATCAGCCGTTTAGAATTTAGGGTGCTTGATAATAAGGGAAATCCTATACCGGGCTATCTAGTAAATTTTGAGCTTGATCACGAATATGGTGGAACACAGCTTTCAGTCGTGCATGCCATCACTGATCAGGAGGGAATGGTACAAACAGTTTTAAATGGGGGCAATTTTGCGGTGCCTGTACGAGTGAAGGCCAGTGTCGATATAACTGATGAAAACGGCAATCCTAGAATCACGATGACGACTTTGTCTGCTCCAATTACAATGGCAACTCCCTTGGCCAGGCCAAATGGCATCATATTGTCGGCTGACACTTATAATCCTCATGCTTGGGATTACACTGGAACGGAAGTGGTTATTACCGCTCAAGTATCCGATAACAATCAAAATCCAGTGATGGACGGTACTCAGATACATTTTTCTGAAACAGCAGGGCTTGTGGATTCCCATTGTGAAACCCTTCAAGGGTCTTGCTCGGTTACTTGGCGCAGTGTCAATCCCAATACTGTAGATGGGTATGCAACCATTATGGCTCAGGCTCGTGGTCAGGGTAATTTTCAGGACAGAAACTCAAACGGTTTATTTGATATAGGCGAAAGCTTCCAAGCGTATGGTGAAGCTTGGTTTGACGCGAATGGTAACGGAGTTTATGAGTCTGAAGGGCGTTATCAAGCGGACTTAGATATTGATAACGACGGTATTAATGAATTTGACTGGAATCCAGAAGGTTACCAAGTATATGTGAATGCTGATGGGGACTACACTGAAGCCCCAAATAATTTCTACGAGGAAATGGTTGATACTAATAATAATGGCGAGCTAGATAGCATTCCAGATGCAAAATATCAGGGCATTAATTGTTCGGATGCTGCAATAGCTGATGGCCATTGCGCTGAATTAATAGATGTAACAGCCAGCTTAAAATTGCAAATGTCAGCTGGTAATGACGTTTATATTGAAGGGCCTTTCCTGAAGGCTGAAAATGGCGAGTATGACTATTCACAAACCGTTAACTGTATTGATGGGCAAACGAACAGTCATCAGGTTGCATGGCGTGTTTCAGATTCACAGGAAAGACGTAACCATCTACCTGTTGGGTCAGTAATAAGTTACGTAGGTTCAAGTGCCGCAGTCATAAGCGAGAATGGTTTTGGTGAAGTGCAAAGCCTTCAGCCTCCATTGGTATTGCCCGTATGGGAGGTGCAAGCAGCCAATATAGGTTTAACAGGCAGTGAGCGTAAACATAAATATTTAAATGAAAAAGCACACTTGGTTGAATTAAGAGTCAGCAAACCAGAAAGTGTTGACCCTGAATCGACCCATGGTACTTTTACTTTAAATGTTAGACCAATGGACGAGAGTATTTATGTGGGCTTTAATCAAATGCTTACTATCGGGTATGGTTCAGATTATTGTGCTTTTCCAGTTTTAGAGTTGGAATTGTAATTAGCGACTTTCGTAACCTGCTATCAAAACTTAATCATTTAATAAAATGGGCATTAATATATGCCCTTTTTATTTTACTAGCCTGAATAAGCATTTTTTTAATTATTTTAATTAACTGTAAGTGTAAATGAAAAAACCTCTATCACTATTGATTGTTTTGACTCTTTTAAATTTCCTTCTTGCTTGTACTTTTTTACCGGGAGTACAAGAAGATCAGCCTTATGTAAGTAGACAGTGTGAATTGGTGACTCGTCAATTAGATTTGAATACTTACTTAGGATCAGAAAAAATCGATTTATTTGATGATTCCAAAAAAAGCAAAGAAAATCAGAATCATAAAAAGTCTTCTTCAGGTAATGTTGATTTTGGAAGTAAAGGTGGTGAAGCTTTATTGGCAGTTATAGTGGCATGGGCGGGTGTGACGCTCGTGGTCTCTGGCAGCATGGTGGTAACCGGTAATATTTTGCATTGGAGCGAGTATCAGGGACGTTGTGATGAAAGCGAACTACGTCAGTTTGTTTATCAGTTTTAAGCTCTTATCTGTGTTTAAAATTTCATATATTAGTTGATACTAAGGCGTAGCCTGTCTAGACTCCGCGTTGCAATCTGTATATATGATTTGCAATGCTATTCAGAAGGGAGTCTGGGGTAATTGGCCATGATGCTTTCCTGTTTAACGCTACCCTCTTCAATAAATTTTAAAGGAATAAAATGAAATACCTGATTTCTATTTTTATTATTATGCTTGTTTCAATAAACAGTTTTGCTCAAGAGGTAGGCATTGGCGTGTCAGCCCAAGGGGATCGCACTATCTATATGCCAATCGAAATAGATACCGCTTTACGGTTGGAACCCTCATTGTATTATTATAAAAGCAATGATACTGGAGAGTTCTCTGGATCATCTGAGGAATACGAAATCTTAGTTGGGTTGTTCAAATTAAAAAGGCAATCAGAAAAATCCAAAATTTATTATGGTGTAAGAGCTGGCTATACAGCTTACCATTACAAATCTGGTTCAGATCATGAGCATTTTGAAGGCTATAAAATTGAACCTACAATTGGCTTGGAATATTCATTGATTGAAAACCTCACTGTGGCTGGGGACGTATCATTCAGTTATAGCAACCGCAATGGGGAAGCGAGAACCCGTGAATATACATCTACCGATAGCGAATTAACCGTACGTTATTATTTTTAAATTTTATACTACCTGAATTTCTTTGTGGGAATGTACACCCACAAAGAATATTCTATATTGATAATACAACCATGTTAGCTGTATTAACCTTTACCTTCCTCAAACCCCTTAACCAAATCATGCAATAATAAAGTCGCATCCGTGGTCTTATTTTCACGCATTAAGTCATAAGCCTCGGCGATCTTTTTCTGTAGTGCTAATAACGCCATGCTAGCGTCAGCTTGTTTAACTTCACTTACTACTTCAAAAGGTTTTGATGTGGCTGTCTTTAAGCATTTAACCTGCTTGGTGTAATACTTTTCTTGAGCACACATGTCTACCTCTATGGCGCTTACATAGCTTTTATTTGCAATTTCGGTTAAACATTTTTTTAGATCGTTGTTAACGTATTTAGCTGTACTGCATATGGCTAATGGGGCTTCTTCAAAATTAACATTTTGAATTAAAGGTAAGCATTTTTTAATTTTCCCCCATGTTTTTTGAGTGGCACAAAATGCGATGGCAGAATCGTTATACGTAGCTTTTTTAATTTGCGCCATGCATTTTTTGGTGTTGCCTTTTTGTGATAAGCCTTTACATAAGTTGGCGGCACTTTCTTGGTAAATTTCGTCGGCGTAAGCGTTAAAAGAAGCGAAAAGGCTAATTAAGGCAATGAAGGCAGTGGTTTTTAAATTCATTATATTAAAACTCATGGGGTCTTTATTGTTATGGAGTGTAGTAATAAGGGGAGTGGTTATGTCCTAAATAGGACTCTTGCGTATTTAGGGTACTGGCTATGCTAGGCCATGTCTTTAAAGCTGCTCCTGCACTTTAAAGATATAGGCCATCCTAGGCCATAAAAAAGGGAAATACGTTGCGGTATTTCCCTTTTTTTAATTAACGCCAAAGATTGAGTAGAATCACCTATATGAAGGCTGGGTGTTAAACTTAAACCTTTTCTAACCAACCGTATTTATCTTCAGCTTTGCCCCATTGAATGTCATTTAAGGCTTGGCGTAATTTCAATGTGGTCACACCTGGCTCACCAGAGCCCACAGGAAATTCTTGGCCATTATGAATCAGTGTGCCTACCGGTGTTAATACCGCAGCGGTGCCAGACAGAGCCGCTTCAGTGCCGGGCTTTTTAGCGCGTTCTAGTAATTCAGTTACGGTAAAGTCACGCTCGGTTACTGTCATGCCAGCGTCTTTGGCAATGGTTAAAATTGAATCTCGAGTAATGCCGTGTAAGAAGGTGCTGTCCAGCGCTTTAGTAATAATTTCATTGCCGTCAATCAGAATGAAATTAGCCGCGCCGGTTTCTTGAACATCGCCATTGGGGCAAAAAAGAATTTGATCAGCTTTGCATTCTTTGCGTGCTTGAATAATAGGGCCTAATGCACTGGCGTAATTACCACCGCTTTTAATCATGCCCATGTGAGGGGCGCAACGCATGCCGTCTTCTTCTAGTAGAAGTCTTAATGCCGTGGCACCGCCAGAAAAATAATCACCAACAGGGGATAAAAGTACATATAAAGCTGATGACTCAGAAGGGGCAGCGGCTTTGCCAATGGCAGGCTCAGTGCCTATGTGAGTAGGGCGAATATACATAGATCCCGGTGGGTTAGGCACGTCGTCGGCGTATAGGCCAACCGCATCTTTAATCATTTGGCCAAGCTGATCTTTATTGATTTCAGGTAGGCTTAATAATTCACTGCTTTGTGCCATGCGCTGAATATTGGCATCCATACGGAAAATGTTCACGCTGCCGTCTTCGTGCTTAAACGCTTTTAAGCCTTCAAAGCAGGTGCTTGAATAATGTAAGACATGAGCACCCGGGTGAAACTCTAGCTTGTCAGATGGAACAATGCTTGAAGGTGTCCATGAATTATTTTCATAAGTTGCCAGTGCCATTTTCGGCATGAAAACTGTTCCAAATGCAGCCATTTTCTATTCCTAACTTTATGCACGGAAACCCCAATTACAGGGCTCCTGGCTCACCATTAGTGAGCATTAATACGTTGTCACAGAGAGTAAGCAACTTACTGCGCTGAATTCATCATGTTCTGCCCAAGGTGTTCAGCCACACCTTAGATTGGTGAGGCTTACAGCTTTAGACTTTTAAGCTTCCATAATTTCTTGCCAAAGCGTTTTAACCGTCGTGATGTGAGGGGTTAACTCAGCTTGCTCGAGTTCACTGGGGCTTAGCAGTAACTTTTGGTTCTGCAGCGCCCGACGGTGTGCCAATGAACGATAGGCTATGTAGGCCTGGGTGAGGGTTTCGCTTTGTGTTGCCTGTAGTTTTCCAAGTGCCCCTAGGGTACTTAACAGGCGCACATTATCTGTCCATTGAAGCAAAGAGGGGTGTTGTGCCGAGTGGGCCAGTACTAGGTACTGTACTATAAATTCTATGTCGACAATGCCACCGGCATCTTGCTTAAGCTGAAACTGAGTCTTACCCGCGCTTTGAGCGCCGAGATTATCGCGCATTTTCTGTCGCATTTCCCGCACTTCTTTTCTTAGCTGTCCAAGATCACGGTCTTTTGCTAAGTTTTCGCGGCGTATCTGGGCATATTTACCATGTAAAGTGGTTTGACCACAGATATAGCGGGCGCGCACCAAGGCTTGATGTTCCCATGTCCACGCTTGCTCTTGCTGGTAGCGATTAAAGGCATTTAATGAGGTCACAATCATGCCACTGGCTCCGCTGGGGCGCAGGCGCATATCCACTTCGTAGAGCTGGCCTGCGCGGGTGACGGTATTTAAAATGTGAATAAGTCGCTGGCCCATGCGCGTATAAAACACGCCATTATCTAAAGATCGCTCCCCGAGAGTTTCCTTATTGGGGGTTGCTTGGTGTAAAAACACCATGTCTAGGTCTGAGTCATAGCCCAGTTCTATGCCCCCTAATTTTCCATATCCCAGAATCAAAAACTCCGGTTCTAACACTGCTTCCCCTTGAGGGTCACTTGGGTAGCCGTATTTATCGACCATTTGCAGCCAAGCCAGCCACATGGCTTTTTCTAACAGAGTTTGGGCAAGCCAAGTAAGGTGATCGCTTACCTTCATAAGAGGCAGTACACCGGTAATTTCACAGGCAGCAATTTGCAATTTGTGGGCACGGGCAAAATAGCGCAAAGCATCCATTTGTTCTTCTAAATCGTCTTCCTCAATGCGCAGTAAGCGTAAGTTTAAATCATCTTGCATGGCGTGTTTGTCGCTGGGCTTGTAAAGCGAAGCCGGGTGCAATAACTCATCTAATAAAATGGGCGATTCGGTAATGCTATCGGCCACCCAAGGGCTGGCTTCACACAGACGCACGAGATGTTTTAACGCCTGAGGATTTTCATTGAGCAGCACTAAATAAGCGGTACGACGCAAAATAGATTCAATAAGCGGAATCAGGCGTTTAAGGGTTTGCTCTGGGTGCTGGGTTTCCCAAATGGCCTTTAATAAATGCGGCATGGTTTTATCAAGGCGCTGCTTACCAATGGCTTGCATGCGCAAGGTGGCATTGTGTTCGCGAAGACCGCTTATGAGGGTTTTAATGTGCTCAAGATTGGCAGGGTGTTCGCAGTTGTCGCACACTCCCAGCCAAATGCTTTGCCAAAGCCCAGTGTCGTCGTCGCTGTCTTGAGTTTCTTCTTGGGCCACAATGTGGGCAAAGTGCTCGCTGACTCTGTTGCGATGGTCATTTAATGCAGCAAAGAAGTCTTCCCAGATTTCATAACCCATGCTCCATGCAATGCGAGCTTGGTTATCGGTATCGCTGGGCAGGGTTTGGCTTTGAGCATCGTTAATGCCTTGAATGGCGTGTTCGGCATCTCGTAAAAAGCAGTAAGCGCTAAGCAGTTCTTTAACGGCATTGCCGGGTAAAAACTCCATCTCTTGAAGGTAGCTTAATACTTTAAATATATTGGGCTGCTGTAGATTTACATCTAAGCCGCCTCGTATTAACTGAAAGGCTTGGGCGATAAATTCTATTTCGCGAATGCCGCCACTGCCCAGTTTTACATTGGTGTGCAGGTTGCGGCGCACGGTTTCCTGTTGAATGCGGGACTTCATTTCCCGAAGGGATTCAAACGCCCCAAAGTCTACGTATTTTCGGTAACTAAAGGGCCGAATAATATTCATCACATCTTCAATGTGCTCATCTATACCGGTCACGGCTCTGGCCTTAATCATGGCATAACGTTCCCAGTCGCGACCTTGCTCGTGGTAGTAGTTTTCAAAGGAGCCTAAATTCATCACCAACGGGCCGCTTTGCCCATAAGGCCTTAAGCGCATGTCTACCCGATACACAAAGCCATCCATGGTGACTTTATCTAGGGTTTGAATGAGAGCTTGGCCAAGCTTTATGAAAAACTCTTGGTTAGAAATGCTTTTTTGGCCGTCGCCAGCCTGCGTATCGCCAGCTTCGTGGTACACATAAATAAGGTCTATGTCGCTGGATAGGTTTAATTCACCGGCCCCTTGTTTGCCCATGGCCAGCACCATGAGCGATTGTGGCTCTTTAGAGACCTTACCCATCGGTTCGCCATAGCGCTTGGCTAGGCGTGTATGTTGCCAAGCTAGGCACAGTTGCACGCTCATATCGGCTATGGCGGTAATTTCAGTGAGGGTGGTTTGCAAGTCTCCAAGGTTATTCACATCTCGCCAAATCAAACGCATTTGATGCAGGCGCCTGAACTGTCGAATACAGGTAAACAGTTGCTTTTCGTCTCGGCAGTTATTCAACGTGCCTTGTAAATTGGCGTATACGGCTTGGGTTTTTAATGGGGCCGATAAAAACCCCCTTTGCATTAGCGGCGCACAGAGTTCAGGAAAGTGTAAGAGTGAGTCGGCCACATAATCACTGAAAACAAGAGTTTTAATAAGCTGTTTATCACTCAGGATGAGCGCGCCACACATCTGAGGTTGCTGAGTCATGAGCTCTTCAAATTGAAGTTGGCGTTTACTGGCAGTTTTATGCAATGCCTGCGGTACGGCCTTGGTCCACATGGACAACCCTTATTTTAATGAAGTGTTTAATACAATGAATAATAGGCGTTAGTTTAGATAAAAGCGGCAATTGTTTGAAGTTAATCAAGCATTCATTGTGAGTAATTTTTACACCCCTGTAGACCTTTTGCGATCTGCATCGTTTAGTTATTAGTGGTTTGCAGGAGGTGAGTATGATTGCAAATGAAGTTAAGCCGGCGCTTGCGTTTATCAGCTTGATGTTATTGATGCTTATTCCTAGCTTGATGGCTCAGCTGAAGGCCATGTCTGAGGCACAAGAGGCTTCAGACGCATTTGATAAGCGCTTTAACTTACCGGCCTCTGCCCAAACTGCCAAGCTGAATGAACAGCAATTATTTATGTCTTATCGAGTTAAGCTGCAACATATTAAGCTGTTTGCTCGCCAAGGCCGTGAAACCCTAGTGTTACCCGTGGGGCTGCACATTAATTTTGTGCAATATCACAATGTGGCCCAGTTACTGGAAGCCCTCTCAGTGCCAAAAGGGGTGTATGAACGGGTGGTGTTAAATTTAGATTACAGCCAAGCACAAGCAGAAGTAAAAGGCCCTTATGGTTATCCACAAGCGGTGATGTTGCTGGATGATCAGCATAGAAAACTGCAAACACTAGAGGTCTCTATTAATCTATTGCAAGAACATGAGTTCAATTGGTTATGGGGAGAGCCCCTTTTGTTGTAATTAAGGGTACTGTAATGAAAATATATTGATGCACGGGCTCGCTAACTGAGTGAGGCTCAAAAAATGTTAGACACTATTTTTTAGACAACACTATATAGTCGGCTCCAAGGGTGTGAGTCATTAGCAAACCTGCTAGTTTTAAATTGGCAACATATTAAAGACAGGAGCAAACCCTGGAGCAGTTTTTAAAGTCGGTGGAGCGTCGTGCTTTTCGCATGGCCATGCTGGCGGTAAAAAATGAAGCAGACGCGTTAGACATTGTGCAAGATAGCATGATGAAACTCGCCCACAGCTATGGCCATTTACAAGGCAGTGATGGCACGGATCAGTGGCGCCCGCTGTTTTATACTATTTTGCAAAACTGCATTATGGATTTTCATCGCAAGCAAAGTCGTTGGCGGCGCTGGTTTGTTCGGCAAGGCGATGATGAAGATGAGCCGGATGTACAAGATAAAATAATGGATTTAGATCTAAATCCAGAACAACATTTACAAACCCAGCAAATGGGCAAAGAAGTGTTAGATATTATTGAGGGTTTACCGGTGCAACAGCAGCAATGCTTTTTACTGCGTTGTTGGGAAGAGTTGTCGGTACAAGAAACCGCCGACATCATGAAAGTCAGCCAAAGCAGTGTGAAAACCCACTACGCTCGGGCAGTGCAGAAAATACAGCAGGTGATATATGAAAAAACCTGAAGACGATATTAATCAGGCGGTGAATGAGTTAGCCAAAGCGCAGCTGGAGGATAGCTTAGGTGCCATCAGTGACTCGACCTTGCAAAAGCTTGCTGCGGCTCGTCAGAAAGCAATTTTAACGGCGCAAGACAAGGCTCAAAAGTCGTCAGTTACCCGTATCACCAAGGCTCAGGCTAGCTGGCATAAACCCATGTGGGCCATGGCGGCCAGTGTGTGTTTGGCGGTGCCCATTTGGTATGCCCTGAATGATCAGCAAATGGCTTTTACAGGACAAGACGTGACTTCTTTAAGCGAATTACAGGAGCAGGCTTCACAGCTTGCAGTAATAGACTCGCCTTTAAGTGCACAAAGCACTAACCTAACCACATTAGATATCATGACGAATTTGGCTAGTTTAGATGAAGATGAGTTGGAGATACTGGAAGATTTGGAGTTTGCCCTTTGGTTGGGAGAAAGGGGGCTTGGTGAAAGAGCGCTTCAAGAGCAAGCGCCTAACCAACAAGGGGCGCTGGGTGCGCCGCCTCAATCTGCTCATGGTTAGTGCAATGATGTTGGCTAGCAATAATTGGGCGGCCCCAAGCCCCATCGAAGATGAAGCCTTTTTATTATTTTTAGCGGACACTTTAGAAGAAGAGACCGGTTTAATTGACCCATTGAGCATGACAGATAAAGATCAAGCATTAACCATTAAAATAGAAACCCAAACTACTCAGACTAATAAAGCTGACACCACACAGGAGGATAAAAATGTTAATTAAAAATATAAGCACGTTTATGCTGTTGTGTGTGTTATTAAGCCCACATGTATGGGCTGAAGCAGCGCAAAGCTTTTCACAGTTACCAAAAGACGTGCAAACCACATTAAGCCCCTTTAAGGATCGCTGGGCGGGGATGGACAGTGTTAAGCAGGGTAAGTTAGTAAAAGGCGCTAAGCGTTGGAATGCATTAAATGCTAAGCAACAAAGCGTTGCGAAAAGTCGTTACCAAGCCTTTAGCCGCATGCCCAAAGCTCAGCGCGATAAGGCGGTTCGCAAACTTGAACAGTATCAATCGCTGAGCCCTGAAAAACGCTCGCAAGTGAAAAGCAGTTTTCAAAACTATAAACAAATGCCTTCTCAGCAACGGGAGCAATTACGGCAGCAGTTTAAAAATCAAAAAAATAATCGCCAGCGCACAAGAAATTCAGGCAGCGCCGGCCATCGCAATGGCCATAGGCGTTAAGCTTGGTGATTAATCTACTTATTTGAATTTAAAGGTCACCGCGTGTGGCCTTTTTTGTTTTAAAAATACACACTTAAAGCGGCGCTAAAATAGCTGTGAGCGAATGTTTGGTCGGAGAGTTTATCCACACTTAAACTGATGCTGCCAATAGGATGCAACAATGACAGTTGTGCTTGGTGACTGGTGCTGGCGGATAGGCTGGTACTTTGCAATTCGGCAGCATTGGGAGTCTGATTGTTATTTGGCCCCCCTTGGCCGCGGCTAGTTTGCTGAATACGCCCGTCACCGCTTAGGGTTATTTCGCGGCGAACGCCCGCCTTAAGGGCTAATTTAAAGGCCTCCCCCAGAGTAAATAGGTGCCCGTAAGATAACGTGAGATTGGTTAAAACTCCGTCTTCGTCTATTTGATAGTCAGTGGTTTCCTGTAATGAGAGTTGACCTGTATTTTTATTAAACTCTCGGTATTGAATTTCTTCTTCCACTAGCTGTTTGGTCAGCCCCCAAGTAGCGGTAAACTGTCCTGCATCTGTGTAGTGAACATAGCTGCCCTCTAAAATGAAGTTTTGATAATTCACTTGGCTGTCATCGAGAAAAAGTTTTGACTGGTTGTTATTGCTGGTTTCTTCAACGCTATTAACTCGATAATCTGTGGTGTCTTCGCTGTCGGCATAGCCTATTGCCAGCCAAATATTTTCAAGAGCGTACTCTAAGAAAATGCCCGCACTTTGTGTCTTAAAATCCAGTTGGTAGCCCTGTTGATTGTTGCCATCACTGTCACTGGCATCTGCCTCATGATAATCCATGATTAAATTCCAAGGGCCTTTACCAACTTGATACTGAGCGCGCTTGCCCCAAACGTATAAGCGGGTGTCGGCATTGTCGGTATCGTTAAACTCAAAGAGTTGGCTTTGCTGAGTAATGCCCAATTGAAAGGACTGGTAAGTGGCATTGTTATCATCGGCCAAGGTGAGGCTACTGAACAAGGCAGCCGAAATAGCGATACAAGGTAGTAAGAGTTGGGTCATGTAGTTG
Source organism: uncultured Bermanella sp. (assembly GCA_913058575.1). GTDB lineage: Bacteria > Pseudomonadota > Gammaproteobacteria > Pseudomonadales > Oceanobacteraceae > Bermanella. Next base: position 16,644 of record CAJXRF010000080.1, read on the forward strand.
GCTGTTTGTTTTCCTACACCATAGCAAAATGCCGGTATATGCTCAATTTGGCGAGTCTCATTTAGAGCAATTACCTTGACGATTGACTATGTGTGCATTAATCTGCATGTATGAACAGTCCCTTAAAAAGATCCAAAGCGGTGGATGCTGCCCTTAACAATATCGACAGTGATTTTGTTAAGGCCTTGGCAGAACCTGCTCGCATTCAAATTATGAAGCAGCTCATTTTATTGGGCCCAAGCGACGTGAAAACTTTAAGTGAGCAAATGCCACAAGATCGCTCGGTTATTTCACGGCATCTGGCCCTTATGGAGAAGGCTGGCATTTTAACTGCCAGTAAAGAAGGGCGTCACGTTGTGTATCGGGTGGATGGGCAAGGAGCGCTGCAAAAGTCAGAGCAATTACTGCAAAGCATTCGCGAATGCTTGAGCTTAGGGTGCTGTTAACCACTAAGGCCCTTGATTAAAAAAGGAGTTTTAAATTTTAAGTGCCACCCTAAAGGCGTGGCATTTTTATGAAATCTATATGTGCATAGGTGTGCATTCTTACACTTAATTTGAGGCATTATGAAATGATAAAAACCTCCGACAACACGGCTGTAAAAACCGTTTTAGGTAGGCGAGAATTTTTAGAAAAGTTCATGATAATGGGGGGCACGTTACCTATGGTGGCAGGTGCTAGTTGGGCACAAGATGTTAAAGGGGCAGAGCAAGCGTTGGCCTCGCCTACGCTTCCCACTTGGATGAAAACCCCAGGAGGTGGCACGCTTGATTACGGTCATGTTTCTCAATTTGAAAAACACATAGTGCGTACAAAAGCGCCCGATACCCCTCAAACTCAATTATTTTCAGTGTGGCACAGCCCTATTGAAAACCAGCCGGGCATTATTACCCCTAATGGGTTGCACTTTACCGTGAACCATAATGGTGTGCCGGAAATAAACCCTGAGCAACACAGTTTAAAAATTCATGGTTTAGTGGATCGTCCCATTAAAATAGACATGCAAACCTTGTTGCGTTATCCCATGGTTAGCCCAATTCATTTTTTGGAATGTGCAGGCAATACCGCAGCTAATGCCGTGTCGTTATCTGCAATGGATTTAAATGTGCAGGATTTATCGGGACAAGTTTCAGGGGCGCAATACACAGGAGTGCCTTTAAAATATTTATTAAAAGAGGCTGGCGTAAAAGCATCGGGAAAGTGGGTTATTGCCGAAGGAGCCGATGGCGGTTCTCATTCTCGCAGCATTCCGATAAGTAAATTAATGGACGATGCTTTTATTGCTTTGTATCAAAATGGCGAGCGTTTACGGGCCGAGCAAGGCTACCCCATGCGTTTATTTGTGCCTGGTTGGGAGGGTAATGCCAACGTGAAATGGTTGCATCGTTTAGAAGTCAGTGACCAACCTGCTTTTAGCAAAGATGAATCGGGTTTATACAGCGATATTTTGGCCAGTGGAAAAATAAAACGTTTCTCTTTTCATATGGGTGTTAAATCTGTGATCACTCGCCCATCTGGCACCATGCAATTACCCGAACAAAAAGGCTTTTATGAAATTAGCGGCTTGGCTTGGAGTGGTCATGGAAAAATTAAAAAAGTAGAGGTATCCATAGACGAAGGTAAAAACTGGCAGTTAGCGCAATTACATGGACCTGTGCTGAGTAAATCGTTAACACGCTTTAGTGTGCCTTGGCAGTGGGATGGTGGTGAGTGCGTAATATTAAGTCGTGCCACTGACGAGCAAGGGAATGTACAGCCCACTCGCTCACAATGGCGCTCACAATACGCCAGTTATTCCTTTAATCATTTTAATGCGATTCAGGCCTGGGCTGTTAATAAAAGCGGCAAGGTAGAAAACTATTATGTGTAATTACACGGAGTGTACTTTTTTAAATTGGAAAATTACCGTGATGGTTATACTTTTCATTTTTAATTATTCTGTTTTTGCACAACAGACAAACGATAACAATGTTTCGATACATCTTGGCAAGCCGCTTTTAAAAAATGAAATAGCGCCTTTTGACATCACCATTTTTCCCAATGGTAAAAACTTACCTACAGGATCTGGCAGTGTGACTGAAGGAAAGGCGTTATATAAGAATCGCTGTGCCATGTGTCATGGAGAGCAAGGCATAGAAGGGCCAGCGGCTCGCCTAGCAGGCAGTGACGGTTGGTTTAGTTTAAGTGACCCATTAAGAATATTGCGAATTGAAAAATATCCGGTGTTGCTTATTTCAGTGGGAAGCTTATGGCCTTACGCCACCAGTATTTTAGATTACATTCGTCGCGCCATGCCTCATTACAATCCTAAGAGTTTAACCAATAATGAAAGCTATGCATTAACGGCTCATATACTGCATTTAAATGGAATTATTGAAGATGACCAATGGCTAAACAAAAAAAATATCACAGGGATAAATATGCCCGCACAACAAAGACGTTAATCTAGAGTCTCATATCGTTTCATAATACCCTGAATAACCCCACGCTGGTTTAGAGCATCAATGGCGGTATTTATTTTCTCCATTAATTCGCTTTTGTGTAAACTTTTTAATATGCCTATGTGCTTGGCTTTTACTGCTAACGGCTTTTTTAATACGCTGAAATTATTTATGGCAATACCTGCCTGGCGGGCATTCCACACAACCGATGCAATGCCGGGGTTAAAAATCGCCGCGTCTATTTGACCGTGTATGAGGACTCCCACGCGCTCTACCGGACTATTATTGGGGAGGGCAATAAATAACTTATTTTTTAGGGCGTTTTCAAATTCGGTTCCCGGGCGCGTGCCTCGTTGCAAGGAAATACGCTTGCCTTTTAAATCGGCTATTTTGTTAAAAGGAAACTCTTGTCCTTTGCGGGTCACCAAGACAATTTCTTCGCTCCAAATAGCTTTTGAGAAATCAAATATCTTCGCTCTTTGTTTTGTAAAATACATGCCAAATACCAAGCCTTGTCCACGCTTAGCTTCTATATAGGCGCGTTTCCAAGGGGCCATTTTAAAACGGAAATCCACTTTGGCTTCATCTAATACCGCCTGAATAATTTCAATGCCGAAGCCTTTTGGTACCTCTCCTTCCATATACGCCATGGGCGGCAGATTTTCATTGCCCCATGCCGAAATGGTTTCAGCGTGCGTGCCATTGTTTATAAATAAACAGGCTAAAAGAGAGACTTTTAAGCATAAAATAACAGACTTCATAGAACAGCCGGCTAGCAAGAGAGTGACTAAATTATAGCAGACAGTAGGACGGTTAATGCCGGGGAAAAAAGAATTGAGTTAGGGGCATTCATCAAGAAAAAGACCGACCAGATGTAATCTGGCCAGCCTTTAAGGGGTTAGTAGAAGTCTTTATTCGTTAATTTATAAACAAAGGTGTGATAGAAGTGATTCACCACACGCATGGGGTTCCAAGTGCCGCCTGTACCAAACATATTGTCTAACCAGTAGGTGGTGTCGCCATATTGTATGGTGTTTGAAAATGGCGCTTCATTGTTCATGTGCCCATCAAAATCTGACAGTGGGTCGTACTGCACGTTAAAGTGAGTGATAAGTGACTTGTTCTGGGCAATATCAGAGCTGCTAATGCCTAAATCGTTAAGAGTGCCGCTGGTGAGACCGGCTGCTTCAAAGCAGGTGGTTTTTAATCCTGTGCTTAATCCTGCCGCTTGCGCCAAGCCTCCGCCCAAGCTATGACCGGTAAACTGTAACTTATCGCCGTATTGAGTGGCTAACTCTGCCGCTAGTGCTACTGCTTTTTCGTATTGGCCAATATCCGCTTTAACATAGTCGTTAAGTACTTGGGTTAAATCTACTAACCAATCGCCCACACTGAATACTTGTGTGCCGCGAAAGGCTAGGGTGTAGTTGTCTTCATTGGTGTTGTAATACAGTTTGGCATCAAAGCCATCCCAGCTTTCTGTGTAGCTTTGCACCACGACAAATTCTTCAGTGTTGCCTTCAAAATCTATGTCGGGAAAAAGTGTTGGGGCAATGGCGTCTAGGGCGCTATCCCATAAATCGTCATACACACGGGCACTTAAATTGGCCATGTCTAATGCATCTTCGTATTCACTGTTAGAGAGTCCAGCGTTGGCTACCCCTGTAAACAACAAGGTTGAGCACAACAGGCTCGTTAAAATCTTTTTCATTTTTTAATCCATACTTTTATTATTTGGCAATAGCCTATGGCAGGTTGTATGCCAGCTTTTTCTGTCTATTTTAAAGAGCTTCTTATTGATACTTTTGTTAGTAGATAACTTTTATCTGATTAAATGGTCAAATAAATGAACAGGTGTAATGTTTAGGGTTTGGCTAACTTTAAAAGTCGGTGATTACTTCGAGAAATGGCCAAATATCACCTCCCACAGGGTGGTATATTTCAGCGAACAAGTGTTTATATTTTTTTGTAAGGAATCACTAACGCATTTTAAAGCAGGCTGATGTTTAACCCCATTAACTGCCTCTAAAGTGCTGTTAATATTGATGTTTTTAAGTACGCTGGTACGTTAAATAAAGGGCTTTTTGTTTTTTTTAAATATGTAAGCGCTGTAATTTGATTGTTCAATAAATATGCTTGTTACCTATGGTGACCCAGTGTTTCCAAAATTCACACATGCTCTTTTAAATAGAGCAAAGCATTCTGTGTTGGTGATGTTTACCAATATGTCTTTTTAGTACTTCTCTTTAAGGCCTTTTTGTCGCGCCTTAGAAAATCATTTTTATTTTGTTATCCCGCTGTAGACCTTTTAAGGAATGATGCGTTGTTTAAGGTATGCACTCACACAGAGGCATGAACGCAGCATCATTTTAAAATTGGAGAAAATTATGTTATCTCGTTCAACCATTTCTACTTTAGCACTGGCTGCCTCTTTGGCCTTTGCCAGCAGCAGTACCCTTGCAGGGGGCGCCTCTGATCGTTGGAACATGTCATCTGCCAGACAAGCCAATATCGAACTAAAAGCCACTGAATTAGGCATAGACATTAGTACCGAAGCTGGCCGTGAAGAATTTCGTGCCGCCATTGAGGCTGAACGTGCAGCAGAAGCCTTAGAGTTAGGTTTTGATTTGGCTACAGAAGAGGGGGTTGCCGCGTACCGTGAGTATCGTCAAGAGCAGCGCCAGCTTGAGCGTGAAACACAACGTGAAGCAAAACTATTGGCCAAAGCTGAAGAATTAGGTTTCGACATTAGTACTGAAGAGGGTTTAGCTGAATTTGACGCTTACCGTGAAGAAAGGAAAATCGCCAAAGCCGAAGAACTGGGTTTTGATATCACCACCGAAGAAGGCCTTGCGGCTTTTGAAACCTTTCGCGAAGAGCAGCGTGAAACGCGTCGCCAGCAGCGCAGTGAAAACCGCGAACAACGTAACGCCTATCGTGAACAAATTGCTGCGTTAAGCGATGAAGAGCGTGCCGCTTTACGCGAAGAACTTCAGGGTCTTAGTCGCGAAGAGCGTCGTGAATTAATTAGCGAACGCTTCGAAGGTTAATGCAATCAATCATTAAAGTTCATAGGGGCCCCTTTACACAATAAGTGTGGGTGCCTCTTTGTCTATTTTGATATTTAGCTGTGCATTAATCGATATTCATTTAGGAGTGCAATATGAATAGCGCTATTTTTCTTTATATTACGGCCTTGCTTTGTTTATTGAGCTTAGGCTTTACAGCCCAAGCACAAGATTATTATGTAGAGCTGGATATCAGCAGTGGCTATAACAACAATGTATTTTTTGAATCAGATGACACGGTTATTAACCAAGAAACCGACGATTCCACCAAGCAAGACATTCAAAACCAAATAAGCCTCATGGGCAGTTACGAATTTTTTGATGGCCAAGACAGCGATGCTAAAATCATGGTGGATTACTTCAAAGAATCCTTAGTGGATAACAGCTTAGAAACCACCGTGAGCAGTGTGTCTATTCCTTATAGCTATTTTATTAACGACTATCGCCTACGCGGCACCGCCACGCTTATGAATTATAATTTAGACGGTGTACACGTATTAGATTACCAAACCGGCCGCTTTGATGTGACCCGTAAAATGGCCGACAAACAGCTAGGCATGCAATTGAGTGTTACCAATAAGGTACCTCAAGACACCAGTTACGACAGCTACGATGGCACTAACCAAAATATTAAAATTCATTATACGTTTAATGGTTTGGCTAGCATGTTTAAGCTAGATGGAAACGTGTTTGAAAATGATTATATTCTTGAAGAAGACGGCAACCAAGGTTATTACCTTAAAGCTATTTATAGCCGCCACTTTTTATCTACTGGTATGCGCTTGGCAGCCAAATATAAAAAGACCAATTACAATCAAGGCTTGCTAGATGATGAGGTGCGTAATGACGATCAATTTACCTTGTCATATTCACAGGACTATTACTTTACAAAAATCCTTCAGTTTTACCTTAGTTCTGAATACATTAAAAATAACTCATCCATAGAAACGCAAGATGAGAATTACAACTACAGCCAATGGACCAATACTTTGGGTGCACGCTTTTCTTTTTGATTTTTATTGTGAAATAGCCTTTATCCAAAAGGTTACTTGCAACAGTGACTGAAAACACCGCCCCAGTTGGCTGGGGGGCTTAGTTGTAATGCCCATTCCCTCCCTTTTGCCATTCATACTGGGGTCTTCAGGCCTAAAAATTATCGGCAAAACTCCATATGAAACTACCATCTTAAAATTTCGCCACTGCCCCTTTGCGTATTCAATGGTGCGAGCAGTTATCTTGCTAACACTTACCAGAGACAAATAATGTCAGAGCCTACAGGCCCTTACGCATAAATTGAAATTAGCGAAACTGACATTTCGGCTAGTGTTGAATAGCACACTGGAAGACACCAGCAGCCAAAGAGAATACGAAATAGCACTTAGGGTGGGTAATTCGACAGTAACACTGGACTCGTGAATCAAGCCGATACCATTATAATGTGCCAAATTTACAGTACTTTAATGGGATGAATGTTACACAGCCCTTGTGGCAGCGATGTGAGTGTGTTCAAAAATCAAACAAAAATAAAACTATGAAGCAGCTAATCTCTTTATTTTTTTCACAGGCCACTTTTTATTCAAAAGCCATTGGAGTACCGTGTGGCCATGAATTTAAAACGTTTGTTAATGAGAAATCAGTCGTCGCTTCAGCGTTCGGACATTAAAATTCGACGTCAACTTCGCAAACTAGTTGTGGTGTTGGCGTTACTAATTTTAGGTCACGCTGGGGCCATGGTGGTATTAGAAGATTTAAGCTTTTGGCAAGGCTTGTGGTTAACGCTTACTACACTCACCACAGTGGGTTATGGTGATTTAAGCGCCAAAACGCAATTGGGCCAACTGGCCACCATATTGATGATGTATGTTAGTGCCATTACCTTGGTGACTTTTTTAATTAGCGACTACATAGATTACCGTTTGGCACGGCATGAACGTATTCGCAGTGGATTTTGGGATTGGAAAATGGAAAAACACATACTGATTATTAACGCACCAAAATATAATTCCGAAAGTTTCTTTCAGCGCTTGGTTTCGCAAATACGTGAAGATCACGACTATAAAGCCTGCCAAATATTGTTATTGAATCATGAATTTTCTGATGGCTTACCCAATAATTTAAAAGAAATGGGCGTGCGCCATATTACCGGCAGTGCCAATAACGAATCGGATTTACTGCGCGCCTATGTTAATGAAGCCAGACACATTTTAGTACTGGCGCGGGATGAATATCACGCCGACAGTGACAGCATTAATTTTGATATTGCCCATCGCTTAAAGTCATTAAATTTAACCCACCGTACACTGGTGGAATGTGTAGACGATGTGAACCGTGAACGGATTTTAGAGCTAGGGGTAAAAAGTATTTTACGCCCCATTCGTTCCTACCCAGAAATTTTAGTGCGCGCCATGGATGCTCCAGGAAGCGAAGTGGTTATTGAAGATATGTTCACCCGTCGTGACGATCATCCAGAGCGTTACAGTATTTGGCTAGAAGGGGAGCAATGGGCCGATGTGGTAAATGCCATGGTAAGAGGCGGCGTGGGTACGCCCATGGCGTACATAAATAAAGAAGGGCAAGTGCTCGTTCACCCCCATGGTGATGACAGAGTTACCGCGCAAAGTTTAATTATACTAGTGAAAAGCGACGTGGTGCCCAGCCAAACAGATGTGGATAATGCTTTTAATCAGTATTTGAATAAAGCGTTGGCTTAAAATAATAATGTGTAAGTTTTTTCTACAATCGATCTAATGGACTGCAGGCTCCTGCATAATGTTTGCCTATAACATGGGTGTAAATTTGGGTGATCTTTACATCATTGTGACCAAGTAACTCTTGTACTGTTCGAATATCGGAGCCAGCCATTAACATATGAGTGGCAAAGCTGTGCCTAAAGGTATGGCAGCTTACTCGTTTATTGAAAACCCCCGCCTTTTGTACCGCCACTTTAAGCGCTTTGCGAATAACTGTTTGGTGTAAGTGGTGGCGACACTTAACTCCAGTAACTGGATGATTGCAAAGCCCAGTGGAAGGAAATAAAAATGCCCAAGCGGGTTTTTTAAATGAATTTGGATCTTTACGGGCCATGGCAAAAGGCATAGAGCTTCCTAAACCTATGACGTTGTCTTCTTGCTGAATGCGGATAGCTTGTTGTATTAAAGAAGTTAGGTCGTTGTGTAAGTTAGCGCTTAAAATGGTTTGCCGATCTTTATTGCCTTTACTGTTACGGATGGTTAGTGAATAGCGGTGCAAATTTATATCCTGCACTCGTAACCTAAGCACTTCTGAGACACGTAGGCCACTGCCATACATCAGTTTTACAATTATTTTATTTCGACCTGATAACTCATTAATAATGGCTTTTACCTCACATATTTCCAATACCACGGGGATATGACGCTGTTTCCTTGCGAGCGTAAAGCCCAGCTCCCCTAGTTCTACTTTTAAAATTTTGTGATACATAAAAACGATGGCGTTTAAGGCCACTTTTTGCGTATTAATTGCAACATGACGGTCATTGGCAAGCCAACTTAGATAGTTTTTAACCTCAATTGCTCCTAAGTCTTTAGGGTGTTGTTTATTGTGAAAATAAATAAATTGTTTAATCCAGTACAGGTAGGTCTTTTCAGTACGCATGCTGTAACCACGTAAGCGAATCTCAAAACGAATCATGTTTAAAAAAGGGCTAGCCATCTTAAAATCCATGCACATAATTATACTGTATGTATAGACAGTATATTTGTTTTTTACAAATAGAAGTATCTCGTTTGCTTCTACTTGACGCTCGCTTTACACTGTACGAAAAATTTAAAAGCGAAATAAATCAGTGGGTTAGAAATACAGTCTAAAAAATAATAGGACCCTACTATTTTGATATTTGGGGAATAATAGGACCCCCTCGCTTTGCTCGGAAAGGATTTTGAGTCTTACCTAGAAGCCTTTCCAAAATACGAACTTAGAGAAATGTATCGATTGTCGAACAGGGCAAAGCGAGCGTGCTCTATATAAAAATGTTAT
>CAJXRF010000081.1 GCA_913058575.1 uncultured Bermanella sp.
GACTTCGGCATCGGCAAAATAGTGGGTGACAGATCGAAACCGCCAAGTATAAAAATGCAGGGCAAAGTTAAAGGCACTGATGATCATAAAGAAGATGGCCACGCTTTCAATAAGGCCGCTATCAAAGTACGCCATACTGGCATCATGGGTACTGAAACCACCAATGGCGATGGTGCTAAATGCATGGCAAATGGCGTCAAATAAAGTCATACCCGCAAGCCAATAGCCCAGTGCACAGGCGATGGTGAGCGCTAAATATATATACCAAAGTGTTTTTGCAGTTTCGGTAATGCGCGGTGTGAGCTTATTGTCTTTCATGGGACCAGGGGTTTCAGCACGGTATAACTGCATGCCACCGATGCCTAACATTGGCAATATGGCCACGGCTAATACGATAATCCCCATGCCACCAAGCCATTGCAAAAGCTGGCGATAAAACAAAATAGACTGGGGCAAATCATCTAGCCCAGTCATGACGGTGGCCCCAGTGGTGGTCCAACCTGACATGGATTCGAAAAAGGCATCGGTTAAGCTAAGGCCTGGATTATCGGCCAGCATTAAAGGCAATGAACCCGAGATAGCCAGTACCAACCAGAACAATACGGTCACCACAAAGCCGTCTCGGGTTCGCAGTTCTTGTCGACGCGCTCGTACTGGGTACCAAAAGAAAGCACCGGTGGCGAAGGTAATGCCTAGCGCTGTTATAAAGGCATTTAACGCCGCATCTTGATAGATGAGGCTGACAAAAATTGGCGGTATCAAGGCGATGCTGAAGACCATCAGCAAGATACCAAGAATTCTAAATATTATAGCTGGGTGCATGGGGTGTCCTTACTTAGAAAAAGCCCAGCTCAACCTGAAATAGGCGCTCAACTTCAGGAATTCGTTTTTTATCCAGCACAAATAGAATCACGTGATCATCACTTTCTATTACCACGTTGCCGTGGGCTATGAGCACTTGATTATTGCGCACAATGGCTCCAATCGTAGCGCCTTCAGGTAGGTTTACTTGATCCAGTCTTAGCCCCACCACTTTAGAAGTGTTTTTATCTCCATGGGCAATGGCTTCAATGGCTTCGGCAGCGCCGCGGCGCAAACTATGAACACTGGCCACATCACCACGACGAACATGGGTTAATAAGCTGCCCAAAGTAGTTTGTGAAGGACTAATGGCAATGTCGATCCCTTGCCCCTGTACGAGATCCACATACTGGGCTTTGTTAATAAGAGTCATGACTTTTCTAGCCCCCAATTGCTTGGCTAGCATGGAAGACATGACGTTTACTTCATCATCATTGGTGAGGGCACAAAATACATCGGTGTTTTCAATATTGGCTTCTAGCAATAGTTCTTTGTCAGTGGTGCTGCCGTTAATGATGATGGTTTTGCTTTTTACTTTTTCGCTCAAACGCTCGCAACGGGGGCGATTATGATCAATTAACTTAACATGGTAATAAGGCTCTAACGCTAATGCCAAGCGGGCGCCAATATTACCGCCGCCAGCGATGATGATGCGTTTGTATGGGGACTCACTGCGGCGTAGCTCTGCCATGACTGTGCGAATGTCTTTTTTAGCGGCAATGAAAAACACCTCATCGTCCACTTCTATAATGGTGGATGCCTGTGGCAATATGGCTTCACCACGACGATATATGGCGGCCACTCTTGTATCCACTTCACTGGTGAGATGTTCTCTTAAGAATTTAAGTTCTTGCCCTACCAGTGGCCCACCATAATAGGCTTTAGAGCCCACCAGCATGACTTTGTTATCGGCAAACCCCAGTACTTCAAGGGAGCCTGGGAATTCTAAAAGTCGTTTAATGTAATTAGTGACTTCCTGCTCTGGGCTTATGAATACATCGATGGGGATAGCTTGATTGCCAAAGAGTTGCTTGTATTGAGTATATTCTTGAGCGCGAATTCGACTGATTTTAGTGGGGGTCTTAAAGATGGTGTGCGCCACTTGGCAGGCCATCATATTCACTTCATCTGAATTGGTGACGGCCACTAGCATATCGGCATCGTCACCGCCGGCGGATCTTAATACATCTGGAAAGGAAGCTTTGCCGCGCACGGTTCGAATATCTAAGCGATTTTGCAGTTCCTTAAGACGATCACTGTCGGTGTCTACGACAGTAATGTCATTGCCTTCAATGGCAAGGTGCTCAGCTAACGTACCACCCACTTGGCCTGCACCAAGGATAATAATCTTCATGATGTGATTCTCTTAGCCCAACGAGGCAAATCCCTGCAAGGGTCATCAACTTGTGTTCCATTTAGGCCTGCTTACTTACGGGTCTAAGTGGTAATAATCTTGCCGGCCATAGGCTAGCCGCTGATGCGTTATAAGTGCTTTTTAAGAAGCGCGTAAAAGAAGCCATCATGGGCCTCTTTATTCGGAAAGAGCTGCCATCCAAAGCCGGTATTGAATGAGTTCTTAGAACCTTCTTTTATATTTAAATCTTGTAAAACTGCGCTATTTTCATCCTTTAAAAAAGCTTCAATATTTAGGCTATTTTCAGTGGGTAAAATAGAACAGGTGGCATATAACAGTGTCCCGCCTGGTTTTAGCATGGTCCAAGCTTGATCTAATATTTCACGCTGTAAAATGGCAAGGTTATCAATATCTTCTTTTTGGCGCAGCATTTTAATGTCTGGGTGACGGCGAATCACGCCAGTGGCACTGCAGGGAACGTCTAAAAGAATGCGGTCAAACAGCTCGCCATCCCACCATGTTTCAGGATGCTGAGCCTCTCCCACCTGAGTGTCGGCAGTGAATTTTAAGCGCTGCAGATTTTCGCGAACACGTTCTAAGCGTTTAGCGTCGGCATCCATGGCCACCACATGCGCTTCCCCTTGCACAGCCTCTAAAATGTGGCAGGTTTTCCCGCCAGGGGCACTACAGGCATCAAGAATTCTATCGCCCTTTTTTGGGGCTAAAAGTTGTGCGGCCATTTGAGCGGCTTCATCTTGCACCGAGCAGCTTCCTTCACTAAAGCCGGGTAACTCAAATACATCTTGAGGCTTTTCTAAATACACTGAGGTAAGTGATAACTCACCCATCGTTGCCGAAATATCGGCTTCACTAAAGGTACTTAATAATTTTTCACGGCTTTGTGAGTGAGTGTTTACTCTCAGGCACATGGGAGCTTGCAAATTGCCTTGCTGACAGATAGCTTGCCAATGATCAGGCCAGCTTTTTTTTAGCTGCTTTATTAGCCATTTAGGGTGTTCAAAGTGGGTGACATCAGATTTTTTAAGGCCATCTAGTAAGTCGGTTTTCTCTCGCTGAAAGCGTCTTAATACGGCGTTTAACAAGCCTTTAAACTTATCAAGTTTTAACTGGCCACAGGCCTCCACAGTTTCGTTAATGGCGGCGTGTTCTGATATATCGCTATAGGCTAATTGGTATAATCCCACCCACATAAGTGCTTGTACCAACCGAGCGTCTTCAGCCAGTGGTTTTTGTAACAGCATTTTGCTTAAGGCATTTAGGCTAAAATAATGGCGACAAGTACCGTAACAAAGGTGTTGCAACAGGCCTTTATCGTTTGTGGTCACTTTATCGGTTAATTTGGCCAATACCGGTGTGAGGCTCTTCTGCTTGTCGGCCACATCTAATAGCGCCAAAGCGGCTACGGCACGACAATTTAATTGAGTAGACATCTATAACTCACTGGCCAGAACATAGTTCTCTTGGAAAGGATGCTTACCATTTAATAAGTCGCTTACCAGCATGGGCTTTTTACCCGGTAATTGAACTTGCTCTAGAGTGATAGCTTGCTCTTTACAGGCGATGGTAATGCCCATGGCATTGATGGCCAATACAGTACCTGGCATTGCTTTGTGTAGCTGAGGATAAATTTGCGCTTTTAAGACTCGAATTCGGTTATCACCTAATAAGGTGTAACACATGGGAAAAGGATTAAAGGCTTTAATTTTTTGCACGATGTCGATGGCCGGCAAATGCCAATTTATAATGGCTTCTTCTTTGGTCAGTTTACGGGCATAGCAGCTTTGACTGTCGTCTTGCACTTCACCTAATACTGGCCCTTGCGCAAATTTATTGGCGACATCAACAATAGCTTGGCTGCCTAGCTCGGCAAGGCGGCCATGTAGGCTGCCGCCTGTGTCACTGGGCATGATTGGCGTTTCTACCTTGTGTAGCATAGGGCCGGTATCTAGCCCTAATTCCATTTGCATGACCGTGACGCCACTGGTGATATCGCCTGCTTCCACAGCCCTTTGGATAGGGGCCGCTCCACGCCAGCGAGGTAATAAAGAGGCGTGGCTGTTAATACACATTTTGCTGGGGATATCTAATACTGCTTGGGGCAGTAATAATCCATAGGCCACAACGATAAACAGATCAGGCTTTAAATCTCTTAGTTGCTGGATGTCTTCTTCTTGCTTAAAATTATTTGGCTGATAAACCTCAATTCCTTTTTCAAGCGCTAATTTTTTTACGGCGCTTGGGGTGAGCTTTTTACCTCGCCCAGCAGGACGGTCGGGCTGAGTATAAACCGCGACTACATCGTGTTTGGCCGACAACAAGGCCGATAGGTGAGTGGCTGCAAAATCTGGGGTGCCAGCAAAAACAATTCTCAAGCTTTAATCCTTTTATGTGTCACGTTAAAACTTAGTTGTTTAGGCGTGCTTAGCATCTAGGCGATGCTGCTTTTCTAGTTTTTTTCGAATGCGGTCACGCTTGGTGCTTGAGATATAGTCAACAAATAGTTTGCCATCTAGGTGGTCCAGTTCATGTTGAATGCAAACAGCCAGTAGGCCACGGGCTTCTAATACGAAGGGTTTGCCGTCTTTACCTAGCGCTTCAATTTTACAATGTTCAATGCGTTCAATGTCTTCATAAAAGCCCGGAACAGATAAGCAACCTTCTTGCATGGCTTCTAACTCGCCATCTAGCACGGTGACCTTGGGGTTAATGAATACCAAAGGCTCTGATTTATCTTCACTGACATCGATCACCACAATTTGCTGATGAATATTCACCTGGCTGGCAGCAAGGCCTATTCCGGGTGCGTCATACATGGTTTCAAACATATCATCAATAAGGTTGCGAATTTTATCAGTAACTTCGGCCACAGGCTTGGCTTTTGTGCGCAGGCGAGGGTCAGGAAATTCTAAAATATCTAATATAGCCATAAACTTGTGACGCCTTAGTAGTCATCAGGGCGCTGGCCCTGCTAATATTGAATCTGTCTATTATATATAATGATGATGTCGATTCTATCAAATAGAAGCGATACGAATAAAAATAAGGGATTACCCATGCTCAAACCCTTGCTCAAACCTTTTGTTCTGGCCTTGGCTTTAATGGCCAGCATGGTGAGTGCACAAACCATTGACTTAAAGTCTAGCCATCCTGTGGAGTATATTGTTAAAGAAGGGGACACGCTTTGGGATATTTCTCAGAAGTTTCTTGAAGATGCTTGGTTATGGCCCGAGATATGGCAAGTGAATGAGCAAATCGATAACCCTCACCTTATCTTCCCCGGGGATGTTATTGGCCTTGTTTACGTTGGTAACCAAACAAAAGTAACGGTTAAAAAACGTACTATGGACTTAGGAACCATTGTGCTGTCGCCAACCACACGTATTAGCGCGATTCACTCGGCCATTCCTTCTATTCCCATTTCGGCGGTATCGAGCTTCATGAAAGATAGTCGAATCGTTAAATCAGAAGAAATGAAATCGGCACCGTACGTAGTCGCTGGAGATGATCAACGCATTTTGGCAGGGGGCGGCGGCAAAGTTTATGCTCGCGGATTTAAAGAAGAGCCTGGCAGCAGTTACGGCTTATATCGTAAGGGACAAGTGTTTGTAGACCCTGATACTGGAGAAGTCTTGGGGCTAGAAGCACGTGAAGTCGGCGCTGCTTCGGTGTCGTCTTGGGATGGTGATGTGGCCACATTGAAATTAGCCAGTACTCGTGAAGAAGTAATTGTTGGCGATCGTTTATTAAGTACCGAGGATCGCGTGAGCGTTGCTAACTTTATGCCCAACTCCCCTAAAGAAACCATAATGGGTAGAATGATTGCTGTTTTGGGTGGCGTAACCCAAATTGGTCAATACCATGTTGTGGTGATTAACCAAGGGGATCGAGATGGCGTTGCAGAAGGTAATGTATTAGCCATTTATAAAACCGGTAAAGTGATCATTGACCGAGTGACTCGTGCAAAAGTTAAGTTACCATCAGAGCGTGCTGGTTTAATGATGCTGTTTCGGGTATTTGATAAAGTGAGCTACGGACTCATTCTGCGAGCCAAGCGCCCCATGAGCGTAGGAGATGAAGTCAGAAATCCATAGGCTTTTGGAATTAAGCCATGAGTGTGATGGCAGCCTAAAAGGCCTTAACTAGAATTTAGTTAAGGCCTTTTTTTGTACCCAAAGAAAAGCGAGTGAGTTTCATATCCTTGCAAGGTTATAAAGTGAAAGCAGGTTAAGTTTTAACGGTTAGATCAAATGAGATAAACATGGATGTCAGTATTTTTGATCAAGGAAATTCTCAGGCTTGGCTAAATTTAGCTCTAGTACCTGGGATTGGCCCTAAAACGATAAAGGCCATAGAGCAAGCCAATTTGTCCCCTATTGATGTTTATTCACTAGACCCCCCTCAAAAGAAGCATTTAGGGCTCAATCAAAAAGTCATCGATTACCTACAAAAGTATCCGCCCCATAGGCCCAGTCGTGAAGTCGAGAAAACGCTTCATTGGGCCGAAATGGATAACCATTATTTACTGACCATCCATGATGATAAATATCCAGAGCCACTGAAACACATAGGCAGCGTGCCGCCTTTATTAATGGTAAAAGGGAAAATAGAGGCATTGCAGTTCCAGCAGCTGGCTATAGTAGGGAGTCGTTATCCAACCCCAGCAGGAGAACAGCAAGCTTATGAATTTGCCCAAGCGCTCACTGATATGGGCCTAACGATTACCAGTGGGCTGGCAAAAGGAGTAGATGCTTGCGCTCATAAGGGTGCCCTGCACGCACAAGGAAGCACTATTGCGGTATTAGGTAACGGCTTAAATGAAATATACCCAAAGCAAAACCACAAATTAAGTGAAGAGCTGTGTGAAAAGGGCGCGCTTATTAGTGAATTTGGCCTGTGGACTAAACCGCATCCGGGGCATTTTCCCAGGCGCAACCGAATTGTAAGTGGGCTAAGCATGGGCACGCTGGTGGTTGAAGCCACCTTAAAAAGTGGCTCACTCATTACTGCTCGTCAGGCTTTAGAGCAAAACAGAGAGGTATTTGCTATTCCGGGCCCGGTGAGTAACCCGCAAAAAGCCGGTTGCCATCACCTAATACGCCAAGGAGCCACCTTAGTGGAAAGCCCAGAGCAAATTATTGAAGAGTTGCAGTGGCAGCATGAGCACGCCAAAACTGTGACCGTAAAACCTAAGGTAAACATTGAGTTGGCAAGCCCTGCTCAACAAAGAGTCATTAAAGCACTGGATTATGAAGGTGCTAATTTAGATGTGTTAGTGAATCGCACACAGCTCCCTATCCATGAGATTAGCGTATTACTTATGGAGTTAGAACTGAGTGGTTTAGTCAGGCAAAATCAGGGGGAATATTCACTAATATGAGTGACTTCGTAGCTTGCTTTTAGGGGCATTTTTGTCCACATATCTTGCGTACAGAGTGAAGCAATAGTACCTTGCGCACTTAGCCCTTATAAAGTTTATTCATGCGCTGGCCCATATATCAAGCAAGTCAAATTCTGCAATCATCTGGTGTTATTGCTTACCCCACTGAAACTGTTTGGGGAATAGGGTGTGACCCTAGCAACTCTAGCGCTTTAAATCGTGTTATTAATCTAAAGCAAAGAGACGCTCACAAAGGTCTAATTTTAATTGCTGGCGATATTAAGCAATTTGATTTCTTGCTACACGACCTGCCTATTGAGCAAAAAATAAAGCTTCAGAATAGTTGGCCGGGCGCCGTTACCTGGCTGGTTCCCCATAAAAATCGTGTTCACCCTTTAGTGCATGGCCAGTTTTCAACGGTTGCCATACGGGTGAGTAGCCACAAAATGGTGAGAGATTTATGTGCGCAGTTTAACGGCCCTATCGTGTCCACATCTGCTAACTTGGCAGGGCAAGCTACCATACAAAATGCTATTCAGGCCATGAAGTTTCTCGGCCATGATCTTGATTTCGTCTTACAAGGGCCATTAGGTGCTGCCAGTGCTCCTAGTCGTATTATTGATTTACAAACCGGTCGCATCATTCGAAATTAGAATGTGAGATTGGCTTTAACCAAACTATCTTTGAAAGCCAGCTTCGCTGCCGGTAATTTACCGACTATTCACAGAGGAAAGCATGTTACAAATTGAAAAAGTAAAACAGTATTTATTGTCTCTGCAAGATGACATTTGCCGCCAGTTGGCCGAAGAAGATGGAATGCTGGATTTTACCGAAGAAAATTGGGACCGTGAGCAGGGCGGCGGCGGCCGCACTCGGGTATTGGCCAATGGTGGAGTCATAGAAAAAGGCGGTGTTAATTTTAGCCATGTATTTGGTGATACCTTACCGGCCAGCGCTTCAGCTAGTCGCCCAGAATTAGCCGGGCGCAGTTTTCAAGCCATGGGTGTGAGCTTGGTGATTCACCCCAAAAACCCTTATGTTCCTACTAGTCATGCCAATGTTCGTTTTTTTGTGGCTGAAAAAGAAGGTGAAGAACCGGTATGGTGGTTTGGAGGCGGCTTTGATTTAACGCCGTATTATGGCTTTGAAGAAGACGTTCGTTTTTGGCATCAAACTGCTAAAGATGCCTGTTTGCCTTTTGGTGAAGGGATGTATGAAAAATATAAAAACTGGTGCGATGATTATTTTCATCTAAAACACCGAGACGAGCCACGGGGCGTGGGCGGCCTGTTCTTTGATGATTTAAACGAAGAAGGTTTTGATAAAAGTTTTGAGTTTATGCAAAGCGTGGGTGACCACTTTGTAAAAGCCTATCGACCCATTATGAATAAGCGCAAAGACACCCCTTATGGTGAGCGTGAGCGAAAATTCCAATGCTATCGCCGTGGCCGATACGTCGAGTTTAATTTGGTATTTGATCGCGGCACCATTTTTGGTTTGCAAACCGGTGGACGCACTGAATCTATATTAATGTCTTTGCCGCCGATTGTGCATTGGGATTACAACTGGCAGCCAGAAGAAGGCAGCGCAGAGTCAAAACTGTACAGTGATTTTCTGGTTAAAAAGGATTGGTTAGCATGACCGACTTATACGCTGTAATGGGTAATCCAATCCATCATAGTAAAAGCCCGCAAATTCATGAACAGTTTGCTCAGCAGTGTAAGCAGAATTTAGTTTATAGCGCCATGCTGGTACCCGTTGATGGCTTTGAAAACGCAGTTCAGAAATTCTTTAAAGGCAATGGACGCGGTTTAAATATCACCGTGCCTTTTAAAGAAGAAGCCTACAAGTTGGCCGACTCATTAACCGAGCGTGCCCAAACAGCTCAGGCGGTTAACACCTTAATGTTGCAAGATGACGGCACGATATTAGGTGATAATACTGATGGTGCGGGCTTGGTAGGTGATTTAACCTTAAATAACCAAGTTGAGCTTAAAGATAAACGTGTATTGGTGATTGGGGCTGGCGGAGCGGTGCGGGGAATTTTACAACCCTTCTTAGGACAGTGCCCTGAGTCTATTACCATCGTTAACCGCACATTTGAAAAAGCTCAGAACTTGGCTGATAACTTCAGAGAATTTGGCCCCATTAGTGCGGCTCAGTTTAGTGATTTAAATGGGCCTTTTGACGTTATTATTAATGGCACGTCTGCTAGTTTAAATGGAGAGTTGCCTCCCTTATCGGCCAGTGTCATAGGCCCAAACACAGTAGTGTACGACATGATGTATGCCAAACAGCTTACCGATTTTTTACAGTGGGCAAAATCTCAAGGGGCTAACAAAGTCTTAGATGGATTAGGCATGCTGGTAGGTCAAGCGGCGGTGAGTTTTGAGCTTTGGCGAAATCATCGCCCTAATAGTGGGTTAGTTTTAGAGGGAATGCGTAAACAGTTGCAAGAAGCATAAAATTCATCAGGCATGAATTCCCTCATGCCTGATGAATTTAGTTTACTGATATTTAGTCGTCTAAATCCCAGTAATCATCTAGTTGCATGTTTTTTCTTTCTAGGTGGGCTTCTATGGCGCGGCGGGCAATGAGTTTGGTGGAGGCTTCTGAAGTTTTGCTTACAATGATATTGCCCTTAGTGTCAAAATTGACGAGCTCTTCACTGGGTTTCTTATTGACTGTTGCAGTAGTCATTTAACGTCCCTTCTAGTTTGTCCTATCCATGACAGAACTTATTTTTATTGTTTTATAACGCCACAGCATAATGTCAATTTTTTGATTACTATTCAATCGGTTATAGGTACTAATAAACCAGTAAGACCACTATTAGCTTATTTATTGTATTTTTTAGGTTGAATTTTTTGGATATGTGAAAAAAGATTCGGGCTGGGAAATTGAAATGGTAATACTAGGCCTAAGCGAAAGAGAGTGACAGTGAAGAGATTAAGCTAAAAAACTGAATCACTGACTGTCTTGGTCATTCAATCTAAGGCTAGCAATACTATTTTTTACTCGAGCTAAATGCTCTTCAAATTCAGGCCCTTTGCTTTGTGCCACGCCAACCGCAAGGCAATCTATGACCAATAAGTGGGCAATTCGGGACGTCATGGGAGTGAAGACATCTGTGTCTTCATTAATGTGAACATGAATGGGTAAATCAGCTAGGTTGCTGACCGGTGTATTAGGGGGCGATAAACTGATGACTCGCGAGCCATGATTTTGCGCCATGGCCATGGAATGTAATAAATCTTTGGTGCGGCCACTTTGGCTAATGGCGACCACCACATCATTTTTATCTAGCGTCACAGCCGACATGCTTTGCATGTGTGGGTCAGAGTAAGCGACAGCGGAAAATTGTAAGCGAAAAAATTTATGCATGGCATCAAGTGCCACAGCACCGGATGCACCAAAGCCATAAAACTCCACCCGCTTGGCTTTAATAAGGGCCTGAACAGCCGCGCTTATTTGCTGTGAATCTAAATAATTACTCACCTTCATTATTTGGCGAATACTGGTATCAAATACCTTTTTCACTATGTCTGCGTTGGTATCATCTCGGCTGATGGCGAACTGGCCCAAATTGGGCAAGGCGCTGTTACTTTGCGCAAGATTCACTTTAAACTCTTGAAAACCGTTTAACCCCAAAGCGCGGCAAAACCGAATAATGGTCGGCTCGCTCACCATAGACTCTTGCGCTAAATCCACAATGCGCATGTGTATAACTGTGTCAGCATTTTCCAATACATAAACAGCCACTTTAACTTCTGACTTGCGCATATTGGGTATGGCTTGGCGAATTTTTTCAAAAAATGGATTAAAGCTAGGCACTGCGTGATCTGACATGTATGAAGGATGATTAAGTATATAGCGCATATACCTAATAACCCATTAGAAAAATCATTTATCAATCATCTAATTAGAAGTGTTTGGCTAGATGAAAAAGTGCTGTAAATGCATACAGGTCGAATCTCCTTTGATAAACTGCCCGCCATGGACGTAACAGCACTTTTAGACGGGTTAAACCCGGAACAACGAGACGCGGTCGCTGCACCGTTAAATCACCAATTGGTTCTGGCGGGGGCAGGCTCGGGGAAAACCCGGGTGCTCGTGCATCGTATCGCTTGGCTTATGCAAATAGAACATTTAAGCCCTGGCTCTATCTTGGCGGTAACCTTTACCAATAAAGCCTCTAAAGAAATGCGTCACCGAATTGAAGAGCTTACTGGCATCAGTCCAAAGCATTTATGGATAGGCACTTTCCACTCCTTGGCCCATCGTTTATTGCGCACCCATTGGCAGCAAGCCAATTTGCCTGAAAATTTTCAAGTGATCGACAGCGATGATCAACTGCGTTTAATTAAGCGTATTGTGCGTGCCATGAATATCGACGAAACCGATTTCCAACCTAAGCAAGCTCAGTGGTATATCAATCAGCAAAAAGATGAAGGCTTAAGAGCTAAGCACATCCAGCCATTTAATGACCCTAGAGCACAAACCATGGTGACCATTTATGGCGCCTATGAAGACGCATGTCAGCGTGGCGGCATGGTGGACTTTGCTGAGTTATTGTTACGTGCCCATGAACTGTGGTTAAACCAGCCCTCTGTATTAGCACAATATCAAAATCGCTTTCGCTACATGTTGGTAGACGAGTTTCAAGATACCAACAGCATTCAATATGCGTGGTTAAGAGTGCTGGCCGGTGATGTGATTCCGGTTATGGCAGTAGGAGATGACGATCAATCTATCTATGGCTGGCGTGGTGCTAAAATCGAAAATATTTTGCAATTCACGGAAGACTTTAAAGGGGCCCAACAAGTTAAGCTTGAGCAAAATTATCGCTCTACCAGCAATATTCTAAATGCCGCCAATGCGGTAATTGATAATAATCCATCTAGATTGGGTAAAAAATTATGGACCGAAGGCGAGGCCGGTGAGCCCATATCTTTATATGAAGCCTTCAACGAACAAGACGAAGCTCGATTTATCTGTGAGCAAATAGAGCAATGGAAAATTGCAAATTCAGATAAGCGTTATGAAAAAATAGCCATTCTTTATCGCTCTAACGCCCAGTCTCGGGTATTAGAAGAAGCCTTTATTCGCGCAGCCTTGCCTTATCGAATTTATGGCGGCCAGCGCTTTTTTGATCGTTTAGAAATTAAAAATGCCATGGCCTATTTGCGACTCATTCAAAATCGCCATGATGATGCTGCACTTGAACGTGTTATTAACGTACCGGCTCGTGCCATCGGTGAAAAAACCGTTCAGCAGCTGCGTACATTGGCGCGTGAAAATGGCAGTTCATTATGGCAAGCGGTGACGCAAACCGTAGAGCATAAAACCCTCACCGCCCGAGCATTAACCTCGTTAACTAAGTTCACTCAACTTATTGAAGACATGGAAAACACTTGCAGTGATATTGAACTGCACGAACAGGTGGACCATGTTATTCAATCAAGCGGCTTAATTGAGCATCATCAAAAAGAAAAAGGTGAAAAAGCCCAAGCCAGATTAGAAAACCTTGATGAATTAGTCACGGCAGCAAAAAGCTTTAACTTAGAAGAAGCTCAAGAGAAACAATTAGAAAATGCACCAGAAGATGCGCTAATTCAAAGCCCGATGGAAGCCTTTTTAGATCAGGCAGCATTGGATGCCGGTGATACCCAAGCTGATGAATTTGAAGACAGTGTGCAAATGATGACGTTGCACAGTGCAAAAGGTCTAGAGTTTCCATTGGTATTTTTAGCCGGTGTAGAAGAAGGTTTGTTTCCCCACAAAATGTCGGCTGACGACCCTGTGCGTTTAGAAGAAGAACGCCGCTTGGCTTATGTGGGCATCACTCGTGCAATGCAACAATTGGTGATTACCTATGCCGAAAGCCGCCGCTTACATGGGCAAGAGCAGTTCAATTCTCCTTCGCGTTTTATTCGTGAAATTCCAACTGAATACATTCAAGAAGTACGTTTAAAGGCCACCATTAAAAAACCTGTTTCTAATTTCTTCAGCACCACCGCCGCTAAAGAAGCCACAGGTTTAAACATTGGCCAGCGAGTATGGCATGCCAAATTTGGCGAAGGTGTCATTTTAGATATGGAAGGGCAAGGGCCGCAGTCGCGCTTGCAGGTGTCGTTTGATTTTGATGGGACCAAATGGCTCGTAGCATCTTACGCCAACCTTAAACCCATGGATGCCTAAAGGGCTGTACTTGTTCATACTGCGTTATAAATATTGTCGAGATCCTCACTTAGCAGGCTAAGCTGCGGTCTCTCAAAAATTTATGCCTTGTCTGAACTGCGTACATCACCTGTAGTCATTGAATTTGATAATTAATTTAACTAAAAATAAAAAGGAATAACTATGAAATTTAAATTATTGGCTGGGTTGGTAGTTGCCGCCTTGCTAAGTGCCTGTGGTGAAAAAGAAGCCAGTTCGGCTTCTGGTGCTGCAGCACCTGCTGAAGTGAAAACCTTTAATTGGAAATTAGTCACTAGCTGGCCTAAAAACTTTCCAGGTTTAGGAACCGGCCCTGAAAAATTCGCCACCTTAGTAGATGAAATGTCCAATGGTCGCTTAAAAATAAAAGTATACGGTGCGGGTCAGCTTGTACCGGCTTTAGAAGTGTTTGATGCGGTGAGTCGTGGCACGGCGCAAATGGGTCACAGTGGCGCTTATTATTGGAAAGGTAAATCTCCTGCGGCGCAGTTTTTTACTTCTGTGCCATTTGGTTTAAACGCTCAAGAAATGCATGGCTGGATTCACTACGGCGGCGGCATGGAATTATGGCAAGAACTTTACGCGCCATTTAATTTAATTCCTTTAGCTGGCGGCAATACTGGCGTACAAATGGGCGGCTGGTTTAATAAAGAAATTAACAGCCTTGATGATCTAAAAGGCTTAAAGATGCGCATGCCAGGATTAGGTGGTGAAGTGCTAGAGCGTGCTGGTGGTACTCCTGTGACGCTGCCAGGTGCTGAGTTGTTCACCGCCCTACAAACCGGTGCAATCGATGCCACTGAATGGGTGGGTCCTTATAATGATCTAGCTTTTGGTTTATACAAGGCTGCAAAATATTATTACTATCCAGGCTGGCATGAGCCAGGCAGCATGTTGGAATTTACCGTAAACAAGCCAGCGTTTGATACGTTACCAAAAGATTTACAAGCCATCGTGCGTACCGCTTCTCGTGCTGTGAACCAAGACATGTTGGATGAATACACGGCTCGTAATAATTACGCGCTTAAAGAGCTAGTGGGCAAGCATAAAGTTCAACTGCGCCCTTATCCAAAAGATGTATTACTGAAGTTACGTGACTTATCCGATGAAGTGCTTTTAGAAGTATCTCAAAAAGATGAAATGACGAAGAAAGTATATGAGTCTTTTATAAAGTACCGCGATAATGTGATGGAATATCACACCTTAACTGAGCAAGCGTTTTTGAATGCTCGTAGTCAATAAATATCAGTGATCATTCGACGAACGCAACTCTGCGTTCGTCTTTTAACCCACCTCTAGAATATCAATCATCATTTTTAAAAAATTAATAATAATTCATTAGTTTGCCTGAGTGCACATGTAACATCAGAGCGTATGATTACTTTTATTTCATACAAGGAAATATTGAGTCATGAGATGGAAAGCACTTGTTTTATTTACTGCATTTAGTCTAGGTGGCTGTATGGACCTCGAATCTAGTAGCAGTTATGAAGGTTCAATTGATAGAGAGCCAAATAACTCCATAGACTCACCCCAATTTGTGCAGTTAGACGACAGCGAGGATGTAGCATATGGACGTATAGGTGGCGATGTCGGTGAAGGGAATGACAGAAGTGATTATTATCAGTTTATTTTTCAAAAGCCAACAGGCGTCTACCTCCTTAATATTGGTGATGATGGCCCCCCTTTTCATAATTCTATATTAGTTTCTATATATGAAGATGAAAAACTTATACTTACTGGTTCAAATAATCGTGATCAGCTTGTATTTTTGTTGACTCTTAATAAATTTAGTACTTATACGGTAGCCATTACTTCTCAGCAGGAAACTAACAATTATGCTATTAGGTTAGATAGCTACCTTCATCCGGAATATTTCGAAGACATTCAATTAGCAGAAGGTCGAGCTGACGGGGCTTACTGGTATTTCAAAGGACGTAATAATACTTGGGTATATATGAATGACCCCATTAATCCAGGCTTGTGTTTGCAAGGAGGCTTTTCCTCTTCCGAAGATACACAGAATTTTCTATTAGATTCTGAATATCAATTAGGCACCTGTGAAGAAAATAGAGGCAGTGATATTTTTGCATTTTGTGGGCTAGGAAATTTCTTAGCTGGAATTGAATATGAGCCTTTAATTAGTGAAACCGCTATAGAAAAACTCTACTTTTCATTACCGCTAGATATGGAAGAGGCGACGACAATGTGCGCTGACTTAAAAGGGTCTTTTTTTCATACTAATTTGATGAATAGCTAATAAAAAGAAGGTATTACCTTCTTTTTATTAGCGTGCCTAAGGAGCTTACTCTTTTGGCACACTGCGAATCCTTCCCGCCTCATCCAACGCCACATACACAAAAGTAGAATCACAGACCTTATGACGCTCGGCGTCACAGCCCATTTGGCTCCATACTTCTACGTTAACGTAAATAGAGCTTGATCCCACTTCACTGACTTTGGTGTAGCAGCACAGGGCCATGCCGGTTTTAATGGGGCTTAAGAACGAAGTGTTATCACAGGCCACCATGCTCACTCGGCCTTTCGCAAGGGCGCGGGCAGTCTCTTCAGCGGCCATGTCCATTTTGCTTAATACCCAGCCACCGCTAATGTCGCCACTGATATTGGTATCAGCATTTTGTGGAATCATGCGCAGCGTAAGCTTGCCGTTGGGGAGGGGGGCTTCCTCTGTAAAATCGTTCATGTTGTTGCCTGTCTTATTATTAATATATCGTTAGCGCCGTTGTACGCTTATTCAAAGCGGAACTCAACCAGCTAAACAGTGTGTTTTACCATCTAACAAAGAGGCTATCTAAGAAAGAGACTATCCAAGAACATGTTTATTCACCTTCTTGGACAAAACGACTTTTAAGCTTGCCTGCGTTATCCGTAAATAAAATGTGGTAACCAAGTGGCTAAACCTGGGAAGAATGCCAATAAAGCCAGCATCAATAATTGAATAACAATAAACGGCATAACCCCTTTATAAATCTGCATGGTGGTAATGCTTTTGGGGGCGACCCCTCGTAAATAAAATAATGCAAAACCAAAGGGCGGCGTTAAGAAGGAGGTTTGCAGGTTAATGGCAATCATAATGCCTAACCAAATGGGGTCTAAGCCCATGGCCAATAAAACGGGGGCAATAATAGGCACCACTACAAAGGTGATTTCAATGAAGTCTAAAATGAAACCCAGTAGGAATATTACTAACATCACCACTAATGTGGCTCCTACTACGCCGCCCGGCATATCCTGAAAAATCCCTTCTACTAGCTCATCGCCTCCGTAGCCACGGAATACCAACGAGAAAATAGCCGCACCGAAGAAAATCAAAAACACCATACTGGTGACATTAAGTGTGCTGTCTAAGGTCTCTTTTAACTGCTTCATGTTTAGAGTTTTGTTTAACCAGGACAGTAATGTGGCCCCTAGGGCACCAATGCCCGCAGCTTCAGTAGGGGTAGCGATGCCGCCAAGAATACTTCCTAATACGGCCACAATTAATAAAAGCGGTGGCACCATGTGCTGCATGGCGTCTTTTAGGGTGGTGTTGTTTTCTTTATCAACTGCGGGTGCCAGCTCGGGCTTTAGGTAAGCTGTGACCGCTACATACAATGCATAAGCCAATACCAATAATAACCCCGGAATTAATGCCCCCATAAAAAGGTCGGCCACCGAAATACTCTCTGGGCTAAATATGCCCATCTTTAATTGGGCTTGTTGGTAGCTGCTGGATAAAACATCGGCCAATAAAATAAGCGCCATAGAAGGGGGGATAATTTGCCCTAGGGTGCCGGTGGCGCAAATGGTGCCGGTGGCAAGAGCAGGGGAGTAACCGTTTTTAAGCATGGTAGGCAAGGAGATTAATCCCATGGTCACCACGGTGGCTCCAATAATGCCGGTGCTGGCTGCCAGCAGCATGCCCACAATAATAACCGACAACGCCAAACCACCGCGTAATGAGCCAAATAAGCCCGCCATACTATTCAGTAGGTTCTCGGCTATTTTTGATTTCTCAAGCATGACCCCCATGAAAACAAACAAGGGCACTGCAATAAGAATCTGATTGCCCAATATGCCGTTTAAGCGGTTGGGTAGGGCTTCTAAAAAAGCGCCATCAAACTGGCCGGTGAATGTGCCTATAAGAGCAAACATAAGGGCCACGCCTGACAGGGTGAACGCCACAGGGTAGCCCAGCATTAATACGCCGCAGACCACCAAAAACATAATGAGTGGGATAAATTCCATTTTACAATCCCTCCCCTTGGCTGTGCTCGTTTTCAATCAACGCTTGGTGTCCTTGCAAGATAAGTGTGCTTTTTAGAATCTCGGCCACCCCTTGAATCATCAACAAAACAGGTTGAACCAATAACAAGCTTTTCAATAGAAATAACCAAGGTAAGCCGCTGCTTTCGATGCTGTGTTCATTAATGGCCCAGCTACTGGCCACATAAGGCAAGCAAGAGACAAACACAAAGATACAAGTGGGGAATAACAAAAACAGGGTGCCAAAGATATTCACCCACTGCTTTTTGGCCACAGACATGTGCTGATAAAACACATCTACCCGCACATGGCCATTGTGCTTAAGGGTGTAGGCGGCGCCCACCATAAAAAGGCTGGTATGCAGATAGGTCATGGTTTCTTGTAAAGCAATAGGCGACCAATTGAAAATGTAGCGTAACGCCACCACCAATGCGGTGTTGATCACCAGTATTAGGCCTAGGTAGCGGGTGGTTCGCCCTAGGCCCTCTATAAACTTAGATATCAATAAATACAGTGCATGCATGAGTGTTAGTCGTATCTTGTTATTTCTTTGGGTGGGGATTATAGAGAGTTATCTGCCAGACAGCTAAATACTGTGTATTAAATACTAGGCTTTATGACTCGAAAATGCCCAAAGGCTAGTACTTTAGGGGCTTGGCGGGCTACGTCTGACAGGCTTTTTCTTCTTAATGACAGCTTAGCGCCATCAAATTGTAATATTACAGTGGCTGTAACATTACTGTCACACTTATGAAATATATTGCTTACCGTGAAAAACACAACATCCCAAACGGGAAATTGGTAGGAGATAAGCATGCAGTTTAAGAAAATCGCAACAACCGTTGGCTTGCTAGCCAGCCTAATCGCAGCCCCTGCATTTGCAGGCGTTGATAAAAGTATTCCAACGTATCAAAAAGCATCTGGTGTATCAGGTAATGTATCAAGCGTAGGCTCAGATACCTTAGCCAATATGATGACCCTTTGGGCTGAAGAATTTAAACGTCAGTACCCTAACATCAACATTCAAATTCAAGCGGCCGGTTCTTCAACTGCGCCACCAGCATTAACCGAAGGCACTTCAAATCTTGGCCCCATGAGCCGTAAGATGAAGGATAAAGAAATTGAATCTTTTGAAAACAAATTTGGCTACAAGCCAACGGCCATTCCAGTGGCCATCGATGCCCTTGCGGTATTTGTAAATAAAGATAACCCAATTAAAGGCCTAAGCATTAAAGAGGTAGACGCCATTTTCTCTACCACTCGTAAATGTGGTTCTGCTAAGTCCATTAAAAAATGGGGCGATGCTGGTTTAACAGGTTCTTGGAGTAACAAAAAAGTAGAACTTTACGGTCGTAATTCTGTATCGGGTACTTACGGTTACTTTAAGAAAAAAGGCCTTTGTAAGGGTGATTACAAAAATACCGTTAAAGAGCAACCTGGTTCAGCATCTGTAGTGCAGGCCGTTTCTGCTTCATTAAATGGTATTGGTTACTCTGGTATGGGTTACAAAACGTCAAGTGTTCGTGCAGTGCCTTTGTCTAAAAAAGGTGGCAAGTTCATTGATGCCAATCCTGCCAATGCTGTAAACGGAACTTATCCTTTGTCTCGCTTCTTATACGTATATGTAAACAAGAAGCCAAACCAGCCTTTGCTTCCGATCGAGCGTGAATTCGTTAAAATGATTTTGTCTCAGCAGGGCCAAAGTATTGTAGATAAAGACGGCTACATTGCTTTACCGGGTAAAGTGGTAGCGAAAACCTTAAAAAGCTTAGGTCTTTAAGACTGGCTTTAGGCACCGTATTTAGAAATTAAATAGGTGCTTAATCCCAAGGATGGGCAGGCAGATGTGCACTTAGTGTCATCTGCCTTTTGTCCATGGGGCGAGTTGCTTTTATAGTGACTTATTTTGTTAGATGCTCGATTAAATATTCTAAAGTTGAACTATGAGTAGACCTTTAAGCCCAGAGTTAGATTTCAATACCCCGGCGTTACGTCGTCACCGCAAAGGGCGTGCGGCTAAAAATAAATTAGCCAGTGTCGGCATTGCCGTTGGCGGTTTAAGCATCATTGGTGCGGTATTGTTGATTTTCTTTTATCTTCTTTATGAAGTGGCCCCCATGTTCGTGCCTGCCAAGGTTGAGAGCCTCGGTCACTATTCTGTACCGGCATTAACTCAAGATTCTAATAGTGAAACTCTTATGCTGGCCATGGAAGAGCAAGCAGAAGTGGCAATACGTGTTCAAAAATCCGGCGACATGACATTTTTTAATGTGGGCACAGGCGATATATTAAAAACTGAAACCCTGCCCATGCAAGGCACCGTTACCGCATTTGATGTGAGCACAGACGCAAGCCGTTTAATGATGTTTGCCAATAATCTAGGCCAAGCTTTAATGGTTAAGCATAACTATAAAGTGACGTATCCAAACGACCAGCGCCTTATCACCCCAAAAGTGGCTTACCCATACGGCCAAGAGGGCATTACCTTATTTGAAAATGGTGGAACCGTTACCGACCTTACCCTGCGCGATGGCGAAGAAGCCATGGTGGTGGTGGCTAAGAATGAAAATGGCCAATTACAGGCTAGTCGCTTCTTAAAAGAAGTGGATTTTTTAAGCGATGAAGTGGTACTAGAAAAAGAGATCATTAACTTGCCCAGTATTGCTGGCACAGTGAACCAAGTAGAAGTAGATCAAACCATGCGTTGGATGTTTGTATTGGCTGATCAGCGACTATTGCATGTGGTAAATCTAGAAGATGAATCCCTTACGCAAACCATCACACTAGATGAAGTGGGCACCATTACTAGCATGAGTATGCTGCTAGGTGAAAACTCCATTTTAATCGGCAATAGCCAAGGGAAAATTAGCCAATGGTTTATGGCTCGCCAAGAAGATAAATGGCGTTTAAGCATGGCGCGCAGCTTTGCGATCGATACACAAAATCAAAACAATAAAGTTCAAACCATTGTGAGCGAGCAAAGACGCAAAGGGTTTTTTGTAGCTGGGCAAGATGGCCAATTGGCTATTTTTCATAGTACCGCTCACCGCACCTTGTTAGATGAAAAACTGATTGATGGTGACATTGAATTTCTAAGTGTTAGCCCCCGTGCTAAAGATTTATTAATTGAAAGTAAACAAGGTGAAATTTTTCACTTTAAAGTACACAACGAACACCCTGAAATCTCATGGGCTTCCATGTGGGATGAAGTTTGGTATGAAGGTTATGAAAAACCAGAATACATTTGGCAAAGTTCGTCATCATCTAATGACTTCGAACCTAAATACAGCTTGGTGCCGTTAGCCTTTGGTACTTTAAAAGGGGCATTTTATGCCATGTTACTGGCAGCTCCCTTGGCCATTGCCGGTGCTATTTACACGGCTTATTTCATGGCACCTGCCTTGCGCCGTAAAGTAAAACCCATCATCGAATTAATGGAAGCATTACCTACCGTCATTTTAGGCTTCTTAGCGGGTTTAGCCCTGGCGCCTTTTTTAGAAAATAACTTACTGGGTATTTTTGCGATTTTGGTGGTGCTGCCCGTGAGTATGCTGGTATTTGGTTTTAGCTGGGCGAACATGCCGGCAAAAGTACGGCATCTATTGCCTGAAGGCTGGCATGTGCCAGTGTTAATTCCCGTTATTTTATTATCAGGTTGGTTCGCGCTTTCCATTAGTCCCAGCTTAGAAATTTTCTTTTTTAATGGTTCCATGGTGGATTGGCTAAACAATGATTTAGGCGTGTCTTTTAGCCAGCGTAATGCACTTATTGTGGGCTTGGCCATGGGTTTTGCAGTTATACCCACTATCTTCTCTATTGCAGAAGACGCCATATTCAGTGTGCCAAAATCACTGAGTTACGGCTCGTTAGCATTGGGTGCGACCCCATGGCAAACCATGATCAAGGTGGTATTGCCCACTGCAAGCCCAGGTATTTTCTCGGCACTGATGATTGGTTTGGGTCGTGCAGTAGGTGAAACCATGATTGTATTAATGGCCACTGGTAATACCCCTATTACCGACGTAAATATATTTGAAGGGATGCGTACCTTAGCTGCAAACATTGCCGTGGAAGTACCAGAGTCGGAAGTGGGCAGTTCCCATTACCGTATTTTGTTCTTAACCGGTTTTGTATTGTTCTTATTTACCTTTGTGTTTAATACCGCAGCCGAGACCGTTCGTCAGCGTTTAAGAACCAAGTACGGACAGTTGTAGGAGACTTTATTCATGCAAGTTACATTAAAAGATTGGGTAAAATCCGGCTCCCCCTTTATTTGGTTAAATGCCGGCGCCGTGGCCATTAGTATCATTATGGTCTTGGGTTTAATCGGCTTTATTGGGGCAAAGGGTCTGGTGCACTTTTGGCCCGGTGCCATCGTAGAAGCTAACTACACTCTGCCGGGTAATAGTTCGGCCTCTATTATGGGGCAAATTAGCGATAGCGAAATGGTGGGCCGTGAGCAGCTTGAAGCCATTGGCTTAAAGACACCTAATAACAGCGAAGAAGCACAGCGCTTATTATTAAAAGTAGGTAACCGAGATGTATACGGCGGCGATTTCCGCTGGGTACTGGAGCATCACTTAACCGATATACATTACCCTGAAAAAGCCGTGGCCATTGAGCGTCGTGAGTGGGGTAATTTTTATGGCTATCTAGATAAAGTATTTGAAGGCAAAAGCCAGGTCGCCGATGCGAACCAAGATAGCGATCAAGCTTGGAGCCATTTTCAAACACTTATTAATCGTGCGCTGACGATTCATGATGAGATCATGGATATTCAAAAATCAGAGATAGGCAGCATTAACCATCAAATTGAACGCTTACGTTTAAAAGAGCGCGGTCTTGAGTTAGACAACAAGCTGGGTGATGTTGAAAAAGCTGAGTTAGAAAAAGAACGCGCTGAATTAAATGCAGAATATGAAAAGCATCAAAAAGTACTGAGCGTTTTGTATCAAGACTTGGCTCGTGATCACTTTACCGCGGTAGAGATGGGTGGGAAAACCATTGAGATTGAAATATCAGAAGTGGTGCGTGCGTTTAAACCGAATGCCATGGGGTTCTTTGAAAAAGTGGCTCATTACTTTTCTAAGCTAGGGGAGTTTCTAGGAGATGACCCTCGCGAAGCCAACACCGAAGGTGGCGTATTTCCTGCCATTTTTGGTACCGTGTTAATGGTCATTTTAATGGCCATTATGGTGACGCCGTTAGGCGTAGTGGCGGCGGTATATCTGCGTGAATACGCCAAGCAAGGCTTTATAACTAAAGTGATTCGTATTGCCGTTAACAACTTGGCTGGTGTGCCATCTATTGTTTATGGGGTATTTGGTTTGGGTTTCTTTGTGTACTTTTTAGGTGGCACCATAGATGAATTATTTTTCCCTGAATCACTGCCCGCTCCCACCTTTGGTACTTCGGGTTTATTATGGGCGTCTATAACCCTAGCTTTGTTAACCTTACCGGTTGTTATTGTGGCAACCGAAGAAGGTTTAGCGCGCATTCCAAGAATGATACGAGAAGGCTCTTTAGCTTTAGGGGCCACTAAGTGGGAAACCTTAAGCCGTGTTATTTTGCCCATGGCCAGCCCTGCTATGATGACAGGGGTGATTCTCGCCGTGGCCCGTGCAGCCGGTGAAGTGGCGCCGTTGATGCTGGTGGGTGTGGTAAAATTAGCGCCAACTTTACCATTAAATGGTAACTACCCATTTTTACACCTAGATCAAAAGTTCATGCACTTAGGCTTCCACATTTATGATGTAGGTTTCCAAAGTCCTAATGTAGAAGCAGCACGCCCACTGGTTTATGCCACTGCCTTGCTGCTGGTATTGGTTATTGCATTATTGAACTTATCGGCCATTTATATCCGTAACCACTTACGCGAAAAATACAAAGCATTAGAAATGTAACGTACTAATATCGCAGCTTCAGGGATGAAGAAGAGCGATAAGTGCAGAACGTACTAATACCGCGATGCCATGGAGGGCAAGGAGCGGTGAACGTACAGGACTCAAGACAGTTTGTTCCTGACGAAGTTTATTAAACCGAACATAAAAACTCCCCATACCGATGGGGGAAATAAATTAAGAAAAGGGCTGAGACGTCTCACCTTTTTTAAACGCCAAAAATGGCAAGCGATTAAACTATTATGACAGAAGCAATGAATGCAACAGACGCCCAAGTTAAAGAAAGCAAAACCAAGGGCCATAGCTTAGACATGTCGGCCATGGGCCGTGAAAATAAGCATTTAGATATTAATGCTGAAATCCCAGCTTTCTCCGTTAACAATTTAAAGTTAAGTTACGGCGAGAAAGAAGCTTTGCATGGCATTGATATGATCATTCCTAAAAAACGCGTGACTGCGTTTATCGGGCCATCAGGTTGTGGTAAGTCAACTTTACTACGATGCTTTAACCGTATGAACGATTTGGTAGACGGCTGTAACATCAATGGTGAAATACTGCTTGATGACCAAAATATTTATGACAAGGGCGTTGATGTGGCCGAGCTGCGTCGTCGTGTGGGCATGGTATTTCAAAAACCAAACCCATTCCCAAAAAGTATTTATGAAAATGTAGCGTACGGTTTACGCATTCAAGGCATTAAGAAAAAACGCCAAATAGATGAAACCGTAGAATGGGCACTAAGAAGCTCTGCACTGTGGAATGAAGTGAAAGATCGCTTACATGAAAGTGCATTGGGCATGTCTGGTGGTCAGCAGCAACGTTTGGTCATTGCTCGCACCATAGCGGTAAAACCAGAGGTATTACTGCTAGACGAACCGGCTTCGGCACTGGACCCCATTTCTACATTGAAAATTGAAGAGCTGATTCACGAATTAAAAAATGAATTCACCATCGCCATTGTTACCCACAATATGCAGCAGGCGGCACGGGTAAGTGATTACACCGCGTTCATGTATATGGGCGATATGGTTGAGTTTGGCGATACCGACCAACTGTTTACCAACCCAGAAAAGAAACAAACCGAAGATTATATTACAGGCCGTTACGGCTAGGGCTGTGTCAGCTAAGTCACTTAATTTAGCTAAACATTATTTAAGGAGTACAACATGGATTTAACAACAAACGCACACAGCCACCATATTAGCCAACAATTCAACGCTGAGTTGGAACAGCTAAAAAATCATTTATTAGAAATGGGTGGCCTAGTTGAGCGCCAAGTGGGCGACGCGATCAAAGCTTTGATCGAAGCAGACAGCGACTTGGCCATTAGTGTTCGTGCCAATGATAAAAAAATTAACCAAATGGAATTGGACATAGACGAAGAGTGCACGCGCATTATTGCCCGTCGCCAACCAGCTGCTTCCGATTTACGTTTGGTTATTACCGCCAGTAAAGCGGTAATGGATTTAGAGCGCATTGGGGATGAGAGCGCTAAAATCGCCCGCCAAGCCATTAAATTGTGCGATGAAGGGGAAACCGGCGCGCCAAAAGGTTATGTGGAAATTCGCCACATAGGTGAGCGCGTGCAACGCATGACACAATCAGCTCTAACCGCCTTTGCCCGCTTAGATGTGGATGCTGCCCTTGCAGTGGCCCAGGAAGATAAAAACGTCGACCGTGAATACGAAAGCGCCATGCGTGAAATGATCACCTTCATGATGGAAGACCCACGCTCTATTAAGCGCGTCATGAACGTCATTTGGTCACTACGTGCTCTAGAGCGTATTGGCGATCATGCTCGTAATATCGCTGAAGGGGTAATTTACCTAGTGAAGGGTAAAGATGTACGCCACCTAACGATTGATGAAATGCAGCGCGAAGTGGAGGCCGACTAGGCCTAGCCAGCATATTTTAGGGCCTATACGCATATGTGCCTATAGGCAGCTCTAAGCCATTGAAAAGATTTAATAAATATTTTCAAATAGAGCTTGACGAAACCTCGATACTCCCATAATATGCGCGCCATTAGTGCCGACATAGCTCAGTTGGTAGAGCAACTGACTTGTAATCAGTAGGTCCCGAGTT
>CAJXRF010000082.1 GCA_913058575.1 uncultured Bermanella sp.
ATTTACATTTACATTTACATTTACATTTACATTTACATTTACATTTACATTTACAATGAACACAAACAGCCCTTTTTTTTAAAAAGGGCTATTTGTGTTCATTCTTTTTTCTACAATTTAAAGACCTGCTTTCTTTAATCGGTGAGCATGATTTTTAAACACTGTTTTAGGATTGGTTTCAAAAATTGAGACTAGACCCAGAATATGGTTATTAATATCCAAGTGATTCATAAAGTAATCATCTCGTAATACTTTACCAAAGTGGTTTGCACATCTTCCCGTGACGCCATCATTCTCTTCACCGTAAAATGCAAGACCGGTAATGGCAAATAACGCATCTGACACATCAAAAAAACCAGTTAAATGACCAGTTCCACCCCATGAATATAACTTAATATCATTATTTTCAATCCTTACTGTCGAATCCCCTTCACCGCATGATGTGGAAGGCAATCCCTCTGGAAAATCATTATTAAAACTGGTTGCACCACTGGCGTTAAATTCACCTAACATGGCATAAATATCAGAATCATCTTTTTTATTATCAGACAATAAGTTCACTAAGTTACCAATGGCATTGGCCACCACTTCAAACACCACCCCTTGTACACTAGAAGGAGGCGCCACATCAGTAACAATATCGGCTAAAGGAGAACCTGTATGAGGTGTGGCCATAGTCGTTACCGACGCCACTAGATCTGGGCGAGTGGCCATAACATAGCGAGAAGTCATGCCACCTTGACTGTGCCCCATGACATTAAACTTAGTAATTTTTCCATTAGATGCAGCTACTATATTGTCCATTTGCTCAATTAAACTTTCACCGCGCATGGCGGAATTTTCAAAAGCATTTATTTTGGCCACATATACCTCTGCCCCATCGTCTTCCAAGCTTGATGGAATCTGGTACCAATAGTCTATGCTAGCGATTGAATCGAATGCAAAAATACCTGGCACCAACATTATTGGGTGCTTGGTTTCGGCATAACTTGAGTTGTTTGAAAACAGATTAGAAAACCATCCAGCTTGTGCATAACTGCTTATCATGAAAGTCATGACAAGAGAATAGCCAATTTTCTTTAACATTTTATTTTCCTTTTTATTATTTTTAATTTAACGCCCGTCAGCATAATTATTTTTAATTATGCTGCTTGTAAGATTTGATGATTTGGCAAGTAACAAGCTGAATTGGCGCAAAATGCGTATGATTAAGTGATCAATCTACGATTGCTGATTAGAGAGAAAATGGGGTTTATAATGCGTGCTTAACTGAAGTAGGATAACATTAAAAAATAAAAATAATTATTCATGGACACTCATGACCGGCGAGACCTCCCCTTCGCTTCTCTACTTATGGGATAAGCGTACAATTTATCTTGGCCCTCTCTTTGAACCAGTTCAATTATCGGTGGGCGCGGCGACCTTGGTGATCTCTTTGGGGGACCCAATTAGCTTTATTACCAAAGAAATGAATCAAGAGGTCACATGCCACAGTTTACTGCTGCCCGCTGGCATGTCTGCAAACATAGACACCAAGCAAGCTATAGTGGCCAATATTAGTTTAGATGCTTTAGGAGGGGATTTTCATGCATTATCTAAACGCATGCAATATTCTCAAGGAAATGCAGCCTACACAATTGAAAATGAAAGCCAATACATTAGTGCATTTAAAAAATTACAAACCGAAAAAATGAATTCTCAGCAGGCTTATGAATTTACCGATGCATTGCTAAATTGCCAAGAGGAAAATTACATTATCGACAAACGGGTTGTAAAAGTGGTTGAGTATATTAAGAAAACCGTAGACGATAATTTGTCGGTAGAAGATCTCGCCAGCAGGGTTAACCTTTCGGTTCCTAGATTAATTCAATTATTTAAACAGCAAACAGGCGTGCCCATGCGACGCTATCGTTTATGGCATAGGTTATTTGTCACGGCTGTTAAGATGGGGCAAGGGGAAAGCCTGACGCAGGCGGCGTTAAATGCTGGCTTTACTGACTCATCTCACTTTTCACATACCTTCAGGGGCATGATTGGCATGACCCCTTCGGCAATTTTCGCGCAGCCTAATCTTTTAAAAATTATCGTAAGCGACCATTAACTCTATAGTAGATGATTGATCATTAAGCTTTTTTAGTGAACTCGGCAATGATCACAATACGAGAACCATTTACCTTGCCTTCAATGTGCTTAGCGTTGGATTGGGACAAACTAATTCCACGTACCATGGTGCCCTGCTTAGCGGTAAAGTTAGCGCCCTTCACTACCAAGTCTTTTACCAAGGTGACATTATCACCGGCTTGTAAAATAGCCCCGTTAAAGTCTTTGGTGACTTCCTCTTCATCGTCTTCATCTTTAATGCCCGCATCCGCCCACTTTTGAGTGGCTTCCTCTAAATACAGCATATCCAATAAATCATTAGCCCAGCCCTCACCCTTAGCGTTCAAGGCTTTAAGTTGACGATACGCCATCACTTGTACCGCTGGCTCTTGGCTCCACATGCTGTCATTCAAACAACGCCAATGATTAGCGTCAGTGCTATCTGGATTCTCAATTTGCCCCTTGCAGTGACCACATAACAAAACATATTGGTCACTGCTGCCATCGGCTGGCGCCACTTCAAAGCCTGATAAGTTATCTGTAGCGCTACACAATTCGCACTTATCGCCAGCACGTTTTTTAAGGGTTTGTTCAATGCTCATGGGAAATCCATTAATAAATAAAGACAGGACGGATAAAATTTGGCGCCGAGTATGCCAGAAACCCACTAATTTTTCATGTCTAAAGCCCTATCACAAAGGCTCTGACGCCACCCTGTAAAAAAACCTAACCAACCAGACAGCTTTAACCTTGCCATTTAACCCATAGATTTTAGGGTATTTTATCTAAATGAAGCTTTAAAACTCTGTTAGAATGCGCGCCATTCAGCATCCCTAAAACTCCTGTGCCCCTTTATAAGTGGGCATCCTGAACACTAGAGAAAGCATCATGAGCCTTGCTAATTCAGTACTAGCGGTTAATAACGACTTACCAATTCGCACCGACAAACCCGTGCACAGCGGTAAAGTACGCTCTGTTTACTGGCTAACCGAAGCCGATAGCAAACGTCTTATTCAAGAAAAAGGCTACGATGTGGCCAGCGACGCACCTTTGGCCATTATGATAATTAGCGATCGCATCAGTGCGTTTGACTGCATCTGGCACGGTGAAGGTGGCTTAGAGGGTATTCCAGGCAAAGGGGCTGCACTGAACGCCATTTCTAACCATTGGTTTAAGCTATTTCGCGAACAGGGTTTAGCCGACAGCCATATATTGGATATTCCCCATCCTTTTGTATGGATCGTTCAAAAAGCCAAACCGGTGATGATTGAAGCCATTTGTCGTGGCTATATCACAGGTTCCATGTGGCGAGCTTATGAAAAGGGTGAGCGTAATTTCTGTGGCATTCAATTGCCTGAAGGCCTTAAAAAAGATCAGAAGTTACCCGAGTTACTCATGACTCCTTCCACTAAGGGTATATTGAAAGGTATTCCAAATGTACCCGAGCAAGATGACGTGAATGTTAGCCGTCAAGACATACGCGACAATTACGCCGCGTTCCAATTGCAAAGCAAACAAGATATCGATTTATATGAAAAGCTGCTCAGTGAAGGCTTTTCACTTATCAGTACGGCCCTTGAGAACATTGACCAAGTATTTGTAGACACCAAATTTGAATTTGGTTACGTAAACGATGCCCAAGGCCAACAAAAGCTAATTTACATGGATGAAGTGGGCACACCAGACAGCTCTCGTATCTGGGATGGCCCAAGCTACAGAGACGGCAAGGTAGTGGAAAACTCCAAAGAAGGTTTTCGCCAACTTCTGCTTAAAAGCTTCCCTGATCCCGATATATTGCTTAATAAAAATCGCATGGAGGAACGTGAAGCGCTGGCCCGCGACAATGTATTACCCGCCCATGTTTTTAAGCAAGTGAGCGAGACCTATATAGGCATTGCAGAAAAGATTACCGGACAAAAACTGCGTTTAAGCAATCATCCTAAAGCTGAAATTATCGAAATTTTAAAACAAGAATACGCTCTGATTGACTGAGACTGGCTGATTACACCTAAGCCGAACAAAATGCACAATTGTCATACAGTAGACATTTAAGGCGACCTTTGGTCGCCTTTTTTATGTTAATAATGGCATTCATGAAGGGATTATTTTCAATTTGGCAGTTAATCCGACTTTAATTGGCACATTTTACCCACAACCACATTGTGACTTAGTGTAATGTACTAAGTTCCAAATTGTCTAATAACCGGGAGATCTATGTCGCTGTTTAGAATAATAAATACATTGACCCTTTTTAGTCTGTTGAGTGTTGCCTGTCATGGGGACGTTCAATTTAAACGAGAGCACATAAAATCCATCAGTGTGGTGGCACCCGTTTGGAAGGATTACACCAACCAAGATGGCAGTGGATTATATTGGGATATCATTCGAAACGTTTATGAGCCTTTGGGCATAAAAGTAAAAATTAGTCAGGCACCTTGGAAAAGGGCCATGAAAATGGTGAGCAAATACCGCACTTACAGCGCCATCGTAGGAGAAACTCTAGACAGCAAGGAAAGTGTCATCTTTCCCACCTACCCTATTAATGTTAAACACATGGCCGTGCTCACTAAAAAACAAGTGGACTTCGAATGGCTTGGGGTAAACAGCTTAAAAGGCAAAAATGTCGCTTGGAATAAAGGCCTTAATTTAATTCACAATAGCGACCAAGGCTTTAAGCTGAATGAAGTACGAAGTGTCAGTAAGGGCGTTAGATTACTTGTTCAAAATGAAGTCGACTTTGTTATCGGCGATCCTAATGACATAAATGAAGCACTTGAAAAACAGCAATTATCAAGTGATGACTACGCCACGTACCAAATGCAAAATGGCAGAGACGTCTACCTAGCTTTTTCTGTGGATGATTTATCTCGCGAGTTAATCGATATTTATAATGAGCGCATTGAAGACTTGTCTGTTTCGGGTGAATTAGAAAAAATTTACAAGAAATGGCCAAGCGGTGAAATACCCAAAATGCTGATAGGGCTGGCTGACGATTTAGAAGAGTACTAGCCTAGTACACAATAAACTTAAACCAAGAGCTCACCTTGGTTTAAGTTTTAATGATTATCCCACTAAATTAACTTGCATGTTTAAACCCTGTAAACCCGCTATTTTTAATTTTCTCGTGATTAAATTTTAAAAGACCATCACACCTTAAATTGCGATAAGTATTTATCCTGCTTTAAAGTTTGCTCCACTGTTTTTTCACAATGACTGGTTTGCTGTTGCGCGCCTT
Organism: uncultured Bermanella sp.; assembly: GCA_913058575.1. Lineage (GTDB taxonomy): Bacteria > Pseudomonadota > Gammaproteobacteria > Pseudomonadales > Oceanobacteraceae > Bermanella. The sequence continues at coordinate 5,336 of CAJXRF010000082.1, forward strand.
CTGAGACTTGCTGAGTAATATCACGAATATTTGTGGTATTACGATTAATTTCTTCGGTGGTGGCACTTTGTTGTTCCGCTGCCGTGGCTATTTGAATATTCATATTATTAATTTCTTTGATATTTTCACGAATAGCATTCAATGCTTCATCGGCTTTAATGGAGATTTCAGCAGCCTCGCTGGCATCAGATTTACTCTTAGTAATGGTCTCTTCGGCTCTTTTCACCCCAGACTGTAATTGGTCAATCATTTTTTGAATTTCTTTAGTGGAGTCCTGGGTCCTTGAAGCCAACGCTCTAACTTCATCGGCCACCACCGCAAAGCCACGCCCTTGTTCACCTGCTCTGGCCGCTTCAATGGCCGCATTTAACGCCAGTAAATTTGTTTGTTCGGCAATGCCTGTTATCACAGTTAATATGGAAACAATATTATTACTGTAATTAGCCAGTTCATTAATGGTTAATACCGTGTCATCTAAGGCCACTGATAACTGACTTATGGAGCCAGACGTTTGAGACACGATTCCAGCCCCTTCTTCTGCACAATTGTCGGCACTGCTGGCTGAATCCGCAGCTTTTTGTGCATTACTGGCCACGTCATGGGCCGTGGCAGACATTTCATGCATGGCTGTGGCTAACTGATCAATTTCTGAAAGTTGGGTCACCAGTTGGTTAGACGCACTAGAAGCAGTGTTGGCCGTTAAATTGGTATTTTCATTAATGGTAGATGACAACCCTTGCACATCTTTAATAAGGTGCTGTAAATGGTCGATAAAAGAATTGAACTGTCCAGATACTTTACCAAACTCATCTTGTGTCAATACAGGCAGTCTTTTGGTCAAGTCTCCTTCACCACTGTTTATATCAGTGAGCGAGGCATACAAATTACGAAGCGGTGCTAAAATAAGCCCCATCACATAGTACAAAACAAAAGTACTGATAATGGCACTTAATATCACTCCTATGAGCGCTGTTAAGCCAATTTCATTGGCCTCTGCCATCACAATGCTTTCATCTAAAACCACCCCAATTACCCAATCCATGCCCTTTAAGTTTTTTAAATTGGTGAAATACACCATGTGGGATTTGCCCGCAAGTTTAATAGTTTGCAGTTCACTAACTAATTGAGGGGATTGCTCTTGGAACAGCTCATTGATCTGCTTGCCATTTAATTCACTGTTGGGGTGAGAAATTATCTTACCGCTCTGGGTTAATAAAAATGCGTAGCCTGCCCCATGAAAATTTAAAGTATTCACCGCATCCGATACGATTTTTAAACTTAAGTCACCACCAAATGCTCCCATGAACTGGCCGCTATTAGTTAACTTGGCCACTGCCGAAATAAGTATTTCACCGGATGAAGAATCAGCATAAGGTTCAGTTAACACGGCACGAGAAGACCCCCTAGCCAATGGATACCAAGGGCGCTTTCTAGCATCCCAACCATCCACAGCCCAATCTGAATCATTGGTAATGGCCAACCCGTCTGTTTCAAGGCCCCCAAACATCAGTAAAAATTCGTCTTTTAATACGGCCTGTTTAAAAAAAGGCTCTATGGCCTCTGCATCAAATTCAGCGTCGATAGCTTGAGAAATATAATCAATTAGAATTAACTTGCCGTTTAACCAATTGGAAATTTGATTCGATAATGCATTGCTCGATTCTGAAATACTGCTTTGAGTTTGTCTTAACAATGAGGATTTTATGGAGAAGTACTGAAATAAAGATAACAGAGTTATGGCAACAATTAGCACTGAAGAAGAAACCACCGCCACCTTATTCGCAACTTTCATGCTCTCTCTCTTGTGAAAATGAAAAACTTTACCGATTTGACCAAGCAAGCCTTTTATAACGGTTCCATTAAAAAGCTTAGACTAAGCTTTTACATTACTCAAAATGCCAAAAAGAGCTCTTACAAGGTTTTATTCAATAGACTTTGGAATGAGTTTTAAGCTCCAACGGGGGCTCAGAGGAAGAAATGGCGCAGCACGTCCCTCCACCCAATCTTCATGATCTGCTTTAAAATAAGGAGACAAAGGATGAGCACTTTGCCCTGCTGGCATATGAAAATAACCAAGCGATTCAAAACCTGGCGCCACCACAAAACGTTCACTGGCTCCAGTATTGGGATCTTGTACCCTAGGCATATAAGTATCGCCGGCCATGGGTTTTTCAGGCATATCTAGCATGAAAGATAAAAATGGCAGTGTTCGGCTTAATGGATGCTTTATGGAAAGAGTATTGTGCTTCCCCCAAGTTTGTTCACTTAAAGGCTCGCCATTTTTTGTCACTTGTTGATGGGTTTGCACAATCATTTGAAGTGAGAAATCCTGCCAAGAGGAAAACCCTGCAGGCAGGTGCTGTGTTGGCTTTTCCTGCATAAATATCCAAACTGGGTATTCAACAAAGTTATCAATAGAGGATGGCCAAAAATCCTTAACCTGTCGATCAAGAAAACCATAAACATGGCCAATGGTTTGATTAATCACTCTTTCACGAAAACGCTTGACCAGTAAATACCCCACACTGCTTTCACTGGCTCGGCCCTGCCAGTTGTGAAGCTGTTCTTTAACATTAATTAATGACGGTGATAATTTTTCTGGGCCAGCTTCATTTAAAATAGACAACATTAACATTTGCCAGCGCTTTAGAAATAACGCTCGGTCATCAAGCTGAATATTTAAAAAATCTAGTTCGTTAAAATAATCCTTTGATTGCAATTGATCGCGGATTTGTTTTTGCCTTGCCCCCAAGGCGTAATTGTTCACGCCCACCTTGGTAAGATTGGTACCTGATGCTACGCGAGCATTGGCGGTCCATATTCGCCCATTATTTGGCGTGATAGCTTTAGGGTGGTTTTCATCGTTCAAATAACCCAACCAGCCAATATTCCCTGTGCTCCAATCTTTTGGTAATTGACTTGAAAATAAATTGCTTGGTTTTAGTGAGGAATTATTATCAAAGCCAAATCGCTGGGGTAATCGCCCCATAATACTCCATGCATTTTTTCCAGATTTATCCACCACATTTAAGTTCTGTCCTGGTATGCCGGTGAACGGTGCAATGGCAAGCGCATCTTGAATGGTATGAGCATTTTCCATATTCAGTAAATTCATATTGGCCCCGTCTACATCTAAAGCCACCCAACGAAGTGCCAGCCAAGCGCCTTGATGGTTTTTACCAATAACAGGGCCCCATTGGGTATTACGAACCTCTATTGCCTTAACGCCTTTATTTTTAATGAGAATTTTTTCACTTTCTACTGTAAATTTATTCCACCCCTTAGCAGTTAAATACTCATCGTTATTGCGGGTATTCAGCACAATTACGTCACTGTAATCCCCCTGACTATTAGTAAAGCCCCAAGCAATGTGCTCGTTGCTGCCAGCGATCATGGCTGGGGTGCCAGGTAGACTCACCCCCGTCATACGTCTGCCATCGTTTAGATACCAACTGGCCCGATACCAAATATTAGGCACCCCTAAACCTAGGTGCATATCATTGGCCACCATGCCCGACCCATGATGAGTTAAATTACCTGCCACCGACCAATTATTTGACCCATAATGAATTTGATCTTGATAAATACTGGCATGATGAAAATTCGTTTTAGCTTCAAATTCATGCAATGGTTTACTAGGAATGATTTGGTTTTCAGAATAAACAGAGCCTTCAATGGGGGCATCCCAATAGCCTCCTTTATTGGTTAAAAATTCAAACCAATCTTGAGGCAGTAAATCTTTCATCACCGAAAGTGAGCGTTCGCTTTGCCCCCATATGGGTTGTAAATCCATATACATTGAATAAAGTACCAACAAGCTGTCTTCTGTTTGCCAAGGTTCTGGGCTAGCTTGTAATAAAAAATATTCAAAAGAAGGCTGAGATAAATGAGTTTGCCCTTCATTTACGCCCTTTGTGTAATGCGTCAGAATATCTTGGTGCTCAGCCGACATATTCTTAAAGGCTTTAATGGCACGCTTTTCAAATTGATGAATACGAATTTTTTTATCGTGTTGAAAGGCAGACTCACCTAATAGCGCACTTAATTTTCCAGCGCTGTTTCTTCGTAATAAATCCATTTGAAAGAAACGCTCTTGGCCATGTAAAAACCCTAATGCAAAAGCGGTGTCTTCACGAGTATTGGCTTTTATCGTCGGCACCCCTTTTTCGTCTCGTAAAATGGTGACGTTTTTTTGTAAACCCTGTAAATAAATAGCGCCTTCCAATTGGCTTAAACTGCCTTGAAATACATATAAGACGGGCACAATAAATAACCCAATTAAAAGCATTAAGCTTATGAATAGGATATTTATTCTCTTTAATACCTTCTCTAGCATAATAATGGCTCTTAAACCTATCCGTTATTGTGTTTGGCCTTTTAGTCGCGCTTTACATGATTTTAAAGGCCATTAAACGCCGCTTATATCAAGGCACACTCATAGTTTAGATCACTGAAGATAAACTTCTTAAAAGGTACTTGGCCAAAGACTCAATTCAGGCCAATATAGTGCGCAATTCGTTAAGGGCATCTACTAAGACAAATTACGCCCTTTGCCGCACATAAATAAAAATAACAACCTAATGGGCAGTACTGTGAAAAAAATAATATTAAGAATTGGCCAAGTCCTTTTGACGTTAGTGATAGTGCTGGCCATTGGCTTAGGCATCGCATATAAAATCCTCAACCCCAGTGCCCCTGATAGCCAAGCGTTTATCAATGGACACATTCTTACCATGGATGCACAAAGTAGTATTCAACAAGCGGTTTTATTAAAAAATAATATTATTCAAGCGGTGGGAAGTAATGAAGAAATACAACAACTGATCACACAAGATACCCTTGTTCACGATTTACACCAACAAACCATGATACCCGGCATCATCGATGCCCACGGCCATTACCCCGGACAAGGTATTTCTGCCATTGGTTTAAATTTAAATAGCCCCCCCATTGGCCATGTTAAAAGCATTCAGCAAGCCCTTGAAGCCATCAAACAAAAGACCCAAACAATAGATAAAGGCCAGTGGATCATTGGATATGGCTACGACGATACCGTTTTCACTGAAAACCGACATTTTAATCGCGCCGAACTGGATAAAATTGCCCCTGAGCACCCTGTATTTTTAATTCACATCAGCGCCCACATGGGCGTGGTAAACAGTGCAGGCCTTAAACGCCTTAATATAACTGAAAATACCCCAAATCCAGTGGGGGGCGAATACGTTAAAGACCCAACCACCCAACAACTTAATGGTTTAATTACCGAAACTGCATTTGCCCCAGCCCGTGCTGAAGTGACGCGCTTTTCATTACCTACCGTTTTAAAAATCAGCCAAACCGCCAGCCATATGTATTTGGAAAAAGGCGTGACCTTGGCGCAAAACGGTTTAGCGTTGAAAGTGCACATGGCCGGTTTATCTATGGCCAGCCGCTTGGGCTTAACGCCATTAAGGGTCATGGCTTGGCCTGAAGAAAAATACGCCCATGAGCTTTTTAAAGACGACAGCCAAATACAAGATTTACAACACGATAAATTTTATGTGGGCGCCACCAAGTTAGTGGCCGATGGTTCCCTACAAATTTTCACCGGCTTTTTAACCCAGCCTTATCACAGCCATGCCCCAGGGAAAAAAGCCGATTACAAAGGCTATCCATCCATTGAGGCACCCACACTAAGCGAGACGGTTACCAAGTTCCATCAGAAGGGTCACCAATTAGCCATGCATGGTAATGGCGATGCCGCCATTGATAACATCATTAATGCCGTGGCAACCGCGCAAAAAGCCTACCCTCGAAAAGACCCAAGGCACATTTTAATTCATGCTCAAATGCTCAGAGACGATCAAATGGATCGAATGTTAACGCTGGGCATTACGCCAAGTTTCTTTAGCGCTCACACTTACTACTGGGGTGACAGGCACAGAGATATTTTTCTGGGAAAAGAGCGTGCCGAACGCATTAGCCCCACGCAAACCGCGCTAGAAAAAGGCCTGCGCTTTACTACTCACCTAGACAGCCCAGTGGTGCCCATGGACCCTATGCTCATGGTGTGGAGTACCGTGAACCGTTTAACCAGCTCAGGGAAAATATTAGGAGGGGAACAAGGAATTTCTGTTATGCAAGCCCTTCGTGCCACTACCATTGATGCCGCTTGGCAGATATTTAAAGAAGACACTCTTGGTTCTATTGAAAAAGGTAAGCTGGCGGACTTGGTGATTTTAGAGAAAAACCCTTTAGATAACCCTAAAACCATTAAAGATATTCAGGTTCAACAAACTTTTATTGATGGGGTATTGGTGTTTGACCGAGACAGCCAGCCTTAACGCTTTCTGTGAAAACCATGACTAAACATTAAACGTGTAAAAAAGGCAAAATCCCTTCACAGGCTTTGCCTTTTTATTTAACTTTTTTAAACCGAAATGTAAGCCTCTAATGAATATTTAAGCGCTTAATAAGCCGATGAAAATTACTTTTATCTATGCCTAACGCTTTGGCGGCTAAAGATTTATTACCGTTAAAGTGCTCTAAGGCCTGTCGAATATAATCCCCTTGAAAAGCATCCACTGTATTTCGTAAGTCTGCTATTTGAAACTCCCCTCTTTTGTTTTGCAAAGCAGTTACCGATGCCACGGGCAATTCAGGTAAGCTCTCATCCAGCCCCAAGTGCTTAGGTTCAAGCACTGCAATGCGTTCATTGGGATGCCTTGCAGCATTGGCTTTTAGCGCAGCCCGACTTAAAACATGTTCTAACTCTCGCACATTTCCCGGCCAGCTATACGCCATTAAAGCGTGCTGGGCAGGAAGCGATAACACCAAACTTATATTGCCCAGCTTAGATTGCATACGCGTTAGAAAATAACCCGCCAACGGCCCAATGTCAGACTGGCGCTCTCTTAGACTGGGCACCGCAATGGGGTAAATGCTTAAACGATGAAATAAATCACTGCGAAAGCGCCCTTGGGCCACTTCTTGGCTTAAGTCTCGATTGGTGGCGGCAATAATGCGCACATCTACTTTTAACTGGGCATCCGATCCTACCCGCTGAATATCACCGCTTTGAATGGCACGCAATAGTTTAGCTTGGGCGGATAACGGCAGCTCACCCACTTCATCTAAAAACAGCGAGCCGCCATCGGCTAATTCAAATTTTCCTGAGCGGTTTTTAGTGGCACCAGAAAAAGCACCACTCACATGACCAAACAATTCACTCTCAATGAGGGATTCTGGTAAGGCCGCACAGTTAACCGCAACCATGGGGGCTTCATGACGGTTAGAGGCAAGATGTAAACTTTGCGCCACTAACTCTTTGCCCACGCCAGTTTCACCTGTGACTAAGACGGTTAAATCCGATTTCGCCACGGTGTTAATTTCTGTGGTTAACTTTTTAAAAGCTTGGCTTTTACCAATAAATTTAAAATGCTCGCCATGTTTGGAAACAGCCTTGGCCACTTGAGATTGCCGTTCGGCTTTGCTTTCTAAGTGCTCAATTAATCCGGCGGTTTTAATTGCCGCCTCGGTGATGCGCACTAAGGTATGCAAAAGATGGGCTTCTACTTGATCAAATGTACCCGGGGTTAACGCATCCAAGGTGATAACCCCCCAAGGCTTTTCATCAATGTATAAAGATGCCCCCATGCAGTCGTGCACATGTAAGTGGCCATCTTCGGTGGGAATTAACCCGTCATAGGGGTCGGGCAACTCACTGTTTAAATCAAAGCGCACGTATTGGCGGTTGTGTAAAATTTTAGCAAGACGAGGGTGTTCCGCCACGGCAAAATGGCGACCCAGCATGTCACTGCCAAAACCATCTACGGCTCTGGGAACAAGATGATCATCTTGCAACTGTAACAACGCACAAGCATCACTGGGCACTAATCTTAACCACGCTTCCATAAGACGAGCGTAACGCTCTCCACTGGACATATGCTTAGATAAGTCCCCTAAAATGTCGGCCAATATTTGGTACAAGGGAGAACTCAATCAACACTCCTAACTGTGAAAAAGAAAATGAATTCACATTATAGCTCAGCTGCCTTTAACAAACTTAAGCATTCATCAACGCCCAGCCATTGCGCTTTCTTATTGCAGCGTTCTTTTATAAACACTAGAGCCATACCGTTCACCTTCACAATATGGCCCTGTTTGTATTTTCTTAGGCGGCTTCGGTTATTTTTCTTTCAATGTTTAGCGCTTCCAAAGGCCCAAAAAATTCAAAATGCGTTTGGTTCTCTGGTATGCCGTAATCGGCCGCTAACTGCAGGGCATTTTGCATGAAGGGTTTAGGCCCCAGCACATATAACTCCACATCTACCATTTGCTTTAAGTGCTTTTCAAAGTGCCTTGCCGTTAAAAAACCAAAATCATCTGCGTGACCCGTTAAGCCATCTAAATCATCCTTACTTGGATGGCTGTAAATAAATGTGTGACTGACCTGTTGGTGAGCCAAGCTGGCTTGTATTACCTGTTTAGCAAAGCCATGACTGCTGCTATTACGAGCACAATGTATAAAGTGAATGTCTCTTCCTTCAATGTAATGATCGTCTAATGCAGCATTCAGCATGCTAAGGGCAGGTGTAATGCCCACTCCTGCGGTGAGTAACACTAAGGGTTTAGCACTTTGATGTAAGGTAAAATCCCCACAAGGGGCAGTGATCATTAATCCACTTCCTACATTTACCTCGTTATGAAGAAAGTTAGACAACAACCCCCCCTCTTCACGCTTGACACTTATCTGTAACGTCTCTTTACCTGGCGCGTCTGACAAACTGTAATTACGACGCAGCACCTGGTCATTTAAAGATTGCACCAAGGTAATGTATTGACCGGGGGTATAATCTATAGGGCCATTTTGATCTATGGGCTTAAGCACAAAAGTGGTGATTTCATCACTTTCTGGGCGTTTTTCAATCACCTTAAATCCTTTGGCGCCTTTCCAGCCCCCCGACCTTAATTGATTGCTTTGGTAAACCTCTTCTTCTACCCCAATTAAAATTTCAGCCAATTGGCCATACGCCGCCCCCCATGCTGCTAATATGTCATCGCTTATGACATCTGATAACACTTCTGCGATGGCGGCCAATAAACATTCACCCACAATAGGATAGTGCTCGGGTAAAATACCTAACGAGCAATGTTTCTGAGTAATTAAACGCACGGTGTCAGAAATTCCCCCTAAATCATCCAAGTGCTTAGCATAAGCCACCACCGCGTTCGCTAAGGCTTGGCGTTGCGTACCCTTTTGCTGGTTGGTTTGATTAAAAAATTCTAGAACCTGTGGGTACCTTTCAAACATCAAAGGGTAAAAGCAGCTTGTAATGTTAACAGCATTGGCTTCTACCAAGGGTAATGTCGCGTCGATGACCTGTTTTTGTTGCGCTGTAATCATGGTTTTACTCCACATAATGTATTGGTTAAAAAACGATAAAGTGACAATTATTGATTAAGAGATTTGTCTAAAAGCCTTGCGAGCCACATTTTTTTAAAATCCAAACCAAGTCCTAGAACGCTACCGGAATGATGAGTGGGGGCTCGCCCCATTACATCATCGGCACAACCCATGGTGGCTGCGCCATACAAGGCAATGATTGAAATGAGAACGGACTTGTTCATGATGACGCCTTAATTACAATAAACTCTACATCAGTATTACAAGTCCCATGCCAATACATAAGTTATTGATTTATAAGGATTTTTATATGTATAGTGTCTTTATAACAACCAACAATAAGATGTCATAAAGACAACTAAAGTCAAAATAACAACCACGATATTAAAGACGAAAAGCTTTCAAAATGAGCAGGTACAGCATCGCTAATCCGCACGAAAATATGTGTAAAAGAGTCAATGTAATAGGGGACAATCTATATAAGGGAAATGACCAAAGGCAAAGAAGCCCTAGGCAAACTTAAAAAAACAAAAGGAGAAAAATAACCAGGAGGTAAAAAAAATACATGCACTACCTTGGTGGTGCATGTATTGATGAAGCGCTTAATTATGTAATTTGTTTAAGCTAACTTATTAAGCAATTTTATTCAGTTCGGCCACTTCATTGCCAAACTGGCTAAGCATACTATTCACTTTCGATTCCCAGTTTGTTTTTTGCTCACCTAGGTCGGCATTTTGACTTTTAAGCTTGGATACTTCTTCTTTTAGTTCTTCGTTTTCCATGTTTAGAAGCTCAATGGTTTCTAAAGCCAGTAGGATTTTTTCTTCAAGTTTGTCTAGTAATTCCATAAGTATCTCAATATCTCTTGGCAATGGTAAAAATGATGATGTAACAAGGTTGGATAATAATCGCCAGCATTAGTTCAAGCAAGGCTAATTTAGCCAAGCCTAAAAATATTAGAATGAACACACATTTAGTAATTCTGGGTTTGAGAAAAATGCCAAAAGTAACCGAAATAGCCAGCGATGGTTTTATAAGCAGTAATTCACATGGTGGCCATTAATTGTCTAAGATATAGCGCAGTTTAAATCAGCCCATGCTCAATGGCTTTTAGTACTGCCCGCGTACGATCTCGGGCTTGTAATTTAGCCAGAATAAAAGACATTTGATTTCTGATGGTGCCATTTGATTTGTGAATGGCCTCGGCAATTTCATTATTTGAATAGCCAGCGGCCACCAATCTTAGAATTTGAACCTCGGGGCCAGTGAGCGCTTCTAACACCTCTGGCGAAGACGCGCTGCTAAAGACCTTATTTTCCAGCACATGATTAGTAATGGCCGGCTGAACCCAGAGCTCTCCTGCGGCGACTTTATCAATGGCCTCAACCAAAGCCTCCAAACTCACGTCTTTACGCAAAAAGCCCTTTGCCCCCAGTTTCAAACAATTTAAAACCAAGTCATGCTCATCAAAGGTGGTGAGAATCAAGGTGGGCACCTTAACCGATTTGTCCAACATAGCAGCCAGAACTTCAAGGCCATCCATATTGGGCATACGAATATCCAAAAGCATAATATCTGGCTTATGTTGTGCTATGGCATCTAACACACCTACGCCATCATCAAGCTGTGCCACCACCTCAATATGATCGCTTAATTGCAGTAAACTGCATAATCCCATTTTCACGAGATTTTGATCATCTACCAGTAATAACTTAATGCTCATTAAATAATTTACTCACTAATTAAGAGGAAGCTGAATATTCAGTTCAAAACCCTTTTGGGACACTGAATACTCAAGTTGTCCGTCAATACTATTAACCCGTTCCTTCATGCCTATAAGGCCATTTCCTTCTTTAATATTCTCACTGTTTTTACCGTCATCTTTAATGGAAATAAACACATTGTTGGTGTCATTAGATAATTTAATCACACAATTTTTGGCCCTAGCGTGCTTGGATATATTAGTTAACCCTTCCTGAACGCACCGATAGATCACCTCTACTTTACGAGTATCGGTAATGGCTTCCACTAGTTGGTTATTCACTTTCACCACCAGCCCAGGTATGCCTTTGGCTAGGTTTGTTAGCAATGCATTAAGCTCCACATCTTTTTCATGACGTATTTGCGAAACACTTTCTCGCACACTGCTTAACAATGAGCGGCTAATGGCTTGGGCTTGCTGAATATGAGCTTGCTTGGCTTTTTCTTCCACATGACTGGCCACTTCAAGTTGTAAGCTTAAAGCTGTTAGTTGATGCCCTAAGGTATCGTGCAAATCTCTGGCGATTCGCAAACGTTCGTCTCGCTTGGTGGAGGCACTTAATAAAATTTGTGCCGAGGTGAGCTCTCGCACTAAACGAAGCGACTCATTTTTAGCGGTTAGCTCGGCCACCAAGCGATAACTGGACAGAATAGCCAGAGTATTAATGATGCTATATAAAATAATGGGAATATATTCAGTGGGCTTGCCTAACAGTATATCCAAAGAAACAGCCACAATAGGAATAAAAAGCCCTACAAATATGGCCCATTTAAACGCCACTACCCTCACCAATTGAGCAAGAATAATGGTTGCCATTAAGGCCACCATCTTAAAAAAGAACATCATGGACAAAGAACCCCAGGCCAAGGCTAAGACGCCTAAACCTATTAATGCCCTATTTTTATTGGGTGTCACATATTGATATCGATAAAACATCAAATAACCCAGTAAAAAAACTAAATACAAACCTACGCATAGAGCAATATTAGACGCACTAGGTGCATGCAAAATAAAAGCGTCTTCGGTGGCTATCCACAAATAAAGATTAATGGGGATCTCAAGGCACCAGATAATCATGGTGACCCAAAAATCCCCTTTATGTTTTTCAAGGTTACTAATAGCGCTATTCATCATCGTTACATTCTTTCATTTTCAGCCCTTAGCCAACAGATACAAATGTCACGATTCACAGCATGACATTTGGCACCTGTTTAGCATTTCATAAAGGAATAATCTCTACCAATTATCTAAGGAGAATCACCAACATGAGACCCGTAACCTGCGTTATCGTATTCAGCCTTGCCTTAATGGCCATTAAATCCCACTCCCTAGAAGCGCCTATTTCACAGCCACAGGAAAATTGGGATATAAAATTAGGTGCTTTCTCCATGAGCAAATCTCTGCCATGGAAAGGCGCTAACAACCAAGCCTTGGTGCTACCTGGCTTTGATATTCGAAAAGGTAACTGGCAATTCAGCATAGAAACCCCCATAAAATATCACCTTCCTAAGTCAAACCAATTTCACCCTTATATGGCCTTAACCGTAAGAAACGACGGTTATGACAGTGACACACTGGCCTTCACCAAGCTGGATACTCACAAGGTGTTTGCAGGCTATGACAAACCTAAAGATGAAATAGTGGCCATTGCTGGATTCAATATGGCTTCAGCCGCTTTTGAAGCCAGTACAGACATTTCCAACCACTCTAATGGCGTATCCCTCACCGCATCCTATGCCTACCCTGTCATGCAATGGCAAAAGCGCTTTCAGCTTAGTATGGGGCCTGCCATCTATTGGCATAATAAAAACTATGTAAATTATTACTATGGTGTATCGAATACACAGGTTAACGAAGCCGTAAACCGCAGCTTTTACCACACCCAAAGCGCCACTAATTATCAGTTTTTTGTTAAGGCTCAATTAAAAATAGACGCCTCATGGATGATGCTTGTGAACTTAAATCATACCCAGTTGGATAACCACATAAGTGATAGCCCACTTATTGAATCCAAATATCAACAGGCAGTATCTGTTATTATTGCCTATCAGCTTTAATAAAAAATAGAGTTTTATAAAAGAAGTATGGAGCGATTTAAGCTGTTAATAACGGGGTTAATGCCAGCTTTCTATGATCGACTTAACTTTGCCAGCTTGCTTAAGCTTTCTTAACTCTTTATCAAACTGTGCTTTTAAGTGGCCAAGGTTTCGTTTTTTTGAAAATGCCACGTACAAGGGCACTGTTTCCATTGGTGTGGGTAATTTGGTAAATTCATGATGAGCTTGGTTTTTTATTTCCCTAGATGCTCTAATGCTGGTACTCAAAACAATGTCCACGCGTTTCTTCCCAAGCATTTTAAAACTAGAGCTAATACTGGAAGTCTCTATAACATCTAAAGAGTCCATAATATTATTAAACGCTTCTCCATGTGTATCCCCTAATACCACAGCTATTTTTTTATTCTTAAAAAAATCAAAATCACCGTTAAAGCTAAATTTTTTGCCTTTATTGACATAAATGTAAATATTTTCCAAAATAATAATTTCAGTGCTGTAATCGAGAAATTGCTGGCGACTTTCCGTTTTACGAATAAATGGCACACCGTGAGCCTTACCTTCTTTAAGAAGGTATATCACCCTATTACCAGGCAATAGCTCAAAGTTCACTCTATGACCTAGGTTCCCCATAACCTGATTAAAAATATCAATGGCCACCCCTTTCACTTCATGCTGTTCGTCATAAAATCCCAAAGGGTGAGCATTTACATCCACAAAGTTAAATTGTTCTGAAAAAACTGGCGCAGCCCAACAAATCAATAGCGCAAACAATGAATTTTTAAAAGCAGCCTCATACAGAAATTTTTTAATGCTTAACATCTTTAATTTCCAATAAATATAAGAATGGTGGCCTTTTAGAATTTCAAATAAAAGCAGGCCTCATATGAGGATAAGTATAGCGGGTTAACACGATAATAATGATGGAGCGGTTTTAGCTAAAAAATGAAGTAAAAGAGACAAACAGGGTTAATGCCACTTAACCCTGTTTGTTATGTTAAAGATATTAACTAGTCACTAATGATATATCACTGTCACCTTCAGTAACTGGTTCATCTTCCTTTCCTGACGCTAGGTCTTCTAATAAATATTTTGAAGCAATTGCAAAGCAAATGGCCGCAAGTACACCCATAAATGACACAATAGCAATGGCATAGCGCAACGAATCTGCCCCCATGCTACTGGCTAATAAATCACTTAACACTCCCACACATAAAGGCCCTAAACCTAAGCCAATTAAATTTAGAATAAAAAATAATACAGCTGACGCCATGGCGCGCATACTCGGCTTCACCAATGTGTGAGAAATGGCGATGGTAGGGCCTAAGTAAAATGCGCCCAACATGGTGTAGAAAAACATCAGCACCAGCATCAGGGTTGTGTTGGCCACAAAAATTCCTGTCAATAGAAACGGTACCGCACAAATGGCTGGAATAGCGGATATCCACAAATACCAACGCATATCTTTCTGGCCTAGCTTATCGGCAAACATGCCGCCCAAAAATGTACCAATAGCGCCACCCAAGCCCGCTACTACCGCTAAGGCAATACCCACTTGCATGCTGTCTAAACCGTGAGAACGAATCATAAAGGACGGCATGAAGTTACCGATACCATAACTGGTAAACGCGGTTAAGCCTGCTGCCAATGTAAACCAACGAAAAGATTTTAAGCGCCAAATAGTATTCAGTGTATCGCGGAAGTTAGAAGGTTCTTTTTCTTCGACACCATCTATTTTTCCACGCTGAGGTTCTTTTAATGTATAGCGCACCAATAATGCCACTAAGAAACCAGGTATGCCCACTGCAAAAAATGCCATGCGCCATCCGTAAGTATGGTTAATCCAGCCGCCTACTAAAAAGCCCAACAACACGCCAATATAAACACCGGTTGAATAGATAGACATGGCACGACCACGTTCTTTAACTGGGTAATAATCCGATAAAATAGAATGAGCCGGAGGGCTGCCGCCTGCTTCACCAACCCCAACACCAATACGAGCCATGAGTAACTGGAAGTAATTTTGGCTTAAACCTGATAAGGCGGTCATGCCGCTCCAAACTGTAATCGCTAAAGCAACGATATTGCGTCTGTTTCCTCGGTCGGCCCATCGCGCAATCGGAATACCCACACTCACGTAAAATATAGCAAAAGCAAAACCGGTTAATAAACCTAACTGCGAATCCGACAGATCCATATCCGCTTTAATGGATTCAGATAAAATCACTAAAATTTGTCGATCTACAAAATTGAGCGCGTAAACCATGGTCAATAAAAACA
Organism: uncultured Bermanella sp.; assembly: GCA_913058575.1. Taxonomy (GTDB): domain Bacteria; phylum Pseudomonadota; class Gammaproteobacteria; order Pseudomonadales; family Oceanobacteraceae; genus Bermanella. Next base: position 20,817 of record CAJXRF010000082.1, read on the forward strand.
GCACATAACGCCGATATTTTTTTGAAGGTTCTGAATTGGATTCGAGCATTGCTTTTCCTTTTTATTATTAATTTTAAAACAAACACTTAACTTACATTTCAACGGCTAATTCAACATTATTTTTGATAGTTCAATTAGGAGTATTTAAAAATTTTAAAACAAAATATTAAGGGCCTCCCCTCATTATTCTTAAGATTGATGACTTAATATCATTTAAATCAATGATGATTTTAAAGAATATTTTTTCCAAATAATGAAATCACAATAAGCAGCCTATTGATTAATGTCTATAACTTGAAGGAGTGATTACAGATGTTCAGTTGTTTAAAAAATTAATTTATTGATGATTTTTAATAAACACCCAATTGGCATGAAGTGCCCAAAGCATAAGGCAAAAGGTGCCTTACTGAAAATAATGGTAGGACAGAAACCTCTCAAATTTTATCAATACTCTTTTATCTGGATTACATAGAGTTACAAATCAATTCATCGAGTTACAAAAAATCACGGCCTAACTTGGTCATAAAGAGACATTTAAAGTGCCTATTCTTTTTTGACAGATAAAGACCTGCCTAGTAAAGCACCAAAAACTAATGGACATATATAAATAAAATAAAAGGTAGGACAGATGTACTTTATGATTTACGCGAAGTAGCCATAAATAATGATGGCTTTAGATCACAAACTAAGCGCCGTATATTTACTTACAGGTGCGCCCACTGAAATGTTCAAATAGGCAGTACATAATGTGTATTTAAAATTTTCACCTGAATGATGAAATAACATGGGGTATTTATCTGTAGCGCTAACCTTGCTTGCATCACATTTAAAGTAACATGCTCCAAGCAAAGCGCTTAAGTTAGGTGGTAATAGGTAAACTAAGTGGCGATACCTGATGATAATTCTTGCTCTTTGGCCATAGCCAATAGCTGCTGGGCCAATGCTTTTGCTTCCTTGGTGTCCATGGCATAAAAGTGTTCATTGGTAGACTTACCCAAGCGCTTAAACGGAATCATAAGTTTAATGGCTGGAACGCTGCTTTCATCATTATCAAAAGCAATAAAAGGTTCTAAACGAGCTGAAGACATATTGAGTACTGCATCATTATTATTATTAATTTTCGTGCGCCATTATCCCTATTTCTAGCGGGTACGCCAGTACGGATTACAAAAATTTACGGTTTTATTTACTCTGACTAAAATACAACCATACTAAAAAATATTCATATTCCGTATTGACGCGATTATCGATTTTTTATTACTTCAAACCTCTATTTACAGCAAAAAATAGCCAATTTCCCCGTTAGCTTAATTTTAACGTATTTTGGCCAATATCCACCTTGGCGATTGCACCGCGATTGATTAGCTCGCTGTACTCTTGGCTTTCAATACTGTCCACATAATGCCAGTTAGACGTCACATCAGTATGGGTAAATTTAATCAGCATAAATCCCCTGTCCTGAAGATTGCAATACTTTAAGTTTTCAATTAAAGCGGTTATTCCTTGCTCGGTAGCGGGCATTTCTTCAGGGCTAATATTTAAATAATATTCAAGCCCAGGTGAGGTAACCGAGGAAGTGGCAAATTCAAACCCCACTGTTTGTTGTTGGCTATCAACTAACTCACTGCTCCAACCGTTATGAGTATCCCCTGCAATGACGACTAAATTTTTATTATAAGCTTTAGCAGTTTGCAGAATTACTTCACGCTCATAAGCATAACCATCCCATGCATCTAAATTATATGGAATAAAAGGTAATTGTAGCTGGGCTATTTTTTCAGCGGTTAGCTTTTTTTGGTTTTCGGTAAGATATTGAATTTCAGCATCACTGAGTGTTGGATCACCTGCATCGGCTCTCGCCGCCAAAACAGCTAATGCACCCAGTTCGGAAAACTCAGTCACGGACATTTGACCTAATACCACTGCTGCGGGTAATTGCATTTTGCCCATTAACACCTGCTGCCCTAACAACTGCCAACTACCTGTGGAGTTAGCCAATTGATTTTGTAACCAGTTCAATTGTGTTTCGCCTAGCATAGTACGAGTTGGGTCACTGATGGCCGCTTCAAAAGTGGCGGCATCAAAGGCGCCGGTATCGACATTTATATAATCGCTGTACTCAAGTTGTTTATCGCGGGCTAACACCCGAGTGTCTAGCATGTGCAAATCCACTAGATTACCAAATTGAAAACTGCGATATATTTCCTCTTCATTATCTTGCGCAATGGGTCTAATAGGCAGCCACTCAAAATACGCTTGTAAAGCGGCCATCTTACGAATAGAAAAATCCCCCTCTTGTGCATTGTGGTTTTCAGCTCCATCTTTATAAGTGTCGTTTGCCACTTCATGGTCATCCCACACGGTAATAAAAGGCAGCTTACCGTGAAGTTTTTGCAAGCTAGGATCGGTTCGATATTGAGCATAACGCGTACGGTAATCTGCTAAAGTAAATAACTCCCCTGCCGGCAACACTTCACGATCATATTGTGCCGCGTGATCACTGGCGTATTCATCTCGGGCATATTCGTAAATGTAATCCCCTAAATGCAAAACCACATCAATGTGTTCCATATTACTGGCTAAATCGTAGACATTAAAAAAGCCTGCCGGAAAGTTCGCACAAGACATGACCGCCAGATTAACACTGTCAATCGCGCCGGAGGCTAGAGTTTGAGTTTTTCCCACCACTGACGTTTCACCATTGGCCATGAACCGATAGAAATATTGGGTGTCATTATGTAAATTCACCGCATCAATTTTTACGGTGTAATCTCGTTCTTGATTGGTCAGCGTTTCACCACTGTGTGTAATATTGCTAAACGCTTCATCTGTGGCCACTTGCCAAGTGACTTTAATATTACCGTCTTGCTCGGGACTGATTCGCGTCCATAAAATAATTGCGTCTTGCGTGGGATCGCCACTGGCCACTCCATGGTTAAAGCTTATGTTAATATCTGAATCTCCTTCTAGAAGGTCACAGCCCATTAAACCAGAAGAGATAATGGCCACGCCTACCCCTTTGGCAGACAACACTAGAAATTCACGGCGAGAAATTTTTTTATTCATACTGCACCTAGTAGCAAGGTAAAATGTGGGCGCAGTGTGAATGAGGATTATGAAAATTGCGTGACGTAAGAATTAAACATTCGCTATAGACAAGTCATGAACAAAAACCAGTTAATACAGCGTTATTATTAAAAGCGTATGAATTGAAAAGGTATGGTGCAAATTTAGGGTCTACGACCCTTCCCATAAACCAAAGCATCGTATGAGCCATCCTTTTTCATTTCCTTAAGGGCAATGGCCATGCGATTAGCTAAATCTTGATGTTTTTCCAGTAAATAGGTATGCACATTCTGGTAATCCAGCGGAGGACTTAAGGCTTGAATACCTGAATATTTGAACTCGTGGGTTTTTAAAATCGGTTCAATCACATAAGGCACGTGAACAAACACATCTGCACGATTGGCGATTAACAAGGCTAAGGCAATACTGGCATCATCCACAGGATGAAGATGCTCATGAACGTCCTTTAATTCACGTTCGATTATTTTCCAACCTCTTAAATACACGACTCTAAACGGCTTTAAACTTTCCCAGCCATTTATCTTTATGTCACGCTTAAGGGAATAGGCTAAAAAAGGGTGGCTAGCCATAGGTTCTGAGACCTTTATTAAGCCTGGTACCACTTGGTTAAAACCATCTACCCGAGACCAATCACCGTCTATTTTTCCAGATTTTAAATATTCAATGGAGCGCTGCCCGGGCAGATTCACCACGGTAAGGTTTACCTTTAATCGCCTTGATAAGTCATCCGCCATGGCTTGTGCAATTTTGTAGGCCGTAGATTCTGGGGGCGAACCTAAAATAGAGATCTTTAGGGATTCCATGTCCGCTGATTGATTAAGGCCTGCCATATTGTCAGCGTGGCTCAACCCGCTCAGCATCAGTAAGCTGCAAACCATAAGGGACTGGATCATATGCGATTTTTCATTCATGAGTTTATTGTAGGTGAATGACATTCAATTCGCATTATCCAAACTGACTTAACCATTACCTTTAATGGTCATTAAATGAGTATTATTCTTTTTTAATAACGGGTTCTCATGTTTTGTCGGCCCAGCAAACTTATAAACAAGCCTCCATGTAACGATGATGATCCAATTCAGGGCGATAACTTGGGTTTTCCTTCATGACCTTAAAGTTCAAACGCTCATATAAACTTTGTGCCCTAGGATTAATAACTGAAACATCCAGCGCCAATTTTTTAAAGCCTTGTGTTTTCGCTTGCTCTTGCACAAAGGCAATCATACGCTCCCCTATGCCCTGACTTCTGAATTCCCCACTCACGCCCACATGAGCGATATAAAAACAATCTTTTAAGGGCGCTTTCACCAATTTTTTCTCAAATACTAATCCTCGTACCATGCTTCTTAGGCCCTTAAAAAGACCCATGTATTTAAGAATATGAAGGGCCGTAGACCATTGCGTGTTAGCCATGGACGCGTGGGTAAAATTAGCAATCACCGCTACTACCTTATTATCACTCTCCATAACAAAGTGGTGACGATTACTAAATAGCCCCTGCTTGCCTTTAAAGGCATCCTGCAAAAAATCAATACAGGCACCAGGCTGGCCATTAGAAAAAATAAACTCAAAGGCCTTGGGCCCCGAGCTATAAATTAACGGCGCAACAACTTGGGCATCATGGGCTTTAGCGGCTCGAATATGAAAAGGCATAACGGCTTCTCTAACGCAGAAGGAATATTAGGCTGCTAGATGAACAAAAGTGAGGGCCGGTGCGCAATATGTATATTGGCCACAAGCTCTGTCACCACTATAAGAAATGCTATTTTTGCTCATCTGACACTGCCATTCAGTCACGCCCTAATATGATGATCAATCAATGCATCTGCTAAGGACCCTCAAGCATGGGCCAGTGACCACCGCCTCCATAATACGGCCCTATCTGTGCTAAAGAGATAAGCTAAGGACACTGATAAATGGCTAATTTTACAATAGCCCACCTATAAACTGGCCAAATTCTCCAAGCTATAACCAAGATTGTTAGGGACCATGCA